>CAVWTH010000012.1:0-219695 GCA_963757675.1 uncultured Verrucomicrobiae bacterium | reverse complement strand
GGGTTAAAACCGACGTGATCGTAAAGAATCAGTTCGGGCAGCCGAATAATTTCCTTGTTCGGTTCAATGTTGACCTTGCCTGCGCCAGATGAGTGATAGCTCAACGGGCCCAGGCTCCATTTCATATCGATAATGCACCCGTTATCGGGCGACAATTCAATTTTAGATAGTCGTGGCATAAGCGTGCAGGGCGATGGTTTTTAGTAATTTGATCAGATGAAATCTGCTCTGTCGAGCACAGAGATTTCGCCAGGCGATTTCTGGAAGATTTGCCATGTAGACGTGTTCATCGCGTCGAATTTGCTGCGCAGCTGTAGAGTCCGCTGTCCCTCCAGCAAGAGATTCGCCACAGCTCGCGGCACGCTGACTGCGCTGAGGACAGCGCACGCTACAGTCAGGGCACCGCGATCCAACAATCTAATGTTCAGCGGCAGGCCGACCGTTACTGTGTTTTTGCCCATCCAATGACCCCACACGCGACGCGCGCGCCTGAGTCGCCGGATGGCTGAGACTTTAGATCGTCCGGCTTTGCGTGCACCACCACGGAACGGCCAATCACTGATTTGTCGTCGTTCGAGAGGGACATCTGGTGGTCCACATAATCAAGCTTCGCGTTGCCGGAAGCGTCTGCTTCCACGTTTCCCATATCGCCCTCATGTCGTTCGGCCGCCTCCGGGCCGGCGTGCGGTTTGTGGGTGGGATTAAAATGGCCGCCGGCGGAGCTGGCATCGGCCGCGCTGCAATCGCCAAATTCATGGACGTGAAAGCCGTGCTTTCCGGGTGTAAGGCCTGTGATCTCTGCGTGCACCTGCACGCCATCCGCGACTGGCGTGAAGGTGACAGTGCCAGCTCACTTTGTTGCCCGCCGTGGGATGAAGCACCACGATAGCTTTTGATGACGCCACCGATTTCGCGGCAGGTGTCTGCGCCAGCACGATTGAACCTGCCAACAAAAGAACCGTCAGACCGATGAAAGAAGCTCGAAAGAAATTCATATTAACATCTTTATTTCGTAATTGCCGACGAGTCCAGACGCATCCGGTTGCTCTCCGTGCTGAGACTGTTCCTAGAAGCCTGTCTAAGAATGCGATGTGCTGAGTGTTTGGAGTTCCGCTTTCACGCGGACCCGTTCTCGCAAACTTCGCATACAGGCATATACAATTCGTTCGCGCAAGATAAGGGTCGCGGCGGTGTTTTTATTTGGAGTCGCAAACGAAATTCGTGTTCGGCCCGGCCGGCATCATCGATGCCGGCTACAACTGCTTTCCCAACGATGTAACGAAAGGGCAAATCCCCCTGGATGCGGCGGAGAAGATCGATGAGGCGGATGGCTTTGCTGCAGGTTTTTCCCGAACACAAATACGCCATTGTAAAAATATTACAGCAGAACGGTCACATCGTCGGCATGACCGGTGACGGTGTGAACGACGCGCCTGCGCTCAAGCAAGCCGACGTAGGCATTGCTGTGTCCGGGGCGACGGAAGCGGCGCGGGCAGCGGCGGCTGTGGTCCTGATCGCGCCCGGTTTATCAGTGATCATCGAAGGGATTGCGGAAGCCAGGCGGATCTTCGAGCGCATGACGAGCTACGTGTTATATCGAATCGCCATGACCATCGCCATCATGGTGTTTGTGGTGCTGGCCTCGATTTATTATCATTTCTTTCCGCTCACTGCGATCATGCTGATTGCGCTCGCGCTTCTCGACGACGTTCCCATCATGACTATCGCGTTCGACAACGCAACCGTGCCGCCGCAGCCGGTGAGATGGGAATTGGACAAGGTGCTGGTGATTTCATCAGTGCTGGGATTACTCGCGCGTTATTCAAAGCTTCGGTCTGCTTTATCTCGGCGACACCGTTCATCATCTGGATCATCCACAGCTGCAAACAATGATGTTCCTGCAACTCGTTGCAGGCGGTCATCTCATGTTATTTGTGACGCGCACAAGGGGCACGTTGTGGAAGCCGCCATATCCCAGCGCGAGGCTTTTCTTCGCCATTGTCGCGACTCAAATCGCGGCAGTGTTCATGTGCAGCCAGGGCTGGCTGGTGCCGTCGCTCCAATGGGGAATCATCGGCTTTGTCTGGGCTTATAACCTGGCGTGGATGATCGTTCAGGACGTAGTGAAGCTGGGACTTTATGGAATCCTCGATCCTGACCGTTCGTGGAGGAGATCTTTTTTTCAGCCACTGCGAGTTTCACTGACACCGGGCGAGGGGCAGCGCGGTAGCTGGAAGCGAAAGAAGTAACCATGTCGAATTACCTGAAAAAACTCATCGTCGAAACCGGGCTCCAAGATCCGGCTAAAACATTTGGATCCCGGCTACCACGGCAAACATGAATCCCACAAGTCGGCTTTGCCGGAGATTCAGAAGGACCTGCAGAAAATGGAGCAACTGCAATACCTCATGTATGCCGAAAAGAAGCATTCGCTTCTCATTGTCCTCCAAGGCCTCGACGCCGCGGGCAAAGACGGAGTGGTCCGTCACGTTTTGACGGGGATGAATCCGTCGGGTTGTGTCGAATCAAACTTTAAGCAACCGACAGCCGAAGAGTTGGCCCACGATTTTCTCTGGCGCGTGCATCCTCATGCGCCGGCCAAAGGCTCGGTCGCCATTTTCAATCGTTCCCATTATGAAGACGTGCTCGTGGTCAGAGTGCACGAGTCTCGTGCCGGAAAAGGTCTGGTCGAAACGGTACGATCAGATCAACGATTTTGAGAAGCTCATTGTTACTGAAAACAACACCACGATACTCAAATTTTTCCTCTACATTTCAAAGCAGGAACAGCTCGCCCGGTTCGCAAAGCGACTCGACGACCCGGCGCGCCAATGGAAGATCAGCGAATCCGATTATAAGGAGCGCGACTACTGGAAAGATTACATCGAGGCGTTCGAGGATGTGCTTGGTAAAACAAGCACTGAACACGCTCCCTGGTTCATCATTCCTTCAAACCACAAGTGGTTTCGCGATTTGTCCATCTCGCAGATCATCACCCGGACAATGGAAGAAATGAAAATGCAATTGCCGAAACCGACCGTAAATCTGGCGGAAATTCGCCGCAAATATCATCAGGCGGTTGACGAGGAGAAATCGGGCAAGGACGAGAAAAAGTAGCATTGGCCGAAGCCACTCCATCCCAATGCCTGGTGTTGCTGTTGGACGAGTCGCCGCTGAAAGCTCTCCAGCGATGGCTTTGGGTGCTCTCTACCGGCGGCACGTTGCTTGATGGCTTCGCTATTTTCGCTCTCGGCGTGGCGATGCCGCTCATCATCGCTCAGTTTCATCTCACACCAGACATCGTTGGTCTGATCGGCGCGGCGCTTGTTTTTGGCGCGGTTTTGGGCGCCGGAATTGGCGGGCCCGTAGCGGATCGCCTGGGTCGCAGACGTTTGATGCTCACCGATATGATTATTATTGCCGCGGGCGCCACGAGTAGCGCGCTCGCGACCGGACCTTCAATGCTCTTTGTTGGCCAACTGCTTGTCGGGGTTGGCATCGGCATCGATTTCCCCGTGAGCAGCAGCTACCTGTCGGAAGTGGTGCCCAAACGCAGTCGGGCGCGAATGATGGTCGCCACAATTGCCTGTCAGTCGGTCGGCATGTTGCTCGCGGCAGCGATTACTCTGCTGTTGTTGAAAAATGTAGAGAGTACTCAGAACTGGCGGTTTTTCCTCGCAGCCGAAGGCGCCATCGCCCTCTCTTTTTCCTGCTGCGTTTATCCGAACCGGACAGCCCACATTGGCTGATGACGCGCGGTAGATTTGCAGAGGCGGCAGAAGCTTTTATCCGGATCATGCCCCAGCAGCAAGAGGAAGTGTTGCGACTTACAAGCAACGCTGGAAAAAAAAGCTTCGCGGATGCTGCGGCGCAATCGGAGGCACCCGGCATGGCGATTCTCTTTTCGCGTCCTTATCGCGCCGGACCATGCTGGTAGCAGTTCCGTGGTTTTTAATGGATATCGCCACCTACGGCGTGGGGCTGTTCACCCCGATCATCCTCGGAGCGATCAGTATCGCCAGCCATACAGGTGGCGTCATCTCCAGCGACTTTGCCAATACCAGAGGAACCGCGGCAATCGATTTGTTTCTTTTCTTCGGTTTTCTTCTCGGAATCTGGGCGGTCCCACGATTCGGACGCATCCGGATGCAAGCCATTGGTTTTGCAGGCATGACTCTTGGCATGCTCATACTGATGACTGCCGTTCACCTATCGAATTCCGATCTGCATATTCCGCTAGTGTTCACGGGATTCGTCCTGTTCAACTTGTTAATGAACGCCGGGCCTAACGCGACCACGTTTACCCTGGCACCAATCCTTTTTCCGACGCAGTTGCGTGGTACGGCAAGCGGCTTTGCAGCAGGTTTCGCGAAGATGGGCGCGACACTTGGGGTCTTCGTGCTGCCGATTCTAAAAGGTAAATTCGGCGTTCCAGCGGTCCTGGGAACGGTGGCGGCAGTCACCGTTTTGGGTTTGGTCGTGACTGTGATCTTCGGACACGAGGATCAGGAGTAGCCGCTCCCTGGAAAAGTAGAGATAGCGCCGGAAAGTGATACTTTTTCTATCGGAGGCATTATGGAAATACCGAAACGATTGATCGATTGTTTACACGAAAACAAAGTGCAGTACGAGGTCCTGCACCACGCTGAAGCAGTGACGGCGCAACGGATCGCTGAAGCCGAGCATGTCAAAGGGCGGCATCAGGCGAAAGTGGTCATGATAAGATCCGGGGATCAACATTTAATGGTGGTGTTGCCGGCGGATCACCGGATCGATTTGGAGAAGGTCGAGAAAGTAACCGGAAAAGCTGTCTTGCTTGATCAGGAACAGGACTTCCAGTCACTCTTTCCCGAGTCTGTGATTGGTGCCATGCCGCCGTTTGGGAATCTCTACGGCCTAACGACCTATGTGGACAAACATCTGGCGGAACAGGACTACATCGTGTTCGAGGCGGGCACACACACTGACGCGATCAAAATGAGCTATCGCGATTACGAGAAGATCGTGCAACCAAAGGTAGAAGATCTCGCCGTCAAGCTTCAGCCGATGAAAGGAGTGTGATCTCCTACGGACACTCCTGCAGCGCAATCTGTAAAAACGACACGGACGGCGAGCAGAGCCCTGCGACGCCTAACAAGCGATCCCGAACGTGGCAGCAGCGCGTCGCCCCGCAGAGTTCGCCTTTCGATTTGCGTTGCTACCGCCGTTTTCTTTGTCGCATGCACAGTGGCTCCGGCAAGTTTTGCAGCGGAAAAGGTTTGTTTTATCAATGTTGACGGCGCGATCGGGCCTGCCACAGCGAGCTACATTTCCCGCAGCATCGACGAAGCCCGAGAGCAAAATGCGCAATGCCTCATCATCCAACTGAACACGCCGGGCGGCCTCCTCGATTCGACGCAAAGAATTGTGCAAAGCTTCCTCGGCTCTTCAGTGCCTGTCGTCGTTTACGTTGCTCCGACCGGGGCGACCGCGACGAGCGCAGGTTGTTTCATTACTCTTGCGGCCAACGTCGCCGCAATGGCTCCGGCCACAACGATTGGCGCGGCTCATCCGGTTTCCATCGGCGGTTTTCCAAGCGGCGGCGAAGAAAAAACGGACGAAACGATGAAGCAGAAGCTTGAGAATTTTTCCGTCAGCTACATGGAGACCATCGCGGGCAAGCGCCAGCGTAACGTTGAATGGGCCAAGTCCGCGGTAAAGGAAAGCGCTTCGATCACGGCGCAAAAAGCGCTGGAATTGAAAGTCATTGATTTGATCGCCACAGATATGCCCGATCTGCTGCAAAAATTGAATGGGCATGTCGTGGACGGCAAACCCCTGAAGACTACCGGCGCGCAACTGACCGAAATCAAGATGTCACCCGCGGAGCGCGTATTTCAAAAACTCTGGCGGCCAGAGGTCATGTTCATCCTGATGCTGATAGCGATCTATGGGATCATCGGCGAACTGACTTCGCCCGGGGCCATTCTTCCCGGCGTCGTAGGAGCGATCGCGTTGATTCTGGCGCTTTATCTGGCGGCGATCCTGCCGGTCAACGTGGCTGGACTTGTCCTGATCGCGCTCGCTTTCGCGCTTTTCATCTTTGATGTTTACACGCCGACGCATGGCGTGCTCACGGTCGGTGGAATCATCGCGTTTTTGGTCGGATCGCTCATGCTCTTTGATCGCGCCGATCCGCTCTTTCGCTTATCACTGGGTTTCATCATTCCTGCTACACTGGTCACCGCCGGGTTCTTTGTTTTTGTCATCGGAAAAGGCCTGCGCGCGCAATTGTTGCCGGTCAAGGTGGGAAAAGAAACGCTCATCGGAAGAACCGTGACGGCCTTGACGCCGATCGATTCGCGCCACGGCAGGATATTCGTTGAAGGCGAATACTGGAACGCCGTCAGCGACGCGCCGATCGAAAAAGGCGAAGAAGCCGAGATCGCAGCGGTCCAGGGATTAACTATCACACTGAAGAAGAAACCTCGCTAAAAAGGCCGGCATACGGGATAAATAGGGGGCTGTATCTCGCGTGCGGAGCGAACTGCGGATCAATCGAGAGGTGGGCCGTCGGGGTTGTGTGAGAAATCTCGCCTTGACGATTGCGGTCTTATTTCCGATATAGGCGCCTGTCCTGCGTGGGTTCGTTTTTGCGCGGGGCTGGGCCTCGGACATATGGAACGTTTTTGTGGATGGATGCGCCCCCCGCCGTTTGCGATTTGGATCGCATCCGTTTGCGCGCTCTTTGGGGCTGTAGTGGCCCGGGCGCAAGCGCCTCAAGCAGCCGCGGGTCCTCCCATCATCCGTTCCCTGGAGGTGCAGTACGCGGGGTCCGCAACAATTAGCAAGGAACGGATTCTGGCCCAGATGCGCACAAAAGTTGGCCAGCCATATTCGAACCAGGTTGTAGAGGACGACATCAAGGCCCTTTATAAGACCGGTTACATTCGAAACGTTCGCATCTTTGCTCAACCGGAAGGCAACGGCGTGAAGGTGATCGTCGCCGTGCAGACGCGTGCGGTCGTGCACGAGATCGAAATCACCGGCGCCGAACACGTCAAACCGAAAAGACTGCGCAAAGAAATCAAAGTGAGGCTCAACCAAGCGGTTGACGAACAGAAACTGGAAGAAGCGCGTCAGAAAATCATCGAAATCTATCAGGGGAAAGGATACAACGACGTCAGCGTTGAATTTCGCGTCGAGCCGATCGACGAGAAACACGGGACAGCGCGCGTCGTTTTCACCGTGAACGAAGGCGTCAAAGGCGCGATCAGTCAGATCCGTTTCGAGGGGAATGAGCATATCAGCCAAGGGGTATTGCGTAAACAGATGAAAACTCGTGGCAGAACGCTCATTTATTTCATGGATAAAACGGGACGCCTGGATGAGGTCCAGTTCGAACAGGACCTCGACAAAATCCGCGAGTACTACCAAGACCACGGCTTTATCGACGTACAAATAAAAGATGTGCGCAAGGAACGCACTCCGAAGGGGCCCATGATCATCACTATTGTGATCGTGGAGGGCCCACAGTATCACGTACGCAAGCTGACCATCTCGGGCTATCAGGCGACCAACGAAGAGCGAATTCGCAAGCTGTTAAAAATGAAAGAGGGGAGCGTCTATTCGCCAAAACAGCTCCGGGACGATGCCAAGGCTGTTGCCGACGCATACGGCAGCGGCGGCTACGTCGACTTGGTCATTACACCCGAAGGCACTCCTGCCGGGCCGGCCCTGATCGACGTGCATTACAACATCGAGGAAGGCACCCGCTCTTTTGTGAATCGGGTCAATATTGAGGGCAACACGCGCACCAAGGACAAGGTGATCCGGCGCGAAGTGCTTGTCGCCCCGGGAGACGTTTTTAATACTGTTCGTGTGGACACGACCAAGAAACGTTTGGACAACCTGGGTTACTTCGCCAAGGTCGAGACGTATCCCGAGGAGACAGATATACCCGGGCGCAAAGATCTGACAATTCTAGTGCAGGAAAAACGCACCGGTTCACTCAGCTTCGGAGGCGGCTTCAGCACGGTCGATAAACTGGTAGGGTTCGCGGAACTCACGCAGGGCAATTTCGATCTGTTCAAGTGGCCTTCCTTCACCGGTGGCGGCCAAAAGTTTCGCTTGCGAATCCAGTTCGGCACGCAGCGTAAAGATTTTACTCTTACGATTGTGGAGCCGTACTTTCTTGATCGGCGTCTCTCGCTCAGTGGCCAGGCGTTTTACACCGAGGCGAATTATTTGAGCGCCTTTTACGACCAGCGAAACTACGGGTTCCAGTTCGAAATGCGCAAGCCGATCAACGCTTACATGTACGGCACGCTGGGATACAGCTTACAGGAGATCGATATTTTTAATGTGGCCGCCTCTGCGCCTGACTTTCTTCAGTCCCAAAGCGGCACGTTTACTGAAAGCAAGGTGTTTAGCAGCGTTGTGTTTGATACGCGCGACAATCCTTTGCTCACACACCGCGGACAACGCGTTACGTTTTCGCCTTCTGTTGCCGGTGGTTTTCTTGGAGGTGACATCCAGATTTACGCATTGGATCTCGAAGGGTCTCAGTATTTTTCTCTGCCGAAGGATACTATCCTGCTCCTAAATGGGGAAATTGCGACGGTGAACCAATGGGGGAGCGGGAGCGAGGTGCCGATTTTCGAGCGGCTCTTCCTCGGGGGCTCGAACAACCTCCGCGGCTTTCCCTTTCGCGAAGTCGGCCCGCAGCAGAATGGTGAGCCTATCGGGGGCCAAACGATGGCGCGGGCCACGATTGAATGGACTTTCCCAATCATTACAAAAGCGCGAGGGGCAATTTTTTACGACACCGGCTTCGACAATACCAGCGCGTGGTCTTTCGGGCTCAACCATCTCGCCTCTGACGTTGGTATTGGACTTCGGCTTGATTTGCCGATCGGGCCACTACGCCTCGATTACGGATATCCGGTGATGCGTGACGGATATAACGGCGGCGGCCATTTCAATTTCAACGTGGGTTATCAATTTTGAACGAATATATGTGGTTGCAGTCTAACGCGATTCCGGCAACCGTATCCTCTCCTCTGTTTTTTATGAAAAAGTCTCTGTCCATACTCTCTGCGCTGACGCTGGTCGCTCCTATTGCGGCCTTCGCACAGGGCACAGCCAAAATTGGAACGGTTGATATGCAACGGGCGTTCAAGGAATACAACAAAACCAAGGAAGCCGAAGTAAAGATCAACGACGCCAAGAACGCCGCTAAAAAAGAATACGATGACCGCGCGGAAGCGTACAAGAAGGCGCTCGACGAAATCAATAACCTCAACAAGCAACTTGAGTCTCCGGCATTGAGCGCCGACAAGAAGACGGGCATGGCCAAGGAGCGGGATGACAAGATCGCCAATATCAAAAGCATGGAACGAGAGATCAGTGATTTCCGCCAGACTCGCGAACGGCAGTTGCAGGAGCAGTTGATGCGAATGCGAGAGGGAATCGTAAAGGAAATTACCGATGTCGTAACGGAGAAGGTCAAAGCCAAGAGCCTTGAGTTTGTTCTCGACAAATCGGGGATGAGCATCAACGGCGTCCCTGTGGTGCTGTATGCGCCGGAGAACGTTGATTTTACAAACGAGATTATCGAAACGTTGAACAAACCCGGTCGCGCTACCGCTTCGGCAGCTTCGAATAAAAAGACTGGGGCAAGCGCTTCTGTCAGCCCGGCAGCGAGAGCAGCGAAACCCTGAGGTTCGCCTCGGAATTCCAAAAATACACGCGGGCTACACTCGCGTGTATTTTTGTGTACAGATGAAATCAGGCGGGGGCACGCCGATCATTGTCAACAGCCCCGAACCTTCCAACCATGTTTGTTCTAACCAGATTTCGACCAGCAATATCCGCGAGCGTGATCCTGCTCGCATCTTGCACTGGTGCGCTGGCAGCGAATTGGCAGACAACGCTGAGCAAGGAGCCGGCTGGGAATTTTCCGGAGTTGCGCCCGCTGCACACTTCATATCGTTTCGGCTGGTCTGGATTAACTGCTGCCACCGGTGAGGTTCACTTCACCAAGCCTTCAAACGACAGATTTCAGCTTGAAGGAACGGGCCGAACCACTGGTTTGATCCGAGCGTTGTGGAAACTGGATGTGAACTATCGCGCGGTCGCAAACGCCGCGACGCTGAACCCGATTGAAACTCAACAGACAGAGAATTATCGATCAAAACAAATCGTTACCCATCTGACTTTCACGAATAGCGGAGTGACTCGAGCACGAACAGAAGGTCAAGGCAGCACTGCCCAGACAAAGACAAAGCAGTTTCTCTTTCCTAACCTGTTCGATCTGCACTCGGCGGCGCTTTACTTGCGGAGTCAGCCGCTTAGACAAGGGAGCGTTTATCGCCTGGCAGTTTACCCGGCGACAAATGCCTACCTCACTACTGTCACCGTACTCGGACGGGAAAAGATCTCCGTGCGGGCCGGCACTTATAACGCGATCAAGCTCGATCTGCGCCTGAAACGCATCGGCAAGAATCTCGAATTGGAGCCGCACAAGAAATTTCGTCGCGCTACAATCTGGGTTTCCGACGATGCCGAACGACTCATTCTTCGGATCGAGGCACAGATTTTCGTGGGCACAGTTTTTGCCGAACTACAGTCGATGCATTTCGACAACCCAAAGTAACTGGCTTCTGATGCGAGCAATCATGTCCGGGGGATTGCGAACAGGCTTATGGCCTTTAACCCCGGCAAGCGCGTGAATTTCCCAGACACGATTACCCGCTTCACAAATCAGTCAGGAGCCCATTGACCGCGCACTGGTGGCCCGGGCGGAGGACGCATACGCTGACGGTACGGATCGTAAAAAGGTTGGCGGGGTCCGGGCAACAGGCGCAGCGCCGCGAGCGTTTCCAAATCGAGTCGGCCGGTCACGGGAAGTCTCGTTTGCGCTTGATACGCGCGCAGCGAAAGCTCCATCGCTGGTCCGTAGATTCCGTCAATCTGTTGCCGATACAGTCCATAGCGCGCGAGCGCTATCTGCGCGGAGACGACAATGTTGCGTTGCACGATGGGAGGAGCGGTCTGAAATGGGGTGCCGGCAAACACTGCTCCTGTTGAGGTCGCCGGACTCGTGGGAGTTGATGGATAAACCTGTTGGTCTTGCTGGGCATTGTCAAAATTTTGAACCGGCGGCGCAGGAGTTGCGTTTTCGGCTTCGTCGGACGCTGGCTCGTTCGACGTAGCAGCCGCGGGAGGAGTAGGCGACCCAGATTTGATCGTTTGTCGGGCGCCGCCGGAAGACTTGACTCCGAGTGACTGTAGCGTCTCGTCGTTAAGCTCACCTGTGACCTGAAGCCCATTGCGAATCTGATACCGGCGAATGGCTGCCGTCAGAGTCGCATTCATTTCGCCGCTGACTTCACCGTAGTAGAAGCCCTGGTCCTTCAAAGCCTGCTGCACGCTTTCGATCACTTGATCCGCGCGCACCAGTGTGATCGATCCCATCAAGATCACCGCAGCGATTTTGATTTTCATTCCCATGTCATTCGACGACGACACTCTTTTGCCTATTCAGGGCTCTCCCGGATCTGTAGCTGCCAAAGCCGATTTCCGCTGACTCAAGGCTTCGCGATACCGCAAGATCCCGTCGGAGACAGCTGCCGCAAGTTGGTCGCGGTAATCTTCGCTCGCCAGTTTAGAGACATCGTCCTTGTTGGTAAGAAAGCCGCCCTCAATCAACACCGCGGGCGAAGTCACGTTTGCGATTACAAAAAATTGTTTGGCTTGCGTGCCACGATCGACGGAGCGGGTCCGCGCCACCAGCGCTTCCTGAATGAAACCGGCGAGACTTTGGCTTTCCGGCTTCGGCGAGTCCGACGGCGGCCGCGATAAAAACGGCAGCCAGGAAGCGAGAACAGAGCCTGCAGTGATCTGATGCGCAGCGTAGTAGGTTTCCACGCCGGTCGCGACCGGTTTGTTGTCCTCGTTGAAATGAATGCTGACGAAAATGCTATCTCTCACCCGATTCCCGAGCGCTGCGCGCTCTGCCAGTGAGACATAGGTGTCCCCAAGTCGGGTCATCAACGTGGCGATTCCTTGCGAGGTCAGTAGATGATCGACACGGCGGGCCACGTCCAGCGTAAGATCCTTTTCCATGACGCCGCCACACATTGCGCCAGAGTCTCGACCGCCATGGCCTGGATCAAGAACGACTACTGCAAATGGTAGTGTTGGTGGAGTTGCCCACGATTGCCTTTTCGTTGCGGATCGCTCGTGTTGATAAAAAGCGATCCAGATCAACGAGGCGGTCATCAACAATATTCCAGCGACCGCGAGTGCATTCCGGAGGGCTTGGTTCATTTGTGATCTCCGCACGAAGAGCTGTCTTCATAACTTAATCACTAATGAACGAGCGCAATTCCTTATCTGATAACGAACGGTAACGAATTGTCGTACTGCCATTGCGTTCCAGCACTGCTGCCTCGATTGCGGCTATGGCGAGTTGTTCCCGGCAATGTTGCGTAATGGCGTCGCGCCCGGGCAGTTCTTTTGCGTCACCAGCCTGCAACAACATGTGTCCGACGCTCCAAGCGTCGAGCGCCGATTTCACCGCCGCTTCAAAGCTACTATCCGGTTTATGCTCGGATTTCAGAAATGCTTCCATCAGCTCGACCGATTGTCGCGTACCGCTGAGCACGGCAAAATCCTGCCGCGCTCGCGCATAGGTTGCACCGTTGCTCGCGATCTCGCCGTCGTATTCGACTCGCAAAAACAGATCGTCCTCTGAGCGTGTACCAACCTCGGCAAAAAGCATCCGCGCCAGATATGGCGGACCGTACACCTGTTCGAATGCGCTTTTCATGACAGGACTGAGCGAATAATGCGCAAGCCGCCGCAATGAAACATCCGCCGCCGAGCGGGTGAAACCCTCCGTGCTGGCCAGTTCAATCGCCGCCATTCGCAACCGCTCGATGTCGCCCGGGTGGCCAATTGCTCCCATTGCGATCCGATCATAAATCTCGAAAAGTTTCTGGCGCGTCTGACCGAGCGTAAGAAACAAAATGCCATCGCGAAATCCGAGCGCCGCGATAGGACTACCGGGAGCGAGCTGCCCTTCGACGTACTCGCGCCGGTTGGCGATCGCTTCGACCCAACGATACGGCTCTTCGATCATGCAACCATTTCCTTGAACACGGCCGCGATTTTGCACTCCGGCAAAGTGGTGATGCCTTCGCGCGAAACAGTTTTGATCACGGGATAGATTTTTCCGCTGCGATCCACGCCCGCCGTCGCAGTATCCGACTCAGCAGCAGTGTCGAGCGCGCGCAATGCGATCGATACAGCTTGGTCCTCGCTCAATTCGTGCAGTCGCTTCGCACCCCAATTGTTTTCGTAATAGAGAATGCCGCGCACCGCCGGCGAGCCTGATCCCGTTGCCGCGTAATCGGTCGCCTCAAATTGTGCACCCATCGCGTCGTAAAAATAGAGGCGCGCCTCCGGCTTAGAATTTCCGTCGTAAGTCGCGAAAATCGGCACCACTATGCCGACGCCCTGCATGACGAATCCAAAATTGTCCCGCAACAGTTTCGAGAGCGCTCGCACTTTTCCATCGACACTCATTTCCTGGAGTTGAGTTCGTCGAAAATATTGGAGTGAATGCTCGAGCACACGCGCCATTTCCCAGGCGGTGGCGGGCACACCGGCGATAGCCATGATCGAGTGTTGGTCGATCTCCAAAACTTTATCCGCGCGATCGTACACAACGGTGTTGCCCGCAGTAGCGCGGCGATCGCCCGCGACCAGAACGCCGCCGGAAAACTTGAACGCCAAAATCGTGGTCGCTTCGGTCGGCTGCCATGCTGGTTGTTGAATCGCGTTCTGTGGCATTGGACCGGCGACACCCGAAGCCAGGAGACCTTTGCGTCGCAGCAGCGAAGGAAAATCGCCCGCCACACCAGAAAAATTCTGGTCAAATCCCAACTGTGGACGGTCCATTACTGACCCGTGCGCTGGCGATAGCGCTTGGATTGGTTGGGATCGACCTTGCGCATTTTCTTTAAGAGATCCTTTGTGTCCGGTCGCGAAATGTCCGGGGAACGCGGGCCCCCGCCATCGCCTTGTTTTGGTCCCCACGGAGCCGGTTCCACCGGCTTTTGAACGCGCTCAGGCATAAAAAAACGTACGAGTAAAAGTTGGAAACGCAAGCTGAAGGACGGATGAAGAAATGCGAATAAGAATGAAGAAATTGTGAAATCATCACCGCGTCAGATACGTTTTCCGGTTCAATCATTCAACGAGGTCAAGCCATTCGAAGTCAGACTTTTTATGAGGCTTGCCAGACAAATCTGCCGGTGCCAAACTTTCGCGCCAATGAAGCTCGCTGCGATTTTTGCTGCGATACTCGCTTTCGCGCTTTGCGGTGCTTCCGCCCAGAGTCCCGCGCCGGATGAGACAAAATCGCCCGGGTCCGCACAACTTGAAGCGCTGGCAAAAAAGATTGACCAACAAAACGCGAAAATCGACGCGCTTTCTCAAGAGATTCTAAAGCTGGAGCAACAAATTTCACATATTCGCCCGGGTGTAATGATCGGGGAAGGCGCATCGGCAACCGCTCCTGCTTCCGCCGGATCTACGTCACATCCTGCCATCTCGGGTAACACCCACACTGTGGCACGCGGGGAGACGCTCACATCAATCGCAAAGATGTACAAAGTGACCGTGGACGAGTTACAACAAGCCAACCACATCGAGGACGGTCGCAAATTGCAGGCGGGGCAAACAATCGTGATTCCGACACCATCGCCTGCCGCTTCCGGCTCGCCGTCGCCCTAACTGGCAATCGAACCTCCGGTGAATCAAAGGTGGTTTCTCCGCAAGCATGAGGACGGAAGCACCTTCGGGCCGGTACAGTTCGATCAAATCGCGCGTTGGGCGGCTGCCGCGCAGATCGCGCCACGCGACACCCTCTCAAGTGATCAGCGGACTTGGACCAAAGCGCCAATGCTCCCGAAACTCGGCATGGACTGGCTGGTCGAGCTCACAACAGAACATTATTACGGACCCACCACGCTCGGCGCCTTACAGGAGTTTATTCGGCTCGGTGAAATTGATGGCGAAACTTTCGTCATCAACACCTGCGACGGTATTCGCCGTCAAATCCGGCAAATGCCCGACCTGTGGGAAACTGCGCTATCAGAGATTGACGAGGGCCAAATACAAATTCAACTCGGCGATCCGGTCGGCCCAGCCGTTGCGAAAATGTCCGTCCGTCTCCAGGAAAGAATTCGCGATCTTGAGCAAACCCTTCAGGAGGAACGCCGCGCTCTTGCGGAGAGCGAGCAGCGCTACCTCGACTTGGAGCGAAAATATCAGGACCTTTTACTGCGCGACCTGTCGTAGCTTTGCAGCGGCCTCGTTAGACCTGCAATCGCTCCTCTTCGGGTTCCGCAACTTCTGAGGTAACGATTTCCGCCTGCGGCTCTGCCTCCCGCTGAGTCGACGACTCCAGCAAGCTCTGTCGGCATAGCTGCGCATATTTTCGATCGAGCGAAAGCAATTCATCGTGCGTTCCCCGCTCGATTATCTGGCCGTGATCGAGCACTAGAATTTGGTCGGCGCGCACAATGGTCGAAAGGCGGTGCGCAATCACAATCGATGTGCGGTTCGCCATCAGATGTTCCAGCGCCTCCTGGATCAATCGTTCCGTTGCCGTATCCACGCTAGCAGTGGCTTCATCAAGAATCAAAATAGGCGGGTCCTTCAGCAGCGCCCGTGCAATTGAAAGCCGTTGTTTTTCGCCCACGCTCAACTTTACGCCGCGCTCGCCAACCACGCTCTGTAGACCGTCAGGCAAACGCTCAATGAATTGCCGCGCGTTCGCCGCATCCACCGCGCCCCACAATTCTGCTTCGGTAGCAGTTGGTTTCCCCATCAAAAGATTTTCGCGAATGGATCCGTTGAATAAAAAGCTTTCCTGCGTCACCACGCCGATGGCTTCGCGCAGTGTGCGCAGGTCGTAATCTCGAATTGGTTTGCCGTCGACATCGATTTGGCCGGAGTCGAACTCGTAAAAGCGCACCAGCAAATTCACCAGCGTCGATTTTCCCGCGCCAGTGGCGCCGACCAATGCAGTCGTCGTGCCCGGCGGCGCATCAAACGAAACGTGCCTGAGCGCAGGTAGGCCTTCGGCATAACTGAAGCTCACGTCTTCATATCGAATGTCGCCGATGATGCGCTTGCTGTAACCGCGATCGGTGGTCGCGGTACCGGGGTCACCGACCCTGGCTCCAAAACCCGGCTCCGGTTCTTCATCCAGAATGTCGAACACCCGTTCGCCTGCCGCGCGGCCGGCTTGCACTAATTGATTCAGCTGATGCAGTCGGCTGATCGGATCGTACAGAAAGGCCGTCAGCAGGAGAAACGCGACCAGATCGCCGATCTGCATCGTACCTGTCAAAACGGCGTGACTGGCAAAGCCCAGCACCAGGACGGCGCCGATCGCTTCAAACATCGACATCGACGGCGAGTAAATCGCCCATGTCCGCATCACCACCAGCGTGGCGTGCCGCAGTTGATCGCTCGCCTGATTGAAACGCGCGTGTTCCTCGCGTTCGCGCGCGAAACTTTTGATCTGACGGACCCCGGCGAGATTATCATGCAAGAGAGCGTTGATATTTGATGCAGCGCGCCGCTGTAGTCGATAACGCCGATGCGCCGTTAGCGTGTATGCGAGCGCGCCCCCGATGAGCAATGGAAACGGGACAAGCGCGAGCAATGCGAGTTTTGCATTCCAATAGAACATTACCGCCAGCACGATCACGATTTGCAGGATCGCCACGACGCCTTGTTCGATTCCGTCGATCAACACCCGCTCGACCGAGTTCACGTCCTCGATGACGCGCGTCATCAGATCGCCCGTGGCGCGATTATCAAACCAGCGCAACGGCAGCAATTGAATGTGGGAATACAAATCGCTGCGCAGATCAAAGATGACCTTCTGCTCGAAGGTGTTGTTCAGAATGATCCGGAGTGAATTGAAAGCGTGCTGAATCAGAAAAGCGACGGTCGCGAACAGAAGCAGCGGTAGCAATTTATCCGGCCGATTTGCGCGCACTACATCGTCAATGATCCATTTGGTCACGCTCGGAAACACGATCACCATCAACGTGCCCATGATCGCGCACGCAAGCGTGCCCGCAGCCAGCCACGGGTACCGCTTCAAATAAGCAAAAACGCGCCAGACTGTTTTCATTCACTGCAAACTTATCAGAAACCCGCGAATGGCGCGAATGCACCCGCACGTGCTACAGCTTCCGGGCGGCAGACGCAGACAGGGTCCGTTTCGCTGTTATTCGTGTTTGTTCGTGGTTAAGATTCGCGCGTGCCAAACGAAACCCATCCCTTCTTGGACGAAATTCACATCGAGCAACTTGAGATTTTCACTCGCATTGGGGTTCCGGAGCAAGAGAGGACAAATCCGCAAAGGTTGACTGTAAGCATTTCATTCTGGCCAAACGAAAAGATGGGCGATGTAGCGGATAACATCGAACGGACGGTGAACTATTCAGCAGTGGCCGAAGAAACGAAGAATTTTGTTCGCGATCAATCGCTGAATCTGATCGAAACGCTGGCCGATCGGCTCGCAATGCATTTGCTGAAAACTTTTCCGATACGGAAAGTGACGATCGAGGTGCGGAAATTTCCTCTGCCGGACGCAAAATACGTCTCGGCGAAGGTGACGCACAACGCCTCGGTCGGTTGATAAAGCGACTTTGTCGCTACGACATCGCAGGATCGATCACGCACGCCGCAGCGAGCGAGTCAAACGCCGCTACACCGTTTGCCGCTAAGAAGACCGGCCACTACACTTTGCGCGTGAAAGAGCAGGCTTGGAAAACCATTTCCACTGAACGGCACTTCGCAAATGCGCACGTCGACGTGGTAACAGATCACGTGCAAACACCTTCGCGCGGCGAGCCGCGTGTGTGGACAATTGTGCACCGCAAAGCCGCGGTCGTGATCGCGCCGATGACGGACGACGGCAAAATCGTTCTCATTCGCCAGGAACGTATCCCAATCCGGGAAGCAATCTGGGAGATGCCGTCCGGCCAGATCGACCATGCTGTAGCCGGGATCGCTGATCCCGGCCATACCGCTGAAACAATCGAACAAGTCGCACTGCGCGAACTTCGAGAAGAAGCCGGTTACGAGCTGGCAAAAGACGGCGAACTCATCCCGCTCGGCCATTATTTTACCTCGCCAGGTTTCACAGACGAGCGCTGCTATTTCTTTCTGGCGCGTTTCGTCGTACCGGTTTTGGATTATGTGCGCGACGAGTCGGAATCGATTTTGGATTGTCGGCCATTCAAGGTTTCCGAAATTCGCCGCATGATTGCGGAGAACGAAATTCGGGATGCCAATACCCTAAGTCTGTCGGCGCGCCTTTGGGCGCGCGGCCTTCTGTCCAGTAAGAGCGTTTAACGCTGGAAACGTGACCATGCCAAAAGCGACGCGAGAACGCGTACACACTAGTAAAGCTTCCGCGAAGAGAAGTGCCCTCGGAGTGCAAGAACCGTCCGCGTCGCTTTTCGAGCATTTGCGCTTTTCACCTTTGTTTCGACATTCGACACTCGGATTGCGGATTTTGACCCATGGCGTTACGAGACATTTTCAAATTTCGCGACCTGCCGGAGAGCGAAACTTCCAAACCGTTTCTCGAGCATCTGGAAGATCTGCGTTGGATGATCGTAAAAATCGCCATCACGCTGGGGATCGCGATGATGGTTTGCTTTGCGTTTCGTTCGACGCTCGTCCGCGTCATGCAGGCGCCGCTCCACAACCTCGGGTCGCAAGTCGGCACGCTCAAGGCGCTCGGCATCACAGATTCGATCGTGATTTCATTTCACCTGGCGTTTTACGCCGGGATCGTTCTCTCCTTCCCGCTGCTCCTGTATTTTCTCACGGAATTTGTTTTGCCGGCGCTCACTGTCGTGGAGAAACGCCTTTTGTTTCCAGCGATCGCCGTCAGTTTCGCTCTGTTTTTGGTTGGCGTGCTGGTTTGCTATTTTTGGTTGTTGCCGAAAACGATTCTCTTTTTCTTTCGCGACACCGAGTCGCTCGGCTGGGCGCCCACGTGGACAGTGCAGCAATATTACTCGTTCGTGACGCGATTCACAATCGGCTTCGGGCTGGCGTTTGAATTGCCTGTAGTCGTCCTGGCGCTGGTCCGATTTGGATTGATCACCTACCGATTCATGACGCGCACTCGCCCATACGCCCTCGTGCTGATCTTTGTTCTGGCAACCATCATCACGCCGACGCCTGACATTCTGACCTTGATCGCCATGGCGCTTCCGATGTGTCTGCTCTACGAAAGCTGCATCTGGATTGCATGGCTGATGGAACGCCGCGCATCGAAACGGACTGTCAGTTAATCGCGTGCATCATCCGACTTACGATTTCCTCTTTGGCGCGTTTGCGTTCGTACTGGGCGCCGCGGTCGGCTCGTTTTTGAACGTTTGCATTTATCGCTGGCCGGTCGATCTCTCGATCAATCGGCCGCGTCGCTCCTTTTGCCCGAGCTGCAAACAGCCGATTCCCTGGCATCAAAATCTGCCATTGGTCAGCTGGATTGCCCTTGGCGGCCGATGCTCAAATTGCGGCGCGAAAATTTCGTTTCGCTATTTCGCGGTGGAACTCGTTACGGCGCTGCTTTTCGTTGCGATCTGGCAAAGGTTCCCATGGCAGGTGGCGATCGCGTACTGGATCTTTATTTCGCTCCTGATCGTCGGCACATTTATCGATTTTGAGCATTTCATTATTCCAGATCGCGTGACAATCGGCGGAACGATCGCGGGCGTTGCTTGCAGCGTGATTGTCCCGGCTTTAATGCAAACCGATTCGCGCCTGGCAGCCGGTGTTCGCGCAGTACTGGCGGCTGCACTGGGCTACGTGATCCTTTGGATCGTGCTCGAAGCGGGCAAAATCGCCTTTGGCAGAAAACGGATCCAGTTCGACGCGCCGACGCCGTTCATGTGGACAAAACGCGGCGACGATGCCGACTTCGTCGTAGGCACTGAAGAAAGTCTCTGGAGCGAATATTTTGCCCGTGAAAAAGATCGGCTGCTGCTGCAGTGCGACGAGGTCCGAATCGACCATCACGAATACGGAAACGTGACGCTTGCTTTTCGCTATGATCGCGTCACTGCCGACGGCCACGTGTTGATGCTCGATGATGTGACGCATATTTCCGGCGTCACCCGCGAGCTGGTGATCCCGCGCGAGGCAATGGGCCGGGGCGACCTGAAATTTCTCGCCGCGATCGGCGCATTTCTTGGGTGGCGGGCGGTGTTGTTCAGCCTATTCGCTGGGTCGCTTCTCGGTTCCGTGATCGGATTGATAACGCTTGTCTTGGGAAAACCTGTTTGGTCAGCGAAACTACCTTTCGGTCCGTACCTTGCATTCGGCGCACTGACCTGGATGTTTTTTGGCGAGATTCTTCTGCACTGGTACGGAACACTGCTTAGTCCGTAATGTGATTTCATCGTGGCCTCTACGCACGATGAAGTGACGCGTAGACATTTGACGACGCCAAACTACGGAGAAGTACCTGTCGCGAGTTCCGCGAAGGCAAAGGGATCTAGTGACCATGGGGCCTGCCAAGCGAGGCAGGCGGCTTTCACATCTGGCCACTCGGCTACGGGTAGGGCGAACAAAATCACGAAAGCGCGGAAGAGCCCGCGCCTGTTGAAGCAGTCGCGGCGGAAACCTGACTTTGAATCGCCGCTGATCGCTGCTCCGCGGGAATGACAGGCCGCCGCAGCATCAACGCAAGATTGATTAGTTCGCATTTCCACCAGCGCCGCAGTCCGCGTGAAATCTGTTTGCGAAGCCGTCTGTCGGGAACGAATCCGTCGTAGAGCTCGCGCCAGCCGGCGTTTCTTTTTCCGTAATAGCCGGTCGCCCATCTGCGGTCCCCTAAAGCTTTCAACCGGCGATTGTAGAAACTCATTATCCTTCGCACCAGGTTTCCGCCGACGCCGGTGAAAGGGAGATTGAGAAATTCGCGTTCCGGGTCGCGATAGACCGCTTGAACCAGACCGACGTAGTAACTGCTCACATCGAGAAGCAGTGCGGCCGACATCAGCTCCGCGTCGCCCATGTAATAGTATTTATCCTTGTACAAGCTCTCGAACCAAGAGCGGTAGCTGGTGGGATATTGCTGATTGTAATGACCAAGCTGCTGCGCAACGTCTTCGCCCGCCAGATTGCGCGCCAGTAAATCCGCCACGTAAAATGAAGTGTAAGAACAAAAATCGAGACCCGGACTGTAAAGAGGATCGATGAATCCGGCGGCATCTCCCACCATGGCCCAACCGTCACCACAAACTTTTTCGCTGTGATACGGAAGCATCGACAGCGCGTGCACATCGCCTTCGATCACTTTCGCCGAGCCGAATATTTCGCGACCAACGGGATTGCCGAGAATGTGCGCATGCAGTCGTTGGCCCAAGGTCGCTCCCTCTGGAAATTTGAAAATGCGGCTGTCGTAAACGATACCGGCGCTGACATCGCCGCCTTGCAACGGAATAATCCAGACCCACCAACCGCGCCCGAAAAGATGGTTTGTGGCCCACTCACGCGCGGTGCGACAATGCTTCGCGTAATCGGGAAATCGTTCGCGCCATTCGTAGCTGTCCCACTCTTTGACGCCGGTGAACCTCGCCCATACCGCGTTTATGGGGTGATCGGCGTTGGGGCGAAAATGCCCGAGCCTTCGAGCGAACATCGCTGCGCGGCCTGTAGCATCGATGATCCAGCGGCAAGTAGCCGCGCCCTCCGCGCCGTCGACAACAGCGTTTACTCTTTGTCCATCCCCATCCTTTAATTCAAAGCTTGTGACCTTTGCCGGACGCCACAAGTCACAGCCCGCGTTCGATGCGAGGTCGAGCATGTGCGAATCAAGCTTCGCACGATCTACTTGAAAACCGGGCAACCGGCTCTGATAACGTGTGCCGACCTCAACGCAATCGTCGAAGCGTTGGTCAGCCCGATTTGAGAACCAGAGACGCAACCCGTGTTTTGCCAACTGATGATGGCCAAGATAATGCGTCAGACCCAAAATCCGCGTCATGTAACAACTGCTCACCTCGGTCGTCGATTCGCCAACCTTGCGATCGAATGCAGCCGTCTTTTCGATGATGAGGACGCGCGCTTCGGGCCGTTTGCGCTTTAGCATGAGCGCTGTCGCCGCGCCCGAAAACGCTCCTCCGACAATCACGACGTCGTAATCGAAATTCATTGCTCTGAAAGACAATGCGCTCCGCGATGCTCAAACGCAATTACATCAAGCTGCCGCACAGCGTAATTTTCCCCAAAAAAAGCGAGGCGCTTGCGAAAATAGACTGCGTCATTCACGCTTGGATTCACGCAACATGATCTTTACCAACACGCGTTTGATTTTTCCCGATGGAATTCGCGATGGGCTTGAAGTTATCGTGGAGGAAGGAAAGATCGCCGGGATCCGTGAGCGAACCGGGGCGCGAGAAGATGAGGTCATCGATCTCAATCGACATTACCTCGCGCCCGGGTTCATCGATCTCCATGTGCACGGCGCGCTCAGCCGCGACACGATGGAAGCATCAGCCGAAGCGTTTCGCGCCATTTGCGATTTCCACGCTAGCGGCGGCACCACGTCACTCCTGCTTACCACGGCGACAGCACCGCTGGACAAACTGGTCGAAGTGTTGAGGGCGATTCGAGATTGTCGATCGGCCATGAGTGCGATTGCCGGTGTTCATGTGGAAGGTCCGTTTATCTCAAAATTGAAACGGGGGGCGCAACGAGCGGAGTTCATTCAGGATCCGTCACCGGCTGCTGTGCGACAGTTGCTCGAATACGCGAGCATTATAAAGCGTATAACGCTGGCGCCCGAATTGCCTGGAGCGCTTGAGGCGATCGAAGCTTTTCACAGCCATGGAATCAGCGTGAGCGGCGGACATAGTGACGCCTGGGACGCGGACGCCACGGCGGCGTTCGATCGCGGCATGCGCAGTGTGACCCACACGTTTAATTGCATGTCGAGCGCACGCCGTCGCGGCGTCTATCGCGTCGGAGGTTTGCTTGAGTTCGCGTTAAGCGAGCCCCGGATCAGTTGTGAACTCATCGCCGACGGTCATCACGTTTCGCCGACGTTAATGAAAATGTTGTATCGCGCGAAAGGTCGGGACGGCATTTGTCTCGTGACCGACGCCACAGCGGGCGCCGGATTACCGAATGGATCGCGGGTTTCGCTCTTCGAACAGCCTTGCATTGTCGAAGGCGGAGTCTGTTTGTTGGCTAACCGTTCAGCGCTTGCCGGAAGCGCCGCACGCATGATCGATCTCGTACGAACCATGGTGCTGAGAGTCGATGTTCCGCTGCACGAGGCCGTAATGATGGCGACGGAGAACCCAGCGCGTTGTCTTGGCCTTGGAACCAAGGGTCGCCTCGCTGTCGACACCGACGCGGATTTCGTCGTTCTCTCGCCAGAATTGGAAGTCGTGGGATCATTTGCCCGCGGGAACGAGATCCTCTTGGCCAACTAAAAGCGTGCTAAGTCTTATGGGGCGTCGATGTCAGCTGCCGAATAGAAACAGGCGTTTCACGAAACGCCCTGCAATTTTTGAAGCTTACTCATGATCTGTTCGGTGATTTTGACCTGGGCAGCGCGATCGTATTCGGCGGGCCGCTGTGCGGGATCGAAGTTGTAGAT
Organism: uncultured Verrucomicrobiae bacterium; assembly: GCA_963757675.1. GTDB lineage: Bacteria > Verrucomicrobiota > Verrucomicrobiia > Chthoniobacterales > UBA10450 > Udaeobacter. Next base: position 195,991 of record CAVWTH010000012.1, on the reverse strand, counting down.
GTTCACCGAGCGATGTTCAAAATCGAAGTGAACGGCATTCTTCCCGCGTTTCCACGTGTAAATGACGTGCAGAGTTAAATGCCCCGCGCTGCCTTCTTCAAACCTAGCGTGCCCTAACGTTGCGCCCTTCGCGCTGAAGTGGCCGAATGGCGTCGCGGTCTTCAGCAAATCGTATTCGCCCGGAACGATAACTAATTGTTTAGACTGCAGGTTCGTCTTGGGCGGAACAACGAAGCCAGTGAAGAGGATTGTACCCGCAGGATAACCTGTGGCAGTTTGTTTGGTCACTCCAGCGGGCAGACAAAGGCAAAAGCCGTGCACACGATCGACATACTTGAATGAATACTCAGGTGGACAGCCGGCGGACGCCGTGCTGAATAGTGCGAGAGCAACGCAAAGACATTTCATGCGAGAATCTCACTTGAGCACGAACGACGCCCAATCGCCAAGATGTTTAGATGGCCAACAAGAATTCGGCGATATCGAGGGCTGCGCGCGGGCGGCTTAGTTTACTGATGTTCTCGGCCCATTCGCGCCATAGTTTTGCATCGTCCTCGAATGCACGCTGCACCTGTGCGACAACTTCTCGTGGTGAGTGGGCGATCACGCCCGAAGTCGTTTCGACGATCAGGCGGGCGTTGCCTTCCTCCTGACCAGCCACGACGTGGTTGATGATCATCGGGCATTTTGCGGCAATCGTTTCCTGCACCGTTGCACCACCGGCTTTTCCGATGAGCAAATGGTTTTCTTGCATCATCCGGGGAAGTTCGTCGGTCCAACCAATGATCTTGATTGGGTGACCATCGGCGGCTGCTTCGACTGCCGAGCGGAGTTCATCAGCGCGGCCGATCGTGACAGTAAGACCCAAATCAAGTTTCGCGAGCATACGCACCAGTTCCGGAGCGCCACGCTTGGCCGCACTAATCATGTACAAAACCCGGGGACTGGAATTGCTGGAGGGCAAGGGGCGATCTTCAGCGAAATCTGCAAACTTCGGGCTCACAGGAAAACCGAATGTCTTGATTTTTTCCGGCGCGACGCCGCCGCTCCGCAGCACGGTCGCGGTTTGGTCGTTGGCAACGAAGAAATAATCGGCGGCGCAGCGGTACCATGCTGCGTTGATGGTAATCGAGTCGGTGACCACGACGACGTTCTTGCAATCGGAAAAGGTTCCCGGGTTCTGCGTAAGGATTCCTCGAAGCACGTTGGAATACACCGGGAACGTACAAACCACCACATTGGGACGAAAGCGGTCGAGCAATGCAGCGAAATGGCTTTTCAAGCGGACGAATCGCGCGAACTCCTGATCGAAATCCTTCTCGCGATCCAACCATCGGTAAACCGTGCCCCAAACAGGAGACGCGAAATTGACCAGCGTCAGGTAGGCCCTCCGAATAAATTCGTTCAGCGGCCCATAGACTTCGGCCAGCAGATCGCGCAATTCGACCTCAGTCCGATCCGGCGCGACCCTGGCAAGACCGTCACGCACTCCCCTGGCCGCGCTGTTGTGGCCCTCTCCGAAACTGGCAGTCAGAATCAGTATTCTCTTCTTCATTGGTCGTTAGGCGACACCAATACGATCAACGGGCGAAGCAGATGGAGCTCATTCGGGAAAGCATTCGGACTTTAATGGATATTTGTGCCCGGCAAAGTAAACTCCTCCGGAGATGAAATATCTCAGACTCATTTGGCGCGTTGGACACCGGTTGGTGTGGGAAACCGCCACGGATAACACCACGGGCCTGGCCGCGCAGATGGCGTACCTGCTTCTTTTCGCGCTGGCTCCCGGCACACTCTTTTTCTGGCATCTGTTGGGCTTGTTCGGCACCGATCCCAGCAAACTGCACCGGATGTTCGTTCTGTTGCAAAGCTTCATGCCGCCGGACCCGAAAGTGCAGGATATTCTAGACTCCGCCATGGCCAGTGTTGTCGTGACAGGCACAAGCGGACTGCTCGCGAACGCCGGCATTATCCTTGGAATTTATTTCGGGACTATTTTCATCGCCACGGTTTCACGCGCGCTGAGCCAGATGCATGGAGTCAGCGAAGACCGCCATTGGTGGTCCAAATACATCATCTCATTTTTCATGCTCTTTTGGTTTGGGATCGTAATTGTGTTTAGCTTTAACGCGGTTGTTTTCGGCGAAAAGCTGGCCGGCGTTGCGGAGGTGAGCTGGCAACTGTCATTTCCGTTGCAAGCATGGATCGCCAGGTTGAACCTGCCGTTGACCGGCGTGGCGCTGGTCGGGCTGGCGCTTGCCCTTTATCTTTTCACGCCAGAGAACTATTTGACTGTTCGTCAGGCGCTGCCGGGGGCAATTTTCTTTGCGGTCGGCTGGATCATAGCAACGAAACTTTTTCAGCTCTACGTAGCAAGGTACGATCGTTATAACCCAACTTATCTCGCGTTGGCGTCCATCATCGTGCTGCTCACGTGGATGTATCTGACTTGTCTCCTGCTGTTGTTGGGAGGCAAATTGAACGCCATCATCCGGCGCGAACGCGAAAGAACGCGCACAGTTGCGCCTCTCGCGCCCGAGCCTGCAACGACGGCTTAACGCAGTTACAAAAATCAGAAGGCGACAAAGGAATCGTGGATCCTGGTACCTTTTGCTTTGAACTGTTGTAACTTTTTTCACAAATCACTGCTGTAAGCGTTGATCGCGTCGCGCGCTCTGTTACTCTCCGTCGCAGTGGCGCGCATTCGCATTTGGCTCGTAACTGTCCTCGCGTTTGGCGCAATAATCGCCGGCATCCTTCGCGCGGAAGTCGATGAACAACGGCGGCGTGATCAATCCGAGGAAACCGAGCCTCGCGCCGCGTCGTCGTCTCCGAAACCAAAAAAGTCTCCGACGCCCAGAGCGAAAGCAAAGGCCGCAGCTCAAAAGGTAACCAAAAAACATCGACCTTCCGCCACGCCACGGAAAGCTGCCACCGCCAAAAAAGCAAAATCAAAGAGGGACGCTTCGCCAACGGAGAAATCCGGCTCGGACGAGGACACAACGCCGGCGTCGACACCGCATAAAACGCCCGCGGCGAGTGCCTCTCAAAAAATGAAACGGCGCCACACGCCAACGGCCAAACCGAAAGTAGGGAAAAAGAAATCTCAAGCGAAAGAAACATCCGGCAAGGCGAAGAAAACTGCGAAATCAAAGTCAGCGCGAAAAGAAGAGGAAACGCCAAAGCCGCAAAAAACGCCTTTACCGCACGTAGAACCAGAACGCGCCGCGGCAGAAAGCGCAGCCCCGCCACCACGAGCGGTTGCTGCGCCAACACCGGCGCCTGCGCTGCAGTCGAAGAGTCCGCGCGCCGGTTCCGCCAGAGGGCAACCTCAGGTTGTGATCCAAAAATCCGGCATTGAGGAGGACCAGGGCTTCGAGCCTCCGCCGTCGCCGCCGCCGCGCCGATTCGGTTTCTGGCCGTGGAGTCGCCCGGTCAGCTATCGTTATCTGACAAGCTCCGTCATCGAAGCGATCCGGCGTGCGCCGGTGAAACGGCGTCGCTGGCAGTTCATTGTGGTACACAACAGCGGCACGCGACAGGGCAACGCCCGGGTTTTCGATTATTACCATCGGCATGTTCGACGGATGCAGAATGGTCTCGCTTACCATTTCGTGATCGGCAACGGCACATCAACCGGCAACGGCCAGATCGAAGTCGGCGACCGTTGGAGACGTCAGATCAACGGGGGCCACGTTCATAGCGATTACCTGAACAACATCTCGCTCGGCATTTGTCTGGTAGGCGATTTCAATCGGGACCAGCCGACGCGCGCACAGCTCGACGCGTGCGAAGAACTCATTCGTTATTTACGGGAGCGCTGTGGCGGCACCGGCAGAGGCGCCATTCCTGTGAAGCCACACCGCGAGATGAATCCGCCGCGCTGGCCTACTGATTGCCCCGGTGACGACTTTCCCTATTCATGGTTCCGCAGATTTTAACGGTCGCCATCAGCTTGTCATGTCGAGCGAAGTCGAGACATCTCAGTTTCAAGCAAAAGACCAGCGAAAAATTCCCCGACTGTGCCCAGGATGACAATCCGTGCTTATTTTCGCGTCGCTACGATCAGATTCGCTTCCTTGTAATTCCATCGGTATCCGAATCCGAACTCGAGCGGCGGCGGATTGCTTTGGTCGAACAGTTCGCGCAGACGGACCTGGTAATATTGTTTGAAGACCTCGATGGGACCGAGATAGACGCCGAACAAGCGGAGGCTCCATTTGTCAGGCTGAAAGTATTCCAGTGGAATGCCTGAATCGTCCTGCACGATGATGTTGCTATGATCGAGAATGAAATTGCGGATCGTGGCGAAACCGTTTTCGAATAGCAGATATGACGGGGACTTGAGCAAACTCGCGCCGGTGCCGAGACGCTGGCAAAATTTCAAGAAGCCAGGACTGGCTTTGATTCCGCCATCGGAAATATCTGTGGTGAAATAGTACACGGTTTGTGAATTGCCTGACTGATTGTCGGTATAGCGAATCCGCACACCGGGGATGCTGCCGCCTTTCTTGCCCGGTGCGGCTTCCTCAAATACGCCGCTGCTATTGAGCGAGCCGAGCGTGACGTTCGCGATCGATTTATTTGCGCGGGCCAGGTAAGTATAGAGAATCAGCAGCACGCCGTTCAGATTCTGCTCGTGCAGATCAACTTTCATGTCCTTGGTGATGAAGTACGTCGTGGTCAGCGACGACTTCATCGCGTTCTCCAGATTGCCCAGCGCACCAGACAAGTTCGCGATGCGCAACGGATCGGGCGGCGGGCCGAGAGCTTCTTTCCCGCAAAGTACGTAAACGGCAGCATTGGGAAAAATTTGATCGACGTACAAAAAATCGGGACCACTGAACATGTAAAACGCGACTGGAATCGGTTGGAGTGATTCTGGAAGAAAAGTCTGTTGCCAGCCGTGCAGTTTCTCAAGCTGGCGGAGGTTGAGTTTTGAGAATTGCTCTTCAAAAAATGCAGCGTGCGCCTGCCACGCCGGGTCGCGCATCAGTGGCGCGAGTGGAGAAGTTTCCGCCACAGGCATTCCCGCTAGAAAACGCGCAACGTCGTTTGGACCGGCATTCACCGGAATTGCGCGCGGTGCGATTTCGGAATTGTCCTGCGCGAAAACCGTGAGCGCAGTTACAACACTGAGAAGGATCGAGAGAGCCACGGAACTTGTTTTCATCACGAATGAGCAAGACGTTTTCGCGTGCAGAAATAAAGGAGCAGGCCCAATAGCGCCGTCCCCAGACCCGCAAGCGATTCCACGGTGTGGGAGCGTAACAGATAGAACATCATCCAAACTGTGATCACAGAGAAAAGAACAGGAGGAAGCGGATAAAGCCAAACGCGGCAAGGCCGTGTGAGTTCTGGACGTGTGAAACGAAGAACGATCACGCCCAGCACAGCGAGCAACGAGCAGAGCAGCAGGCTGAATTGAGTGTAGCGCACCACGTCCTGGAAGCTTCGCGTGAGCAAAAGCAAATTCACCATGAGCAGTTGCAGCAGAATGGCGTTTGTTGGGATGCCGTCTTTGTTCTTCCGGCCAAGCAGTCGCAACAGCCAGTGATCTTCGCCCATCGACATCGTGACCCGCGGCCCGATCCAAGTCATCGAACTGATTCCAGACACCAGACCGAGACAAATCACGGCACCGGCAAATCGGCCGCCTTTTTCGCCAAAAATGTGCTTGCCTGCGATCAACGCTATATCGAGCTGGCCTTTTAATTCCTGAGCGGGCGTGGTGGCGAGGAAGACCGCGTTGAGCAACACATAAATCACGATCACGACGCCGGTGCCGGCAAGCAGTGAGCGCGGCACGTTTCTCTCGGGCTGCTTGATTTCGCCGGTGACATACACTGCCGCGTTCCAACCGGAGTACGAATACATCACATACACCAGCGCCACGGCGAACGCGCCGCTGAGTATTGATGTCATATCGCCGCCTGCAGGCAATAAACTGATTGGTTGTTTCGATGGAACGAACAACCCCACCCCGATCAGCGCAGCGATCAAGAGCAGTTTCACCAACGTCGAAACATTCTGAAACGCGCTGCCGACTTGCAGATTCCCGATATGAAACGCGGTGACGAGCCAAACAACTACAAACGACACGACAACCGGCGAACCTAGCCCAAAAACTCCGATAAAATATTCACTGAATGCCATCGCCGCGAGCGCTACTGGCGCGGCGAACCCGACCGTGGCGGACACGAATCCGGCCATGAACCCGAGCCCGGGATGATAAATCTCCGAGAGAAAATGGTATTCCCCTCCGGAACGTGGGAGCGCGGCCGCGAGTTCCCCATAGCATAGTGCGCCGGATAGCGCCGCGATTCCACCGACCACCCAGAGCATCAGCAGCGCGAAGCCTGATTGAATGTCGTTCAACTGAAAACCGAGACTCGTGAAGATGCCGGTACCAATAATGTTGGCAATCACGATCGAACACGCGGTCACAAACCCGATCGTGCGCTTAGGCGCTATCGCTTTCGCGGGAGTATGCTGCGCAATTGTGCTCACAGGTGAATTAACGCTCGTATTCAAGTTCGTCATTCGCGAACCGAGATCGCCCGAGCAGAGCAAGCGTCCTCGTCCGGCGCGGGTTGGTCAGACGCTCGCGCTACTATGCTTTCCTTAGTTGTCAGAAGCCGCCCCCGGCACCAGTTTCAACCCGGCATGAACGCACATCCCAAACTCTCCGTGGAAACGGCCACCCAACTCGCTGTTTTCCTTGCGAATCGTCCCGGCGCACTTGCCCGCGTGTGTGATGCGCTGGCAAAAGTGGGAATTAACATCTACGCGCTGGCGACGTCCGATACTGTTGATCACACCGTTGTGCGCATGGTGGTGAGCGACCCCACCAAGACGCTCATGCTCCTGGGCGAAGCCGGCGTGCTCGCTCTTGAGATGGACGTGCTCACGATTGAAACAGCGAACCAGCCTGGTATCCTGGCCAAAATCGCGGAGCGCCTCGCCGAAGCCGAGGTGAATATTGAATACACCTATCTCGCCGGCGGGCGGCAATCGGAAAGCGGCCTGATCATCCTGCGACCATCGGATTTAGAAAAAGCGCGACGCGTCCTCGAAGATCTGTAAACGTGCGCAGTTGCGGAAGTCGGACTCGCGTAATCAGCTGGCAAAACTGATAGAGCCGACCGACGACCCTTCTGATACCACGCCGGATCGCCTACGGACGAATCTCAATCGTAGTGCCATCCGGCGTAACACGCCAGAGTTCCTCGATCTCTTCATCAGTGAGCGCGATGCAACCCACAGTCCAATCCTTCCAACGATGGAAGGCGCCAATCCAGCCCCGTCCGTTTCGAATTCCGTGGATCATAATATCAGACCCAGCTGATATTCCGCGCGCAGAGCGCACGCGCATCGTCAACATCTGAAGGATAAGAGATGTGCAGAGCCAGGTGGAAATTGCTTTGCGGATTCCGGCCATCGATCTTGTAGATTCCTTCCGGCGTTTTCATGTCGCCTTCTTGCTGCTTCGCGCCCACTGGATTCCCACCCAGAGCGATTCGATAGGTCTTGATCTGGTTGGCGTCGCGAAAGATCGATAGTTTTCTCGCCGATTTTTCCACAACAATTCGATCAATGGTCGTCCCGGGCGGCAACGGATTAAAATTGTGACGCGCATGAAAATAAAAAGCGGCACCGCAAAACAGGATTACGACGGCCACCATTATCTTGCGTTTCATATTCATGAGGTTTTGAAGTGGTTACTCAAAAACAACTGCCCAGGGATTTATCCTATCTCCCATTCGTCATTGCCAATATTGGCTCAATGCCGGATAAATGCCCGCCGCTTCTATGACTTCGGTAAGAACGCTTCTCGGTTACCCGTATCCACTGGGCGCAACCTGGATGGGTAACGGTGTGAACTTCGCAATCTTTTCCGAGCACGCGACCGGGGTTGAGCTTTGCTTGTTCGATAGCATCGAAGACGCGAAAGAAGACATTCGGATCCCGCTGAAGGAGCGTACCGGCCACGTGTGGCATGTCTTTTTGCCCGACGCGCGGCCGGAACAGTTGTACGGTTTTCGCGTCTCGGGTCCGTACGATCCGGAGCGTGGCCTGCGTTTTAACAGCTCGAAGCTCCTCCTTGATCCTTACGCTAAAGCGATCGCCGGTGAGGTGAGCCGGGCAGATGAAATGTTCGGCTATGTCGTCGGAGGTGAAGAGGGAGATTTAACGCAGGACTTTCGTGATGACGCGTGGGGCGTGCCGAAATCAATCGTCATCGATCCCGGGTTCGACTGGCAAGGTGATACAAGGCCGGCAACTCCGCTACACGAGTCGGTGATCTACGAGGTACACGTGAAAGGCTTCAGTAAGCTTTGGCAAGCTGTGCCCGATGAATTTCGCGGAACGTATGCGGGACTCGGCAGTCCCGCGGCCATTGATTACTTCAAAAAACTTGGCGTGACCGCGGTCGAGTTATTGCCAGTACACGCGCACATTGACGACAAATTTTTGGTCGACCGCGGCTTGACGAATTACTGGGGCTACAACACGATCGGATTTTTCGCGCCGCATGGAGAGTACTCTGGCAGCGGGCAAATGGGCCAACAGGTCGCCGAGTTCAAAACAATGGTGCGCAGTCTGCACGCAGCGGGGATCGAAGTGATTCTCGACGTGGTTTACAATCATACTGCGGAGGGAAATCGTCTCGGCCCGACGCTGTGTTTCCGGGGGATTGATAATCTTGCTTATTACTGGTTGCGGCCGAACAATCCGCATTTCTATCTGGATTTCACTGGTACGGGGAACACTTTCAATTTGCTGCATCCCCGAACGCTTCAGTTGGTGATGGACAGTTTGCGTTATTGGGTTCTTGAAATGCACGTGGACGGTTTTCGCTTCGATCTCACGTCCGCGCTGGTGCGAAATCACGCAGGTGTAAATTTGTCGCATGCTTTCTTCCAGGTGATCGAGCAGGATCCGGTGCTGTCGCGGGTGAAATTAATCGTAGAACCGTGGGATGTCGGCGAAGGCGGCTATCAGGTTGGCAACTTTCCCGTGCTCTGGTCGGAATGGAACGGCAAATATCGCGACACGGTCCGCAGTTTTTGGAAAGGAGACGAAGGCCGCATTGGCGAGATGGCCTATCGGCTTACCGGGAGCCCCGATTTGTACGAACACAACGGCAGGCGTCCTTACGCGAGCATCAACTTCGTCACAGCCCATGACGGATTCACTCTTACTGATTTGGTCAGCTACAATGAAAAACACAACGAGCTGAACGGCGACGAGAGCCGCGACGGCGATAACAATAATCAGTCGTGGAATTGCGGAGTCGAAGGGCCAACCGATGATCCGCAGATCAACGCATTGCGCGACCGGCAGCGGCGGAATTTCCTTACCACGCTCTTTCTTTCCCAAGGCGTGCCGATGCTCTGCGGCGGGGACGAGTGCGGCAGGACGCAAAATGGAAATAACAACGCTTATTGCCAGGATAACGAGATCAGCTGGTTCAATTGGGAGCGTGACGGCAGGCAGAATCAGTTTCTTGAGTTCACGCGGAAGTTGATTCAGTTGCGAAAGGAGCATCCCGTTTTTCGTCGTCCAAAATTTCTGAAGGGTCGCCGCATCCCAGGTTCCGAGATTCGTGATGTGATGTGGTTCAATCCAGGTGGCAATCAGATGAGCGAGGAGGAATGGACATCGCCATTCGTACGGTGTTTGGGTATGCTGCTAAGCGGCGATGCAACCGATGTGCTCAATTTTGAAGGGGAATCGATCCGCGACGACACCTTTCTGCTGCTGATCAATGCCCATCATGAGGCAATTCCCTTTGTTCTGCCCGGTCAGGAGAATCTCGAGTGGCAATTGATTCTCGACACTGCAGAGCCCAACGGTTTTCTGGCGGAACCAAAAAAATTCGCTTCAGGAGATGACATCGATCTGGGCGGGCGTGCTTCTCGTCTGCTTCAACTGATCAGCGGCACGCAGGCTCAGGCTCGTGAGGAATCCTGGAAAAAGCGGCACGTCGAATTTCCTCCGCTGAGCGCGGAGCAAGAACGCGCAGGTCTGTAGCTGGAATGGCTGATCCTGCTCACGCGCTTCCCGCGAATTGTTCGGAAAACCCTCGCAGCCGCAACCCCCGTGGTCGATTTTCAGCGAGGCGCCGCAAGGTGTACGCGAGGCGCGATCACTCTGCAGAATAGAAATCGGCCAACGCAATCTTGTAGCGCCATGCGAATTAGTTTATAGGGATAGTAAGCGCGTGTGATCGTGCGTGACCAATCCGTTGGTCAGTGGTTTGTCAATGATACCGAGTTCTCTTGTGATCGTCACTGATCGCGGCAGCTTGAAAGCATATCGGGTGACAGAGACGCCGACGCGCGGACCGAGCCTGCAGCTTGTCCAGGCGTTCAATATCATGGATGCGCACGGCAGGCTCGTGGATAAGCTGAGTGATTTGGCGGGGCGTTTTCCCGTAACCGAGAGTGCAGGCGCCCACCGCGGGCCGGCATCAATTGCCGAGCGCACGCAACTGGCCACAGAAATGGATCGTCTGATTCAAAAAGGGTTGGCCGACCAGATCACGAAAATTGTTTCACAAAACGGAAGGGAAGCATGGTCGTTCGCAGCGCCCGCGGAAATACATGCGGCTATCGTGGATCTTTTGCCTGCGGCCGTTAGCGCACGAATCGTCGAACATGTAAAATCGGATTTGGTAAAGGTGGGGCCAGTAAAATTGATCAGCCGCTTCCGCTCATTACAACAGATTTGAAAGCCGGACGCACAATCGAAATTATTACTCCCTCAATTGCGACCACCACCGTAGTATCTAAGTAATTATGCAACTGCCTGTTAAGATATCGTATCGGGGTCTGGAAAAATCTGACCAAATTGACAATCTCGTTTTGGAGTATGCAGCACGACTCGAGAAATTTTGCGATCACATCAACCGCTGCGATGTCGCGATCGAGCAAACAAATCACACGCATCACAAGGGAAATCCTTACCGGTGCCGTATCGATGTGACGGTGGCGCCCAGGCACGAGCTGGTTGCGGATGAAAAGCAGATGGATAACGGCACTCACGAACTGCTGAAAAAAGTAATTCACGACGCGTTCAAAACGATGGAGCGCGAACTGCGACGCGTTGTGGAAAAGCAGAGGCGCGAAGTGAAAACACACGCCAACACGCGTTCACCTAAATAGTCACGGTTTTCACAGGTCGAAAGCAGGTTGCAACCGGGATGCGAACCTAATCGCCGTGCTGTCGACACTTGTAAGTTTTTCCGTCCTAATAAGTCAGTCCGCGGTCACCTACAAAGAAGATCGAGCTCTTTGTAACGTAACAGAAGGCGATTCCAAGCTTCCCAGACTCTTTGTTCCCTTGCCAGAGCGGCGATATGAGGTTTGTGGTCGCCGTTATCGCGGGCTCGGGCGGCGAAAGCGTGTCCATATGAGTTGACCGAAACTCGCCGCAGGAACGAATGTAGCCGCTGAGTCATGCACATCACCGACATCATGCAGGGGAGTTCTCCCACCTTTTCGTTCGAGTTCTTCCCTCCAAAAACGCCGGAAGCAGCTGACACTCTTTACCGCGCGATTCGCGATCTGGAAGCGTACATGCCGGACTTTGTCAGCGTGACTTATGGCGCCGGCGGGTCCACGCGTGCGTTAACTCATGACCTTGTCGAGCGCATCCAAAGCACCACAAAGCTGGATCCCATCCCGCATCTGACCTGTGTCTGCCATAACGAACAAGAGATTGAAGCGATTCTGCTTCGATACGGCAGATCCGACATCACGAACATTTTGGCGCTAGGTGGCGACAGGCCATCCGGGATACCGCAAGACAAATCGCAGGACGCGTTCCAGCACGCAATCGATTTAGTGAAATTTATTCGTCGCTTCAACGACTCCGGCGCGCATCCTGACCGCCGCGGCTTCGGGATCGGCGTCGCCGGTTTCCCCGAGGGGCATCCTGCGACGCCAAATCGACTGCTGGAGATGGATTATTTTAAAGCGAAGGTGGACGCGGGAGCCGACTACATCATCACGCAGCTGTTCTTCGACAATCACGACTTTCTCGATTTCCGTGAACGCTGTGCGCTCGCTGGTATTCACATCCCGATCATCGCTGGCATCATGCCAATTACCTCGATTGGCGGACTGAAACGCATGGCCGAGCTCGCGGGCGGCGCACGTTTTCCGGCAAAGCTTCTGCGTGCTCTCCAACCCTGCCAAGACGATCCCGAAATGGTCAGGCGTGTCGGAATCCAGTACACGTTGGGGCAATGTCGTGGTCTGCTTGAAAATGATGTTGCCGGTATTCATTTCTATACCCTCAACCGATCGGATGCTACGCGGGTAATTTTTGACAGTCTCGGCATTCGTCGGGATCGGAACTCACAGGCTTCGAATACGTAGCTGGGGCAACAACATGCGATCGCATGTTCAACTGCGTGCTTTTTTTGCACTATTCAGATCGTTTACACCAAGCTGGCGAAATTTGCGCAGACTGGGTGACACGCGCACAATTTCAGGATGCTGAGTTTCCGACGCATGATTTTCTGGCAGGCGGCCGCGGTCGTGTGTGCAACTGCGCTTGCGGTAGCACTTTCCCGCTTTTTTCCGGTAGTCAGTTTTATCGCTGCCTTGCAAGAGCGTGTGATGAGCTGGGGCGTGTGGGCTGCGATTTGCTACCCGTTACTTTTCGCAGCTTGTAACATCCTTCTATTGCCGGGGGGCATCCTCGCTGTGGGAAGCGGTTTTTTCTTTGGTTTGTGGTGGGGATTTTTGATCGTGCTTGTTGGCAACGTGGTCGCGACGGCGATGTCGTTCGCGTTGAGTCGCTTCATCGCGAGACGTTGGTTTGAGCGAAAGCTATCAAGGAACTCGACGTTGAGCGCGCTCGGTCCGGCGGTGGAACGCGAGAGCTGGAAAATTATTCTTCTGAGCCAGTTGCATCCGCTTTTTCCTACGAGTCTGCTCAACTACTTTTACGGGCTGACGAGAATTCCATTTGGCACGTACATGCTTTGGGCGTCGATCGGAAGAGTGCCCGGGCTTTTCTTCTACGCATACATCGGCACGCTCGGGCAATTCGCGGTGCGCATCATGCGCGGCAGAAGTTACCCCCGAATCGTCGAGTATTGGATTTGGGGCGGGGCATTCATCACTACAGTGTTGCTACTCGTCGTGTTGGGTCGAGTCGCCTACAGAGCGATTCAAACCTCTCCGGAAAGGGGCTCACGTCAAATACCAGAGGACCCCCTGAAACATGGTTTATTATCGAGATAATAGATTCGAGTCAAGTATGTTATGTATAGATTACCCACTAATTACGACGTTGTGATAGTAGGCAGCGGTCACGCCGGGATCGAAGCAGCACTCGCCGCCGCTCGAATGGGTTGCCGTACGCTCATGCTAACCCAAAATTTGGACACTATTGGTCAAATGTCGTGCAATCCGGCGATCGGGGGTCTAGCCAAAGGACACATTGTGCGCGAAATCGATGCAATGGGAGGAGCGATGGGAGCCAACGCGGATGCAACTGGAATCCAGTTTCGGCTGCTGAACCAACGGAAGGGACCATCGGTACGTGCGCCGCGAGTTCAGTGTGACAAAAAGGCCTACCAATTTCGAATGAAAGCAATCTTGGAGCAGACCCCGAATCTCGACGTCAAACAAGCGACCGTCTCGCGGGTCGCAGTCCAGCACGGAGCGGTGCTTGGGGTTGAAACCGATCTCGGTGTTGCGGTCGCCGCCCACACTGTCATCGTTACGTCTGGGACATTTTTGCGCGGTCTCTTGCATGTTGGAGAGAATAGTAAGCCTGGGGGACGGATGGCTGATACCGGTTCGAGCCTGAGCGCAGACCTGCGACAGCTCGGATTTCAGGTAGGGCGGTTTAAGACAGGCACGCCTTGTAGGTTGAACGCGGAATCGATCAATTTTTCATGTTGCTCAATCCAGTCCGGGGACGAACCGCCCCCCGTGTTTTCCTTTAATCTCGAGGAGATCGACACTGGTGGCGACGAAATCTTCACGCTAAATCGTATGCGCGACGGCAAGTTCCACGTGGAACAATTGCCCTGCTGGATTACCCACACCACCCAAAAGACGCATGACATCATCCTGGCCAACCTGCATCGCTCGCCCCTTTATGCGGGCCGAATTCACGGCGTAGGTCCACGATATTGCCCGTCGATCGAAGACAAGGTCGTCAAATTCGCTGACAAACCTTCACATCAGCTGTTTCTCGAGCCCGAAGGACGGCACACAAGCGAGTACTACGTAAACGGAATCTCGACCAGTCTGCCGTATGAGGTTCAGCTTGAGTTTCTCCATTCGATCCCAAGCCTTGAGCGCGCGGAGATCATGCGGCCAGGATATGCCGTAGAATATGACTACTTCCCGCCGACGCAACTTCTGCCGACATTGGAAACCAAGCTCATCAGCGGACTCTACTTTGCCGGCCAAGTAAATGGCACTTCCGGTTACGAAGAGGCGGCAGCTCAAGGGCTGGTCGCTGGAGCGAACGCTGCTTTGAGCGTTCAAGGCCGTCAGCCCTTCATATTGAACAGGAGAGAATCGTACATCGGCGTTCTGATCGACGATCTTGTCACCAAGGGAACAGAAGAGCCATACCGAATGTTCACGAGCCGCGCTGAGGACCGATTGTCTCTGCGACATGATAATGCCGATCAGCGTTTGACGGCCAAAGCATTTAGCGCCGGGTTGGTTAGCCTAACCAGGTATCGTCGTTTCCAAGAGAAGATGCGCTTGCTGGAACAAGCCCGGGGGATAGCATTGGGCACCAAGCTGCAGGGGATTTCCCTTGCGCAACTCCTCAAGCGACCAGATTTTACGGTGAAAAACTTGCCTCCTGAAGTGCTATCGTGCGTGCCTCTTTCATTGTGGGAGCTGATCGAGACCGACTTTAAATACGAGGGCTACATGGCACGCCAGTCAGAGCAGAACCAACAGCTTTCCCGCAAGGTGAACCAGAGTATTCCCGACGGACTCGATTATGGTAAAATTGCCGGATTGCGATCCGAGACGAGACAAAAGCTATCAACTGTGCGACCTACCTCGCTTGGTCAGGCAGCGCGTATCAGCGGAATTACTCCAGCTGATATTGCTATTATTTCTATATGGCTGTCCCAGAAAGCTTTATCTAATAATACAGTGAGGCTAGAAGAAGTTCGCCACAGCTAAATTGAACGTCTGATGGTCACATTGGCCGTGATTTTAGTCGGCAGTTATCTGCTGGGATCGATTCCCTTCGGATATCTGGCCGGCAAATCCGCGGGGATCGACATCCGAAAGTTCGGTAGCGGCAATGTTGGCGCGACTAACGTCGTGCGTGTCTTGGGAAAAAAATATGGCTACCCGGTATTTGCGCTCGATTTTTTGAAGGGTTTCGGGGCCGTAAGGATTTCGATGCTGATGGCAACAGGCCCGCCGCCTGAGTGGAATTCGCCACGAGATATTTGGAATCGCCGCCGCGATGTCTTGCGTCATCGGCCACTTATATCCCCCTTGGCTGAAGTTCAAAGGTGGAAAAGGCGTTGCGACTTCCGCCGGGGCTCTGTTCGCTTTGACGCCAATAGCAGGTGTCATTGGCGTTGTGATTTGGATGGGGACGTTTTGGGTAACGCGCTACGTTTCACTGGCTTCACTGACAGCTGCAGTCGCGCTGCCTGTCGTGATTTTGGTGATCAGCTGGCGCAACCAAAATGCAAAGGCAATATTTTACTTTTCGGTTTGCGTCGCCGCAGTGGTGATTTGGCGTCATCGTTCAAATCTTTCGCGGCTACTGGGCGGCACGGAACCACGTTTTACTCGAAAGTGAGAATTGCAAAGACAGTCATCATAGGCGCCGGCGGCTGGGGGACAGCGCTAGCTCGTTTGTGGGGAAACGATGGACGACAAGTTTTCCTCTGGGGTCACAACGCGGATCGGATCGCACGGATGGAAAAGACCCGGGAAAACCGCGATTATCTTCCGGGACTTACGCTGCCCGACTCCGTGCAAATTACTTCAGATCTGGGCGACTGTGCTGGCGCGGACCTATTCGTGCTAGTGACACCATCAACCGCTTTCCGTGAGATCACCATCCGTCTGCGGAAAGCGGTTGGCAACACAGGCGCTGTCTTGTTGAGTTGCACAAAGGGAATAGAACACCGTACTGGAATGAGGATGAGCGAGATCCTGCGCGACATTTTCCCGGACAATAAAGTCGCGGTCTTATCCGGGCCGAACCTTGCGGCCGAAGTCGCCAGAGACCTCCCTGCCGCGACTGTCGTTGGCTGTGAGGACGCCGATTGCGCCGCGATTCTGCAGCGCACGTTGGGCAGTCCGCGCTTTCGCATTTACACCAGTCCTGATATTACCTCGATTGAGTTGGGTGGCGCGCTGAAAAATGTATTCGCCATCGCCGCAGGGATCAGCGATGGACTTGGACTAGGCGACAATTCTAAGGCGGCGCTGGTAACTAGATCTCTGGCCGAGCTGGTACGACTTGGGCAAACCATGGGTGGGAACGCAAATGCTTTTTATGGACTCAGCGGTGCGGGTGACCTGATTTTGACGTGCTACAGCGAACGCAGCCGAAATCACACCGTCGGGAAACGGCTCGGGAGAGGTGAATCACTGGCGGAAATCATCGCTTCTGAAAGAATGGTTGCTGAAGGCATTCCTACCGCGCGTAGCGCATGGGAATGCGCACGGCGGTTGAACGTTACCACGCCTATCATTGATCAGGTCTACGCGGTTCTTTATGAGAAGAAAAAGCCTATTGTTGCGTTGGAAGAACTCCTTAGGCGTGAACCGAAGCCGGAGCATTTGTGACAGCGCTATCGACGCGTTCGGCAGCTTTGTAATTACAGATTTTCCTGGCGATACTTCTCGCAGAGTTCAGCGATCACCGCCGGATACAACTCGTGTTCAAGCGCTTGAATCCGCGCATGCAGACTCTCGGGCGTGTCGTTAGGCAAGATTGTCACTTCTCGCCGTGCAAGAATTTGCCCGTGATCGATTTTCTCATCGACGTAATGGACCGTGCAGCCGGTCGCGGCTTCGCCCGCCGCGAGAGCTTGTTTCCACGCTTCAAGTCCCGGGAATTTAGGGAGAAGCGATGGGTGAATGTTGATGATGCGACGGGAAAACGCTCTGAGCATCGGTTCGTGCAAGACCCGCATGAAACCGGCAAGCACAACAAGTTCGACCCCCGCGTCGCGCAACATTTGGACGAGCTGTTCTTCTATTTCCGGTTCCAGACGCGTGCGAAATCTGCCCGGCGGTAAATATACATTCGCGGCACGAAACTCTCGGGCAATATCGAGGATAGGCGCATCCAGCACATCTGAAACCACCAAGCATGCTTCGGCAGCTAGTTCGCCGGAATGAATACGCTCAAGTATTGCCCGGCAGTTGCTCCCTTTTCCCGAGCCGACAATCCCGATTGGCAGCCGTTTCATCGGGGTCTTTTATCTTTCTCGACTGGTGTCCCACAGATTCGTTCGACCAATGCGGAAGTCGAATAACCTGTCTCGAATGGAATTAGGCGAATGTCTGCTCCGATTTCGTTCAAGAGTCCACCTTCTTCTTCGTCCAGTGTCTCGGAGGTGTAATCACCGCCCTTAACGTAGATGGCAGGACGCACTGCTGCGATAAACTGCGTTGCACGAATTTCTGGAAAAATCGTGACCAGATCCACGCATTCCAAAGCTGCAAGGATCTCCGCGCGATCGGTCTCAGTCGTGATCGGGCGCCCTGCGCCTTTTAACTGGTGTACCGATCGATCGCCATTCAAGCCGACTGCCAGGACATCACCAATTGCTCGCGCGGCTTGCAAATACCGCACATGCCCGACGTGCAGCAGATCGAAACATCCGTTCGTGGCTACAATTTTCTTGCCAGCACCGCGCAACTTCTCGCTGCGATTGGAAAGCTCTTTGAGCTCCACAATTTTCGGGCTCATGTTACGTGATTTTGAAATTCTGCATCAATTCGCAGTTGGCGTTTGACTGATTTGTACGACGGTTGGTCCAAAATGGCGGAAAGAAAAACGAAACGCAATACGGGACGACCGAAAAGGCGTGGCCATTTCCGGGTTTGCAGCAAACCAATTGTACATCTTGCCGGAGATGCTCGATCACCTGACGCCGGCGAAAGGATGCTTCTGGCGCGTGTCTATGGTCGCCCAATCTTGTTCGCCGTCGCACGGGATGAGCGCACCATTTTCGTCGGCTGGAATATCGATTGGTCGTCCGTTTTTCAAAAAAGCATGCCCGCGGATCGACAAGTTTATCTTCGAGTTATTGGCAGCGATGGCTCCGAACGAAAGCGAGTCGCTGTCGAACCAATGCTCGCCACGCATTACCTAACGACATCTGGGCTGCACGACCCATATCGCGTCGAGATCGGTTACTATCAGCCGGCCCACACTTGGCATTCAGTCGCGATCTCGGATGAGGTTAAGACGGCGCCGCAGACAAGCCTTGAAATTGCCGAGGTGGATGTGGCGACGATTCCGTTTCACCTGAGGTTCCAACAGCTTGTCAATTTGTTCGGAGCGGCCAAAGAGACTCCCTTAGCAAAAGTGGTCTCGAGATTTCAAAACGGTGCGTTGACTAGCCGATGGCCTAACGAGTTGCCGGCGGCAGCGACACGGATTCTACGTAAGTTAAGCCTGTCGCTGCCTGAGATAGCCGCCGCCCGGCGCGATTTTGAAAGGAGCGATACGGCAAAGCTCGCGCGACGCAGGCGCGCGCTGCTCCAATTCGCTGGGACAAGTTCGTCTCGCGGATTCGAAGGAAATGCCGGCTCGTAAGTCGTTCTGCGATCTTCTGCTACTTCTCCAGGTCGGCCGGTGATTCCATCATCAAGTGACGCGCATGCGTATGATCGGAAACTTGGGCAACTAAATTCAATAGCGCGCCGAGACTCCACGCCAGGATGAATCCCGCCAAACCGATAACAATGCCGAGTGGACCGGGAATGTAGTCCACGCGGTATCGCGCCAACCACAGGATCGAGCCGAGCGAGCCGAATACAATCCAGATCACGCCCGCAACTTTCAGCGCGCGCGACCAGCCGGTCTCTCCCGCGATTTTGCGTGGGCTTAGTCTGGAGTTGTAAATGCCGTAGCCGAAGTAGATCACGATGCCGATCGCAAACCAGTAAATCAGCCGCTCCCAAGTTACCCACGGCAGCGAAATCATGAGAAAACCGGCCGATATCACCCCCATCGGTGCAACGAACCACACGGCCGGCGTTTTGAACGTGCGCGGTAGCTTCGGCTCGCGCAGCCGCAGGACGAGCACGCCAATTGAGACAATGACGAAGGCTAGGAGCGTTCCGATGGAAACCAGGCTGCCTGCCTCCCGCACAGTGAACACCGCCGCGAAGCAGGCGACAACGACTCCTGTGACTATCGTCGTAATCCAAGGGGTGCAGAACTTTGGGTGTACCCTGCTCACAAATTTCGGAAGCAAACCGTCGTCAGCCATTGTCCAGAAGATTCGCGACTGACCCAAAAGCATCACTAGAATTACAGAGCTGAGGCCAGCGATCGCGCCCAATTTAATTATTGCGGCCATCCAGCCCACTCCTGCGTGATCGGCAGCCACGGCGATCGGATCCGGTACATCCAATTGCATATACGGCACGATCCCGGTCGCCACGGCCGATACCGCAATGTAGAGCACTGTGCAGACTAACAGCGAACCGATGATGCTGATAGGCATGTCGCGCTGCGGATTCTTTGCTTCCTGCGCCGCTGTGCTGACAGCGTCGAACCCGATGTACGCGAAAAACACGATCCCTGCGCCCTGCATTACGCCGCTCCAGCCGAAATGTCCCCGCACGCCAGTGCTAGGCGGAATAAACGGATGCCAGTTGGCGGGATTCACCGCGTGAGCCGCCCCGAAAATAAACAGCAGCACGACCGCCACTTTCACAAATACGATGACGTTATTAACATTCGCGGATTCGCGAATACCGATCACGAGCAGCAACGTAACGATGGCGATGATGATGACTGCCGGGAGATTAAAGATGGCAGCGACCTGCGTTCCGTCCGCCAGGGTAATGAGCGTCCCGCGTGCCGCCGATAACTCGGGCGGGATCTGAATGCCGATATCCCGCAGAAACGACACCACGTAACCCGACCAACCGATGGAAACGGTGACCGCCCCCAGGGCATATTCCAAAATCAGGTCCCACCCGATAATCCACGCGAAAAGTTCACCTAACGTAGCGTAGCCGTAGGTGTAAGCGCTGCCGGCCATCGGCACTAGCGATGCGAATTCGCTGTAGCAGAGCGCCGCAAAAATTGAGGCTACCCCCGCCAGCACGAACGATAGAACTACTGCGGGCCCGGCGTTCTGCGCAGCGACAGTGCCCGTCAATACAAAAATGCCAGTCCCAATAATCGCGCCGATGCCAAGCATCGTGAGATTTGTCGCTCCGAGCACGCGCTTCAACCGTTGGTCCGTCAGCGCCTCGGCTTGCAATTGCGTGACGCTCTTCCGTCGAAACAGGTTCATGAACGAAGGTGTCTTCCGCTGTGCTAATCGGGATAGCCCCCGCCAAGTCAAGCCGGCGTTGATTTTTCTCCGAAGAATTTCCAGAGAAATAAAATCGGCACACCCGTAAGCACGATCACGCACCGGCCAGATAGTCTGCGTCTTGTAAGCAAGCAACACCAGCATGATGAGCGTGGCTCAATGTGTGGCACATGGACATGGTCGTAAGTCGCTATGGGTCGATGTCCGCTTCTAAAGTGCTTGCTGATTTCGGGCCGCATATCTAATGGTTCCGCTGGCAACGGCATTATGATCTCGCAAACCCGATGACCAACTGTTCAGAAATCCCTCAGCAGAAAGAATCGTGAATGAGCAAGCAAGCCAAACAAGGAAGCTGGGGAACCCGCATCGGCATGATCCTGGCAGTGGCGGGCGCCGCGGTCGGCCTAGGGAACTTTTTGCGGTTCCCGGCGCAGGCGGTGGCTCATGGAGGCGGCGCATTCATGATTCCCTACGTTTGCGCACTGCTGTTCCTGGCGATCCCAATTGGCTGGGCGGAATGGGCGATGGCAAGATATGGCGGAGAGCGAGGTCTGCACAACGCGCCAGCGATCATGGGATTGATCGGACGAGGTCGCATTGCGCGTTACCTGGGGATTCTCGGTGTTTTAATCCCCATGGTCGTTTACATGTACTACGTTTACATCGAAGCGTGGTGCCTGGAATATTCGTGGTTTTACCTCCTCGGCAGTGTTCGACTTTCCGGCTCTATTCCAGAACAAGTACAGGTGGCCGGGCAATTCTTTGCGGATGCGACAGGCACCAATGCGAATGGTGTGCTACACGTCAGCACGCTGTTTTGGGCCATCGTGGTGGCCATAAACATCTGGCTCGTATATCGCGGGTTGAGCGGTGGCATCGAAAAATTCTGCAAATTCGCGCTGCCGGCCATGGCGGTCCTGGCGATCATCGTGCTGATCCGAGTCCTTACTCTTGGTACTCCCGATCCGAACAACCCCGGGCAAAACGTTCTCAACGGCCTTGGTTATCTTTGGAATCCGGACTTCTCAAAGCTGGGCGATCCTGATACGTGGCTCGCAGCAGCGGGACAAATCTTCTTTAGCATCTCGGTTGGATTCGGCATCGTTCTCAACTACGCATCCTATCTGAAGAAGAATGATGACCTTGCGTTGTCCGCGCTGACTGCCAGCGCGACCAATGAATTATTCGAAGTCGGTTTTGGTGGACTGATCACGGTCACAGCTGCATTTGTGTTCCTCGGCGTAAGCGGCGTCGTTGGCGGATTCGGGCTCGGGTTCCAAACTTTGCCAGTAGTTTTTGAACAAATGGGATTCATGGGACGATGGATCGGATTCGCCTGGTTTTTCCTTCTCTTTCTAGCCGCCATTACCAGTTCGATCTCGATGCTGCAGCCCGCGAAGACTTTCTTTGAAGAAGCGCTGGGAATCTCTTCTGGAAAAGCCATCGGGCTTGTTTCCGTTGTAGGCGGCCTCGGGTCTTTCTGGGTGATTTGGTTCAGCAAAGAGATGATCGCACTCAACACCATGGATTTTTGGGTCGGTACGTTCTGCATTTTCGTCATGGCGACGGTGCAGATTATCTGTTTCGGCTGGGTATGGGGGTTGCGCAACGGCGCCGCGGAACTTGATCGGGGCGCGCTAATAAAAATCCCGCGTTTCTTTTTATTCGCTATGAAGTATATCGCGCCGGCGTATCTGCTGGTGGTGCTTGTTGGGTTCGCCTATCAAAACCTGGGCGATGCGCTCAGGAAATCCGCAGGCAATGCGGTGGCGTTGTGGACACTCATTATCATCGCTGCGCTGATCGCTCTACTAGTTGCAACCCTCGCCGTAGGCGAACGCCGCTGGCGCGCAGCAGGATTGGACATTGACGGCAAAATGACGCCGACTGGAGGACCCCGCTCATGAACGCCTGGGGATGGCTATTTATGTCCTGTTCACTGGCGCTGGTTTGGGGCGCAACAATCTGGACCTATGCGCGACTTTTCCGGGCACCGCCCGAGGAGCCGGATCAATCGACTGAGCAAAACACCAGACGCTGAGAAAGTGAACGTTCACTGAAGAATGTGCTTTCCCGTTGTGCGAAGCATGGTAATCTCCCCGCCACCGTGATGACCGCAAATCATGTGCGCCGCGCGCAATGGTTTCTGTTGGGTTCCTGCGCTGCCCTGGCATTAGTCATCGAGTTGGCTGCCCTGCCACAAGCGGCTTTCGCACGGGCAAGCACGCACTTTGAGGCGTTGCCGCTGGTGCGCTCGCGGCAAAATCACTTGTTGGTGCGCGCCTTCATTAATGGCAGACCCGCGTGGCTGACAGTCGATAGCGGCGCGCCGGTGAGCGTCATTGCGTTGAATCGCCGCCAACATTTTCGGCTTAAACCAATCACCGCGGAATCAAATTTGCCGGCACGTGTTCAGATTAACGGCGGATTCAACAACGTGGCCGTCGCGCGCGAACTGCGAATTGGAGGTTTGACTCTCGTGGATGAGCCGGTGGTTACGGTTGATCTTGGCGGTTCTGCGCGCGCTGCGCGAATGGCGCACGAACCGCAGATCGATGGAATCATTGGAGCAGACATCCTTTTTCCGACACAAGCGGTGCTGGATTGTGAAAGACAGTTACTCATTCTCAAATCCGAGCCCAACTTCCGGGGAAGCTTTCCCGGATTTAATCGGCGCGGATTGCGCGCTGTTCCAATTCAGGTCAGCGACGGTTACAATCTCTTTGTAAATGGGTCCGTGAACGGAACACCGGCAAAACTCATGGTCGACACCGGGTCGTTCACCACGCTGTTGCACCGATCTTTCGTGCGGCGAATGCGAATTGCCACTCGCGAGACGCAATATAGCTCCTCCGCTGTGAATCTGAAAGAGCGTGGAGTGCGCATGGCCCGCATTCGCAAGCTGTCGGTCGGTTCGGTGGACATCATCGGCAAGGAAGTCGGCGTCATCGATCTGGAAGGACTCATTCACGACGGGCTACTAGACGGTTCTCCGCCCGTGGCGGGATTGCTTGGCGCAGAAACACTGCGTCACCACCACGGCATCATCGATTTTGGCACGCGGACGCTTTATCTAAGGTAAGCGAACCGTACGGAACACTTCGCTTGTCATTCCGAGCGAAGTCGAGGAATCTCTCGATTTTCTGCTCGTGAAGGAAATTACACAGGCGTTTGTTTTAGCGGCGGGACTTGGCACGCGCTTGCGCCCGTTAACGGACGAGCTGCCCAAGCCGCTCATCCCGATTTTTCAAAAGCCGCTGATCACTTTTACGCTCGATCATTTGCTAGCCACGGGAATGAACAGATTCGTCATCAACACGCATCGGCACCCGGAATCATTTCAAAACTTCTTTGCCACCGGCGAGTATGCGGGCTTTCCCGTCTTGCTTGTTCACGAACCGGACCTGCTCGAAACCGGCGGCGGCATCAAAAACGCGGAAGCTTATCTCGGTAGCGAACCGTTTCTGACCTACAGCGGCGATATTCTGGCCGACATCAATCTGCAACCTTTGATCGACGAACATTTCCGTCGCGGCAACGACGTGACGCTCGCCCTGCGTCATACCGGTTTGGCTTCAGCCGTGTCCTTGCGCGATCACCACGTCGTGGACATCGCCAACCGCTACGGCATCGCCGGCAATTTTGATTTCGCTAACATCGCCGTCTGGAACCCGGCGATTTTCCAGCGGATTCCGCCGCACAAAAAGATCTCGTTCATTCCGATCATTGCGGATTGGATCGGGCAGGGCGGCAAGATCGGTGGCGTGGTCATTGATGAGGGAAAATGGATCAATATCTCTTCGCGCACTGAATATCTCGAAGTGCACCGGGCGATCTTGCGAGAAAATTGGAAGCCGCATTTCGTCAAAATGCAGCAGTGGCCAGAGCGCGTCGCCGGCAGCGCAATCGTGGAGCCGAGCGCACAGTTGCGCGGCTGCACGGTCGTCGGACCAAACTGTCGCGTCGGTGCCGAAGCGATTCTGGAGGACACAATTTTATGGCCGGATGCAGAAATTGCTTCCCAAAGCCGGTTAGAGGCTTGTATTGTCCGCTCCCGGAAAAAGGTCAGCGGTACTCACCGCGATATCGACGTCTAAATGTATGAGAACGGCCCTGCTTCTTCGACGAACGCGGATGCACTTCCCGCGATTAGACGTCGCCGAGATAAAAATCAACCCGATCCAAAAAGGCGGCTCAGACCGAAAGTTCTACCGCATCCACTGCTCGCCCGACCAGGCGCTGATCCTGGTGAAATACAATTTGGAGCGGGAAGAAAACCGGCATTACGTGACAATTGCGGATTTTCTCAGTGAGCACCGGGTTCGCGCACCAAAGATTTACTTTCACGACCCGGACGAGGGCTTGATCTGGCTGGAAGACCTGGGCGAGCGCGACCTCTACAGTTATTGCGACGAAAGCTGGCTGGTGCGCCGCGCATTCTACGAATCCGCCCTTGATCAAATCGCGACCTTGCACGCTTTGCCCGAATCGGTTTGCGTCGAGATGAAGGAGCATTTGCCAGCTGAGTTCAATTCAGAGCTTTACCTGTGGGAGCAGAATTATTTTTTCGAAAATTGCCTCGGCCGTTATTTCAAAACCGAGAAAGCAAAAGTCGCACATCTTGCGGCCCTTCCTGCGTTACAGGAAGTCGCAGAGCGCTTGACGTCTTTCCCGAGAGTTTTGGTGCACCGCGATTTTCAATCGCAAAACATCATCATCCGAAACGGCCAGGCTTACCTGATCGATTTCCAGGGAATGCGACCCGGCCTGGCCGAATACGATCTCGCGTCCTTGCTCTACGATCCCTATGTCGATCTTCCGGAAGTGGAACGCGCCGAGCTGATCGCATACTATCGCGCGCGTCAGCTCGACCATGGAATCGCGAACAACGGCGAGTTCGAGCTCAAGTTGCGGCTCTGCGCAATGCAACGCCTGATGCAAGCACTGGGCGCCTACGGTTTCCTCGGCCTCGTGAAAGGCCATAAACATTTCCTGAAACACGTCCCTGCCGCGATGAATTCATTGCAATGTGTCATAGCGGAAATCGGCGGATTGACGGAACTCGAAAAAACGCTGCGGGAACTGACCTGAGCGACGGGAGACCACACGCCTTGCTTCCCTCAGCGTGGCACACATAAGCAGGGGTAAGTCCGGGTGGACTTGGAAGTTCGAAATATGGGGTGAGGCTACGGCCAGTCGAATGCCGGCCCACCGCCCTCGTTTTGCAATGCCAATTGCTTCATGATAACTTTTCTATCGTAAGATTTGCCTATGCCACAGTTTGACCGGAACTCGCAAAGGGAGAACAAGCCCCGCGGAACCGAACCGAATTTTAACTGGCGCGGTGTCGTTCTCATCGTGATCGCTTTCAGTCTGATTGCGATGGCCATGCTTTTTTACCGGGGCGGGATGCAACCGGTCGAAGACGTGCCGTATAACCGTTTTCTCGAGCTGCTGGAGAACAAGCAGATCGTTAACGACAAAAATTATCCCATGCAGCTGGTGGTCGAGGACGGCCGGCCCACACAGACGTTGCGCGGCGCTTACATCCGCCAGGGCACAGGTACGGCGCCATCACAGCCCATGCCGTTTCGAACCACGGTCTATTTGACTTTTACAAATGATCTCCAGAAAAAACTCGCCGATGCCGGCATGCAGCCCGCGATCAAGACGGAATCAAACATGTTGGCGCAAACCGTGGTTGGTTTCCTGCCGATCGCGCTTTTTCTTTTGGTCCTGTATTTCCTTTTCCGCCAGCAGATCCGCATGGCCGGCAAAGGCGCGCTGAATTTCGGCAAATCAAAGGCGCGCATGCTCGCGCGGGACAAAAACAAGATCACGTTCCGCGATGTCGCCGGCGTGGAGGAAGCTAAGGATGAAGTGCAGGAATTGGTCGAGTTCCTGCGTGACCCCAAAAAGTTCCAGAAGCTCGGCGGCCGCATTCCCAAGGGCGTCCTGATGGTTGGCCCGCCCGGCACCGGCAAAACGCTGCTGGCGCGCGCCATCGCGGGCGAAGCTGACGTCCCCTTCTTTTCCATCAGCGGCTCGGATTTTGTTGAGATGTTCGTAGGCGTCGGCGCCTCGCGCGTCCGCGATATGTTCGAGCAAGGCAAGAAATCCGCGCCCTGCATCATTTTCATCGATGAAATCGACGCTGTCGGTCGTCATCGCGGACATGGAGTAGGCGGCGGGCACGACGAGCGCGAGCAAACGTTGAATGCGTTGCTCGTCGAGATGGATGGATTCGACACGCAGGAAGGCGTGATCATCATCGCGGCTACGAACCGGCCGGATGTTCTCGACCCGGCATTGCTGCGACCGGGGCGCTTCGATCGCCAGATCACCGTAAACCTCCCCGACGTAAAAGGGCGCGAAGAAATCCTGCGCGTGCACGCGAAGAAAGTGAAGCTCGCCGAGGGCGTCGATCTTGCCGTGATCGCGCGCGGTACGCCCGGTTATTCCGGCGCGGAGTTGGCCAATGTCATCAACGAAGCGGCATTGCTCGCTGCGCGTCGCGGCTTAAAGGGCATCACGCTCGCCGAATTGGAAGAAGCGCGCGACAAGGTTCGCTGGGGCAAAGAACGCCGGAGCCTTGCGCTGAGCGAGAAAGAAAAACAGAACACCGCGTATCACGAAGCTGGGCACGCGCTCTTGCTCATGCTTCTCCCGCACACTGAGCCGCTACACAAGGTCACAATTATCCCGCGAGGACCGTCACTCGGTTCAACCATGTGGTTGCCGGAGGAAGACAAATACACCAACCGCAAAAACGAGTTGCTGGCGAGTCTCGCCGTCGCCATGGGCGGGCGTGTCGCGGAAGAAATTATTTTCGGCGACATCACCAACGGCGCGCGCGGCGACATTAAAGGCGCCACAGCCATAGCGCGGCGGATGGTTTGCGAATGGGGCATGAGCGAGAAAATGGGCATGGTCGAATATGGCGAACACGAAGATTACGTCTTTCTCGGCCGCGACATTTCCCGCGCGCGGGATTACAGCGAAGCGACTGCCGAACAAATCGATCAGGAAGTACGCAGGCTGCTCGACGACGCCTATCAACTCGCGAAGCACACACTCGTTGCTAACCGCGACAAACTCGAAACCACCGCAAAAGCCTTGCTCGAGTACGAGACCCTCGACGGCTCGCAAATCAAAGAAATCATCGAGCACGGCCGGCTGATTAATCCGCCACCTGGCGTTGACGGGTCACCCAGTAAAAAACCAGCGCCCGAAAAACCGCCCAAGCAAGTCATCGCTCCCGATGTCGCCCCGCCGCTCCCTGGCGCCCTTGGTGGCGCACCGGCGTAGTTCGTCCGCGCAACGGCTGCCAGACATGATGATAGGTCTGGCGCCTGATCCAGTGATTTTGGATTGTTGTGCTCGGCGACGGCGGCTAGGGTCGGCCATTGTGACGCCGATCATGTTCTTCCCCAGCGCAAACTCAAGCAGCGTTAGACTCAAAATTTGGGTATTTCTCTTAAAATGCCCAAAAATTGGACCGAATTCTCGTTAGGTCTAATGTCACCGCTCGATCTTACGAAGGCCCCGCCACGATCGCCGGGAGAAACGCTTCGGGGCCTGTGCATGCTTCCACGCATGATCGACATCGCACGCGCAATGCTTCCCGGCGGCGACGTTGGCGATTATCAGATCGGACGCGAAAAGACGCTTAGCGCCGTCGTGCTCGGTGTATTCGGCATTTCCGTGCCGCAGTTCGTACAGCTTGTGCGCGACGCCAGAACAGATGACCATGTCGCCGAGCGCCTTTGGCCCGCTGCGACGGTGCCGCCAGACGCCCTCAGTGCGAGGCTTCGCCGGGTTACTGTTTCAGATGTCCCAGCTGAGCTACGCCCGGACTTTCAGCGATACTACGGTGCAGAGCATCCTGCAGATCGACTCGTGTTCGATATCCTGGACGCAGATGATGCACGGGCCTTTGCTCGAAAGACCTAACCAATCGCTCGAGCCAACCGCTGGCCGTTGTACTGAGAAAGTTGAGGGTTGAGAGATGACAGTTGAGAGTAAAGCACAGCTCGCCGCCGCCAGCGGTGGCTCAGCTCCGTCTCGTTAGGTCTATGCGCGCGTTCGTCGCTTCGGTGTTGCTTTTCTGGCCGCTGATCGCCAGTGCTGAGACGCGGTCGATGGATCATCTGACGAAAGAGGGCTTCGTCGGCACCTGGGAAGCGATCATCCAGGACGATTCGATGGCGACTGGGGTTTATCAGATGGTCGTGCCGACGAAGGGCGATGCAACGCTCATTCAGCTTTTCGCGGGCGGGAAGTCGATGTTTTTCGGTCGAGCCGCATCATGGGAGCTTGCCAATGGAAAGATTAAGATTCGGTTCACCATGGATCCTAAGCACGTGCACTACTACGATTGGATAGAGATTCAGGGCTCCGCCGTCGGCGAAGCGGACGCCGGCGCCATCGTTGGAAAGCTGACGAAGCTTGAGTTCTATGCGGACCCCACATCACCGTATCATCGGGCTGAATTTGACCCGCAGCGACGGATCATCCTGCACTGCGCTTCTGGCGGACGTTCAGCACTCGCCGCAGATACGTTGCAGCAGATGGGGTATTCAAATGTCGCCCACCTCGACGGCGGATTCAAAGCTTGGGAAGCAGCGGGACAACCCGTAACGAAGCCGCACTAAGATAGCGCAGTCCAGCTCGGACGGCCTAACCGGGCGATGGAGCCGACCGCCAGCCGCCGTGCTGTCCAGCTTCACATGGCTTCAACCCATCAATCTGCAGCGACATGCGCGCCCGCTCGCGGCAGCTCGTCTTGTTCTCGTTAGGCTGTTTCACGATGTTTCATGATGTACCGCAACGAATTCTAGCGCGGATGCGGGCGCTTGAGCAGATAGATGCGCGAGACCGGGCAGACGGCACGCCGCACAGAAAGCGACTACGCCAGATTTCACCTGAGGTTGGTCGATTCATCGCTGTTTTGGCGGCTAGTGCTCCGAGCGGTCGTTACGTTGAAATTGGGACTGGTGCCGGCTATTCCACAATGTGGTTATCATTGGCTTGCCGAGAGGTTGGCCGGAAAATGACAAGTTTTGAGCTTTTGTAGGACAAAGTTCAGCTCGCCCGCGAGACAATCGATTCTTCTGGAGTGTCGGACGTGGTCGAGTTGGTACATGGCGACGTTGTAAAGCACTTGCCAAAATGTGAAAACGTCGCGTTTTGTTTTTTGGACGGAGACAAGGAGATTTACGAACGTTGCTACGATTTGGTTGTGCCACGGATGGTGGCCGGCGGGATTTTAATCGCCGACAATGCGATTAGCCACCAAGCTGCATTGCAGCTGATGATTGACCGAGCCATGCAAGATGATCGGATCGACGCTCTGGTGGTACCCATTGGAGCTGGGGAATTGGTTTGCAGGCGGAGATGACATCCCTGCCTGACCATGCGATGCAGCGAATGGGAGTATGATGTTCGCCATCAAAGCCGAGGTTAGCAAGCCGCGGGTGGCGACCTTCGCGTTCAACGCGCAGAAAACGATGTATGGTGGCAAGCACATCGCCAAAGGCGATACGATCTTCGTCTTCGCGAGCGAGAACGAAGGCGGGCCAGGTCTCATCGCGAGCGGCGTCGTCACCTCGGCCAAAGCGATCGCGAAGAAACGCGGGATCGCTCGGGAAACGCCGCGCGTGAGCGTCACGATCAGACGCACCGCGCTTGCGAAACGGCGTCTGGGACGGAGCGAGCTAAAACCTTTTTCCGATTGGAACGACGGCCGACCCGAGACCGAGCTCAATTTCAAATTCTATCGTCAGGCAACGAACAAGATCGTCGGCATCTCGGATGAATCGGCGGCATTCCTCGGCGCATTCTTTTGATGCGGCTGTTGGTTCGCCAGGCGCTCGCATCGCGAGATGGTCGAGTTTCCATCGAACCAAGCGATGCAGCGAATCGCCCACTGCTCTTTGGCGTTGTGCGCCGATATTGATTTTGATTACTTCGTCCTCAACTGCAGCGCAGCCTCGATCCCCGAGCAGTGGCTGAGCTTCGTCTCGTTGGGTACCGCTGGCTGCCTTGCGGACCCTGGAAAAGAACGATGAAGCGGATCCCGGAAGCGTCGACTAACCCCAAGGCGAGGGCCATCGGTGTCGTCTATTTGCTCTACTTTTTGACGGCATTCTCCGCCGCGTTCCTCATGAAAGGGCTTGTCGTCTCCGGCAACGCCACGGCTACGGCGAACAACATCCTGGCGCGCGTGCAATTTTATCGATCAGGTCTTGCGGTCGACCTGGTCGCAAACGCGGTTTACATCGTACCCTGACGGCTCTTTTCTACACCTTGTTCGAGCCAGTAAATCGGCGTATGTCCTTACTCGCGGCATTCTTCAGCCTCGTGGGGTGCACCATTCAAATGTTCGGTGGCCTCTTTCGGTTGGCGCCGTTGATTGTCTTGCGAGACAACCAACTCCTGACCGTATTCACGCCGGAACAGTTGCAGGCGACGGCGCTCCTATTTCTCAAGCTGCATGCGCGGATATTCGACATCTCCCTTGTGTGTTTCGCCCTCTACGAACGTCTCTGATCGGTTACCTCATCGTCCGATCGACTTTTCTGCCTCGAATCCTGGGTGTGTTGTTGATGTGTGCAGGCGTGGGTTGGCTGAGCTTTGTGTGGCCGCCACTCGGGATGTCCCTGTCTTCCTATGTCATGCCCTTTGGCGCTATAGCGGAGATCTTGTTGATGATCTGGCTCCTGGTGAAGGGCGTGAATATCTCGAAGTGGCAAGAGAAAGCGTCATGACAGGGACTTCCGCAATTGGCGCGGCGTTGGTTTTGCTCTTCGCTTGTACAGCCCATCACGCAACTGCGGGCAAGCCACTCGACAAGAAATTCCTGCGCGGCTTTGTGTCCGGCGAGTATGAGCTTATCGGACGCAAGCCAGATTCTATTGCGACATACACCGGACACGTGACAATCCGCGAGGAATCAGACGCTCTGCACGTGACCCGAACGATCGACGGTAAGACCACCCAAGCCACTATGAGATTCGAGACCATTGCCGGCGCCGACCGCATCCCCGTGGCGCGAATGAAATTCACCCTCGATGGCGTCGAATATGAGGCCACCTACATGTGGAGCTCAGATGCCGACAACTACCCCCGCTTTACCGGCTACATCTACCGGTCCGGCAACCAAACGAAGTCACCGGGACTTGAAGCTCTGTTTCCAATTCACAAATGACGCTTAATCAAAGCGAATGCTATGCCCACTGCGGCCATGTGTGACTCATCTCTTTGACTCATGATCTTCCCAGCTCATTGGTTCTTTCGCTCCCGCTCAAGAACCGCTACCCTCGCGGCTTTTCCGTCTACCCCGCGGCTTCCCAGCCCGCGGTGTTCGCCCTCGCGGGCTATCCCGTCCATCTCGCAGCATCCCAATCTGTCGATTCTCGTTAGGTATAGAATAATGTAACGCTTCGAGAGGCGATGTGCACAAGATCTTCAAAAGTTCTTCTTATTTGGGCGATCGCATTTTTTGCTTCCCTGGTGGTGTTTAACAATCTTACCGACTACGCCTCAAACTACACGTTCGTTAACCACGTGCTCAAAATGGATACGACGTTTCCCGGGAATCGATCCATGTGGCGGGCTATTAACGCTCCGTTCCTGCATCATGCGTTTTACTGGATCATTATTTTAGTAGAGGCGGCAATTTCGGTTTTGTGTTGGTTGGGCGGATTGCGGCTATTCAGGTCGATCGATGACGCAGACCGTTTCAATAAAGCCAAGGGTATCGCGATTACCGGACTTACCCTGGGGCTTCTCCTGTGGTTTACAGGGTTTATCACCGTGGGCGGAGAATGGTTCTTGATGTGGCAATCGGAGCACTGGAACGGTCAAGAGGCAGCTTTTCGATTGGCTGTAATTTTTGGCATCGTGCTTCTGTATCTCGTGCAGTCCGATGGACAGTCCAATCCTTAACCTAATAAGCTGACCAATGATCTGATGGCTACTCAAACAATCCGGCAAAATATTGATCCTACTTCGGGTTCAGCCCAGGCTGGGCCGATCTGGGGCTATCATTTTGTCCCCAACCAACCAGCACAATTAATCACTCCAGAAGCGGCGGTTGGGTTTTTAACCGAGACAGGGCCTGGTCTACCGGGTGAATTCCTCTGGTTGCATTTCTCGCTGTCCAATGTGGCCTCCGAGCCTTGGCTACGGCAGTATCTGACCTTGCCCGATACTTTTTACGAATCGTTGCGTAGCGATGTAGACTCCACACATTTAGAGCAGGACGCAGACTCACTGGTGGCCCGTATCCATGATGTGCTTTCTGATTTCACATTTAACGCCGCAGTTGCGACTACCACTCTTTGCGTAAAGCCGCGCGTGCTGGTAAGCGCGCATCTCCGGCCCTGGCGCTCAATTGACCAACTCCGGGCAGCGGTGCAAGCGGGCCAAATTTTTTGCTCACCGATTGAAGTTCTGTCGCGCCTGTTGCGAGATCAGGCCAGGGTGTTGGTTGACATTGTGCAGAAGTCCACCAAGCGGGTGGCCCCAATGGAAGAACTATTGCTGGCCAGGCGCATTTCCGTCAGTCGCGGCGAATTAGGTTCTCTGCGGCGGATGTTGGTTCGACTCCAACGGCTTCTGGCCCCGGAACCGGCTGCATTCTTTCGCCTTCTTAGTCGGCCTCCTGATTGGATTGCAGAAGACGAGCTTCAGAAGCTACAACAAGCTGCGGAAAAGTTCTCCACGGCGATCGGCGAAACAACAGCGTTAGTTGAGCGCGTCAAACAGCTTCAGGAAGAATTGGCCGCCCTCGTCAATGAACAGACCAATCGAACGCTTTTTGTGTTGACCTTAGTAACTGTGCTGGCCTTGCCGATCAACCTGGTGGCGGGTTTGTTTGGCATGAACGTAGGTGGTATTCCCCTAGCTCAACACCCGTACGGTTTCTTTTTGGTCGTCAGCCCTCTGCTGGTCCTGACAGCGCTTTTGGCGTATTTGGGGTTGATCAGACGCCGTGACTGAAAGTTTGGATGCATCCACCCGCGAACCGTTGAGATGAGATAAGAAAATGGCGAAGCACTTCGAACGCGGAAAGTCGCTTTTTGATTTTACGGCCAAGTTTTCGAGTCGCGCCGCCGCTGAGACCGTAGAACGAACAAGGCATAGGACTCGACGACGCGATGGCCTTGTTCTACAACCATGGCATGAAAAAGCTGTTCGTCCCGATTCTGTTGCTCACACCGCTGATCCCGTTTCGCGCGCAAGCACAGCAAACCAGCGGCACACTTGCTGGCATCCTTTCCGAGCAAGGACTTGCCGGCGCTAAGCTGGAACGACGGCACGGCAACCATCTTTTCGTTCCGGTTACCATAAATAATCGCCACGGCAGCGCTACTGATTGATACCGGATCGCCCAATACGCTCATCGACCGCAACAGCGTGAATACGTTCGGTCTCACTGTCGAAAAGACCGACTCGAGTGTCGGCGGTTTATTTGGCCGCAGCTGGGAACGTTATGGCATGAGCAAAGTGAAAAGCCTCGCCATGGGCAATTGCGTGGTCACAAACGTGCCTGTGGCAATCGCAGATTTGTCCGGCATGAATCCAGAGCACAGCTCTGCGTCAACCGGATCGCACATCGGCGATGCCAATGCGCTGGCGCATATTAATGGCGTCCTTGGCGCGCGCGAGATGTTGAAGTTTGGGATGATCATCGATTGCACGCGGCAGATGCTCTATGTGAACCCAAAAGGACCAAGTTCTGCCGTGAGCCAGCCTGTTGCCGATTTTTTCGTTATCCGCGCTTCACGCGGATCCCGATGCGGCTGAATGCGAACAGTCATTTGATATTGAAGGTGCCCTGAACGGACACGCGACGCGATTCATCGTGGATACCGGCTCGGCGAATACACTCATTGACACGCAGGTCGCGGTGAAATCTGGAACGAGCGTGACCGCTCTCTCGGGCTACGGCGCAGGCGGCGCCGGCGGTTTGGTGGAAGGAGTGAATCGCGCCAGCGTGAAAGAACTGGCGCTCGGCAACTTCAAACTGGCAAACGCCGAAGTGGTCGTGGCGCATGTATCCGGGGACATTCTGCTGTCAAAATCGACCGCGGAATCGAATGCCGGGGTTCTGGGGCAGGATTACCTTTCGACCAATTTCGCCGTGATCGACATGGGCGGCAGGGCGCTTTATCTGCGTCATCCGGATTCCCGCTAGTTCGATTGGTATCCAAACAGTCATTGAACGCCGAGCCGGCAACCGGGATTTCCGCGTCCACTCCGGTGCATGTTAAGACGCGTTTGACGAAAACAGCTCGCCAAATTCCACCCGCGCCCATTTGGCGAAACCTTGAGCAAAAAGTCCCGGATTTGTGGAATGCAGTTTGAATCCCGGGATCAGACATCGGTGCGCGCGATTCGTTTTGCCCAGCATTCGACATTTGCGACGGCGACGCGCAATCTCGGCAAAACGGCCATTGTAGGTTCGCATAAAACGAAAAATCGGACCGATCCCCCTACCTGAAAACGGTGGTACCAGCAGCGCATTTTCTCCGTGCCTGTATGGCCGGGATGCTACACCTAAATAGTAAAGGCAAAGATCGAATATCAGAGCAATGCTCATTAGATCGAATTCGCCCATGTATTCATACTTATCCTTGTAAACGGCCTCGAACCAACAACGATGACACAGCGCGAAATCGCGATTGTGACGCTCGACTAACGCATCCATCGCTTCACCTCTTAGCTGCGCACGAATCAGCGCTGCGGCGCGCGAGGTCGTGAAAGAAATCCAATCCATACCTGGACTGTAAAATGGATCCATGAACGCAGCCGCATCGCCAACCAGAACAAAGCCGTCTCCCGCAAAGGTGGTGCTGTAGTAGGCGAGATTTTTCCGCCAATGAACGTCTTTCTCGTCAAACTGCGCATCAACCAAAATCTCACGCGCGACTGGATGCTTCATCAGAAATGCCTTAAGCCGTTCGCCCAGTTTTCCGCTATCCTGAGGCCAATCGACAAGTCTTTGGTCGAAAACCACGCCGACGCTCACGTCACCGCCTTTTAGGGGAATCCACCAGCTCCACCAGCCGTCGCCGATCACATGGTTGGTGGCTGTGTTACGCGTGGCGTAAACGGCGCGCGACCACGAGGGATATTTTTCGGAAAGCTCGCGGCTGTCCCAATCTTTGACACCTTTCCATCTCGACCACGCGGCTGCAGTCGGATGTTCGGTGTTGGATTGCCACCAACCTTCCTTGCGGGCGAGAATCGCGGCTACACCGGATGCATCAACAATCCAGCGCGAGCGAACTTTCCTGGTGCCGTCGCCGTTGCGAAATGTAACCGTTTGCTCTTTTCCAGGCTGCAACTGCACATCGATGATCGTTGCGGGACGCAAAATCTCCGCGCCAGCAACACCGGCGCGGCGCAGCACCTCCTCATCAAAGGCCGCACGATCCAGCTGATACGACGGAACACGCACCTGATAAAGCGGCCCGAGTTCGCTCGCTTCCGCGAGCGTTTTTACTTCGCCGTTTGTAAACCAAAACCGCAATCCTTGCTTCGCGAGATGCGATTCATTGAGATATTGCGTCAACCCGAGCACTCGGCCCATGAAATATGCGCTGACCTCGACGGTTGCTTCGCCAACGCGCCGGGAAAGTTTAGTCGATTTCTCCAGGATCAATATGCGAATTCCGGGATCTTGCCGCAACAACAGCGTAGCGGTTGCCGCCCCGGAAAGCGCGCCTCCCATGATTACGATGTTATAAAAGTCCATATCATCAGATTGAGGCGGATTTACACGCGCTTCCATTGTACGAATAGATAGTTTTCTTGGCCGCACATTATTACGTCAAGTGCGCAATTGATTACCAACCGAAGCGCATAGTCTATGCGAAGGCAATGTCACCTTGTCCGATTCAGTCGCAGGCCGCTGACATCGACCTTGCGTAAGTCAGTCCATGAACAACCTGCATCTTGCTGTCCAGTTTTTCATTCAGCTTGCAGTTATTCTTCTTTTCTGCCGGTTGGTAGGCGCGATTGCTTTTGCGTCTCGGCCAGCCGCAAGTCGTAGCGGAAATGCTCGCCGGTGTGCTTCTCGGATCATCGCTTTTTGGTTTGCTCTGGCCCGAAGCCCAACACTGGCTTTTTCCATGGGACAGCGCTCAGAAAATGCGCGACACCCGGAGTTATTTGTTTCCAGCGTCGCAACTAGGTCTCGCTCTTTACATGTTTGTGGTCGGGATGGAATTCCGCCCGAGCCCGAGGCTGAAGAAGCAAGCGAACCCAGGTTTGTCTGTTAAGGTGACCGACGGTCCAAGTGCGCGTGAAAAAATTTTAAGATAAACGTCTTACGACTTGGAGATACGAGCTCATTCGCAAGAGCGCGGCTGATAGCAGTGTTGTTATCGTTGGCCTACGGGAGGCGCCAAAGGTCGAACCCCATTCGCAACGGGATCTTCGGAGCGCGTTTGGATCGGGTAACCGGCATCTCGGTCGCGCCGGAAAACAGGGGGCGTTATGCTGAGCCGTTTCTGGATCGATATCATGGCGAAGAACAGTTTGTTCAGAAAGCGGGTCCATAAGCCAGCATTCCACCTACCCGCAAGCATCGTGACGACTGACCGAAAAATGAGCTTCGGAGGCTCTGGACTGAAAAAGACATCGCGAAACTGTGGTGTGTAGAATCCCACCACAAACCGGCGAAACGTCTCGAATCTTTTCCGCTGACGACGAGAGAACGCCGCGAAGCTGGACGCTGAGAAATCATTTCTCTCCAGCGCCCGATGGAGCTCGGCAGCGGCTTCTATTCCAGATTCCATGGCAATTGAGACTCCGGTCGAGAATACGGGATCGAGAAACGATCCTGCGTCCCCGGCCAGGATCCAGCGATTGCCAGCATATGCCGAAGCGCTGTATGAGAAATCCTTCTCAACGTGTACTGCCCACTCGCGCCGGGCATTGCGCATTAACTCAGCGACAATCGGCGTATCGGAGATTGTGCGATTGAACGTCTCCTCGGATGAACTGCCGTTCGCCAATTTGCGGTAAAGGGCCTTTGGCAGAACGACACCGACACTCGTTAACTCTTTTGAAATCGGAATAAGCCAGAACCAGCCGGCGTCGTTTCGTGCAATAAGCCGAATATCATCGGGTCGCGGCCCTTCCAATCGCGGCACGTTCGTGTAGTGGGAGTATATCGCTATGTTGGCGAGCCGGGGCTCCTCGCTGCGCAAATTGAATTTTCGAGCGAGCAATCCTCCGCAGCCCGTGGCATCAACCAGGGCCCGCACACGCATGCGCCCACTCGCAGCATCGCCGCGTGACGCGACGTTGAGGATTGCCGCATCGGATGTAAACTCGCAGGTAATCACATTGCATGCTTCTCGAACGTCAACGCCCACGTCCCGAGCCCGTTCCAACAGAATGCGGTCAAAAACCTCGCGGCACACCTGATACGTCTGTGGCTTCGTGACCTTCCAGGCGTTTGCGAAGTCAACGTATCGTCCGCTTTGACCATCATGCGTGTAAAGGCGCGCACCCCATTTCTTCGGAAAACATGCTGCCTCGATCTTCTTGGTCACGCCCAAAGCCGCGAACGCGTCGTTGGCAGTCGATAGCAGCGATTCGCCGATATGGAACCGCGGGAAGGTCTCGCGCTCAAAGAGAACGACAGAATGACCGTGTTGCCCTAGCGAGATGGCCGCCGATGAACCAGCAGGACCGCCCCCGGCTACAGCGAAATCAAAGTCATACTGACCGTCGCCCATGGTAATCACATCGCTAAAGTATCATTTGAGGAGCAAGAGGAGCAATTTCTTTAAGCGTTTCGTGAACGAAAAACTACCCAGGGACTTCTTCGTCCGCGAGATCGGGATTCGCCCGGCTACCTATAAAAACGCGATCGCATTTTTCGACTAATGGGCATGAGCCTCCGGGTTGGCGAACCAGCTGCAGCCTAACGAACGTCCTCACAGGTCGCAGACTCCTCAGTGTCCTGAGAGGAACGCCGTCACGTCAAAACTGGCGATCCTAAACGGTGCAGGCGGGCAGGCTGCACGCGAGCCTCCCTGGACATCCTGGACCGCAGCAATCAGGAAGACCTTGCCGTCATTCCTTGGTGGAAACCATTTTGGATGCTGAACGTTCCACGACGCGCAGTCGCTGATTTGCATTGCCGGCCTGTTACCCATGGCATCTTGAATGAAGATGGCATAAGTCTGACCGTTGATGTCGTTGCAAGCCCGGTTGGATTCAAAGGCAAACCATTTACCATCGGGCGACCACCATCCGGCGCGGGCTTGAAATATTTGTTTAAACGCCGGCCCTCTCGGTGCGTGACGATCCAGCGGTGCGACCCTGGGCCGACCTGTCGACGTGTCGGTGACCCAAACGTAGTTGAGGTCCTGATTGTAGTAGTTGCTCTCGCGGTTAAACTGACCGGCGAACGCGACCAGGTTGGGGCTAGTTTGGTTAACGCTTGGGAAACCTGCCCATACCCTATCGTTTGCCAGCGGCGAGGTGATTACTTGACCGGTAGTCGCGTCGATTTTCGCCGTCACTTGCGCGCCGGTCACGTCAACAGCAACACTTTCGCAGTCCGGATACCACGACGGGTAGATCATGCCCGCGGTGTTCGGGAGTAAGACCGGCATGCCACCCGGGTCAACGCGGTAGATGCCGTTGCCGTTACTGAATGCTACCGGACCGCTTGTGAGGCCGCCTCCGGACCTGTTCCAGCACCAATCCGGGCGTGTCGAGGGCAAGTTTACGAATGGCTGCACGTTCATGGTCGCAAGATCTGCGCTGTACAGCTTGATATCGTTCGGCGTCGCGGTGGGATTTCTCTCGAAAATCATTGTCGTCCCCTCCGCATTCAGGACAGGCCGATAGTCGTTGACCTCTGGGTTCTCAGGCAGCAGAAAATTCGGCTCAACAAACGAAGATCCAATTGTCCGTTGATGAGACGGTGGTTGTCCAAAGCAGAGTGGTGTGGAGGCGAGCAGGAGAATCAAGATTCGTTTCATGCGTGTCGTGATCGTTGTCGGTTTCATGTAAACGATGGTCATATTGGTTGCTTCATTTTGTTTTAGGCGAAGCCGCCAATGGAATTTAAGAAGTGCAGGCACCGGATAAACCGTTAACGGTCTGTTCATTTCATCAATCATCGCCCTGTTAATTCACTGTAGTTTATTCTTATCCCTTTTTCGAGATTTATGA
The DNA here is from genome assembly GCA_963757675.1 of uncultured Verrucomicrobiae bacterium. Lineage (GTDB taxonomy): Bacteria > Verrucomicrobiota > Verrucomicrobiia > Chthoniobacterales > UBA10450 > Udaeobacter. Next base: position 156,243 of record CAVWTH010000012.1, on the reverse strand, counting down.
CTACGGAGACGACACAAGCGACCCCGCAGCTCGTGCGCGCGCTCAAACTGCGCGATCTGGTCCTGTTCAATCTGGTCGCTGTCCTGGGTCTCAGGCATCTTGGGACAACGGCGAGATTCGGTCCCGGATCGTTGCTGATGTGGTTGATCGCCGCCGTCTTCTTCTTCATCCCCCAGGGATTGGCCGTGATCGAGCTGTCATCACGGTTTCCGAAAGAGGGCGGCATCTATTTCTGGACGAAACGCGCATTGGGCGAAGGTCATGGGTTTTTGTGCGGCTGGTGTTACTGGATCAACAACGTCCTCTATTACCCGAACCTGCTGATTTCGGCGGCGGTCATCGCGACTTTTATCTTCGGGGAAAGTGGGAGCGGGTTGAGTGACAATTGGGCCTATGTGCTGCCGGTAACGCTCGGCGCGCTGTGGATCGCCACCCTGATAAACATCGTCGGCTTGGATACGGGCAAATGGTTGCAAAACGCCGGCGGCGTCGGCACGTACGTTCCCGGGCTCATTCTAATCTCGCTGGGCGTTTACGGCGTGATGACCGCTCCTCCGGCCAATGAACTCAGCCTGGCGACTTTGAAGCCCGATCTGAACAACCTTCCGGCGTTAAACCTGCTGGCTTCGATCGCGTTCGCGTTCGCGGGGCTCGAGTTGGCCTCGACAATGGCTGACGAGGTCGAAAATCCACGGCGCAATCTCCCTCGCTCGATCTTTATCGCCGCGCCGTTGATTGCCGTCGTCTATATCGTCGGAACAGCAGCGGTGCTGTGGCGCCTGCCCAACAAGGATGTCAACGTAGTCTCCGGATTTCTACAGGCGATCAAGGCCGGCACCGATAACATTTCCCCGACGCTGGGGTGGCTCGCTCCGCTGTGCGCGGCGCTTTACGCCATCGGTAATCTCGGTGGCGTGGGCGCCTGGCTGATCGGGCCTGCGCGCGTGGCGTTTGTGATCGGGCTGGACCGCTATTTCCCGAAAGCTTTCGGAGCCGTGCATCCGCGCTGGCATACGCCGTATGTCGCGATCCTCGTTCAGGCAACGCTCGCCACAATATTTCTGTTGTTATCGGTGCTCGGGAAAGGCACGGACGTTGAGGATGTTTATCTGATACTGCTCGACACACAGATTCTAATTTATTTTATCCCCTACCTATATTTGTTCATCGTCTTCTTGATTCATCGCCGACGCGGCGAGAACGCCAGCGAGGTGGTGCTGGCGCCTGGCGGGCGGATTGGCGGATGGCTCACCGGCTTGAGCGGTATGATCCTCACCTTGTTTGCGATGATTATCGCGACGATTCCTCCGCCGGATATGGGAGACTCTTTGCTGTTTCGCTTAAAAGTCATTGGAGGGGCGCTCGGATTCATTCTGTTCGGCGGATTGATCTACTGGCGCGCTCGTTTGAAAGAGAAATAAATTAAAGAGTCGAGCGTCAGATCGGCGTAAGCGCAATCCAAAATCGGCAACTCCGACATCAGGTCGCGAGCACGCGAAGAATTTCGGTGTCGAAAATCGCAAATTACATGAGCCGGCAGTCGGATTCGAACCGACGACCTGCTGATTACAAATCAGCTGCTCTACCAACTGAGCTATGCCGGCGTTTACCCTCGTAGAATAGGCTGACAGGCGCGCTTCGCAAAAGCCCTTTCTACCCCGCTTTTCTACCCCTCGCATCGGTGAAACCGAGTAGCGATCCCACTCGCCATCGCCTTTGCGCAGTACAATGTAATCAGGGTTTCCGCCACTTATCGCGATGGCCTCGGTCTGTGTTACGCACACGCTCGACGCGAGGCGCGTGACCGGGATTTAATTCCCTTGCTCTCTCAATCGCCTTCTTTTGCGTAGGCTCTACGGCACTCGCGCGTTCTGAATTGCCCTTCCTGACAGCATAATCGCCTTCTTCACGCTGTTCGACAAACAGTTGGTTTTTGTCCGCCAAAACGATTCACCTCCTGACCAGAAAATTACAGAGCATCTTACATCGGCTCTCTGAATAAACAATTTTAAGTGTCGGCACAGCGCGCCTTCTAGGCCGCTATGGATTTCAGGAGCCGCTGCGCTCGCTCTAATTCTGGAGCTTAGTTCGTAGACAGCGGCTTCAAGCTGCTGCCGTGATTGAGGAACCCAAATCGCCATGGGAACGGACGACGGTTCAAAACCTGTTCCGCTATAGGCCAGCGGGCACGTACTTCGCGCGCTTCAAGATAAATGGGAAGCGCGTGTGGAAAAGCCTCGAGACGACGGTCTTCTCGGTGGCCAAGCAACGCCTTCCAGAGACGATTCGCGAACGTCGGGCGAAGTTGGAATCTGCAACGGCTGTCACCTCGGGCAAGATGACCGTCGGCGATGCCGTGCGAGTGTATCTGGAAAAAGTTCACGCGAGCGTTTCACTCAAACCCAGATCAAAGGATTACCGTGATGGATTAATAGACTTTATAAAACGCTCATGGCCTGCGCTGTTCGCAATGGATGTGCGAAAGGTAAGTGAGCGTGATTGCCAGGAATGGTTAGTCAGGTTTCAGAAGCAATACGCGCCTTCAGTCGTAAACAACGCTATCGGCACCTTGCGCGCGGTTTTTGCGGAAGCGGTGGATAGCGGCGCGCGTTTCGGCAATCCCGCGGTGAATCTCTCACGAATGCGAATTCGTGCGAAGCGACTGGAATTGCCTTCGCGCGAAGAATTCTTGCGGTTCGTGCAAGAGATTCGCACAGCTGGCGCGCGGCAATCTAAAGACTGCGCCAATCTGGTTAGGTTTCTCGCCTACAGCGGAGTCCGAATCGGTGAGGCAAAATTCGTGACTTGGGCGGACGTAAATTTTGCTCGCCGTCATCTTCATGTCCGCGGCGATCCGGTGACGGCAACAAAGAACGGGGAGACTCGTTTCGTTCCGCTAATTCCTGAATTGGAACAGATGCTGGTGGAGATGAAAAAGGAGCGGTCAACCGAAGCGCCAACCGCGACCGTGATGCGGGTGTTTGAATGCCAGAACAGTATGACACACGCGGCGGCAAAGATCGGCATGAAACGAATCACGCATCACGATCTGCGTCACCTGTTCGCGACGATTTGCATTGAGAGCGGTGTGGACATTCCAACGGTCTCGCGCTGGCTCGGACACAAGGACGGAGGTGCGCTTTGCATGAAAACCTACGGTCACTTGCGCCAAGATCATAGCCTGGCTCAAGCGCAGCGTGTCAGCTTCGGTGTAGCCGCCTAACGATTAGCTTTTCAGAAGTCGCAACAATTCCGCGCGCGGAACGAGCAGCTTTCCCCGAAGTGCGCGACAGGCGCGTAACTTCCCGCGTTGGATGAGCCGATAGACGCTGAAATAATCGACGCCGAGTAAATCGGCAGATTCCTGGATTGAATAGGCTAGTCGCTCCGTCTCCGCGATGTTCGCGGCCGAAGGCGACGATACAGTTGTCGTTTCCATCTGTCGCCATGTTGCGGCCCAGCACGATCAAGGAGGCTCCCACTTTGGAGCGGATTTTATTGATGCTGATACGAGCGGAAGAAACGCACGCGCGACCGCCAGAGAAGACGCGCCGCGTTGATTCCCACGAGGTAGGGCAGGAATACTACGAGGACGAGGCCAACAATAACGAGCAATCCATCTTCAGCTTTGGGCGATCTCAAAAACGGATGGCCGTTTGCGACTTCATAGCCGCGCAAAAAGACACCGAAGATCAGAATAGCGATGGCGACGAACACCAAACCAACGAATGAACGCTGCCTTCTAGTAAGACCGCGCACCACTTCAGCGCCGCACCCCGTGCAGACGCTCGCATTCTCAGGAACTTGCGTGTGGCAATGCGGGCATACCAAGGTCTTCACAGGCGAACAATAACATTGTCCGTATCAGAGTACGAGCGAATTTCGCGAGCTACCTTGCTTCCTCGATTTGAATCCCTGTGATGACGCCGCCATCGCCAGTGTTTAGCCCCTCATAGCGTTCGGGCATCGTTCGCAGCCACTTCACTGCGAAATCCTGCAACGCGAGAAGCAACGTTCGGAGATTGCGACCTTGCAGCTCTACGTCATGCGAGGAAAACAATAAGCGAAGCGTTTCGATTTGCTCAGCCGATGTGAGCGAGGCAGTGACGAGATGCTGGTATGGAAAGACGTGCGATTCGTTCGGCGATGTCTCGATGCGAAGGCATGGGCACGGTGCTTCACGCTGCCAGCACGCGGGCGTTGCTTGCACGGTTTGTCTGCGATTTTCGGTTTTCATATTTTTGATTCAAATCAATGCCGAGAAATTGGCTGCTCCAGGAATGCATCGTCATAAAGCAAACACGTCGCGCGAATTCACGGCCACGTCGGAGCGAGCGAAGAATCTTGTGTCGCTTGTTCGTGCCGCTGTCTTGTTGCGGCATTAGATCGAGCGCAAGTTCGCGCTCGCCGCTGCGCGCGATTGCATTGCGCAGGGCCCGCTTGTCAGGCGTGAAAATTCGGATGCTCTTTCGGCCACGCGAGATCGTCACATACCACTGCTGCGCACTTGACGCAGCCCGCACGCCCGAATCGGAAAACAGAACGTGATCAACCGTCTTCCCTTGCGAGCTATATGAGGTGACTGCATATCCGCGCTGAAACTGCCTATAGTGCGGCGGCAGAACACGACCATCTCTCAGGTGAATCCAACCGTCTGGTGAAATTTTTGCAACCGAAACGATTTCGCTGTTCGCGAGTTTACGACCGTCCAGAGTCCTGCTGTTTGCTTTCAACTGCAGCTTGTCGCCAACGCTGAGGCTGAGCACATGCAGCAAGCAAACCGTGATCTTTCCCAAATCCTTTCGCGGGATTTGTCGCACTCGATCGGCGACCTCAACGACGAGATGTCTTGCCGTAAGCCCGATTATTTTTCCTGTACTCCCCGCGAGTGCAGTTGCGGAAATCGCGATTAAAAACGACGATGCTTCCTGAAGGATAATGTCGTAGGTCGAGCTTCTGTGCTTCTGTCAGATCGACTTGTTCGAGCGCGGTTATGGTTGATTCCTCGCCCGCCAACAAGCCGCGGTCTCGTAGCTGCTCGCGAATAGCGTCGTTCACGGCACGAACTTCGGCGCGCGTTTGCGAGATAACGATGGCCGACTCGCCGCTCTTTGCGATCTCTAGATAAGCGTTCGTTATGCGCTCATTCTGCCCGGCAGGATCACACTCGACGATAGCACCGAGCGCTTCCAATTTTCGAAATGAACGCGATAGATCTCCCGCTGCCGCAGCTTCAACGACTTCGCGATAAGTTTTGATGCGCTTGCGCTCCGCCATCGTTCGCCCTCGCCGCGCATCCTGCCGTCGAATCTCGGAAATTTCCGCCGCACGCAAACCGGAATAACGTTCGATGGCGCGGAGCGCGTCTGAGGCTTCAACTGGGCCGTGTTGTCGAGTATCACCGGAAAGAATCAACCGTCCGCTCCGCTCCCTTACCAAATCAATCAGGTCGAAAAGTTGCCGCCCGCTGAGTTGTCCTGCTTCATCGACAATCACGACTGCCCGCTCAGGAAGTTCACGCCGTTGCAAACATTCGGCGACCGTCTGCGTTCCGATAAGACCATCGCGAAGGAGATCGAGGACTTGTTGTCGCTGTGGCGCGAGAACGACGGACGCGCTTCCTGCAGCATCGAGTGCTTGTTGAACTCGCTTTAGAACAAAGCTCTTTCCAGTGCCGGCGGCACCGCGGAAAAGCGTGATGAAATCGGCGGACCAAAGAATCGAGTCCAAAGCGGTCGATTGTTCCGGCGTCAGCTGATTGTCGGCTCCAGCGATTCTCGGAGACAGCGGCGCGTATGCGCCGATGCCGTCACGCGCGGCCTGCACGATTTCCCACTCTCGCGCGAGCACATCGCGATGTGCGACTTTGTCTTCGCCTGAACGCAGATACTCGCGCGATGCCGTTTCCTGTTGGATCTCGTTTAACGAGGTCGAACTCCCGCGCGCAGCTTCGAGCGCGTGCCGCCAGAGTTCGTGTTCGCGGACAACGGAACGTCGTTCAAACAGATGCCGCTCAGCCCATGTCACGGCTTCGCCGGCTAAGAGCTCTCGCGAATCTTCACGTACTCCGCTTTGCGGCCGTAACGAGTTCCAGCTCGTCGATCGCAAGTTGATCTCTCCAAAACGACCGCAGTTTCGTCGAGTCCGCTTCATGGTTTTTCTTGGCTCGCTCCTTATGCGCGATGTGCTCTCGAATCGCCTTCTCGTTGCCGGCGTGCTTTTCGGGATGGGCGTTCAGGAAGGCGCGAGTCTTCTCATCAATTTCGCGATGACGTTTTGAGAAACGCTCGCAGATTTCCGGAGCGATCTCCATGATTTCAAAGTCACCGCGTTTTGCATTGAGAATCGCATAACCCAAGTCGCGTAATGACCGGGCCAGCTCGTGATAGTAAACGTTCTCTGCGTATTTCTGCGCTGCGAGCATTTCGTAATTTTGAAGCGCTTTCCAACGGCTTTCAGTCTTGTCGTAGGTCGCGTTGAAAACGATGCAGTGCGTGTGCAAATGCGGATCGAGTGCACGCGAAGTCTCGTGCTGAAAGAGTGCGGCTACGATGTTTCGTGTCTTATGATCGGAATTACGGCCGCTACTGCGTAAACGGGCGCTCGCAAACTGTTCGAGCTCACCGAGCGCGACCTTTACCGCCCTGGCATGTGCGACCACGATTCGCTCGTCGGCCCCTACCAATGCAGCAACCGAAACGGACTTCGGAGGCGAGAAAGTGAAGTCGTAGAAGACGCGTCGAACTGCATCGCATCGTTGCGTCAGCCGCTTACGACTTTTCGGATGCTGATTTTCACACAGAGCTAAGAAGTCATCTGCCGCGACCACGCCGGCTAATCCAAGTTTAGCGGCTCCTTCTCCAAGCCATTCGCCCTGAATTCGCGCATTCTCGCCGTAGTAATCGCCAATACTTAAATGCTCAGCGAAGTAGCTCTTCGCATTTTTCAGATTCAGCTGCGTCTTTGGCGAGAGCACATCACCCGAATACCACGGCAACAAATTCGCGTTGCTCCATCCACGGAGCCGGTGACCGCAATTCTCATGAGAGAACTGCGGTGCATGAACCAAGAGTTTTTAGGAAGGGACGCCCTACCCCGTAGCAATGCTATGGAAACCGACCTGTCGCTGAACGCCTGCCAAAAGCATGAGTGATCTCACGGACATCGCAGCGCGCACGCAGCGTTTTCGCGACGCTGTTCGCGCATTCACGCGCCCGTCACCGATGCGGCACGCAAAGCTTATGCCGATGAAAGAGGGCATCATCGAGCTACGGGAGAAAGGCGCATCACTGCGGCTTATTCGCGAGTTGCTCGCAACCGTTGGCGTAGCGGTCAGCACCGACACGATCGCGCGTTTCCTCGCGGAAGTGAACGGAGAACCGCAACCACTTGCAAATTCCAAACGGCCAAGTCGTGCACGTTACCCCAGACGCAATACGACCCGCGTGCAACCTGACTGTGTTCCGGCAGCGACCGACCCCGCGGCCGCCAACTCGCCGCCACTGCAAACGCCATCTTCAAACTCAACCACGACCGCAGATGCCGAGAAGCCGTCTGAGCGTTCACGCATTCGGGGTCCGCGCATCGCAGACCCTCACAACCTCTGATTCAACGCACCTTTTTATGCACAAACAAATCAACCTCATCATCAACGGCAAAGGCGGCGTCGGAAAAAGTTTCTTCGCCACGAACTTCGTTCAGTATCTCAAAGATTGCGGCGTCGCTCATTGCGCAATCGACAGCGACCACGAGAACTCGACGCTCAAGCGCTTCCACCCGCAATCGGAGTTCATCAATCTTGAGCAACGCCGCGAGATCGACCGCGTGTTCACGACCGCGGAGACTTCCGATCTGCTCGTGATCGACTGCCGCGCAGCCTCGACTGACCTGTTCATCGACTTCTTCGATGAAGTTAACTTGGCCGAAGTCCTGCCCTCGCTCGACGCGCGACTAACGGTCATCTGTCCGGTCAATCACGAAGCCGACAGCGTCGAACAACTGCGCATTTTGTCCGACGCGCTGCATGATCGCTGTGCCTGGGTTGTCGTAAAAAACGAAACCCACAGTGATGCGTTTAAGATTTACGACGGCAGCAAGACCCGCCGACAGGTCGTTGACGAGTTGCACGCGCGCGAAATCGCGATGCCGCGGATGTACGACTGGCTCGTTACCGCATTGAACGAGCACAACACGCCAATCACGGTCGCGTTGACCCATCCCGGCTTCAATCTGCTCGACCGCCAGCGATTGAAGAACTGGCAGACGCGGTTTTACCGACAACTCTATCGCGCGTCTGATCTGCTCTTAACCGATCCGCGCGTGGCGGAGAAATTTGCGGCGTGAACGCTGATGACCCATTAGCACGCGCCATCAGCGACTGGCAGCGTAAGCATCACATCGCCGACGGCGATCCGATGATTGCAGCCCTCGAACTGGTGCGCATCTATCTCAGGCATTCACGCGAGACCGAAAACGATTCGGGCGCGTCTCCGCCGAGCTTTGAGGACTTTCGTGGCACTATCGAACTGCTCGACCGCCGTTCGAAAGCATTCATCCATCAAGCTACCGATCTCGTCGGTGAGTTGCGCCGGTTTGGCCACAACGTCAATCGCATCAACCGAGCACGCTTCATCACGCATTGCGTATGCGCGGCATTTGGCGCGGTCGCGGGCGTATTAATTGATCGTTTCCTGTGAATCCGGATTTCATCGCTGCTCTTTGCTGCTTCGGCGCGGCCGCCAGTCTGGTCATTCAACTTCTGCGGAAGCCCAAAAAGCACATCGTTGTCCGTCTGGCCGGTTTTAGCTGGACGCGAGACGATTTCTGTCGCGGTTGGTTGATCACCGGCGATACAGGCTCTGGCAAAACCCGCTCAGGCATCACACGTCTGCTTTACCAGGTCTTCCAGAACGAACCGACGTGGGGCGGCCTTTGCATCGACGATAAAGGAATTTATTGGGAAACACTCTCGCAAATGGCCAAGCACTTCGGCCGCGAGGATGATCTCATCTTACTCCAAGTCCGGCCTGACGACGCGGCAAGCACATGGCAGCCGCGTCATACTTACAGTCTCACTTCCGACCGCACGATTCCCTACAACACGTTCGCCAAAGCGGTCGTGGACACAGCTGCTTCCTTGGGCCAGGCGGGCGACAAAGCATTTTTCAAGAACCAGGCCCAGACCCATATCGCTGCCGCTCTGGAAACTCTGCGCGAGATCGGCGCCGACGTGACTTTGGAAAACGCCTATCATCTTCTCCTCGATCAAAGCGACCTGGACGAAGCGATGACCGACCTCGCATCCAGTCACCAAACAATGCGCCGGCACGAACTCACCGAGCATTTCACGAATCGTTTTCTTTCTCAGCCTCCAGAGCAAATCGGCGGTGTGAAAGAAACCATCGCCAATTATCTTCAGCCGTTCATCACTCCCGAAATTGCCCAGGTCTTCTGCGCCGCTGCAAACAGCTTCGACTTCGCCGATCTGGATCGCGGCAAGATCGTTTGTGTGGCGATGCCGCAGAAGTTTCAGATGGAGCGCCGCTACGTAAACACATTTCTAAAAATGCTTTTCTACACGCACGCTCTGCGCCGTTTCGACAAACCGGCAGAGGAGCGTCAACGCGACAATCTACTGATCCTCTGGGCGGATGAAGCGCAGCGTTTCGTCACTGCGAGCGAAGACGGCATGAGCGACTATAACTGCATCGACGTGATCCGCGAAGCGCGTGCAACCGTTGTCGCTGCCGCTCAATCATCAACTTCATTCATCCCGCCGCTTGGCCGCGAGAAAGCGCGCGTCTTCACTCTCAATCTCCGCAATCGTCTGGTCTTCAAAGCCGCCGACGAAGAAGGCGCGTTGGAAAGCGCCGACTTCCTCGGCAAAAAGCGCGTGATTAAAAAATCCTGGGGCTATCACAGCGGAAAAATGTCGCGAAACTACTCCGAGCACGAAGAGCACAAGATCAAACCACACGTTCTGCGAAATCTGCGGAAACACACGGCCATCGTTGTCCACTGTGAGTATGGTTACCGCAAACGATTGTTGCCGCCGCTAGAGCCCACGGGCCAAGTCTGCTCTTGGTTCCGCTAGACGTTGTCAGAGCGATGCATCGGCCCAAATCAGTCAGCCAGAATTTCGGCTACTACAGCGAGTGCCTCGGAGATATTGCTGACAACGCGGCATTTCGTAGGCGCGATGACTGATTGGACGCCAGAGCGATTCAAAAGTTCGGAGAATGAGCGCTCTGTCAGGAACACATCTGAGTACGACGCGGCCACCGACGAATGTGCGATGTCCTCCAAATCGTTCTCCCGAAACGGCCGGCGATCATCCATACGAATCGCAGCATGTAACGCTGAGCGAACGCGCAATGATGGTATCGCCTTCGCATCCAGGCCGCGCGTCACAGCTTCACGAAAAAGATTAATCAAGACGTGGCGGTAAGCGCCCACGCCAGCCCGTTCCTCAGCACTCGGATGTATGCCGAAAATCCCTAGAATAGATACGAGCTGCTCCTCGATGCGAGGAGCCATCACGTCGAGAGTTCCGTTTAATTCCGAGGCGAAAAGCTCCCGAAATGACTGCCCACCGCGCGGGTAGCTCTGCCGCTCGGCGTTGACACGCGTTGCCGTGTCACGCGGTTGCTCGGGTATGTCTTCCAACGCAGCATAATCGGTCATTCTGTTCTCCCACATCACGTCGAGCATTACCTTGCGGCAATGTTCCATAACATCAGCAGGAAACTCGTCGTGGTACGGATATTTCTCGACGACCATCTGGCCCACCGGGCACCAGACACTTTCGACCCGATAGGGTATAGCTCGAAGCGCCGGCAGGTTCCGGCCAAAGAACTCGCAGAACTCGATCTCTGCCATGTCGAACCCGTTCCTGATGGCAACGCCGAGACAAAGCTCGTCCATCACTTCCGCCTGATGAAGTCGCAGACTCAGCGGGTTGATTCGCATCAGCTCCACAAACGCCGAATAGCTCACCGGACAGAAAATGCGGCCCGTTTTGACTCCGTGCGTTAGTGCAGCTGACAGGGCTTTCGTTTCAGCCGGGAAGGGCGAACCACCCGGATCGCGGAGCCAAATCCAATATTTCATGTCGAGGTAAACCGCCTTCCGCGTGCGCACCCATTTGTTCAGCTCGTCGTATCGACTTCGACGGTACGCTTCAAATGTGACCGCTCCAGTCGCGGCATGCCTGCGGTCGGATTCCTCCATTATTCTGCGTGAGCGCTGATCAAGCTGAGGCATAGCTGCGGTCATATTAATGTACTGCTACGGATGCCTTGTGGCATCGCGTAAAATTTCGAAGTTCACGTCCTCGACGACGCTGCGAATGTCGTATTCCTGCGCAAACCTCTTTAACTCATTCAGATCGAGATAGGTCTAAGGTTTTGAGGTAGGTTTGCGCCACGCCGATCGTGCCCTGGCCTTGCTTGCGCAGCGAAGATGGGCTGGCACAGACGTAGGCCAAGTAGTGTTGCATTCTTTTGCACAATTCTGGGGTGAGCATACTTCGTGCGGAACTGTGATATTAGCGAAAAGGTGAAGTGTTCCCTTCCAGCGCTCGTTTCCCTCCGAAAAAGGAGCTTTCTGCCAAGGTTTCCGTAGCTTGCCGTATCGAACCCCTTACCAACGGCGAGCCTTGATCTGATTGAATCGGGTGGCGTTCCGAACCGTGACATCGCTCCCGCCGCCTGTGATGTCCACGGAATCGCCAGCAGTCCACATCACCATCTTTGAGCGCTCCCCTTCTTGAGCCTTATATCGCTCGCCGTTGTCTATCGTGATGGTATCCCAATCAATCTGCTTAATCTTCGCGTACATTTACGCCATTATGCCGCCGACTAACGGTTAATTCCAAACGTTTTCGACGAATGAAAACTGCCATCTCTGCGCTGCCATTTCGAAGTACGCATTACCGCGTCAATTTCCCAAACGGAAACCAGCATGTTAAGCGGGGAGCCGTTGCACGGACAAACCCTGCTTATCCCGAAACTCTGGAATCCAGGCGTCTTTGAATGGGGCGAGTGTCTCCTCCTTGATACCACAGTGGTAAGAATCGAACTTCTTTGGCCGCACGCCACCGTGCTTTTCAAGATAGCTCCCATGACCCGTTATCAACAGCTCTTGGAGTGCTTTCAATGACAGGACATAGAATCGGTCTTTGCCATATTCACGAGACAAAGCGACCATCACACATACAATGTTGTCCGCGACAGCGACGGGGCGACCAATAATTTGCTTTTGTCCCTCGAATTGGATATCGACAAAGCGGCGGATGTCCAACTGCCACGAAGTACCGTTAGAGGTCTTAACTTGCACGGGTAATGAACGGAATGCCGAATCCGTGGCGATGATGTCGTAGTCTGGAACACTGCCCGAGAAGGTTGCTGCAACAAGCCCAATACGGCCAAGCTCGGACGCAACAAGGTATTCGCCGATTTGTTTCGTGATCTGATTGGATCGACCTGTCGCCATATTGGAAGCGGATTACGGTTCTCTGAAATTGCCTGCGTGCTCGTGCGTTTCGATCACATTGCCCGCCGCATCGTAAACGCGAATGACGGCCCGATGTGATCGGCTGAAAAACTTCGCGTAGTCGATAGCATTAGTAATTGCATGTGGCTCGCCGTACCAGAGGCGACCAAATGGCAGCTTATTCGAAATTAGATTAGCCCCTCGTTTATCTTTGCGCGGCCGGACTTCGTATTCGTGGATCGAATGCACAGCTGTTGCCTGCATCGTTGGTATCAGCTCTACGCCTGATTCGCCCAATAGTCATGAACTCTGTTGAACTCGGCAACCCAGCATCGAAGGAGGTCGGACGTGTCTCTGCCTCTGCGTTTTGCTAGTTCGAAGAATCCGGGTCCGGGCTGCATGTCACCGCTCTTGTGAGTGATCACAGCTGTAAGCAAGAAATCGTGGGGCTACCAGAGCGGAAAGATGTCGCGAAATTACTCCGAGCAGGAAGAGCACAAAATAAAACCACACGTGCTTCGCAATCTTAGGAAATACACCGCTATTGTGATCCATTGCCAGCGCGTCCATCGTCGCAAGCTACTCGCTCCAATCGAACCGCACGGGCGAGTGTGCATGTGGTTCGGTGCATGCTAACCGGTGCTGCGTTTGTCACTATCCCGATCTCGTGATCTAACTGCCCAATTGTGCGGCGGAAACTAGACCAGCTTCCGCAGCGAGAAAGCACAGTTCGGCAATGCGATAGAATCTGCTCTAGGCCGCGCGACAAAGCGTAGAGAACGAACGCCGCGGTTTAGGCATTTCGTTGTAGATTCGGCCAGATAGCGTTCGACCGGATTTCTTTTTGTTCACGCCACCCCATTGCTTGAAGAAAAATGCAACGCCGGCGGTCCGGCATTGCCGACGAATGTCGAAAACCCATTCGGCCTCCATTGGCCTGGCATTCGGTCCGGACTCGCCTCCAACGATAATCCAGTCAATCCCCTTTAACGGAAGGCGGCGAATCGGCCCAAGAAGAGGCTCTACGGATAGAAACCGGATGACAGCAGGGACGGCAGATAACTCTCGAACGCGATTAATCACCCGCTGGTCCTCCACACTTGTTCCGAGCCAAACGTTGCTGTAACCACTGCCCCAATCAGGAGGCAAACTTTCTGCGATACGATGGGGTCGTTTAGTTAAGAGCTGCCAATCAAGATTAGGGGTCAACCTGATGAGATCCCATAATCTCGCGAGCTGCCCTGGCGGGGCTTGTTCTTCGAACACGTCCGCCATTGACGCGCAGAAAACCCGGGCGGTCCTTCCGGTGCGTTTCGCATCAGCGTCCCAACCGAGTGGCGCCAGCCAGTGAGCATCGCTCATTAATCGGCGCGGCTTGCCGGCGCCCCATACGCTATGACCGTAGCGATTTGACAGCGCTTCCGCATAACAATTGCGGCAACCATCGGATACCTTTGTGCAACCCCACCACGGATTAAACGTATGCGTTGTCCACTCGATACTAGAATTGAAGCCCATGGGTCGTGCGGAGGAATTCTACTGATTTTACTGCGCCTTCTTTGAAGGTGCCTTTACGGCGTTTAGCATCCTGGCTTACCACGCGAATCAGGTTTTGTTTTTCGAGCGTAGCCAGCATCGACTTCGAATTGCGAAACGGCGTCTCGTTCAACGCGTAATCCGCAATCTCGTTGTCGAACGCTTCGTAGTTCACGTTCCGGCCTTCGAAGTGTTTGTGTAATGCGGGCGCGTATTGTGCCGGATCGTCAAAGCGGAGCAAAGAGGGCTGGGAGACATTTGCGTCAGCAAAACGGTAGCTGCCGTCTTGATCGATGCGCTTCATCGCTTCCTTCATCTTGACCAACCCCAACGGGTGTTTGCTGGCGAAGACGAGGAAGTAGTTCAGTGTCCCACTTGTGCTTTGCATCTCGAAAGCAAACACATAGCGGACGCCGGTAATCGCCTTCAGCTTCTCAGTGTAATGATGCAAAGCTTTGCGGCACAGGAGAGGAAAGCCCTGGGTGTCGTCGAGTTCCGCTGCCCAAGAGCGGTCGCCGTAAATAGCTGTTAGGAGAGCATCGTGGTTGGCATCCGCCTTCGCCCGAAAAATTCGACCGATGCCGTCGACATCGAGGTTGATCAGGATTTCCGAACAGTCGCTGTTTAGTATGTCCTTTATTGTGTCGAAGGGAGCACCAGTGGCTCCGAACGGATCGATGAACACAAAGAGCGGGTGCGCCTTAGAAAAAGGAGCCGGAACATCGGTCCGCAGTTTGGCTAGTCCGGTAACAAAGTTGGTGTTGTACGTGTGAATCTCCAGCCCCGCCAGTGCGCGAAACGGCTCGATCTTTCGGGTCATATTCTCAAACCGCTTCGTATCCGATTCGATGAACGCGCAATGCAGTTTCTGTGCTTTCCAACGACCTTGCGAATTTCGCATCGCTTCCTGAGCTGCCAAGAGCGCTGCCGAAGGCGATCCGTGCGGAAAGTTTCGGTATTCGTCCGGACCTGCGAAGCCGTCGACATATAGCAAGCTCTGGCAGGGCTTCGACGTGCCGAGAATTTGAAAATACGCGACCAAGTACGCTCTGAGAACCTCCACCTTGGCAACAGTGTGCGGTTCTGCTTGCCAAATGATTTCTGTTTGTTTTGCCGACATGATGAAGTCGCTAAACGCAGACTCTTACAAGTCCGCGATAAACGCCGGCCACGCGCACTTCCTCTGACGCGACAATTATCGGGCTGTATTTCGGGTTGCTTGCCGCAAGGGTTAATTTGTTTCGACCCGGACCAAAGTGAACGTGTTTCAATGTCGCCCGGTAATCCTCGCCCACCTGCACCGCCGCGATTTCGCGTTCCTTCACCTGCACGTCGGGCCGCAGCAGCACTTTGTCTCCAGGCATGATGCCATCACCGATCATTGAATCACCATTTACAACGAGCAAGAAATCGCCGGGTCGATGTCGCAGCAGATCGCCTTCGTCGATCACGGTGTCGCACTGGCTCAGGGCTTCGCGCATTGGCCCGGCTGGCACGGTCCCGAGCACAGGCAAACCGCCGATCGACAAAACCGCTTTTCCACGAGCCGTCAGAATGACGGCGCGTCGCTTTCCGCGCTCTCCGCCGCCGGAGATGCTAACGAAACCATTTCGCTCCATGATTCTCAACGTTGGCATCACACTTGTAACTCCCGCCAGGCCGAGAGAATCTGCGAGCTCCTTTACCGACGGAGGAAACCCGCTACCGAGACCTCGTGCGATCGCCCGCAGAATTCGGCAATGAGCGGGTGTAGGCACCGATGAACGCGGACGCGCCATTACATCGTCTCTTTTAACGATATAACGACATCCCGTCAACGCACATTATCCAGCGCCGGCCGTGTCAGCGAGGACGCCGAGGCAGCGCTTGGTTATGCGCAATTTTACAGCTGCTCCCAAAAGGCTAAATTACGCGCTTTCGATGCAAAGGGAGGTGTAATCGAGGCGCACGTACCAAGGCGACTTCGGCGAACCTCTCTACGCCGTTCGGATTTCCATTTACTGCACAAAATTTCGTTACCCCAAGAGCCACTATCATGTCCTCCATTTTACCAGAGCCCGGCCAGATTGTTATTGCTCGCCAACGACCGTTCGTCGTAACGGGGATCGAAACGTCTACACTTCCGCTGCCGACCGCCTTGGACGCCGCCGAACAGCGCCAGCATCTGGTCGAGTTGTCATCTGTAGATGATGAAGGCTTAGGCGAGGAACTTTCTGTTGTTTGGGAACTCGAGCCGGGCGTCAGTTGTTTTCACAAGGCTCAACTTCCAGCATTGCGCGAATTCGATGCCCCGCGTGTTTTCGACGCGTTTTTGGACGCTGTCGCATGGGGATCGGTCTCAAGCGCGGATGACAAAGAGCTACAGGCTCCATTTCGCAGCGGGATTGATATCGATGATTACCAGTTGGACCCGCTGGTCCGCGCTCTTTTGATGCCACGAGTGCATCTTCTAATCGCGGATGACGTGGGTCTAGGTAAAACAATCGAGACTGGTTTGGTGATGCAAGAGCTCATTCTGCGGCATCGCGTGCGCAGCGTATTGATCGTTTGCCCGTCCTCGATTCAGCTTCAATGGAAGGAGGAAATGCGGGATAAATTTGGCTTAGAGTTCCGTATTATTGACAGCGACTTGTTAGGCGATCTCAGGCGCCGTCGCGGTATTCGAGTTAATCCCTGGACGCATTTCCCCCGTATTATCACGTCGATCGATTTTCTGAAGCGCGAACGACCGATGCGGTTGTTTCGGGAAACCCTGCCTTCCGGTGATCAGCCCACATTCCCCCGACCGTACGATCTTCTTAATTCTTGACGAAGCGCACAACGTCGCACCATCGGGCCGCGGCAGGTATGCTACAGATTCACTGCGCACGGAAGCCATCCGCGGGATCGGGCCATACTTCGAACACAAACTGTTTTTATCGGCCACGCCACACAACGGATACATCGAAAGTTTCTCGGCGCTGCTCGAACTGCTAGACAACCAGCGATTCGCCCGAGCGGTAAGACCGAACCGGGCTCAGCTCGAAGCCGTGATGGTTCGCCGCATGAAATCTGAATTGGAACTCCGTTGGGACGGAACGCGTCGCTTTGCTGAACGTCGTGTCAACCCTCTCGAAGTCACTTACACAGATGCCGAGCGCGAGGCACATCAGAAACTGCGACGCTATGCACAACTGCGTGTAGCTTCCGCTGCAACAGCGGGGCAGCATTTCGCCACAGAGTTCGTCCTCAAACTCCTAAAGAAACGTCTGTTTTCTTCTCCGGCAGCATTTGCCGCGACAATTGAAAAACATGCACGCTCGTTCGGGGAGAGACTGGAGAGCCCTGATGGCACAGCTTGGCAGCGGCAAATCGAGGAAGCCGATAACGATTTTGCTAATGATGAAGATTACGAAAACACCGCGCTGGATGCTATTGAAATCGCTTCGCGCCACGTCGCGCCGGTTCATCCTGAAGAAAAGAAATTGCTCGCGGAACTTCGCGAGTTTGCCGTCCGTGCAGCAATGCGCACGGACAGCAAAGCGCGCCGACTCATCCAATGGCTAAAAGACAATTTGAAACCGGGCGGCTATTGGTCCGACCGCCGCGTCATCATTTTTACTGAGTATCGCGCCACGCAGAAATGGCTGCACGATCTTCTCGCCGCAGAGGGCTTCGCCGGCGAAGATCGTCTGCTGACGATCTATGGTGGCATGGCCATCGACCACCGAGAACGAATTAAGGCGGCGTTTCAAGCTGACCCGAAGAAAGCACCCGTCCGCATATTGCTCGCCACTGACGCCGCGTCAGAAGGCCTGAACCTTCAAAACCATTGTTGGGACCTAATTCATTATGAAATTCCGTGGAATCCGAATCGAATGGAGCAGCGAAATGGGCGCGTCGATCGTCACGGTCAAAAGAATCCAGAAGTTCACGTCTTCCATTTTGTTAGCGCCGGGTTCGATGCTGCTAAACCCGCGCAGTCACCCGGAGATCTGGAAGGCGATCTCGAATTCCTTTTGCGAGCTGCACTCAAAGTCGAAGCCATCCGTGAAGACCTTGGAAAAGTGGGCCCGGTTATCGCCGCGCAGGTGGAGGAGGCCATGCTCGGTCGTCGCCGAAAATTGGATACGTCCGGTGCGGAACGTGACTCCGAGCCGGTTCGCGCGATGCTAAAATTCGAACGCAAGCTTCGCGAGCAACTACAAAGGCTTATTGAGCAGCTTCGCGAAACTGAACGCCAATTGCGTCTGTCGCCGGCCAACATCCAGAATGTCGTCGAGACTGGACTTGCACTCGCCGGTCAACCGGCGCTACGGCCGATAGAGAATCCCGGCGAATTCCATTTACCTGCATTTACCGGCAGTTGGGCCCTCTGCGCCGAAGGTCTCGCAGATCCGCACACGAAGAAGGTTCGCCCAATTGTCTTCGATCACTCGCTCGCTGCCGGACGCGATGACGTTGTCCTGTGCCACTTGAATCATCGGCTGGTGCAGATGTGTCTGCGCCTGCTCCGCGCTGAAATCTGGTCGCAAGGTCTCGCGAAAAAACTCAACCGGTTCACAGCGCGCATGGTGCGGGACACAGCTCTGCAGACCCCGGCGGTTGTGGTCCACGGGCGGTTGCTCGTGCTTGGCGGGGACAATCAACGCATCCACGAGGAGATCATCATAGCTGGCGGTGTTATTCGTGAAGGCCGTTTCAGCCGAATGAATGTTGGCGAAGTGCAAAATGCCTCGGTAGCGGCTACCGGTGAAGCGGCGCCTGATCTAATCGAAGATCGTCTCAAAGAGCTTTGGCCGAAGATCGAAGCGCCCCTGATTCAGGCACTCGAAGCACGGATGACGGAGCGCACAAAAAATCTTAAAAAATTCCTCGATGAACGTTCCGATCGCGAAGTCGCTAATGTAACCGCGGTCATGCAGGAACTGGAACGCTCCATTCGCGAGGCACTGGCCACGAAAGAGGACAAACAGATGCAGTTCGATTGGACAGTAGAAGAAAAGCAGCAACGCGAACGCGATATCACTACCCTGAATAATCGTCTCAAAGAGTTGCCCGCCGAACTCGCTCGCGAAATCGAGCATCTCCGCAGTCGATACCGTGACCCGCAGCCGCGGCTGTTTCCAGTCGCGGTGACTTTTCTCGTCCCGCCACGTGCTGTCGTGGCGTTTAACCAAGGAGGAAACCGATGAGCGTAGCCCGTCATCACGTCGAATGGCTTTCGCTCATCGAAACTTCGGGACCGTTTTTGTCGATGCCCGTATTGATGCGAGTTTTTCCGCAGGGTCTCGACCGACGTGATTCAGTCAAAGCTTCAAAACTGCGTGAAAAATATGAAGACTGGCAAGAGCGCGGCGCGAAGCAGTTTGCGGTTCATCAAGCGTGGATTCGCCATGTCCTGACGGAAATCCTGGAATATCCGCCCGAGTTTCTCGCTGAGGGCCAAGCCATTCCACCTGGCATGGAAGCGATCATGGCGAACTTCGGCGAAACCTTGCGACCTGATTTCGTGCTGAAAGCTCGTGACGCTGGAAAGAAACCGCTCCTGCTCATCGAGTATTACGCGCCAGAGCAGGACCTCGAAAAACCCGTCATCGGCAAAATCTGGAAAGCCTCACCAGCCACGCGGATGATGGAGCTGCTCCACGCGACGGATGTGCCGCTCGGCCTGGTCACAAACGGCGAGCACTGGATGCTCGTCTATGCGCCCCGCGGCGAGACCACCGGCTTCGCCTCGTGGTATGCCGACCTCTGGATGGAGGAGCCGATCACACTCCGGGCGTTTCACAGCTTGCTGCACCTGCGCCGATTCTTGGGCGTTGCAGAACCCGAGACGCTTGCCGCTCTTTACGCCGAGAGCGCAAAGGACCAGCAGGAAGTCACCGACCAGCTCGGCTATCAGGTCCGCCAGGCCGTCGAGGTGCTCGTGCAGGCGTTCGATCGCATCGACGCCGAATCCGAGTCGCACGCTGCTCGCAGACGTGCGCGAAAAGGCCCTCTACGATGCCGCGCTCACCGTCATGATGCGGCTCGTGTTTCTGTTCTCTGCCGAAGAACGCGAGCTGCTCCTGCTCGGCGACCCGCTCTACGATCAGCACTACGCCGTCTCCACGCTGAGCGAGCTGCTGCGCGAACGCGCCGACCAACACGGCGAAGAAGTCCTCGAACGCCGGCACGATGCCTGGTGCCGCTTGCTCGCGACCTTCCGCGCCGTCCACGGCGGCGTGGAGCACGAAGCGATGCGCTTGCCGCCCTACGGCGGCCGCTGTTTGATCCCGACCGCTACCCGTTCCTCGAAGGCCGCGCCGCAGGCACGCACTGGCGGACAGCGCCAGCCAAGCCGCTGCCGATCAACAACCGCGTCGTGCTGCACCTGCTCGAAGCGTTGCAACTCCTGCGCGTGAAAGTCCCGGGCGGCGGTCCGGCGGAAGCGCGACGACTTTCGTTCCGTGCGCTCGACATCGAGCAGATCGGCCACGTCTATGAAGGTCTTGCTCGACCACACCGCGAAGCGCGCCACGCGAACTCATCCTCGGCCTTGCCGGCAGCCGAAGACAACGAACCGGAAATCGCGCTCTCGAAACTCGAAGAACTCGCTGCCAAAGGCACAGAAGCTCTCGTCGAGTTCCTGAAGGAGAGAAACCGGGCCGCAGCGAGAAGGACGCTTAGACAACGCCTCATCGAAGCAACCGCCCGTGCTCGACGAACACGCGCTCGCTCATCGCCTGTGGCCAAGACGCCTTCTTGGCGAGACGTGTGCAACCTTTCGCCGCGCTTCTGCGCGAAGACGCCTTCGGCCAGCTCGTCGTCATCGAGCCCGGCAGCGTTTACGTCACCGCGGGCAGCGAACGCCGCAGCACCGGCACCCACTACACGCCGCGCAGCCTCACCGAACCCATCGTCCAGCACACCCTGGAGCCGCTCGTCTACAGCGGCCCGCGGAAGGCAAGCCGCAAGACGGAATGGAAGCTCAAATCACCGCGCGAGATTCTTGCGCTCAAAGTCTGCGACATGGCCATGGGGTCGGGCGCATTCCTCGTGCAGGCCTGCCGCTACCTTGCCGAGCGGCTCGTCGAGGCGTGGGAAATTGCGGAGAAAGCGAATCCGGGGAAGATTCTTGCGACGCCTGAAGGCGATTTCTCTACGGGCGATCTCAAGCGAGCGGCTTCTTCCCGCCGACCCTGCCGAGCGGCTGCGCATCGCGCGGCGTTACGTGGCCGACCGCTGCCTCTACGGCGTGGACATCAACCCGATGGCCGTGGAGATGGCCAAGCTCTCGCTCTGGCTCATCACCCTGCAACGCGACCGGCCCTTCAGCTTCCTCGACCACGCGCTCAAGTGCGGCGATTCCCTGCTCGGCATCAGCTCCGTCTCAGCAGATCGAGAACTTCAGCCTGCGCCGCGGCGAACGGCAGGTCACCTTTGCTACCTCCGACTGTCTTCGCTACGTGGAGGAAGCCTCCGCAAAAACGCCGCGCCCTCGAAGACCTGCCCTCCAACGACCACACCCAGATCGAAACGAAGAATCGCCTGCACGCCGAAGCCGAAGCCGCCACCGCCAAGGTCAAAGCGATTGCCGACTGCCTCATCGCCTTTGAACTGCGCGGCCTCGATGGCGATACTTACGAAGACGCCCGCCAAGAGGAGGCGGAGAAAGCGCAGCGGCTGATGAAGGAGGATGCGAATGCTTCGCTCAATTCTCAACCCTCAACCCGCGCTCTTCAAAATGCTGCCCTTGAGAAATTGTCCGGCAGCCGGGCGTTCCACTGGCCCGTCGAATTTCCAGAAGTGTTCGCTCGCGGCGGGTTCGATGCGTTCGTCGGTAATTCTCCTTTTATGGGCGGCCAGAAAATAACCGGCGCGTTTGGAGACGATTATCGCAATTATCTTGTGCGGCACCTCGCCAACGGCAGGCGAGGGAGCGCGGACCTATGCGCCTACTTCTTTTTGCGAATCTTCCACCTCCTTAGGCCAGATGGAGGTGTGGCCGGCTTGCTCGCGACGAATACAATCGCGCAAGGTGATACCCGCGAGGTCGGTTTGGAGCAGCTAAGCCCTGAGGCGATAATTCGCGCGCTTTCCAGCGTTCCATGGCCCGGGGATGCCGCTCTTGAGATAGCACAAGTCTGGTTGAGAAGAGGAGATTGGCATGGAGTTTTTTCCCTCAATCAACGTGAAGTTTCTGGAATAACAGCTTTCCTCAATGAGCCCTCGGTCGTTACTGGGAAGGCTCTTGCTCTTGCCGCAAATTCCGGCAAAGCATTCATAGGTTCTTACGTGCTTGGTATGGGCTTCGTTCTGAATGCAGAAGAAGCGAAATCTCTGCTTGAAAAAGATAGTCGCAATCGGGATGTGATTTTACCTTACCTAAACGGCGAGGACATTGTTTCACGTGCGGAGCCATCTCCAAGCCGGTGGGTTATAAATTTCCGCGATTGGCCGCTTGAGGATGCTGAAAAGTATCCCACCTGCTTATCAATCTTGCGAGAGCGAGTGAAATCTGAACGTGAGACACTTCGCGGGCGCAATCCGACTGGCGAAGACCGGGCGCGGAGGTGGTGGCAATTCGCGCGTCAAACACAAGCGCTTTATGACGCCATTCAGGATCAGGAGCAGGTCCTCACATTATGTCGCGTAGCGAAATATCTCGCGCCTGTCATCATTCCCAACAATTGTGTTTTCGACATAGGAACGGCGGTCTTTGCCATGCCACCCGAAATTGGGTTTGGTCTCCTGCAGACATCTGTCTATGAAGCCTGGGTGAGACAATATAGTTCGACGCTCGAAACGCGTCTTCGTTTTTCCCCGTCCGATTGCTTTGACACGTTCCCGTTTCCTACGCAACACGTAGCCAGGATTGGGGAGGTCGGCCGTCGCTATCACGAGCAACGCCGCATTATCATGCTCGCCCGCCAAGAAGGAATAACTAAAACATATAATCGCTTCCACGACCGAGGCGAGCAAGCAGCGGACATCCTTACGCTGCGGACGTTGCACGTGGAGCTAGATGAGGCCGTGGCCGGCGCCTACGGCTGGAGCGATTTGGACCTGGGCCACGGCTTCCACGCCACGAAGCAAGGCGAACGCTACACGATCAGCGAGTCCGCCCGCCGCACCGTTCTCGACCGCCTCCTCGCCCTCAACCACGAGCGTTACGAAGTGGAAGTAAAAGCCGGGCTGCATGACAAAAAGAAATCCAAAGCCAAAAAGGCGAAGTCGAAACTTGCCAGGGGCGTTGCACCGGCGCAGCCCGAGCTGGTTGTGTAACGTCGGATAACCCAACCAAACTGATCATGTCCGCTAACACCCCATCGACTGCAGTGCCGCCCATCAAACCTCATGCCATCCGCGATGAGTTAACGACGATGGTGATTAACGACTTGTTAGGCCCGGCTGGTGGTCCAGAGGAAGAACTCGACCAGCGCGAAGACCGCGTCACCGGCCGTTATCTGATTGGAATGCTTGCACCCAAAGCCACAGCCGTCGAAGCCGAAGAACAAGACGCGCTTGGCACGGACGAAACCGATGATCTCGAAGTCGGCGCAACGGATGCCTCAACGCCGCCTGCATCGACGTTTTTCCCCAATTCCATCGGCATGAGCTTCGTCGTGGAGAACGAAGCCAGATCCATCCTCATCAAGACGCAATGGGGACGTTATCGGCGAATCAAAAGTTCCATGCAGGTCAACAAGAAGACCGGCGCAGAGGCCAACGTATGGAAGCGTGAACCGTTCATTGGCGACCCGCTGGTCATTTCGCTGAGTGAAGGTCCTTTCGGTCCATTCCAGCCGCGGCCCAATACAGACCCTGCAGTTATCGTGCAGGGGAAGATGCGGCTGACGCCCCGCGGGTGGGTAATCAGTGCCTTCCTAGTGAACACGCACCCGGAACAAGACAAAAAAAAGGATGAGGCTTGGGTGTTCCAACCCAAAATGTCGGTGCTCGACGGTGCCGTTCCGCCTCGACCGATTTTCGTTCGGCGCCACGACTGGCGGCATGACTTGTCCAGAATGGATCCGATCGCACGCGAGGAAACTGAAACTCTGGAAATGCTTTACCGCGACCGGCTCGAATTCGCTGTCGGGCACGGCGTGTCCATCCATACCACGCTGCCGGAAGCAGAAGCCACTCAGGCGCAGATGATCGAGACAGAGTTCATTCCGCGCTCAGAGGTTGAACAGCAAACTGCACGCACGCCTGCGGACGATCCGAACCTCGTCGGTGTGGTTTTGGACATGAAGGAACTCGCTGAGATGCCAAAAACCGGGTTGGTAGCCTCGTTACGTAAGCTCCAGCACGCTTACGCGAGTTGGATAACACAGGAAGAGGCCAAGCTTAACAATCCAACAGAGCGCCTCGCGGATCACCAAGCAGCGGCGCGGCGTGCAGTGGAGCGTTGTCGGCGAGCGCATGACCGCATCAAGGAAGGCATCGATCTAATCGAATCTGATTTGATGACAGAAGAGGCTTTTCGTTTTGCAAATCGCGCGATGTGGCAACAGCGGGTCCGCTCTACGTATGCGCGGGCAATTCGCAGGAAAGAACAGCCCGCAGGTTCTCCGGTCGATCCTTTTGACAAGCCTGAGAATCGAACGTGGCGTCTGTTCCAGCTTGCATTCGTGTTGTTGAACTTGCCGAGCATCACACGGCTCGATCACCCGGACCGTAGCCACGAAACCGAAGCCGTAGCGGACCTGCTTTGGTTCGCAACCGCCGGTGGTAAAACCGAAGCATATTTGGGTCTAACCGCTTATGTGCTGGCATTACGTCGGCTGCAGAGGGAAGTTGAAGGACGAGCCGGAGATCATGGTATCGCGGTGCTGATGCGTTACACGCTGCGGCTGCTGACGCTTCAACAATTTCAGCGCGCTGCAGCGTTGCTTTGCGCCTGCGAGATGATCCGCAAAACAGATACTGCCAAGTGGGGTGTAACTCCTTTTCGCCTAGGTTTGTGGGTCGGCGCCAAAGCTACGCCGAACACATTAAAGCAAGCCGCGGAGAGTCTGCGCATTGGAAACACAGGTGGCCGACCGTTTCTCGGCGGGACGCCGCACCAAATCGTCTCGTGTCCGTGGTGCGGGCGAGAAATTCATCCGCACCACGTCAAAGTCTACGAGCCACCGAGCGAGATTGGTCAGTGCGTGACGTATTGCGGTGATCCCACAGGAACTTGCGAGTTTTCCGAGGCCCAAGCTCCAAAGGAAGGACTCCCAGTGATGGTCGTGGACGAGGACATATATCGACGCCCGCCATCTCTTCTGATCGCGACAGTGGACAAGTTTGCGCAGATGCCCTGGAAGGGAGAGACGCAAAATCTTTTCGGGCAAGTTGACGGTTTGTGTCTTCGTCACGGTTTTCTGTCACCGGAAATTGAGATCGATGACACAGGAAATCATCCTGCTAGGAACAGGCTTCCATCGGTGAAACGGCAGCCTCACGATCCATTGCGGCCGCCCGATTTAATTATCCAGGACGAATTGCATCTAATCAGCGGCCCCCTCGGCTCAATGGTCGCGCTGTATGAAACTGCGGTGGACGAGTTGTGTTCGTGGACGGTCAATGGCAAGCTCGTGCGCCCCAAGGTTGTTGCTTCCACAGCAACCATTCGCCGCGCCCCCGATCAAGTGCGGAAACTTTTTCTTCGCAAACTCGAAGTGTTCCCGCCGCAAGGGACGTCAATCAAAGATAGCTTCTTCGCGATTCAACGCCCGCCAAGTGAAGAATACCCGGGCAGGCGCTATTTGGGCGTCTGCGCTTTTGGTCGCCGTTACCCTGCGGCGATGATTCGGGTCTATGTCGCCCTTATGGCGGCCGCACAAAAGCTGTTTGAAAAATACGACATCCTTGCTGATCCGTGGATGACGTTAGTTGGCTATTTCAATTCGATCCGCGAGTTAGCAGGAACGAGACGTTTGGTTGAAGACGACATCCGGGCACGCCTTCGTGACGCGGACCAACGCGGTTTGTCGAAGCGGCAAATTGGTTTCGGCGCCGTCGAAGAGCTCACCTCCCGGAAATCGGGCACAGATATACCTAACATTCTCGAACGGCTTGAGACGATCTTCGACAAAGCGCAGGACGCTCAGCGCGATGCCGATCGCAAAGCTGGAAAAAAGCCAGCCCCGCGTCCCTTCGATACGATCCTGGCAACGAACATGATTTCCGTTGGAGTGGACATTGACCGGCTTGGCCTAATGGTCGTCTCTGGGCAACCCAAAAATACTTCGGAATACATTCAAGCCACGAGCCGGGTCGGTCGCTCGCTTTCTGCCCCCGGATTGATCCTAACATTGTTCAATTGGGCGCGGCCACGCGACCTTTCTCACTACGAAGCCTTCGAACACTACCATGAAACGTTTTTCAAACATGTCGAAGCGCTTTCTGTAACCCCTTTCTCCGCTCGGGCGCTCGACCGCGGACTTGCCGGCGTTCTCGTTGCTCTTATGCGATTGCGCGACGACAGATTGAACGCAAATGAAAAGGCGGGGGAACTGCCAGACGATGATCAGGAGATGAGTGAAGTCATTGATCGGATCATCGCGCGTGCAGAACGGGCACTCGGTGACCCAGCGGTTGGCGCAAAGGTTCGCGAATTATTGATGCAACGACGCGACTACTGGCTGGCGCGTGTCCACAATCAAACCGATCACCGCCTTGGCTATCGTGACGATGGGCAGGCGGTTGTCGGCTTGCTAACGCAACCTGGGCCGGCGACTTGGGAGTTATTCACTTGCCTTAACAGTCTGCGCGACGTTGAAGGAACAGCCGATCTTGTGCTCGATCAGAATTCGACGGGCCTCCGCGCTTAGCACGCGCAAAAATTTAATATGAACGAACTTGGCAATCTGAGGCCCAGCCAACTGATTTACACATTCGGGATCGGTGCACTGTTGGATTTGCCTAATCTTTCCGTCCTCATCATGGGCCTTGATGATTGGGATTCCCGGCATTGTACTGAGATTTCCGAAGAAAGGTTGTTAGGCGCAGTTCAACGGCGGCTCGGTCCGCAAGTAAAGCAGTTATACCTGCCGCCAATATCATTCGATGACGACAAACAAGACCCCACTGCTCCCGCCGTTGGAGTGCCCGTAGTCCCGTTTCCACGATGGTTTCGTTGTCCGCTCTGCGACCTACTCACGACGATTGATTCAGGCTCCTTCAAACTCGTCCAAGACCGCTGGCGTCCCGACAAAACACGCTATGTTCATGAGAGTTGTCCAAAAGCAAAAACCATTCCGCCCACGGCGCTGCCGGTTCGCTTCCTACTCGCGTGTCGAAATGGTCATTTAACTGATTTCGCATGGATTCAATATGTCCATAAACAGAAAGTCCCGTGTAAACCCAGCCGGCTCACGTTGCGCGAGTTCGGTGCTGCGGGCGACGCCTCGGACATTATTGTTAAATGTCTTGAATGTGGCGAGGAACGACGCATGGCGGATGCGTTCGACCGAGACTCATTTCACATCCAGTGCACGGGACACCATCCGCATCTGCGGAGAATCGACGCAGGGACATGTGATCAAGAAGCGCGAACCATTTTGCTTGGAGCGTCCAATGGCTGGTTTCCCCTTGTGATGTCGGCGCTCTCGCTTCCACCGCGGGCGCAGGACAAGCTAGCGCTGCTCGTCGCAGAAAATTGGGCGGCTTTAAGAGACATTCCGTCCCTTGAGGTTGCCAAATATGTAACTGCACCATCGCGAATGCCGGTGCTGGCAGAATTCACTGTTGATCAAATCTGGGCAGCTATCGAAGAACACAGGAAAGAAGGCAGCGGAACGGATGGGGAAGAAAGGGATTTGAAAATCGCGGAGTGGCAAATACTCACTGAGAATCCGGCACCGGTGGCGACCAAGGACTTCCTTGTAACTCGCGTCGCGCCGCCGGCGGGCTTTGCTGAATTTTTTGAAGAAACAGTTCTGCTCGAAAGGTTGCGGGAAGTTCGCGCTCTAGTGGCGTTCACGCGCATTGAATCGAAAGGCGACTTTGCCGATGCCGCATACGTCGACGATGGACGGGAAACACCCTTAAGCCGCAAAAGCTCAACTTGGCTCCCGGCGTCAGAAGTCCGAGGCGAAGGAATTTTTCTTCGACTTAAGGAATCAGCATTGCAGGCGTGGGAGCAAAGGCCGGAGGTAAGAAGACTGGAAGCAGAGTTCCTTGAATCTCATAAAGCATGGCGAAGGATGCGGAAACAGAACCCACCCGAGGGAGGTTTCCCCGGTATCCGGTTCGTTTTGCTACACTCGCTGTCGCATGCGCTTATGCGTCAGATCGCATTGGAATGTGGCTACACCGCTGCGAGCCTACGCGAACGTCTTTACAGCCGTATGGTCGGCCAAGAGCACGGCCCGATGGCCGGAATTCTGATTTACACTGCGGCTTCGGATAGCGAGGGAACACTCGGCGGTCTCGTGCAACTCGGTCAACCCGTCACGCTGGGGCGCCACCTTCAGCACGCGCTCGAATCCATGCGCCTTTGTGCATCAGACCCCCTGTGCGCCGAGCACGCCCCGGTTCCTGATGCGCGTTCTGTCCACGGCGCGTGTTGCCACGCTTGCCTGTTTGCTCCAGAAACTTCATGCGAAAGGGGAAACCGTTTCTTAGATCGGACGACACTTGTCGGAACGTTTGCCGCCAAGGCGATCGAATTTTTTAATCTGTCGTAAGTTGTCATGATTCCAACAGAGTTGATTGCCGCTTTGGCTGGCGCTCGCCGCGGCGTGCCTCACGATGTCTGGCAGCAACTCACGGCTCGCGTGGCTGCAGACGGTTCCTGTCGCCCTGATCCCTCTTCCGTCCGCGCGGTCACCGCAGATCTACTCAACCGCGATGCGGCGTGGATTCTAGAAGAGTCGTTTGCAAAGGTGACAAATGCGACGTGGAGTGAGATCGCAGCTGCAATGGCGGCGGTAGACCACCTGTCCACTGACAACCAACTATTGATTGAAATGATTTGGTCTGGCCCTGCTAACGCTCGTTTACCTGTCCGACGCATCGATCAAATTTTCTACGACCTTATTTCAGAAGCCGATCGGAAGATTCTGCTCGTGTCATTTGCAGCCTATCGGGTTGATCGCCTAGTTCAGCAGCTCGCGGAAGCAATCAGGAGGGGTGTCACCGTGACATTGATTTTTGAAAGCGAAGCAGAATCGGAAGGCCAACTCACCAAAGATGCGGCAGCTGCGTTTCAGGAACTCCCCCTACAACAAGTGCGCATCTATTATTGGCCATTAGCAAAGCGTAATCGAAATCCCGCGGGCCGCCCGGGGAAACTGCACATCAAATGTGCTGTTATTGACGACGCTGCGCTAATCGGTAGCGCGAACCTCACGGATGACGCATTTAATCGCAATATGGAGCTCGGTGTCCTGATTCGCGAACGCTCGACAGTCCACGCAATAGAGCACCATTTTGACGAATTGATTCGCCAGGGATGGTTCGTCCAGGTTCAGCAAGTCGCGCCCTAACCGCAAAGAGATCATTTCCCGCCAGCGTTACCATCGATCCCACACGCCTTGGGCGTGATGCCGCGACCAGAGCAACTCAGATCGTTCAACATTTGGCTGCCAAACTCGGCACAAAGGTCGAGATCACTTTGCATATCGTACGCTGAAATTCCTGACGGCGCCGACGACGCAACCATAAGAACTCTGACGGAGAATTCGCGGACACTAGGCTTCGACCAAAGTTCGGGATTCGAGCCCTGAACCACGCGACAACATCGCCCTAGGCTCGCCCCATTTCGCAAAGACATTGAGCTTTCTCCTTCCGGGCTTCCGCGCCGCGGCTCCTCCCTCCAAAAGCTCAAAGACTTTGCTCCCCCTTTTCAGAGATGCAGTCATCGCGCGTTGTTCCCTTGGCCTCCGCTCCGGCAGGCTCCGCTGCGCTCGTCATTCCACAACGCGCGATCACTGCGGTGCGCTGCAGAATTTTCTTCGCCAAAATTGCCGTAATGTCACGCGCATGCTAAGAATCGCTTCCAGTGACGCACAAGATTTTCGAATTGCTCCAGACACGGAGCAGCTCGCGTCGTTGCGCTCTGGCAGAGTTGCGCGCTCGTCGTGTATGCTCAAGCGCAATGGACAGGTCGCGAGTCGCGACGATCAACTCAGTTTATTCGATTTCGCACGAACCCGTGAGCAAACAAATCTATCTGACCCAATACGGACTAATGGCCGAACGCCATTGGCGGGAGTTCCGACCGAAGATGGTTCGAGAACTGGAGGCGAAGGGCCAACTGATGGAAGCGTTGTTCGAGGCGCAGGAGCGAACAATCGGAGAAATGGAAGCTCTGACCAGGAAATTGGAAACGGAGCAGAACCTGACGCCGCAACAAGCGCACGATCGCGCCTGGGAGATGATTCGCGAGAAATACATTCTCCTGACGCCGGAAGAGAATCTCTAAACGCGAACAATTATCGCATCCGTCCAGAGGATGCGCTCGGCCGAGGCTCGCTAAAGCAAAAATGCCGGGACAACTTCGCGGCGATCGAGCTTGTTCACAGGCTCGACGCGGAGCGCCGCGAAGCGACCGAAGATGAAAAGCGCGCCCTCGTCAGATACGTCGGCTGGGGCGGAATTCCGCAGGTATTCGCGGACCCCGCACTGAGCGAATGGAACCAAGAAGCCAAACACCTCAAAGAGCTACTGACACCCGAGGAATATAAATTCGCCCGCGCTTCCACACTTAACGCGCACTACACGTCGCCAACTGTCATCTCGGCAATTTACGACGCCGTCCAGCGGCTCGGATTTCAATACGGCCGCGTACTCGAACCGGCCATCGGCATCGGCCATTTCTTCGGATCGATGCCCGCGGAAATGCAGTCGCGCTCACAACTTACGGGTATCGAGATTGATCCTGTGAGCGCAAGCATTGCGCGCAAATTGTATCCCGGCGCAGACATCCGCACGCAAGGCTTCGAGACCGCCGCGTTGCCTGACGATTCTTTTGATCTCGCGATCTCAAACGTTCCGTTCGGCGATTACAAACTTCACGATGCCCAGTTCAATGATCACAATTTTCTGATTCACGATTATTTCTTCGCGAAAGCGATCACGAAGGTGCGCTCTGGCGGATTGATCGTGTTCGTCACTTCAAAGGGAACGCTGGACAAAACGAACTCGCATTTCCGCGCTTATCTCGGAGACAAAGTGGATTTCCTTGGCGCAATCCGGCTCCCGAATACTGCGTTCAAGCAAAACGCCAATACCGAGGTGACGAGCGACATCGTGTTTCTCCGCAGGCTGCAAAACGGAGAGAAGCCGAGCGGACCTGCTTGGAAGGATTCGGCGGACCACGTGAATCACGAAGGCGCAAGCTTTCGCATCAACGAATACTTCGCGAGCAACCCGCACATGATGCTCGGCCACATGGCCAATGCTGGCACGATGTACCGCAGCAACGAGCCGGCGCTTGTTCCTGATGGACGTGATCTCGCCAGCGCGTTGCGCGATGCAATCGCTGAATTGCCGGAAGGAATCTACCGCGCGGTAGAAACCAACCTCACGACGCGAGTCGCCGCTGAACCGATCATCGTGCCAGATGATGTGAAGGAAAACGCCTTCACGTTGCACGATGGCGCCATCGCGATCCGCACAGGCGCAACGCTCACGCCAGTTCTCAATCTGCCGGATGAGACGGCGCGCCGAATTCGCGGACTGATCAAGGTACGCTCGGCTGTGCGCGAAGTTCTGCGCACGCAATTGGCGGATTTGGTCGACGAAGAAATCGTCGATGCCAGGCGCCAACTCAATTTTGCTTATGACTCATTCGTTGCGCGCTTCGGCCCGATTAACCAAAGCGTTAATCGCCGCGCGTTTCGTGGCGACCCTGATCTGCCGCTTCTTTGCTCACTGGAGGATTACAATTCCGACACAAATCGCGCGACGAAGACCGCGATCTTTCACGAGCGAACCATTCAAAAAGCGCGGCGCCCGCACGCGGCACAGTCGCCGCACGACGCGCTTGTATTTTCGCTCAATGAGAAGGGCCGCGTCGATTTCGATTACATGCAGACGCTGCTCGGTCGCCGGGCGGACGAATTTCTGCCCGAGATGAAAGGTCTCATCTTTCGCAACCCCGAAACCGAGCAGTGGGAAACTGAAGATCAATACTTGTCGGGTGACGTTCGCGCCAAACTCGCAAGAGCACGCGAGGCAGCCGTGAGAGAACCGCGCTACATCGAGAACCTCACAGCGCTGGAATCCGTTCAGCCCGAAGATCTCACTGCTTCCGAGATCGACGCCCGTCTTGGCGCGGTTTGGATTCCGCCGGGCGACGTCCAGGAATTCGCGAAGTCACTGCTCGACAGCGAAGGGATCACTGTCTCGCATGCGGCAACGCTAGGAACTTGGTTCGTGCGAGGTGACTTCGACGCGCGCGGCACCGTCGCGAACACGACCGAATGGGGAACAATGCGATACTCCGCCTTGGAGCTGATCCAGGACGCTCTCAATCTCAAGACACCGACAGTTTATGATCGCGATCGCAAGACCGATTCGCTCGTGATCAACGCACAAGAAACCGAAGCTGCGCGCGACAGACTAGAGAAAATCAAAGAGCGCTTCAAAACGTGGATTTGGGAAGACGATGAACGACGCGAGCGGCTTTGCCGAAAGTATAATGACGAGTTCAATTCCGTCCGCCTGCGCGTCTTCAATGGCAGCCATCTGACGCTGCCATCGAGTAGCGAGCAAATCACGTTGCACGCGCATCAAAAGAATGCCGTCTGGAGAATCGTCCAAAGCGATAACACGCTGCTGGCGCACGTCGTCGGCGCCGGCAAGACCTACACGATGGTCGCAGCCGGGGTCGAGCTGAAGCGGCTGGGGCTGGCCACGAAGCCGATGTTCGTCGTGCCAAATCACATGCTTGCGCAGTTTTCTTCGGAACTGCTCACGCTGTATCCGACGGCGAATATTCTCGTTGCCGGTAAGGAAGACTTCGAGGCAAGCAAACGCGCACGGCTGTTCAGCCGAATTGCCACCGGCAACTGGGACGCGGTGATCGTCACGCACGCGAGCTTTGAGAAAATTCCGGTGTCACTGAACACACGCCGGAATTTCATCACGGCGCAAATCGACGAAATCGAAACCGCCATTCGTGAAGAACGCGCCGATCGCGGGACGCGACTCGTGAAAGAATTAGAGCGCGTGAAGAAGCGACTTACTGCGAAGCTCGAAGCGCTTTCGGCGGATCGAGAAAGAAAGACAACACACTCACATTTGAAGAGCTCGGAATCGATCGCCTCTTCATCGATGAGGCGCAGCGATTCAAAAATCTCTTTTACGTTACCAAGATGACTCGCGTCGCGGGACTCCCGCAGACCGCATCTGAGCGCGCGTTCGATCTTTTCCTCAAGGTCCAGCATATCCAGTCGCGAAACAAAGGAGGCGGTGTCGTCTTCGCCACCGGCACGCCGATTTCAAACACGATGGCTGAGATGTTCACGATGCAGCGTTACCTGCAGATGAATACGCTGCGGCGCAGTTCGCTCCAGCATTTCGATTCGTGGGCGGGAACATTCGGTGAAACTGTGACTTCGATGGAGCTAAGCCCGGACGGAAGCGGCTACCGGTTGCAAAGCCGTTTCGCGCGGTTCGTTAATGTTCCCGAGTTGATGCAGCAGTTTCGCCAAGTCGCTGACGTGCAAACTGGCGAGATGCTGAAACTGCCCGTGCCGAAACTCGACCAGGGCCGACCGATAACCATCAGCGCGCCGTGCAGCCCCGAGCTGAAGCGCTTCGTCGATCAACTCGTGAAGCGCACGGAGAGAATTAAGAGCGGCAAAGTCGATCCTCGCGACGATAACATGCTCAAGATCACAACCGAAGGCCGCAAAGCGGCGCTGGATATCCGGCTTGTGCTTCCGCACGTGCGCGACAATCCGGATTCGAAAACAAACAAAGCCGTCGAGAAGATTCACGACATCTGGTTGCAGTCTGCGCCGACTAAAGGCGCACAACTTGTCTTTTGCGATCTCTCCACCCCGCAATCGAACGGCCGTTGGTTCTCTGTTTACAACGACGTGCGCGAGAAGCTTGTCGCTCGCGGCATTCCCGCAGATCAGATCGCATTCGCGCAAGAGTTCAACGACGACGCGTCCAAAGCCATGCTCTTCAAGTCCGTTCGCGAAGGAAGAGTGCGCGTGCTTCTCGGTAGCACAGCAAAGATGGGCGAAGGCACTAATGTCCAAACGCGCCTCGTCGCGCTCCACCATCTCGACGCGCCCTGGCGACCGGCCGATATCCAGCAGCGCGAAGGCCGAATCTTGCGGCAAGGCAATCAAAACGAGTACGTAAAGATTTTCCGCTACGTCACTGAAGGCAGTTTCGACGCGTACATGTGGCAAACGCTCGAAACGAAATGCCGTTTCATTGCCCAGGTGATGACGGGCGACGCCACCGTTCGTCGCGCCGAGGATGTCGATTCAACAGCGCTGACCTATGCTGAGGTGAAAGCGATCGCATCAGGCAATCCGCTTGTAATCGAGAAGGCCAGGATCGACGCCGACGTTATGCGCCTGACGCGTCTGAAGAAACAACACGCGGAAAGTCTTTATCAGATGCGCTACCAAATTCGGCGAATCAATGACCACGCCGCGATGTTGGAGCGCGAAATTGCGAATATTCGAGAAGACCTGCGCACGCGGACGAGTACGCGCGGGGATAACTTCGTAATGACCGTGAAGAACGAGACGTTGACGGATCGCATCAAGGCAGGTCGCGCTCTGATATTTCTCGCCGCAGCATTGAAGCCATTCGAATCGACAAAGACGATCGGCAATATCGGCGGTTTCCCAATCTCTATCGAGAGGTTCGACGAACGTGCAACGATCCTCATTAACGGCAAGCACAGCTACCGCGCGAACGTGAGCGACAGTCCTGCCGGAACAATTGCGTCCCTGGAACATGCGCTGGACAGCATTGAAGATCGACTGCGCGAGCGCGAAACAAATCTCACACAATCCAGCCGCCAGATTGTCGATCTAACGAACCAGCTCGATCAACCTTTCGAACACGAAGAAAAGCTCGCCGCAGCGACGAAACGTCAACAAGAGATCGTCGGCTGCGCTCGACATCACAAAGAACCAAGCTTCTGCAGCCGTTGACGAAGGAGCGGAACAAGTGGCCACTGTAATGGAGCAAACGCCTTCGCAGAATGAGCGCTGCGCGAACAGAGCCGTCGCGTTGACGCGATAAGAAGTGCGATTCCTCACGAACCGGGGCAGCTTCACCAAGGCCCATTCCGGATAAGGCTCTCAGTATTCAGGCGATGCGACTCACATCTTTTCCAAGCAAAGCTGAAATTTTCTCACGAATCTCTGCCTCAACGTAGCCGCGCTGTGCTGTGATTCGAACGAACGGCACCCCGGCGGCAGTCAGTGCCTCATCCACAAATCGGTCGCGTCTTCGACGTGACTGCCTTCCGTGACTTGCATCATCGAGTTCAATCACTCCGATGATTTCAAAAGTTCGCGGGTCACACAGAGCAAAATCAACATGCCGGGCGCAGATTCGGTTGAATGCGCTTGTCCGCGCGCTATTTGAGAGACCCTTTGGGGTTTGAATGATATCCGCGAGCCGAATCTTTCCGAAAATTCGGCATCGCGTTCCGACGATCTGCTCTAACACGCCAAGGAACGACCGTTCGGCAGGCGTAAAAAGGCGCTCGATCCGGTCGTATCCGAACCGGCCGCGCCTGCTGGCTGTAAACAATCGAGCAATTGCCGCGATTACAATCACCGCGACAAACAGCACGACTAGCGGCAAAACGGGATTCTGATGCATGTTCAAAGCGACGATCCTACCCTATTCCGCAAAGACATTGAACTTCTTCGTTGCGACTTCCGCCTCCGCGGCTTCTCACTGCGAAGCTCAAAGACTTTGCTCCCCTTCCCGGAGATGCAGTCATCGCGCATTGTTCCCTTGGCCTCCGCTCCGGCAGGCTGCGCGGTGCCGTATTCCACAACGCGCGATCACTGCGGCGCGCTCAGAACGCTTTCGCGATCTTCGCCGCGAGCAATACCGCGGTTACCGCCCGGTCGCGCGCATCCCGATCGTGAGCGTACGGCGCAAATCACTCAATGAGCTAGTCTATGTGCCAGCCCGCGATACGCACGCGCCGAGCTCAAGCGCGAGGGCGATCTCTAGTGCGACGTGGACGAGTTTACCGCACTTTTCTCGAAAGCGAAGCACGGCGACCCGTACCGAGTCGAGTTTCCGCTCGTCGAGCGCTTAATCTGAGAGTTAGAGAAATCGAACTCCGGTCATTGAACGTAGGGCAAGTCGTGTGGACCCCAATCTTTGAAAAAACTTTGGATCGAACAACGAAAAGGAACGACTTAGTTTTCTGAACGGATGCTTATCGACGAATTCAGAGTATTTGCCACAACTGAACTCCCAGACGGATCGAAAACGTGGGTTGTGGTCGCCGTTCATGCAGATGATCTCAATCATTTCGTTCGCGAGGTGCATATCGTTCGTCCTTCGGGTCCCGGCGGGATAGTAGTTGCGACTGACTATAGCGGGATCGGAGGTGCTGATCCGGAAACCGCGCAACATGAATTCGAAGAGGCAGAACGCTGGACCTACAACCGCATCGCGCGCGATTGGGTAAAGAACGAAGACTTCTCGCGACGGGACTTCAGATTGTTGCGTGCCGATCCAGCAGAGATTTTACGGATAAAATACAACAGAGGTTTACCCGAGGCTTTCGGTCAAATCGCTGACGCGACCGACTCGACATCATTACGCGAATGGCTTCTCGATCTTCGGTAAAAGACCGAAGTGACATCGGCTACCGCCCAGGAGTTTCCTAAGAAAACGGTATCTTCGCGACCTGATTATCGCTGATTCGCATCACTAGCCAAAACGTCTCGGTCGAGGCTTTACCTTTCCCTTCGTTATGATTGATATCAATATCGTCAATACAAGCGGCCCCACATTTTTGGCGATTTTGCCCGCTCTTCTGAGCCCACGTGTCACTTTTGCGTCACGTTCGGCCTTGTGATAGGCGCAAAGTCTTTTGCCGGGCAGTGCAGGGTTCGAGCACTTCGGCTTTCGACATGTTTCATTCATGGCAGCAGTTCCTCATAAGTTGCATCAACGATCAAGTCTCCTCCGTCGATCCACGTCCTAATCGCGCCGTTTGAAAGCGTCACCAACTCACGAACGCCATTCCTTAGTTCATTTGGGTACAGGGTGTTCTCCACATCTACTGCTTTCAGTGTTCCGTCAGTGAACTCCGCAAACTGTGAGAGCGAACGCTGCGCAGCATCGGGTTCATTTCTTACTACGTGGATTCTAGCGATGTAGGCCGAGCCGATGTTGATATACCGAAGATTCCGAACCAGGGGTGGCACGTCTGCATGGATCTTCTCGAACCGCTCAGCCTCCACTCTATCGATGCCCAGCTTACGCCACAGCTTGTCCAACACACGCTCGTCGCGCTTGCCATGAGTCAGTAGCATTGCATCGATTTCTTTGATCAACTTCCTCCTGCCTTCGTTGAGCATGTTTAGCGAATTATCGAGTTGGTTTTCACGGCGATGCTGGTCTTTGTAGTCGCATGCGACTTGATATTGGTCGATTGCAGATTCTATAAGCGCGATTCGATCGAAATGTTGGCCGCAAACGATAAGGTCGAGTTTTTCATTCATCACAAACAGCTGCTCAGTTACTTCCGCTATCGCTGCTTGCATTGCGGCGTCTCTAAATAAATCCGGCACAATATTTGGGTCGAAACTGATTGGTTGCCATTGTGTCTGTGTCTCGAAAATCTTCGAGCCATCTGCCTTGCGAATTATGCCGGTCCAGAGACCTGAATCGCTCTTCAGCACTTTCTCAAGTTCCCCTTTTTTCAATTGGTCCAATACTGACTTTGAAACGCAAGCCCGATAGAGGTCTCCGGCTTGCATCTTCTTCGCTATGGCGCTGATGTATGGCTGAACTTGGCGAATGAATTGGACAATGCTTCGTCGGGATTCATCTAGCTTACGTGCGAAGACACGATCTTTTACTTCGATCTTTTCGATTTCTGCCGGACTGAGAACTAATTCGTCCATTTCGGGGGCCGATTAAGATATCGATTCTGCCTTCGCTAGACAAGTTTTGGTGACGCTCGGTAGTGGCTCAGTTTGAATCGAGCAAACCTACGATTTCTTCGATTGACCATACATGATGCGCGATTCAACTTAAAATTTGACAAAATTTTAGTATTGACAAGGGCGTTTGATTTTGACCATAAGAGCCCGATATTTAGCGACACACAACAGCCCTTATGGGCATCACCAACATGAGAAAAGCAAAATCCTCCCAGCGAAGGCAAGACCCCAAAAAGCTCGCCGCTTTACTGGAAAAAGCGATGCAGCGACCGGGTGTTAAAGAGGTGATGGAAGTTTACGGCGGGTGGGTAAAAACGAATGAGGCCGCGCAAATATTCGAAGCGTATCAATATCCCAATCCTCCAAGTTCGGTAACTTCGTACTCCGAACCAGCGTAGTCTCGACCCCCATATGCCGACATGGGGAGAAATCTTAAACGAGCTTAACGCCTCAAAAGACCCGAGAAAGTACGACGCCGTTCGGCGTAAATATTTAATTCAGCTCAGCCAACATACTGGCCGGGCGACGATTCTCTACGCGACCAAATTTGCCTCTCCGGGGAACGCTGCGCCACCGGACATGCTGAGTATCAATGACGAGGATTTGCAGGGGCTAATGGAGGTAATGCACGGGATCACCAATCCCAATCTTGATCTGATTCTTCATAGCCCCGGAGGAACCATCGAGGCTGCTGAGGCGATTGTTTTATATTTGAGATCAAAATTCGACGATATTCGCGTCATAGTTCCAAATCTCGCAATGTCTGCTGCAACGATGATTTCGTGTGCGGCCAATCGGATCATCATGGGCAAGCATTCATTTCTCGGGCCGATTGATCCGCAATTCATTCTTAACACGTCGATGGGACCGCGGAGCGTATCTGCTGAAGCGATCAGGGAGCAATTCGAATTAGCGCAAGAGGAATGCACAGACCCCTCAAAACTGGGCGCGTGGATTCCGATGTTAAGCCAATACGGTCCTGATCTGCTCAAAAAATGTGACCACGCGTGCGCGCTTTCAAAAGAACTAGTTCAGACGTGGCTTGCTCAATACATGTTCAAGGGACAGCCCGACGCGAAAAGAAAAGCAAACAAAATCGCGAAATGGCTTTCAAAGCATAGTCTCTTCAAAACACACGGCAGACACATCCCAAGAGAAGCCGCTAGAAATCAGAAATTAGCGATTGATGATCTGGAAGCAGACCAAACCTTGCAGGATTTGGTCCTCTCTGTGTTCCATGCCACGACGCATACATTCAATGCTACTGGCGGAGTAAAAATTATCGAGAATCATGAGGGACGAGCATTCGTGAAGTCGATAAATGTGAATGTACAACTTCAAGGAATACCTCAGCTTGCCATCCAGCAGCCCATGCGCCGAGTTGCGCCAGCACAGCCAACACAGCCTGCGCCTCCCGCAACTGCACCGCTGCCGCCGCCGACGATCACGCCGCCTCCGGCAAACCCGTAGCTTTACTGCTCAGATGCCCAGCGAGCGTCTGCGGCAAGCTTAGCAATCGCTTTTCGTTCCTCCGGCGACAGATTTGCTGCTCTAGCTTTTCCGCCCTTACTGCCGCCAAGCTTGCCAAGCGCGACGGCGGCAAGACCATCTTAATTTCAAACTGAGCCACTACCTGACCCTCGGTAGTGCTAGTGCTGATTTCGCCCCACATTGACACGCGCTCGCCCGCTTTTTACCAAAATGGACGCGAACGCGCACAGACAAATCGAATACACAAAGAAGCGGATGCGGCGGAAACACCGCGATCCTAATCTCACGAGTGGCCCGCCCAGGGTTGCGAAATCTTATCAGCTCACGCGCTTGGAGATCTGTGACGATTTCACGAACGTCGGCCCCTCGGCATTTGCTGATTGGCACAGTACTCCGGCCGAAGTGGACGACTTCGAATCCCGATTTTAATAAGGAGGTCACCGACATCTTTCCACTACGCGACCGCGATCCCGAAAAAGATGTTTATGCGCGAAGATATTGGCCACGCGATTGCAAATCGTCGCTGAATATCGCGTCGCCTC
The DNA here is from genome assembly GCA_963757675.1 of uncultured Verrucomicrobiae bacterium. Taxonomy (GTDB): domain Bacteria; phylum Verrucomicrobiota; class Verrucomicrobiia; order Chthoniobacterales; family UBA10450; genus Udaeobacter. Next base: position 116,093 of record CAVWTH010000012.1, on the reverse strand, counting down.
TCGCTAGGGCTTCGCCACTCGGAGACTGTGCATGCCGTCTTTCCCGCACAGACTCCGAGTTTGGTTTGTGGGGAATGTGATCATCTGCGCCGTCCTCACTGTGCTCTCGGCCGTTCCGATCCCACACTCCCACTCGGAAAGCCGGACGCCCCGCTGCGGGTGCGCAGATCATCACGAATTAGAGCTCATCGCCGAGACCTAGCACGGCCGCAAACCCAACTCATTTCCGCAAACGACGAATTCGAATTTGCGCGAGCGAATGTCGCCAAGCAGAGCGTCAGCAACAGCACCACGTAGATGTTTCTCAATAGTATCGCGCAAGGGACGCGCTCCCAATCGCGGATGAAAGCCGCGTTGCATCAGGAATGACACAACGGAATGGCCGAGCGTGAGGTCGAAGCCTTTGTCGCGAAGAAAGGACAATTCACGCGCGATGTGCAGATGCGCGATTTCCATTTGCACGTCATAGCTTAAACGATTGAAGACCAGCTTCTCGGTGATTCGCGCGTAGAGTTCAGGACGCAGACTGCGCTGCGCTTTCGCCAGCACATGACGCTCCATCGTCGCAAACGATGAATGCTGAAGATTGATAATTTCAGCCGCAGCGATGTTTGACGTGAAAACGATGTAGAATCCGCTCAAGTCCAAGGTTTCTCCGCTCGCCATCGTGACGCGGGCGGCATCGAGCATTTGTAGAAAGACATCGAGCACGCGTGGATGCGACTTCTCGATTTCATCGAACAGCAATGTGCCAGTGGCGGACTTCGCGAGCGCTATACCGAGTAGGCCGGTCTCGCCAACACGCCCGCCGAGCAACACACCAAGACTTTCCTGCGTTTGATACTCGGACATATCGAATCGGAACAGTTTGTCTTTGCCTAACAAGTAATCAGTAAACGCGAGCGACAGTTCCGTTTTGCCAACACCAGTCGGACCGAGAAACAGAAAGCTACCTCGCGGACGATTCAGCGTCGTTAGGCCAAGTTCGCCCAGGTGAAGCGCCGAGACGACTCGTGGAATCACATGGTTCTGTCCGCGAATTCGATCGCTTAGATAAGCTTGAAGTTGGCGCAGACATTCGACGTCGATCCGCTGAAAGCGAGTTCATTTCTCAAACGCTCTCATGAGATGTGCCTGTCACTTCGCTCCGAGACCGGAGCAGCATGCGTTTATGGGCGCGGTAAAACGTCGCTCACATGAAAACCAAACTTTTCGCAGCGAACTTCATTCCAATTCTGGCGCAAGCCTCTACCGGCGACCTCGCAGGTGGCGCGAGCAAGGCCTTGGGCATCGTGATGCTCATCGGCTTCATCTTCGGGACGATTTGTGTAGTCGGCGGCGGCTTTGCCATTCGTCGCGGTGATACCGATGCTGGGAAACTATCGATCATTGGCGGGCTGATCATTGCGGGCGCGCCGGTCATAGTGAAAGCGCTTTTCACCGCTTTCGGAATCGACAGCTCCACGGTCGATGTCGGCTCATTTCAATGAGCGCTGCCGCGAAATACGAGCTGCGCTTTACTGAGACGAACAGCGCGGACGACTCCGCCGGCAAAACATGGGGACTGGAGGGCAATCTCTTCTGGTTCGTGGTCGGCGGAGCGTTTGTGTCAGTAGTAACGCTGCTTCTTCTTTTCAGTGTCTGGCATTGGAATCTGCTCAGTGCAGTCGTGCCAGCGGCAATCCCACTCGGATTGGCGTTGCTCTACGCGCTCGCGTTCCGCCAAGGCAAGCCATCGGGGTACGACATCGATCTTTTCGAACTCTGGCTGAAAGGGTCCGGCTTCGGCCCTGAATTCCTACGTGTCAAAACACCACCATTCTTCTCCTCCAACGACGATGTTTGAAACTCCACCCAACGGTTACTTCATCCGCGACCTGATCGTCCTTCACGGACTTCGCAAAGGTTGTTACGTCTCAAAAGGCTTCATCATCGAACCGCCTGATCTCAGTGCCGCCGCACCCGAATACCTCAACGCGTTTCAAGATCAGCTTGCGCTGGTGCTTGCCTGCCTCCACGACAAATTGCGCCTGCAAGTACAGTGGTTCTGCGACTCCGACTACCGCGCTGATCTGCTGCGCTACAACGACCAGACAAAGACTGCGACGAATGTCTGGACACGGCGCTGCCGCAACGAACGCTTCAGTCGTTATTGGCAGGCAATGATCGATCGAAAGCTGCGCCGTCAGCGCTTGGTCTTGTTCTTTTCACGAAAGATCGAAACTTCGCCTTCGATTATCGCGACGGCCGCTCGACAGCACTCGCAGTATTACGCGCTGCTCCAGCAAATGACAACGGAGTTCGAGCATCTTCAACAGATCCTCACCAACATTTTATCTGGCGCGCGCATAACGCCGATGAATGACGCTGATCACTACCGCCACTGCGCAACCTTCCTGAATCCCTCGCTTAGCTCGCGGTTTGAATACGACACACTCGAAACATTCGATTCTCAGTTATCCATTCAGCAAAACTGTTGGCACAGCGAAGCACAAGGTATCGCCGATACATCCGGCTTCTGGATGGACGGCTATTACCACTCACTGCTCGTGGTAAGTCGTTGGCCGAAGCTCACGCATCCAGGGCTTGTCCATCGTCTCACTGGACTGCAACTCCTCGACTACAACATCACCGTCAACATCGAATCATTATCTGCTCGCACCGAAATTGGACGCGAAGAGAAAGCGCACGACCGGCTCGCCGGGGACTTCGCCAGCGAAAAGCGGCTGTCCTTGCTCACAGCAATGGAAAAGAAGGCAAAAAAGATCGCAGCCTTGATGCAAGGACACACCTTGCCGTTCAACGTCGAATACATCATTCGTGCGTGGGATGAGACCCGAGAAGGCCTCGCAGTAAAAACAGCCGCAATCAAAAACGCGATCAACGGGATGAACGGCGCGCAGTATCTCGCCTGTGCGCTGCCGACGACGGCAAGGAAACTCTTTTACCAAAGCTGGCCCGGCTGTCCCTGGGGCCGCTATTCACACCGGAAGCTTTATGCTGAAACACGTTATCTCGCGGATGTGCTTCCGTTCAGTGCCACTTTCACCGGTCATCTTGATCAGGCAGAAGCGATTTACGAAGGTACTCAGCGCAACCTTGTTGGCATCACAACCTTTTCTGGTTCGCAGGGAAACGAAACACCGCAACACGCGGTCTTGTTAGGAATGAGTGGCGCGGGAAAAAGCGTCACCGTCTGCGATCTGCTTTCGCAGACAGAAGCGTTCTACGACTACACGGTCATAATTGAGGAAGGACTCTCGTACGAAATTTACACGCGTACCGTGGAACCTACCGCGCGACCGATCATCATTCAGCCCGATGGTGACCTGACGATCAATTATCTGGATACGCACGGTCTGCCACTAACGGCGGAGCATCTCGCCTCCGCCATGGCTCTTGTCGCAAAGATTGCTGGCGTGAGCATAGACGAGGACAAACAGTTGGCGCGCGAAGCACAGATCGCGAAATACCTCATGTTGCTTTACGGCGACATCTTCGAAGAATGGAGCCGACGAAACGCCGACCGTCTTCTCGACGTTGCTCGCCATGGCTGCTTCCTTGCGAAGCTAAAGCGCACTCGCCCCGGTTCCACACTGATCGATACCTTTGTCGATTTTCGTGATCGTCAGCGAAGTGATCCCGACCAAGCAACCACGCGACTGAATGAAATCAGCGAGGAAGAAGTGCTGCGTTTCCTGAAGGAGCCCGATACCAGGCGAGAAGTACGCAATCTCGCCTTCTCCTACTTCGCTCCCGAGGAATATCCAACGCATCGAATGCTTCAGGAATTGCTTCAGCTCGATGCATCCGATGACGCAGCCGGCGATCTCGCGACGCGCTTGTTGCCGTGGTGCGCCGATGGCAACTATGGCTGCCTGCTTGATGGCACGAGTAATATTTCGCTGACTGGCAAGATTGCGCACTTCGAACTGGGATACATTCCCGAATCCGCAAAGTTGCTGCGAGCCGTCGCGGGATTTTTAATCACCAACTACACGCGACAACACATCATCACGATGCCGCGCCGCTTGCGGAAGCGGAACGTCTACGAAGAAGTCGCACGTCTGCTCGACATCCCAGGCGGTGAACAAATTGTGAAAGAGAGCTACGCACAGATGCGGAAGTTCAATTGCTGGAACATTTCTATTGTCCAGCAATACGGTCGCTTCAAAGAGAGCCGCATTCGATCCGCAGTGTTCGGCAATTCACGCCAGTTTTTTCTCATGCGTCAGAACGATCGCGCCGATCTCGACGACATGGCAGCGGACATCGGCCTAACTGAACTCACAAAACACGCGATCCTATCTTACCCGCTCCCGGACCAGCAGAAGGGTGAAAAGTTTGCCGCGTTTACTTACCTGCACAACGACGCGCAGAATCCGATCTGCGGCACTGCACACAACATCGCCTCACCTGAAATGCTCTACCTCAGCGGCAGCAGCGGGGCGCAGTTCGATGAGCGAGCGCAAGCATTACGCGGAACTGAAGATGTGATCAAAGCAATAGAAGCGGCGACTGAATCGCGCTGAGCCACTGTGCTAAATTGGGTTGGTCGCATGTCCAACCCGCAGAATCAACACTGGCTGCCGCAATTCTATTTGCGGCACTTCGCCGTGTCCGGCTGGCGTGACAAGAAAAACGCCAAGATTTGGGTGATGGATGTAACGACCGGTGAGGTCGACCAGCGAAAAGTCCGAGAGGTCGCCGCCACTGAATTCCTCTATTCACATGTGAAGGAAGATGGTGCGCGATGTTTCCGAGTGGAAAAACACCTTGCTGAACTGGAGACGATGATTGCCAGGTTCTATCTACGCATTGCTGAGGGATATCCCGATCTCACTGCGGCTTGGGGGATGAAAAAGCTGGCTGCGCTCTTCATCGCAACACTCATCCTGCGTCACCCTGATGTAGAAGAAGACACTCACGAGATGCATCGCCGCATGGTGCAGATGTACGAAGCGGCGCCGAAAGACGCAGATGGACGGCCGCTGGTTAGCCACATTCTCCATGATGGCAAACCGCTCGAACTCGACACCTCTGATTATGAGGGGTACAAGACCGCGGATGCGAACCGACTGAAACAAATGTTCGCCGAACAAATTCGCCCGATCGCAAGAAACATCACCGATCTCATCTTCAAAAAGCGATGGGCATTTCTCTGCACGGACGAACCAGTTTTCTTCACGTCAGACAGACCGGTGATCCGACAGCACTACGAACGCAAAACATTCGGCATTGGAACGCCCGGTGTCCATCTGTGGTTTCCAGTTACTCCGACGCGCATGCTCTGGATGACCGACCGCTTCGGTGATCAAGTCGATGGCTTCTATCCGTTTCCGGTTGCCGAGGCGACGTTGCTGAACGCATTCACGATGGCAAATGGCACTCGTTATCTCCTTTCACACGAACGACCGGACAAACGAATGATGGATGTCGGAACACTCGCCGATCGATTACGGTGGGAGCACCAACAATTTCGAGCGCGATAAAGTTGCGCTGGGCTTAGAGCACCCGCCCCGCAATAGGTGTGTAGAACGGTCGCATGCAATTGCGACCATTCTTTTCCATATCCCTAACGGCTTGTGCGACACTGCTCACAAGCTGCGCGGGCGTTAGTCCAACACGCGTGATTGGCGACACTGCCGGCGCAGCGGGCGGCGCGCTTATCGGACACGCGCTAAGCAAAGGCAACCCCTTAATAACAGCCGCAGGCGCGGGAGCCGGTGTGCTTCTTAGCGAGTCGCTCCAAGCCGGGAGCAAGGCCTCCGCCAACAAGGCATACGATGCTGGTTATGAAAAGGCACGAAGCGATTCCGCCAAGCAACAATTTCAAACTCTCATCGATCGACAACGCACCGGACCACAGCTCGACGATCGAGCGCACGTCCGACTCCTCGACGTTCCTTTACCGGAACGCCAGGAGAACGGCGTCATCCTCGCGCCGAGCACGGCGACTATTCGGATTCAGGAGTAAGGCGATGAGACTAACAAAGTATTTTGTCTCAATTGCTCTCTATTTGAGCGCTGCGCCGCTTGTCACGGCGCAAGTCGTTGTCATTGATCCGACCGCTATCGCCCATAACCAAGCAAACCACATCGTCGATCTCGCGAAATACGTCGAGATGGTGAACAACCAGCTCAAGCAGATCACGACTATGACGCAGGAGCTTCAGCAAGTGACTGCGTACGTCAAAGCGTTCGGCGATCCATCCAGTCTTCTCAATATCACCGGCGCGAATCAGCTAATTAACAGCCTCAGGCAAACTGGCGTTGGTGAAACAATCGGTCAGCTGCAACAAGCTGCTAATGGGATTCAAGCGCTCCAATATAGGGCCAACGGCTTATACACGAATCTAGGATCGACATTTACGACGCCTGGCGGAGTTCGATTGCCACGAGCGGAAGAATTGTATCGGAAGTATGGCGCGATCCAGCAGAGCTCCCAAAACTTTCAGGGGGTTACTAATGACGTACAGGCGCGCCGCGCGAATCTGCGCAACCAGATCGCCTCTACAACGACTCAGTTACAAGCCGCAACCACTGATGCGGAAACGCAGAAGCTGACAGGCGTACTTGTAGGATACAACGCCGAGCTGGCAACAGTCGATCACGAGATTGATAACGCCGCTGGACAAGTTTTGACCCAGGACGCCGAAAACCGCGCTGACAAAGAGCGCGACGATCAAGCGCGTCGTGAGGAGCGGCAGGCACAGATCGAAGAAAGCTTTCGCCGCTACGGTGAAGTGTTCCAACTCGAAACGACGCCACCCACCTTCCCGGATGGTCGCTAACACGACGCCTTACGAGCAATGAACAATTTCGATACGCTGTTTCCAAATTTCTTAAGTCTGTGCGCGGAAATGAATCGCGTGCTGACACCGATCGCGTTCGTGCTTCTCGCGGTCGGAATTGTTTCATCGACGGTTACGGGCCACCGCAGCCCTAGCGCTTATTTGCGTACGATTGGACGTACCTTCGCTTTCGCGGCGGTGCTGGCTTATCTGCCGACTTGGAACAACGAGATTGCCAGCGTTGTCGATACAACGGTTAGACAAACCCTGAGAGCCGATCCGGCCGGTGTTTACGCTCAGTATCAAAAAGCTCTCGCCGTAAGCAAAGGCACAAGCGGCACCGGAACCGGCTCGAAATCCTGGTGGGACTTGCTCGATGCCCAGTCGATCTTCGAGCATCTGATTTCAGCAGCCCTGTGGCTGCTTGGCTTCCTGGCCAGCGTCATCGTCTTCTACGCCTATCTGGTTCAGAAGTTCATTCTCTATGTAGGCTTTGCGCTGGCTCCGATTTTTATCGGCTTCCTCGCTGTGCGGACACTGCATTCGATCGGCGTCGCGTTTCTACTCGGCTATGCCGGTGTTCTTTGCTGGCCAATTGGGTGGGGTGCAGCTTCCCTTCTTACTTCCGGCCTGATCGGTTTCATGACCGATCAAAGCTTCTTAGCTTCCGGCGGTTTCACCGGCGGAGCTGGATATGGTCTTCAAAATCTACTCGGCCTCGGTGCACTGGCGCTCTGGCTCATCTCCAGCACCATCGCCGCGCCGATTATCATTCAGAAGGCTATCTCACACGGCACTCAGGTCGGACAAGCCTTGTTCGCGACAACTGCAACCGCAGGGATAGCTGGACTTACTGCGGGCGTGGGAGCAGCGACAACATTTGGCGCTGCAGGAGGCTTGGCTGGATTCGTCGGTGGGACCGCTGGGGGAGGAACCGCCGCACTGATCGGAGCCGCCGAAGCTTCTGCCAGCGGAAGCTCCTATTCCCCAGCTGGCAATCTGATTGGTTCGTTAGGTAGTTCGCGGCTTGCGTCGCGTCCGCGGCGCAAGCCAAAGAAGAACGATCCTACTGGCGACGACTTTGTTCGTGAACTCCTGATGCGTTCTCGCAACTAGTTATGGAAACAATCTCTTCTGATCTAAGATCGACAACTCCTCAATCGCAGCGCGCGCAAAATGTCCGCCGTGCGGACCCGATTCGCGTCCTTATCGACAAAGACCGGCTCGCACGATTTTGGTTCCTCGCTGTTATCACGGTTCTAATTGGTGCGGCTGTCGAACGTATCCATCTCGCGCGCACATTGAAGGAACGCGAGCGCGTCGTCATTGTCGATCCAGCCGGGACGTTTTTCGTCTCTCCGGTTCTGCAATTTCAGGAAGCAAAGCAGTTACATGCCGAACAAAGCACGCTGGCCGCAGTTGCCTTCCTGGAACGCAATCCGAAGGGCTTCGACCATCCCGACCTGCTCAAGCAGATGTTCCTCAAACATGCGCAAGAGAAGGCGCAGGCAGAATGGGCGTCTGAAGAATCGGAGTTCAAAGCGAAGCAGCTGCATCAGAAAGCTGAGATCGCAAAGATCGACATTCTCCAAACACGCAGTGACGCTGTGCTTACTCAGGTAAGCGGACAACTTATTCGCAGCGGCATTTTTCAGGAGCGCGCCTTCAGCGAGGCCGTGCCTTTCACGCTCAAGCTCAAGATGCTTCGCAATCCAAATATGGTCGAGAACGGTCGCTTCCCGACCGCTATCCAGGATTTCAAATATGAACCCACTCGTTAGGCTACTCATACTTACCTTTCCAATCACAGTCACGCTCGCGGGCGCGAGCGAATCGCGTGTGCAGGATTTTCCACTAAACGATCACACGGTTTACACCGTTCCTGTCTCCGCGACACGCGTGACTACAGTGAGCTTCCCGTCACCGATCGCAGCAATTGATGGGGCCCTCTTGACGATGGACGGAAAGACCCCGGGTCTATTTCAGATCGCGCATACTAAAGGCACTGCCTACTTCTCTTTGCGGGCTCTAGCCAAGGATGCGGCGACAAACCTGAACGTGCGATGGAACAATCGCACTTATGCTTTCGAACTTCACGAAAGCGCAGAACCAATCTACTCGGTCGTGCTGCAAAGTCCGCCTGATAAAACGAAGCGAATCACAGGTCCACTGACGCCGCCACGATTGCTGGGACTACTCGATAAGGTTAAGGCCTTCCCACTGCTTCAAGCTAACCAGCCCGATGCGCTTACTGGACTTGAGTATCGCGACCTTCGCGCGCAGCCTCTCTTGAGCGACTGCGGCGATTACGAAGTAAAACTAACGGAAGCATTTCGATACCCGGACGAAGACACGCTTGTCTTTCATATCCTGATAACCAACCGTAGCGATAAACCACTCGACCATTCCCCAGAACAACTCCAGGTGCGGGTTGGCGACCGTGTCGTTACGCCATCACTAACAGACTTGGTGAGCGCGATTCCACCGCGCGAATCGACTCTCGGATATGTTGTGGTAAGCGGCGGATCTGCTGGCCGAAACGACCTTTCACTCAAGAACGACTTCACTTTCGTGCTCACGCGACGGGATAACTCTCCCGAAACCGCTTTGCCTGACGCAAAAGATGTCGAACCAACACCGATTCCACAATGAGTCCTCGACGCTTCCTCAACTTCTTTCGCTCGCCAACCGGTGCGCTCACGCTATTTCTCATCGGGCTGGTTATCATTCTGCTTCTGGTTAATAGCCGCCGCAATTCCCACGTGGCCTCATTGGTGACGCGGAAGACTTCGACTAAGGCAACAGCAAACAACCAACAGCTGCCAGAAACGATCAGGCGGGACATGGTTCCCTTCGATCCTCAGAGCGGCGAACCAAAATCTGCTCCCACGCCGCAGCCGAAATCACAAAACACACCGCCTCAGCTGCCGCTACTCAATCTTGTCGCCGAAACTCCGGCGCTCCCAACCAAGGAGGGTAAAAAGTTCAGCGAAAACTTCGCGCCCTACGGCCGGCTTGTTCCGTGCGAGCTCGTCATCACCGTCGATTCATCTTCAATTCGAACGCCGATCGTCGGTTTAGTAACCGAAGATATCTTTCATCATGGGCAGCTGATCATTCCAGCGGGGACCGAAGTGCATGGCGCCGCGCAAGTGGATCGCGCACGCGAGCGTATTGCGAGCAACGGACGATGGACACTGGTCTGGCAAGACGGCCAGGAACTGAATGTTTCCGGTCTTGCCTTGGACCGCGAGCAAGACGCTGACACGGGAACTTGGGGAATCACCGACGGTAGCGCAGGATTGCGCGGAAAGCTGCTTAAGACCGACAATCTTGCAGAAATAAAATTATTCGTCGCGTCCTTACTGAGTGGGGCTGCCTCAGCTTTCACCGAAACACGAACATCGGCCTTCGGCACTTTTGCGATTCCCAGCTTGCAGAATGCGCCACTCATGGGCGCGCAGAGTGTCCTCGACAGGTACGCTCAACAAATTCTGCAAACCATCGAACGAGATGGCTTCTACGTCCGCGTCCCAGCGGGAAAGCAATTCTATCTCTATATCACACAGACTGTAGATGAAAAAGACGCCAAGATTGGCGGAACGCTCGCCACATCACTGCAACCGATAGCTTCACCTTCGCCTTCGGCGACACCGGAATCACCGCCACTGATCCCGACCGATCTGGAACACTCTGCGATTCTCGAATCGACACCGACCTCAGCCCCTCAATCCGCCTTTGCACCATGAAAAACCTACTTCTAATTCCAATCATCTTTCTATCAGCCTGCTCATCAACTCCCCAACACCCTCTGGCGTTGCGTGCCACGCCGGTTGGCCGGTCCGTCAACTCCAGTGGTCTAAGGACCCAAGATCAACTCAGAGAGTACCGACTTGGTCGCTACGTTGACGCACGTGATCCGCTTGTGATGCACGAAGGCCATCCGGTCTACCGCGTCGAGACGAGCGCGCACTGGGATCTTCGACCAAACGACAAGTCATCGCTGCCGCGGCGAGACATCGTGCAATCGCCGAGTATTTCCGCCAACGACGCCGTTGTTGCCGAGGTCAACAAGCAGCGCGCCGCCACTCAGGCATTCACTGAGCAGACCGCGACGCTCAATCAACGCTTAAACGAGCTAGGCGAAGCTGTCGCCCAGACAAAAGAAGTGGCCCAACAGAACCTGGCGTTGAAGCGGGACGTAACAGATCTGCGAGAGCAACTAGATACTCTTGAGATACAGCTTCGAGCCCGAAAGTCCGAAAAAACGTCCCCGTCTTCATCACCAAACGACAACTGGTGAGCGCTTCCTTATGAAACCTACCGATAACCAACCAATCATCGTCAGCGTGCCTGAAACGACGGTCTCGCGATACTTGGAAGCGAGTGAAGAAGTCGAGCAAATGCTCGGCGCTTCGCCCGGACCCGAGTTTCTCATGAGCCTGGCCGTTGAGCACGAGGACGCCTCGGAGCTAGTCGATCTCTATTGCGGCGAGATCGTCCACGCTCTTCGTCAAACAACCGCCGCTACTCACTAATATATATGAGCCTGAAAAGATCAGATAAGAACACCAATGGAACCGGCTCCGCCGGCGCGGATGCCACCGACCAGATTCCGAAGTACCGCGATAACGTCGAAATCAACGCCAAGATCGATGCCTACATTCAAGCCAATCCGAAGGAATGGGCGTACATCCAGGGACTACCGCGCGAACGCCTAGAGCGGATGCTTGTGTTGCAAAACGTGAACAAGATCGAGCGTCGTGCACGGATTCGCGCCAGCGTGACTAAACAACTCGAGGCCAATCCCGAGCTGAAGGAAGCTTATCGCAAACTGGTGAAGAATTTGCCTGCTGAACAGCAAGAGCGAGCGATGATGTCGATCGCCGCACGGACGCTGCGCACCATCACGCCGCGTCAGCAACAAAGCCAGGGCGCGCGAGTTTAACCAAACGCGCTGCCAAACGCGAAGACTCCGGGCTTGCTCCGGCTGCGTGCGCCTGCGCGCACCCGGAGACTTCGCGGGCGATATTCGGCAGTTCGATGATGTCGCTGCTGCGCAGCCACATTGGTGCGCGATCAACCGCTGTAGAGGGAGACATGGTCTCCGTTCACGTTGACCCTATCACGGCAAAAGCCGAAATACGCGAGACAATCTTTCACCAAACTGTAGCTTAGATCACTATGGCGTACGAGGACTTATATCGATTAAGCGCTCACGCTGCCATCATCGATCACGAACGCCGGGCATTGCTCATTAAATCAGCGTATGGCTCGTTAGCCTGGGAATTGCCAGGAGGGGCGCTTGAGCCCGGCGAGACTGCTAGCGAATGTGTGCAACGCGAGTGCCGTGAAGAATTAGGTCAAAATATCAGCGTGGGTCCTTTGACGGGCATTTACTATCATAAGGTGCACAATTCACACGTCTTCATCTTTCGCGCCGAGCTTAATTCAACGCCGATCGTCCTCAGCGCTGAGCATACTGCCTTTCAATATTTTGCCTTGGAAGAGTTGAGCGCTGTGCAACGTGTGCGAATCGAAGATTCCTTGCGGTTCAACGGGGAAGTAATTCATGGGAAGTTCTAAGAGATCTGACGAAATCTCAATCGCGCGAACCGACTTTCGATTATATCGTTCGCTGGGCGAAGAAATGGCAGCTATAGAAAAGAATGATTCTCGCCGCGACGCGGCTCTGGGCAGATTTCACTCAGCAGTTCGCCCTTGCCCAGTTCCACTACGGTAGGCGGGACCCGTCCTTCGTTTGATTCACAGTTTCACATGAGGAGACGCAGAAATAGGCCAAACTAATCTTTCGTCGAATCATAGTTAGCCCTTGAACCGTATGAGCGACGATGTGCCGGTTGCGTATCGCGAGCGTCTCGCTCTATTCAGAGATGCCGAGGAATTAGTTTGTGTCGGTCGAGACGTGCATGGTCGGGACGCTCTTTTGCACCCGTGTGCTGCAGATGCATGGACGAGGATGGCTTCCGAGGCAGCGCGTTGCGGGTTGACGCTCTTGATTGTTTCTGCCTTCCGCAGCGTTCAGCGGCAGAGCGAGATTGTTAGGCGAAAACGGGAGAGAGGACTCTCTTGGGAGGAGATTCTGAGGGTTAGTGCGTATCCCGGTTTCAGTGAGCATCACACCGGTTGCGCAGTGGATGTGGGATCTCCGTTATGTTGTGACCTAGCGGAGCGATTCGAGGAAACTGAAGAGTTCGGTTGGTTGACGGTGCACGCCAGCGAGTTCAGTTTTTCGATGTCGTATCCGAGAGGGAATTTGGCCGGAGTGATATATGAGCCATGGCACTGGAAATGGACAGCCCGGGGCTAACAATTCGCTGCAGGCAACAGCCGCCCAACTCGGCATTTCGGTCTTGAGCGGCTTACCCACGGTAGTTGCAGGCACAGAGTGTTTTCAGGCGGCTGCGCCTGAGCTTTGGCGTTAGGCGACAATCGCTTTCTATGAAACTCGTAATGTTTGACATCGACGGCACTCTAACTCAGACCGACTACGCCGATGAGATGTGCTTTGTCCACGCGTTGCGAGAGATATTTGCTTTCACCAGCGTCAATACGGATTGGGCGAGCTACACGTATTGCAGCGACTCTGGCATATTGGACGAGTTGTTCCAGCAGCGGCTCGGACGATCGCCGCTGGCAACAGAGATTTCTAGGTTCCAGTCCTATTTTCTATCGCTACTCGCAGCCGCAACTGCCGCACAGCCGTTCAGGCCGGTTGCAGGTGCGCGCGACTTTGTTTCGAGCCTCATGAGCAATTCACAGTTGGCTATTTCGCTCGCCAGCGGCGCGTGGGAGTGTTCGGCCCGCTTCAAGCTTGCAAGCGCCGGTTTGGACTTTCACCAGATTCCAGCCGCATTTTCGGATAGTGCTTACGCTCGCGAGGAATATCATGCGAGCGTCGCTCACGAAAGCAGCGCAGTCTCGCTCGCGAGATTCATTCGACTCTGTCATTTACGTTGGCGACGGCGTCTGGGACGCACGCGCAGCCCGTAACCTCGGTTGTGGCTTTATCGGCATTTCTCGCGAGCCAGCCCGAATCGACAGCCTTTATGCCGAGGGAGCAAGCCATGTCTTCCATGACTACCTTGATGCAGACTCGTTTATCGCCATTCTCCATGATTTCAACCATGTCGCTTAATCAAGCGATGCAGCTGGTGCGTCCCGGTCCCGAACACCTTGCGAGCTACATCGCTGCGCTCGAGTGCGGTTGGTCTCCCGACAACGAGCGCGGTGTGGAGTCCGCACGCGAAGAGCTCTCCCGCATTCGGTCCGATACAGAAGCGTTTCTCGCCAGCATGGAAGACCGCGAAGCCAAGGGTCCTCCCATCACTCTTCCAGACGGTTCAACGGCCAAGCGTCTCCCGGGCTTCAGGCGCTGGCTGTGGGACGGCGAGTTCTGCGGAAGCATCGGGTTGCGGTGGCAGCCAGGCACTACGGCGCTACCGCCCTATTGTCTGGGCCATATCGGCTATGCGGTGGTGCCGTGGAAACAGCGCCTCGGGTATGCAAAGTCAGCGCTACGCCTCATACTTCCGGAAGCCAAAGCAGTCGGCCTTCCGTACGTGGAGATCACCACTGATCCCGACAACATCGCGTCACAGCGCGTGATCGAAGCGAATGGAGGCATCTTGGTCGAGCACTTCATCAAACCGCAGCAGTTCGGCAGCAAGCCCAGCCTGCGCTTTCGCATCACGTTCACATAAGACAGACCAAAAACACAATGGCCAGGAGAATTCGGGTCGGAATACTATTTGGCGGTCGTTCTGCGGAGCATGAAGTCTCCCTGCAATCAGCAAAGAACATTATAGACGCCATCGACACGAATAAATACGAAGTCGTATTGATTGGCATCGATAAAAAGGGTCAATGGCATCTCAATCAAGATTCTCTACTTCTTCCAGAAACTGAGCCTGGATTGTCCAAGTTACCAGAAAAAGGCGAGAATCTCGCGCTGGTGCCTGGGAAACAAAATGAGCAGGTGGTGGCGGTTTCGGGAGAGCAAAGACTTGGATCTTTGGACGTGATCTTCCCCGTATTGCACGGTCCATTCGGCGAAGATGGTACCGTCCAAGGAATGTTGAAACTCGCTAACATTGCGTTCGTCGGGGCTGGCGTCCTCGGCTCGGCCATCGGCATGGACAAAGATGTCATGAAACGCCTATTAAGAGATGCCGGCATCCCCATTGCCCAGTTTCTCGTAGCCAGCAGATATTCACTGAAGCAAATCGATTTTGACGATGCGCGAGCCCAACTCGGGTCGCCGCTTTTCATTAAGCCTGCGAACCTCGGCTCATCGGTGGGCATTCATAAAGTCAAAAATAGGGACGAATTCGAGAATGCAGTCCGTGATGCGTTCAATTATGACAACAAGATTTTGATCGAGGAGTGCATCAGGGGCCGCGAGATAGAATGCTCCGTGCTCGGCAACGATAATCCCATTGCATCTGTTCCCGGTGAGATTTTGCCTCGCCACGAGTTTTACTCGTACGAAGCGAAATACCTCGATGAGAACGGCGCTGTGCTGGAAATACCGGCTAAGCTGCCGTCCGCGACTTCGGAACGTATCCGTCAGCTCGCCATCAAAACGTTTTCCGTGCTCTGCTGTGAGGGAATGGCACGGGTCGATTTCTTTTTGAGAAACGAGAGCGACATTATCGTCAACGAGATCAACACGATTCCCGGATTCACCAGAATAAGCATGTATCCAAAGCTGTGGGAAGCCTCCGGTATCTCTTACAGCGAGTTAATCGACCGGCTAATACAGCTCGCAATCGAAAGATTTGAGGGTGAGAAACGATTGAAAACCGATCGGGCATGATCCTCAGCGAACAATTAACAGTTCTTGGCAATGAACACTTCACCGTCGAAGCGTGCGGCACTTGCTACATCCCGGGCTATTTGATTGTGATGCCGACAGATGCAGTGGAGTCGCTGTCGCAGATGAAACCTGCAGCTCTCATGTCGCTCGGGCCGACGCTCGCATTGACCACGGCTGCAATCGAAGCAGTCGTTCGGCCACAGCGAGTTTATTGCACCTTATTTTCCGAGGACACACACGTGGTTCACTTTCATCTTTTTCCTCGGACCGAATGGCTAACGACCAAATATTTTGCTGCTCACTCGCATGACACTGAGATTTCCGGTCCGCGACTGATGGATTGGGCGCGGCAAATGTTTCATAAGCCAATTGCTGGTATGGACAGAGATGAGGCATTGGAAAAAATTTGCATCCACCTCACGTCGGCCCGAGGCATAACACGTATGAAAGCCAGCGTCACTGAATTGCCATTTAATAGTTTTCTCGGCATTCACCCTGCGACTGACGCCACGCATCTGCTGCAACTCCCATCAGGAAGTCAATATCTCAATCATCTCGGCACAGTTCATGCGGCTGCGCAGCTCGCGTTGGCAGAGGCATCCAGCGGTGAGTTCCTACTCCGACACTTCGGTTCCACTGATCATATGATTCCAGTTGTACGGCGCCTGGAGGCGAAGTTTTGCAAACCAGCCAATGGCAGCATTACGTCCACTGCGAGTGCGACGCCTGAGTCGCTCGCGAAGCTTGACGCAGAGCTCTCTACAAAAGGTCGGGCCATCATTCCGATTGCCGTGGAGCTCCACGACGAGCACGGTACGCATACTCTGTCTGCAACAGTCGAGTGGTTTATTCAGCGTAACAAAGAGATCTGACGAAATCTCAATCGCGCGAACCGACTTTCGATTATATCGCTCGCTGCGCGCGTAAAGGTATTCCTCGCTCCGCTGTGCTCCACCTTGACTGTGCTCGCTCCGCGTGGAGAGCGGTCGTTATCGGTTCACGCTGGAGGCGACTGCCCTCTTATTAATAATTAAGTGCGCTTGCGGATCACGCCGCGGTCGCATTTAAACGCCCTGCGTCGTCGCCGGCGCGCAGCGCATGTTGATGTCATTCATAATGCAACGCTGCGATGGGATCGACATTCGTCGCGCGGCGCGCCGGCAGCCAGCAGGCTAGGATCGCAATTACTGCTAATAAGGCCACCACACCGATAATGGTTGCAGGATCATGAGGCGCTACTCCATAAACAAAATGCTGAATCAACGGACTGCAGCCCCACGCCAGAATGACACCAGCAAGAATTCCCAGCCCAACCATGACCATTCCTTGCCGAAGGATTAGTCCAAAAATTTTTGCTCGCGGTGAACCTAGCGCAATTCGGATTCCAATTTCGCGAGTGCGCCGCGTAACTGAATAGGCTAAGACTCCGTACAACCCGAGCGCGGCGAGGAATAACGCCAGGAGCGAAAATCCGCCAATCAGAATGGCGGAAACCTGCTGTGTTCCGATGCTGGCAGCTACCGCCTCCTGCATGGTACGCGTCCCGAAAATAGGCAACTGTGGATCGATGGAACGAACTACTGCTCGAATGGACGGCAACAACGCGGTAGGCTGCCCTTCAGTTCGAACAAGGAGAGTCGTCTGCAGGCTCTCAAATGCTGGCCAATAAATTTGCGGAACCTTCGGCGCAATTCCCACCTCTCCATGCCTTACGCTTGGGACGATTCCCACAATCGTATAATGCTTTCTCGGCTTGTCCGGAAGTGGTTGCTGATTAAGGCGCTGGCCAATTGGGTCGCGGCCTGGGAAGAATTTTTGGGCAAGGTACTCATTGATTAGGACAACGCGCGGCTTACCCAAGACATCGTCAGGTCCAAAGCTTCGCCCGCGCAAAATCGGAATCCCCATCGCCCTGAAATAGTCTGGTGACACACAATGCGTTTCTGCGGATGGCTCTTCGCCATGGCGTGGCTCCGGCTGACCTGTGACGCCAAAATATTCTTCAGCACGCCAACCGCTGAATGGCACGTCATCGTCAACAGCAGCGGCCTGGACGCCGGGCAACGCCGAAATCTTTTCGAGTAGCTGTTGGTAAAATGCCACCAGCTTGTCTTCTTTGCCGACGCCATACTTTAGGCCGGGCAGCTTTAACCCAACGGTGAGAAGATTGTTTGGATTGAACCCGAGCGGTTCGTTTTCTAGCGCGCGAAAGGTCTGAGTGAGAAGACCTGCGCCTATGAGCAGGATGCAGGCAAATGCAACTTGTCCGATGATCAGCACGCTCAGGCTTCGGTGTGGACGTGGGCCGCTGACCGATTTTGATGCGGTGATCAGTTCCACCTTGGACAGCCTGCAAGCTGGGCCCAGTCCAAAAGCGAGGCTCGCGCCCAAGGTAACGAGTGCGCAAAATGCCAGGACAGGCAGATCCAACCGGATTTCTTGCAGTCTGGGGAAGTCATGCGGAGGCAAAGCTGTGATTACGCGTTTGCTACAGAAAGCGAGCAAGCAACCAATTACGCCACCAAACAATGAGAGGACTACACTTTCGGTAAGGAGTTGTGTGAATAATCTTCCCCGGCTGGCGCCCAAAGCTGCGCGCAATGTAATTTCTTTCTCTCTCGCGGCCGCCCGAACAAGCAGCAAACTGGCGACGTTGGCGCAGGTGATTAGAAGCACCAGCACAACCGCTGCTTCGAGCAACCACAGCATGGCCTGATATTTCCCAACCACGCTGTCGCGAAGCGAAGTAACCGCAATTGTGATCCCGGTGTTGGAGTCGGGATATTTCAACTCCAGATTTCGAGCAATCACTTTGAGGTCGGCTGTTGCCTGTTCAATTGAAACGCCCTGCTTCAATCGGCCGATGCCATAAAATCCAATCCGGGCGTTGCGGTCATGCATGTAAGGTCGATTCGCATAAAAACCGAACGGCGCGTAAAGGTCGGCATTGCGGGCGCCTTGGGAATTGCGGGACGTTCGGGATTCCTAATGATCGAAAGGCTGTCGGCGGCTACGCCAACAACTTCGCAGCTTATCGTATTTAAGGTCAGTTTCCGCCCAACGATCGCCGGATCTGCGGCAAAGCGAGAGCGCCACACGTGTTCGCTTAATACAATCGGATTAACACCGGCTTCTGAATCCTCCTCGTCGAAGAATGTGCGACCGAGCTTCAGAGGCACTTTCAAGACGCGGAAATAGGTCGCAGTGACAAACAAGCCGGAAAAACGCTCAGGTTCTCCGTCACCGGTCAAATTGAAATCGTCACGTCGCGAAACCGCAATGTCATCGAAGGAATGCTGCGCTCCTTTCCAGTCCAAATAATCAGGAAACGAGGTCGGCGAAACATTGCCTGCCCATGTTTCCGAAATTGCCACAAGGTGATCGGGCTCTGCGTAGGGAAGCTCTGACAACAGAACCGCGTGAATTACACTGTAAATCGCAACGTTGACACCGATCCCGACTCCCAGCGTCAGAACGGAGGCAATTGTAAAGGCAGGCGATTTGCGAAGCAGGCGACAGGCGAACGCCATGTCTTGCCACAGCTGATCCGCCCACATCCAGACGCGTTGCTCGCGCGCGGCTTCCTTGATCTGTTCGACACCACCAAATTGTCGAAGTGCCGCGCTCCGCGCTTGTTCATGCGACATACCGGCAGCCAGATTACGCTCAATCAAGCCATCGAGGTGCTGCTGGATTTCTTCCGTCATTTCGGTATCGCACCTCTTCTTTTGAAAGAGGCCAAGCAACCGGCGGCACCAGGCGCGAATTTGTGTCATGAGATTGGAATTCCACCGCGAGCGGTCCTCGTCGGTAACCCCGAACCCTTTGCAGTTAAGGCATGTTTGAGATCACTCATAACGCAATAGTTTGGATGGATCGACAGCGAGCGCTCGCATAGCTGGAATGGCAGACGCGACAATCCCGAGCAGCGCCATTGTTAGCACCGCGCTGAGCACAACCACGGGATCGCGCGGATTAGCCTGATACACAATTTGCGCAAGCAATCGGCTGGCGAACACGGCTAACAACAGACCCATAACCGATCCGACTCCAAGCAGGACGATTGGACGCCCCACCGCTGCGCTCATCACGTGTCTCGTGCGCGCGCCCAAAGCCACGCGAATGCCAAGCTCCTTCATTCGGCGACTGACATTGTAAGCGGCCATGCCGAAAATTCCTGTGACCGCCAGCATCGATGCCAGCAATCCCATGGTACCAAGTGCCACGGCAGCAGCCCGCGCCGGGAAAAAGGTGTCCGTTATCGCATCCGGCCAGCTTTGCACTGTGACTTGCGCATTTGGTTCGAGGCTAGTCAGTGTTCGTTCGAGTTCTGCAGCCATCTCGTTAGGCGGCCTTTGCGATCGCACCACGAACACCCGCACGCCGTTCTCGGTTTGCAATAACGGGAGAAACACCGCCGGTTGTTGCGAGTCCATAATTTGGTAATACTTACCGTCCTCCGCCACGCCCACCACTTCCGTTAGGTGATTCTGAAGGATGAAGCGTTGTCCGATAGCCGGTGTTTCGCCCCACATCTTCTGCGCGAAGGCTCGATTCACGATCGCCACATACGGCGTCGCTTTGGTGTCATGCCATGAGACATCCCGCCCACTTAGTAGCCTGGTGCCCGCAGCCTCCAGGTAACCCGGCGACATCGTAAACACGTATGGCGCGAGCACAGAATTGTTCAGATTGAAGTCTGTCGTTCCTAGCAGGAAAATCGGAACGCCGCGCAGCCCGCCGGTAAACGGTACGCGGTTCACCGCACCCGCTGCTGTTACGCCTGGGATCCTCTGCACCGCCTCGAGCATGGTTTTCTGTTTCTCGAGTAGTGCGTCACCTCGCTCTTCGGTCTCACTAAAGTCTATCTGGGCCAGCATTGCTCCCTGCGGCTGAAAGCCTAGCGGAGTGTGCAACATGCGGACCATGCCGCGGACGGCGACCAGTGATGCCGTGACCAGCAGCATGCAGATGGCAATTTGTGCGCCTAACAACAAGTCGCGCAGCGTAAATCGGCGTAGCGTAATTGAATCTGGGGGCCCGCTTTTCATTGCCTCCAACGGACTGCTTTGCCACACGTTTCTCGTCGGAGTCATTCCAAAAAGCAGCGCGCCGACCAAGGTCAAGATTAGAGCTGCTGCGTAAACACGCGCATCCACACTGACTGCCAGATGGCCGTGCGATTGCCACTGGATCAGCACACGCAGCAGCACACCCGCGATCACGAGTCCTGCGGCTCCGCCGAAGATCGATAACACCATCGATTCGGTCATCAGTTGCCTAACCAATCGCCAGGGACTCGCACCCAAGGCGACACGCATCGCTAGTTCCCGGCTGCGATCGGCGGTGCGCGCGGCAAATAGGCTGGCGAGATTGGCGCACGCCGCCACCAGCACCAGCAGAGCCAACCCGGTGACGCTGTAAAGAAATCCGCGAATAACGTCACCGGCATCCCCTTGGAGTCCTGCATGGATCAACCGCACCGGCAGTCCGGTGTCTGTTGCCGGATATTCCTTCGCCAGCTCAGCAGAGATCGCGCTCAGGTTTGCCGCTGCCTGCTGCGGTGTCACGCTGGGCTTCAATCGGCCGAGCACCGTCAAAGGTCTTCCCGTCCGGTCTGCGAGATATTCCGCGTCGAAGCGGTTCACGACAGGGATGAAGTAATCCGGCCACTCAAATTTTTCGGTACCGTGGAAACGCGCCGGTGCGACGCCGATCACCGTAAAAGAATCTTTGTTGAGACGTACGGTCGTTCCAATTACGCCTGGATCAGCATTAAATGCGCTTCGCCAAAGATTATCGCTTAACACCATGTAGGGCGCTGAGTTCGGACCATGGTCGTCCGACGGCTGGATAAGCCGACCTAGCTCTGGCTGCACCCCAAGCATCTCAAAATAATTGCCAGTAACCGAATAGCCGTTGACACTTTTTACCGAGTTACCCCAACTCAGTCTCCCGTAAGAAAACCCATCATAACCAGCTATCTCGCTGAAGGTCGTGTTGCGCTGCCGATAGTCGTCATACGCAGGATACGAGGTTGTTAGCAGTTTGCCGCTCGTCCATTCCCCGAGCCGAAGCTGATAGAGATTCTGTGGGTCGCTCACATCCAGCGGGTGCAGCAGGACCGCATTCACTATTCCAAAGACGACGACGTTTGCCCCGATACTCAGCATCAAAGTGAATACGGCTACGAGCGTGAACGCTGGAGATTTCCGGAGCACCCGACAAGCGAACACAATGTCTTGCCAGAGCTCATCCGGCCACCTCCAGATGCGTTCCTCGCGCGCGATTTCTTTAATCTGTTCCACCCTGCCAAATTGCCTTAGCGCCGCATTCCGCGCATCGTTAGGCGACATGCCCGCAGCTATATTACGTTCGACCAACGCGCCGAGATGCTGCTGCATTTCTTCCGCCATTTCGGCTTCCCGTTTCTCCTTCTGAAAGAGACCTAAGAAGCGCCAAAACCAAGCGTGAAGTTGTGTCATAAACTTAACCTGTCGAGAGAACGAGATTGATTCCCTCCGTGATCCGTGCCCAATGCTTCTTCTCCGCTGCCAACTGTTTGCGGCCCGCACCGGTAAGCGTGTAATAGCGTGCTTTCCGATTGTTCTCCGACACGCCCCACTGGGCTTTGATCCACCCTTGCGCCTCCAAACGATAGAGTGCGGGGTACAGTGAGCCTTGCTCCACGCGCAGAATATCTTGTGACATCTGCTGGATGCGATCAGCGATGGCCAGGCCATGTCTTGGATCATGCTGGACCGCTTTCAGGATCAACATGTCGAGCGTGCCGTAAACGAGGTCAGGTTTTTCTTTCGCCATAAGGTGTCACCAAGACAGTCTTGGTGAGCAAGGATTCTTTCAACACTCGCCTAGACTGTCAAGACAAGATTGTTGACCTTCGAAATCGCAGGTGAAAGTTTTGAAACTATCATGGAACGCCGACCGAGCTTCGATTTTACCGCTCGCTGCGCGCCGTAAAGGTATTGCTCGCTTCGCTGCGCTCCACCTTGACTGTGCTCGCTCCGCGCGAAGAGGTGCGTATCGGTTCGCGTTGAAAAGAAATTGTATGCGCAGGCATCTTCGCGCTTCCTGGCGAAAATGAGATTCGCCGCAGCTCCTTCACGATGCGGGCTTTCACTCGTTCGAGCTCTTGCTCTGGAATCGGCCGGCCTTCTGCTTCTTCAATCAGGTGGTCGAGCAGGATCTTTCGTCTGCGGCCTTTGCGGCGGTCGGCGAGAGTTTTCCGGGTGAGTTTGCGCTGAAGCTTTGATCGGCAGTCGGCCGTGATCGACGAATGCGGTCCGCTAACGAGCAGGTCGTAACGAATCAGCCCGGTGATATACGCAGAGAGCGAGCGATAGCCCAACTCTTTCCAACGCACGTCCACAAGCCTCCAAATTTCGAAGGGGAATGTGACGCGCTCCGCCACGGCGCTCAGTGGCGGCAATGGCAAATCGTGCCGACTGGCAGCCGCGATGCTCTGAAGACGGTGAATGCGATCAACCAGTTGCACCAGCAGTCCTTTACGCGGCTGGCCAGGCCGATACCGAGCGACGAGTTCCCGATCAACGGCATCCTGCGCCGGCTGTGTGTCGCGCGCGATCTCAAGCGTGATGGAATGTTTCGCGTCTGAGCGGAGATCATAGCAAACCAGCTCCACAGCGTAGGGAGTGAAAATGCTGTGCCCAAATTCCGCGCATCGCTGTTTCACGGTCGGCGCAAGCAAACCGGGGATCGTAATGCTTTTGCGAACCCCTTTTGGCATATACATCCCTCCGAGCCGATCATTGTTGCTTGAATCCTGGATGCTTGGCAAGCCATCCGTCGAGCCGCTGTAACGTGCATTTTCCGAGCGAAAACGGCGAGTCGGCGGCGTTCTTGATCTGCGACATCGCTGTGCGTCCGATGCCAGAAAGCACGCATAACTCGCTGCTGTTGAATTGACGATGCGGAAATTTTGCGGCCAGGAATAGCAGCGCCGCGATCGTCGTTGCGCTGAAAGAGCACTCCTGCTCTGCCTGGGCGACTGCTTTGTTTGATGTCTGTTTTGCCATTGATTTGCTCCCTTCGTTTTTACATCGCTAGAATACGTTCATCTGAACACGTGAGCAATGTTTTGCCGATGGCCACTTCGCCGCAGGAGAGCGTTTCGCGCCGCTTGGGCCGCCGATTTCCGAGACCTGTCAAAATTTTTCGCAGATCAGCAGGAGAACGGCTGAATCCAGTCGCGAGAACACTGGAGAAAGAACGCAGCCGGCGTCGGCCCGATCGGCAAAAAACCGGGTGTAGAGCCTTCGTGTCGCGCGAGCACTGGAGCAAGTGCGCCAGAGCAAGCGCGGCAAGAAATCTCAACTCACACTGTTTATGACCGAAACTCAATTGAAGAAACTAGTAAACGAAGCCGTATCGCTTCATCGTGCCCTCACCACCTACAGCGAACGCCTAAAAGCGCTGAAGGCTGATCTGATTCGTGAAGCTCAACGTCACAAGGAAGACTTCACGATTACTGACGGAGGCGGTTCGCGCTGGACCGCTTGCGGGACTGACGGTTGCATCGCGCGGGTCAATTTTCCCGCCGCCGCCCTCGTGTCGCTTATCAACACCGAGGACGAGACCTTCGACAAGATTCTCGCCCTCGCCGGCGAATCTCTCGACGAGCTTTTCGAGTCGCGCCATTACTTGAAACCAATCGCCGATTTTCGCGACGAAGTAACGGATGCGTTGCCGAGACGCGCCGCAACTCAACTCATCGAGCTTTGCCAGGTGGAATGCTCGCCACGGGTGAGCTTTGAAACCGCGGAGACGAAAACCAAAGAGCGCTAAGGAGGAGAATCGACATGCGCTACAAAAACAATATCGGCCCACAAGTGCGGCGCCGGCGCTATGCTCTCGGCTGGTCACAGTCGATTCTCGCGGCAAAATTGCAGATCGCCGGATTCGACATCAGCCGAAGCGGTGTCTCGAAAATCGAAGCGCGTCTTTCGTATGTGGATGACAAGACACTTCTCTATTTAGCAGAAGTGCTAAAGGTACAGTTGCAGGAACTCTTTCCGACCCGACCACCTGGCAATCGAATCTACGATTTTATCGAGAAACTTGAGACGACGCGATTCTGAGCGGAACAATTTGCAGTCAAACAGCCGGCGAGGAGATTCGCTGGCCAACTGGCTATGTCGGCGAAAGTAAGCGTTACGCAGGCACAAAATACCAGGATCTGGATCGGACTGTTTCGTCAGACAATTAATTGTGCGCCCGCCAAAATCGAGTGACTCGCTTCACGAAGCGCCATCGAATTTTCTACCCCCACTTTCTGCCCCCTAGCTAGAAAACAGAGCCAATTGCAGCAAAGCAAAGCCAAAGCACGATCTACGTAATTCACTCGGAGAGAGGAGCTAGCTAAGAATAGCCAACCATAGCAAAACCCCATTTTCCGATTACAAATCAGCTGCTCTAACCAGCTGAGCTATGCCGGCGAAAGAGAGCTACAAGGTTAAAACGGAATCGGCAGAAAGCCATCGTAAGTTCATACGGCGGTTTGGAGTGGCGGCGAGATGATCGGCTGGGGTGGAATTTCGGCAACCGACCGTTTGAATACTGGCGCGAAATGGTCCCGCATTGGGTTTTCACATCCTGGCCAGTGAATTGCCGCGTTTCTATGGTGGACTAGCATTACAATCAAAAGAGTTAAAGGACATGAAAAAACACGAAGTCACGATTCCTCAAATTGGTCTCATGGTCGGCACGCGGGCAATGCTCGGTGCGGGCATCGCGCTGTTGCTTTCCGAAAAGCTGACCGATGAGCAAAGACGAGCGATCGGCTGGACGCTGGTCGCCGTCGGCCCGTTAACAACGATACCACTCGCGGTGCAATTGTTGGGTGCCGATGAATGACCGCGACACGAACACCGCCTAAGTGTCACACCGCTCTGCTGGTGCGAGAGAAGTGATCGTTGTAACTTTGATTCCCGTTTTTCTTGGCCCGGATTTTGCCAACTTTACTCGCGGACGCGCGAGTACGCGGAAAGCGGGTCCGCCGTTTCCAGATTCTTGATGACCGTGCTGAGGTACACCGATTCGGGATAAAACGCTTTGTATTTGGTGATCTCCGCCCGGTTCAAAACCTTGAACCCGTAACGTTCGAACATCTTTTCGCCACGTCGGCTCTCGAAGGTGACGATCTGGCCGCAAACACGTTTTTCGCCGGAGCGATAGAGATAACTCAGATACGCACTCATCAGAGCGCGCGTTGTCGAAACTTTGCGCGCTTCCGGCAGGAGATTGATGTGAAAATGCGGGACCCGCCGAGGTTGAGCGGGCACTTCCCGCCAGCCGTACATGAGTATCCAACGAATGAAGCGACGCGAGCGCTCGTTGTAACGGAAATAACGAGTCAGCGCGCGGAAGAATAGCCAGACGTTTTGATAAAGTGCGTAAAGCTGGTTTTGCAGCGGCTTGCGTGAGCCGAGCAAATAACCGGAGATTTCACCGTCCACCTCCAGGAGAAAGCAGGATTCCGGTTCGTGATCGGTGTAATAGGTGGTCAGAAAATCAGCGAACAATTCACGGTCCTGATAAACCGGATCGATCGGTTCGCCGAGAAATCCCGTAGCGCAGCAGAGTTTTCTTACCACTTCGCGGTCGGACCTGCGATAACCGCGAATGAGGAAGGGCTTATGTTCGTCGTTTACCATCTAAGAACGGCGATATTTTGAGCGAAGCTCGCGGTAAATGCAAAACAGTTCATCAAACACACGCGGCCAGTTATACAGGCTCCGCGCAACCCGTGCAGCGTTCCTGCCCAAGACGGATAATTTCCTGTCGCTGCATTCCTCGATCGCACTTGCCAGCGCGTCCGGACTGTTTTCCACCGCCCACGACTCCTGATCATGACAAATAATGTTGTCCATGTAGCTACCGCGAATTCCGACAACGGGTGTTCCGCACGCCTGGGATTCCAAGGCCGCAAGGCCAAATGTTTCCTGAACACCGGGATGCACGAAAAGATCGGCCGCGCGATAAAAGCCGGCGAGCTCGGACGGATCGGCGCAGTAGCGAATCCATGAAAGATTCTTGTTTCGCAACTGCGTGTTGCGAAGATGAACTCTATCGGGCCCATCGCCGATGACGAGCAAATGAAATTCGTCGGGCCGGCGTCGCTGCAAAATCCTGAACGCGCGAAGCAAAGTCACCGTGTTCTTCTCCTTCGCCAACCGGCCGACGTAAAGAAGCAGGTTTTGACCTGAATTAACGCCAAATGACCGGCGTATGGCTTCGGTTCCGGATCCGTCCGGACGGAAGATTTCCGTGTTAACACCGAGGCTAAGCACACGCACGTTGTGCACGCCCCAGTCACGGAGCACGCGCCCCAGCCGCTCTGATGCGACCATCGTGGCGGCGTGCTGATTATACAGTTTGCGAACGTAGGCGCGGGAAAGCTTCATCACACGGCGTGTTGCCGTTTTCCCAAGGAGCCTTGCGCTTTTCCGCACGTACGCTTCAGGAAAATGCGAATGATAAAAACCGATCACCGGTACGCGCAGCGCGCGTCCGACCTTCAATGCCCTCCAGCCGAGCTGATAAGGATCGCCGGACTCGATCACGTCCGGCTGTTCCTGTTCCAAAATTTCTTCTACTGCACGAAGATTCAACAGCGCGCGGTATTGCGCCGTGCGCGACACAAGAGGCGAACGAATCGTGTAAACACGTGAGGAGCCGTTTGCTTTCAGCTTTGTCTTCGGCGCCGGGAACAATAAGGACATGTTCGTCGCGCGGTGCGTGCCTGTGGATGTAATCGATCTTTTCGTGGAGATAGCGCTTCACGCCGCCGCTCACCGGCGAATAAAACTGAGTCAGGTCGCAGATCTTCACTACGTCGGCCATTGTAGGGCAACCGCTCCGGTTGCCAACTCCAGCGCCGGCAGGCGAAGCGCCCGCCCTACAATTGTCTTTGACCGACTCGATCACCGCGATTCGAGTTCGCTGATGTATTTCTCCGCTTGCAACGCCGCGGCGCAACCCATTCCCGCAGCAGTAATGGCCTGCTTGTAGACGCGGTCGGCCACGTCGCCGGCGATAAAAACGCCGGGGTGTTTGCTCTCGACCAGATTTTCCGGGAGCAAATAACCCTCCGGATCCATGTCGAGTTTGCCTCGATACGCCTTTGTATTGGGATCATGCCCGATCGCGACAAAAACGCACGCCACCTCCAGCTCGCGTTCGTCATTTGTCTTTACGTTGCGTAAATGCACGGCGCGCATCTCCCCTTTTTCATCCGCGATGTATTGTGTCACGATCGTGTCCCAGATCGGCTCGATCTTCTTGTTCGCGAACACCCGATCCTGCATGATCTTGGAAGCTCGCATTTTGTCGCGGCGATGAATCAGATAAACCTTTGAAGCGAACCGCGTGAGGAACAAGGATTCCTCGGCGGCAGAATCGCCGCCTCCTACAACGCAGACCGGCACGTTTTTGTAAAACGCACCGTCGCATGTCGCGCAGGACGTTAATCCATGGCCCACCAACTTCTGTTCGTTTTCAAGTCCGAGATAACGGGCCGAGGCGCCGCTGGCGATGATGAGAGCGCGAGTCTCCAGCCATTCATCGTCGGCTTTGATGCGGACGTGTTTCTTGCTCGCATCGAAATCGGTCACTTCTGCATAAGAGAACCGCGCGCCGAATTTCTCCGCCTGTCTGTGCATGTTTAGAATCAACTCCGGGCCATCGATTCCATCCGGGAAGCCGGGATAATTTTCGACCAGGGTTGTCGTGGAGAGTTGCCCACCGGGCTGCCGACCTTCCAGGACGAGCGGACTGAGGTTCGCGCGGGCAGCGTAAATCGCAGCAGTCAGCCCCGCGCAACCGCTCCCAACAATGATCACTTTCTCCATCAATAGAATTTAGCACATCGCGCAAGTTGTACAGAGTCACGCTGTGACGCGCACAAAGGTCTTATGAAACCCGCTTACGCCTGAGAACGGGCCGCGGTCCTCCTCGAATTCCTGCACGTCGCCTTCGCCGTCGGTGGCACGGACAACGACCGTGTAATCACCCGTC
Organism: uncultured Verrucomicrobiae bacterium; assembly: GCA_963757675.1. GTDB lineage: Bacteria > Verrucomicrobiota > Verrucomicrobiia > Chthoniobacterales > UBA10450 > Udaeobacter. The sequence goes on along the minus strand of CAVWTH010000012.1, from coordinate 87,404 downwards.
GCGGCGGGCATCCACTTCGCTTTCCAGAGTGACCATGCCAGATCGCCGCCCGCGTAATAGATTTCCGCCTCGCTCCAGGTTTCTCCATCATCGAAACTCAGTTCGACGCGGGAAACGCCGCGGTCGCCGCCGTATGCGATTCCTTTCAGTTCGATGGGAGCGGTCAGTTTGCCTAACGAAACCGACGACCAGTAATCGGGCACATCGATCCGTGAGCGGATCGGCACGATGAAATTGGGCCCCCATCCTTGTGTTTCGTAAAACCCTTTCGCCTTGGCGTGGGTCACTTCAATTCGGGTAAGCCACTTCACGTGCTTTTCGCCGAAGTAACCCGGAACGATCGCGCGCAACGGGTAGCCGTGCCGATCCGGCAAGGGCGCGCCGTTCATTTCGTAAGCAAGCAGCGTGGTCGGTTCCATCGCTTTCTCCAAAGGGATGGTGTCAGTGTAGTTATCGACGCCGTACAACTGCACCCGCGCCGCGCTGGAAAGCACGCCGGCCTGGTCGAGCAAATCGCCCAGCGGGACGCCTTTCCAAACTGCGTTGCTGATCAAGCCTGCATCCAAACCGTTGCTGATGCACATGAGCGTCGTTTCCTGCTCGGTGGCATCGAATCCCAGGAGATCCTCCAATCGCCACGCAGCGCGATTTTGTACCAGCCCGCCTACTTCGAGATGCCAGAGATCGATGTTCACTCTGGGATCCACCACGTTCTTGGTAACACAATAAAACAATTCGTTAGGCGTGATCGGCTCGACGATCGGGCCTTTGTACTGGGTGCCGTCATAACTGAACGTTGCGGCCCGATAAAGTTTGCGCGTCAGCGCAACGCCGCCTCCCATCGCAACGGCTCCAATTGCTCCCATCACAAATGCGCGCCGCCCAATGTCCGGAGTGAATTCATAATCCTGCTTTCCGGTTTTGCGCGTTACCAGAAATCGGAAACCAGTGGTGAGCGTTCGCTCAAATGCGAAGACGCACAGGGCGAAACCTACGAGCGTGACCAGGCGCGCCGCTTCGATGGGCAATCCCATGTAGCTTGTGCCCAAAACCGGCCACAAAAAGATCGCAAACGCGAGCATCGGGAGCACAATGAACACCGATGCCGTCCAGATCGCCGAAGCGCGCTCTGGATTACACCGCGCCGACAACCCGAAAATCGCTCCGCCAATTGCGCCGACCAGGAGTTGGCCGGCCATCGTCGATCCAACCCCAAGTTGCTTCAGGTGATTGTAACCCCCGACGTTGCCCATCAGCGAAAGAAATGGACCGGGAGGAATAAAAACCGAAAGACGATCGCCAATGATGGTAAGCGGTGTGGCCACACCGAGCGCGGTGAGCAACAACATCGCTGTTGTCATCACGATGGCGGCGACCAATCCGGCGAGTAATCCGGCGACGATTGCCTTTCCTCTACTCACGATGCTGCCGATCTTACCCCGCCGTTTCCGAGTCACAAGCGCTGTAGCGTCCGCTGTCCTCAGCGGATTTCCCAACTGCACCGAACGTAATGCGCTGAGGACAGCGCACGCTACAGTTTTGCCGCAGCCAGAATTTTTTGCACACGTTCCACGACCATTTCGGGCGTGACCTGCTTCATGCAGGCGTGATCGAACGGGCACTGGCTCAGGCGGCGGTAATTGCACGGCGAACACCGCAGGTCCACGCGCACAACCGATTCCGGCCGCTGGTACGGCCCAATGTGAACCGGATTCGTCGGACCGAATACGCTAACCATCGGTTTACCCAACGACACCGCGACGTGCATCGAGCCGGAGTCATTCGTCACCGCCACCTCGGCGCGTTGAATCAGCGCTGCCAAATCTGCCGGCGTAGTTTTGCCGCAAAGATTACAAGTTCCCGGAGCTGCTGCTGCAATTTGCCGGCACCGCGCCTCATCGCGGTTCGTGCCTGCGAGAGCGACGGCGAATCCTTCACTTAAAAAATGCCGCGCCACACCTGCAAATCCATCGATCGTCCAATGCTTCGTTTCCCAAATTGTCCCGGGGACAAGGACAACCAGCCGTTTGGAAGCAGGCACGCCGTGCTCCTCAAGCAATCGCTCAACGTGGCGGATTGTTTCCGGCGATAAGTGGATCGCCAGATCCGGCGGTTCATCATCGAATCCAAGCAGCGAACCTACCCAGAGGTAACGATCAATCGCGTGAACATCGAGCGTAGGAATGGGAATGCGGTGCGTATACACGATCCAGGAACCTTCGCGAGCGCCACGCCATCCGTGGCTAGGCACGTTTTTGAGATCGTGCTCGGCAGAAATCGTGCGCGAGAATTTGATGGGCCGATCAAATCCGACGCGGACTCGCGCACCACTGATGAGCGCGAACAAAGCCGAACGCACCTGGCCGTGCATGTCGACCACCAGATCGTACTTCGCACGACGAATCTGTTTGAGCAGATCGAAAAACCCCAGCATCGCGCGCCCTCGCTGGCCGCGCTTTGAGAAATCGCGCCGCGCAAACAGCACCACGTTTGAGAGCGCGGGATGATGGCGCACGACCTCCGCGTTTTCGGGGGTGATAAGCCAGTCGATTCGCGCCCGCGGATAACGCGCGCGCAGCTTGACCAGCACCGGGATCGTGTGCACGACATCGCCCAGCGCCGAAGGTTTGATCAGCAAAATGCGCGAGAACTCAGCCGACTGAAGTGCCGACGCAGGCGCATGCTTGATCTCCATTGTTTCGGTGTGGCGATTCAATTCGCGGAATATAAGTCAAATCCAATAGAACTGCTGGAAACACTGCGAAAGCGCTCGCAACCGCGCAGCACTGTTTCGCCTCTCCCCTTGAGCAAGGGGAGAGGATCACAGGTGAGGGGTTCGATCCCATCCACGCGCCGACCACCTGATCAACCCTCATCCTCCCCTTCTCCCTTGTGAGGGAGAAGCGCCCGAACCCAAACGCTACCGCGTCTAAACACGTCACCACGGTTATGCCTACGCGGCCTTTTTCTCGCCCGAGAACGTGCCGCGAAGTTTTTTCATCCACGCCGAGAGCCGGTGCCGGTTTTGCTCGCGCCGCACCACCGCTTCGCTCGTGACCCAGTTGAATTGAATCACGCGGCGCGGTCCTGAGAACGGCTTATGGCCATGCCAGGAATTATTGCTGCGACGGAACGCCAGCAGCGTGCCTTCGGTGGGCGGGACTTCGAGAATCATGTCGTCAAGATTGTTCCCAGAACGGAGCAATCGAAGCTGGCCACCGGCAGACTCCCATCCCGCGTTCATGTAGATCAGTATCGTAATGATTTTCGTCTCGGAATCGGTGTGGATTTTGCCGTCCTTTTCGCTGCAACGACCGCGGACGGTGATCATGTCCGGCCGATTCGTCAGATCGATCCCGAATTTTTCTTCGAATACTTTGCGAAATTCATCGCTGCGCATTTCCTCAATGAGCTTTGCAAACGCTGGACCGTATGTGACTTCTCCGAGCGGAAAGCTGCCGGGCCGGTTTACCTCGGGATAATGGTTGTGTATCGCCGAGCGCGCTTCCGCCTTGACAAATTCAGGCACAATCAAAAATTCAAACGGCTCGCGCGTGAGCGGCGTGGTGCGGAACCTCTCCAAATCGAGCATCGAAACCATGCGCGACGCTACACCAAGGAACGACGGCTTCCAAGCCGTCGCAAAAGGATGACCCCGAAAGCTTTCGGGGGTCACTCCCTGGGGCTCGCCGCCACCCGCAAAAGTGTCGCAACGATCCGGGCGCCGGCAACGAACGTTCCGCGCAGCGTGCCTGAAACCTTCGATTCGCCGCCGGCGCGACGCCGATGGTTGACCGGGATTTCGAGGATCCGCAGTCCCGCGCGCGCAGCTTTCATCTGCATCTCCAAATTCCAACCGTACGTTTCCTCGCGCATCCCAAGTTTCTCCAGCGCGTCGCGGCGGATAGCGCGAAACGGACACATGTCGGTGTAACGAACGCCGTAAAGCAGGCGGAGAATCCATCCGGCGATCCGCCCGGACAAGACCTGCTGGAAATTCATACTGCCGGGCTCGCGTTTTCCGCGGGTGCGCGAGCCGATCACAAAATCGTGCATTCCGCGCGCGATCGGATTGACGAGCTGCGGCATGAATGCTGGAACGTCACTGCCGTCGCCATCGAGAAACACCAAAATGTCATCCTGCGACTGGGGGGTCGAAACCGCGCGAACGCCCACCGCGCATGCACGGCCGTATCCACGCGGTGCGGTCACGACACGCGCGCCCGCTTCACGCGCGCGCTCGGCTGTGCAATCGGTGCTGCCGTTGTCGACTACGATCACTTCGAGAGGTAAACCGGTCGAGAGGCATTCGCGCACCACGCCGGCGATCGGCTCTTCCTCATTCAACGCGGGGATAATGACGGAGATGTTGCTCATTGCGGCGCAACAGTGCCATTTCAAAACCGGCGGGCTGTAGCCGCTGCCCTGTGGGCGGCGTGATCCAGGCTCGGGAACCCCCTTAAATCCACGCTTCGCGCAGCGAAGCGGCTACAGGGGTGCGGCATCGCGTTCATCGCAAAACCAGCCAGGCGCAGGTGAAGTAGATCACGAGCGCCACAATGTCCGCCAGCGCGAGTGTGACCGGTCCGGCAGCGATTTTGGGATCGAGCTTCAATCGATGCAGTAGCGAGGGAACGCTCAAGCCTATGAGAGACGCGCTTACCAGGGAAAGAGCGATGCTTCCTCCGATGACAAACGCTCCAATCGTGTTACGTCGCCATGCCCAGACGATGACGGCAACGAGCACACCGCAAGCAACGCCTAACAGAAGCGCGGTCGCAATTTCACGGCGGAACGCAGTTTTAAACCAACTCCAGGTCACCGGCACCGAGCGCAAGGCCTGCGTGGTCACGCTCATCGATTGCGCGCTCACGCTTTCGTTTAAACCGAGCACCATGATCAGGAAAAACGTAATCACCAGGCTGCGCGCCAACGTCACTTCGAACAAGCCGGCGAGGATGGCGCAGATTGTTCCGGCACTCACCGTCACCAACAGCCACGGAAATCGATAACGGAAGACCCGGAGCGGTGATGCGTTGCGAACCTGGGCGAGATGAAACCCGAGCGCCTCGAAGAAGTCGTCGCGCGCCACGTCGCGCTCGTCTTCTCCCGTGTCGAGCACGCTCTCCACGAAAACATCCGTATCCACCACGCCGATGACACGCCGTTCAGCATCGATAATCGGGAAGGCCAAAAATTTATAGAGCACAAAGAAATCGCACGCTTCGAGCACGGTCGCTTCGGCGGGCAAAGCGATCACGCGCGGCACCATGATCTCGCGCAACACGGTCGCGGGCGGAGTGGTTAGCAAACGGCGCGTCGGCACTACACCCACCAGCCGTTTCTCTGTATCGACCGCATAAAAGTAGATGACCCGTTCACCCACGCCTTCGCGCCGAATTTTCTCGAGCGCTTTCTCTACACTGGAGTCGGCGTCGAGCAGTGGGAAATCCGTCCGCGAGTAGTTGAGTGCCGGCGCGTTGAAATCGACCGCGCCGGAAATCTTCATCGTTGCATTTTCAGCCGATTCTCTTCCTGGGCAACATCAGTCGTGCGACCGAAAAATCCCCTGCCGACACAGCATTCAACCGGTCACGCGGTGCACGATGCCTTTGTTCTTCAGGATTTCGCTCGCTTCGCTGAAGTAATCGCGGATGTCTGATTGGGTGCGAATCCAGGCGATGTAACGGGCCATGCCGTCGGCAAGATCGACGGTTGGCTTGTAGCCGGCCGAGCGCGCCAGAGTGGTGTCGCTGGTAAGATGGCGCATTTCGCCGGGGCGAAACTCGCCGTTGAGCTCAGGCGCGATGTCGATCTTCAGGATTTCGCCGAGTTGCTCGGCGATTTCCCGGATCGGGGTGCCGCATGCGCTGCCGATATTTACGGGCAAGCCGTCGAGCTTGTCAGTTTCGGTGGCGAGCAGATTTGCGCGCGCAATGTCTTCCACGAAGGAAAAGTCCCGCGTTTGCCCTCCGTCTTCGTACAGGACCGGCGGCAAATTATTCAGCAGCCGGGTGCAAAAAATCGCGATCACGCCGGTGTAAGGGTTGAAGATCGACTGGCGCGGTCCGTACGTGCAGGAGTAACGCAGCGCGACCGTGGGGATGCCGATCTGTTTTCCCCAGAGCAACACGAGCCGCTCCTGATCAACTTTCGTCAGGCCGTAAACGGTCTCGCCACCGACCGGAGCGTTCTCCGGAGTCGGAACGCTTTTTGTGATGGCGCCACAAATCGGGCAATGAACTTCCCAGTCGCCGTGCTGTAATTGCTCGATCGAACGCACGCTCGGAAAGACCAACCCGTGCTTCGGACAGTTGCCCGCGCCTTCGCTGTAAACGGCTTGCGAGCTCGCAACGATAATCTTTTTGATTGGCAAATTCTTCTCGCGAATGACTTCGAGCATCTGTGCCGTGCCCAGCGAATTTACATGGACAAATTTCGCCATCTCCGGCATGTACCCTCCGTACGCGGCCTGGTGAAAAACTACGTCGCTGCAGTCGAGCGCGGCAGTAATCGTGTCGCGATCACGCAGATCGCCCTGAATGAATTCTGCCTTTGGATTGATCCATGCCGGCTTTCCGCGCCGGTGAGTTTGCGGCTCAAGATTATCCAGAGCGCGCACCGTCCAGCCTTCGCGTACAAGAAGGTCGACAACATGCGAACCTATCAGGCCCGCGCCGCCGGTGACTAATGCGCGTTTTGCCATGCAAATGAGAGGCTATCTGCGCCGCCGTTGTAGGGCAACCGCATCGGTTGCCAAGAGTGGCAGGCGGAGCGCCCGCCCTACAAAATTTTTTGCGCCGCTACGCGCGCGAGGAAATTTCGCGTATTCGGCGCTACGCCGTCACGTACATTTTCCCCGAGTAGCTCATCACATAGCCGACGTAAGCTCGCGCCGTCATCAATATCGTATCCAGCGGGGAGAAGTCTTACTTCCAGCCCAATTCCGGTTGCGCGCTGAATCGTCTGGTCCAGCACGCGCTCGGTACTCCAGTCGATTTCCTCGAACACCTCCCGGTGCGATTTTTTGAGACCAATCAAGTAATAGCCGCCATCGTCGCTCGGACCCAAAACAATCCGGTCTTCCGGGGAAGCCAGAAGTTCTACCGCTTGCCGAAATTTCGCTGCGGGAATAGTAGGACTGTCGGAATCAATCAGGCAGACCGATTCAAAACCGCACTCAAACAAATCTTCGGTGGCAAAATAGAGACGTTCGCCAAATCCGTTGCCACGTTGCGGCAGCAAACTGAAATCGGCCGGTAGAATGTTGGCATAAGCCGACTCCGCGCCGACTGGGGTGTAAACCGCGATTCCGCAGCTCGCTGTAGTCGCTTCGCTATGTGAAGCGCTGTCTTGATGTTTCAATTCCATTTTGCCCGCGTCGCCCGCAGGGCGACGGCTACAGGCGCGCGAAATCGCAGCCGCTGTGTCGCGCAGAAAACATTTATTCAGTTCCGCGGCTTCCTCCGGTGTTAGTGGTGGAACGAGTCGAGTTTTTACTCGTCCAGCTTGTGGCGCTTTGGTCATCACTGCCAATGCGCAGAGACTGCGAGATACTTTTTCCGCATGCGTTGGATCGAGGACACGAAACTGTTTCATGCATTAGCACCAAAGTTTTTCACATTATAAGAAGATGATTAAAATTTTAATTTGGAATATTTCTTCTTCTTAGTCGCGTGAATAACGTGGGGCTTCACGCACGAGCGCTCCTAGCAAATCGCGGCTGGGAAAGAGTTGTCGATAACATCTGGAGGCCCCACCGACAATTGCGCGCCGGGACCACGAAGGCGGCACATATTAGAGGTTATTCAAAGTTATTGGCGCGTTGCTCGGAGATGCTTTAACAAAGGCAAACACGAACGCGCTACAGTAAATGATAAGGATCAACGTCGACGGAGACGGAGACGTCTTCGGGGAATGGCAGCTTGTCGAGGGTTCCGCGGACCAGGCGGCTCAGGCGCATGATGGCTTCGCCGCGGATCAGGATGTGAAAACGGAATTGGCCTTGTAGTTTTTCCAGTGGCGCGGGTGTGGCGTCGCCTAATATGAATTCTGCCGGCAGTGCGTCGCTCAAGCGGCGCTTTAATGTTTCGGCTGATAATTTTGCGCGGCCTTCATGTGGGGACCGCACGGTGATTAAAATCGCGTGTTTAAAGGGCGGGAAAGCACAGCGTTCGCGGAATTCGAGTTCCTGTTGGAAGTAACCGGCGAAATCGTGGTGACGCGCGAACTGGATCGATGGGGAAAACGGCGTGTAGGTTTGCACGAAGACTTCGCCAGGCGTTTCGCCACGCCCGGCGCGGCCTGCGACTTGGGTGAGAAGTTGGAATGTGCGTTCGCCTGCGCGGAAATCCGGCAGATGCAGCGCGAGATCGGCGTTGATGATGCCGACAAGCGTCACGTTGGGGAAATGCAGACCTTTGGCGATCATTTGTGTGCCGACCAAAATGTCGATCTTCCCGCTGCGAAAATTTCGCAAAGTTTCGCGATACGCTTCCTTGCGCGTCATCGAATCGGCATCCATGCGGCGCACGACTGCTTTCGGATAAATCTGCGCAACGGTTGATTCCACTTTTTCGGTGCCGAACCCGTAATAGATCAGCGCATCCTGTCCACACGCCGGACATTTCTTGGGCACGGCGGCGGTGTGCCCGCACAAGTGACAGCTCAATCGTCCGGACATCGTCTCGCTGCGGCGAGCTGAAGTGCCTTGGAGAAAATGCTGGTGAAAGGTGAGCGCGACACTGCAATTCGGACAGTTGCGCGCTTCGCCGCAATTGCTGCAGAGCAGCGAGGTGGAAAATCCGCGCCGATTCAAAAACAGAATTGTCTGTTCGCGTTTCTCCAGGCGATCGGTAATGGCTTGCGACAACTTTTCTGACAGGATGCTGGCTTTCTTTCCCTTTCGTCGTTCCTGGCGCAGATCGACGACACGCATGAGTGGCATCTGATTTTGGTCGACGCGCTGCGTGAGCGTTACCAGCCGGTACTTTCCGGTCACCGCGTTGTGATAACTCTCCAGCGATGGCGTAGCGCTGCCCAAAACAACGATGCATCTCTCGATCTTCGCCCGGACGACTGCGACGTCGCGCGCGTGATAGCGCGGCGCTTCCTCCTGCTTGTAGGTCGTCTCGTGTTCTTCGTCGACCACGATCAGTCCGAGATTTTTTAGAGGTGCGAACACCGCGCTGCGCGCTCCGATCACGATGCGCGCGCGACCGGAATGAATCTTGTGCCATTCATCGTGACGTTCGCCTTCGGATAAATGACTGTGCAACACCGCGACGTCGTCCTGCGCCTCGGCGAAACGGCCTTTGAAACGTTCGACTGTTTGTGGCGTGAGCGAAATTTCGGGGACGAGAACGATTGCGGTGCGGCCGCGTTCAAGAGCGGCGCGGATCGCCTGCAAATAAACTTCCGTCTTGCCGGAACCGGTTACGCCGTGGAGCAAAAGCGGCCGCCCGCTTTCAGGCGCGTCGAGCGCCTGCATGATTTCACTTAATGCCCGCGTTTGCTCCTCGTTCAAGACGAGGTTGGACGTTGCGATGAACTGTTCGTCCGCGTGCGGATCGCGCACTACAGCTTCCTCGCGCAATTCGGCGAGGCCGCGTTTTACCAGCGCCCGCAACGTCTGATTATCGAACGACGTTTGCCGCAGAAGATCCGCTGCGCGTACCGGCTTTTCCAGTTTCAGGATCGCTTGTAACAGTTCCGCCTGCCGAGGCGCGCGTCTTTGCAACTTTTCAATTTCGGCTTCGTCTATCTTGTTTCCGGGTTGGACGAACAACTGTTTCTTCCATCCCACTTCCGCGCGCCGGATCACTTGCGGAAGCAGACTGCGCATCACCGCTTCGATCGGGCAGCAATAGTAAGTACCGATCCATCTGGCCAGTTCGAGCAATGGCTCGCTCAGGATCGGCGCTTCGCCGATGATCGCTTCGATTGGCCGGATGCCTTTCGCGTCACTTTCCTCGGGAATTGCAACCACTGTTGCCAGAGCCGATTTATCGCGGAACGGCACCCGCACGCGCGAGCCGACTCCAACCCGCTCTGCCAAAGTTTCCGGCACGGAATAATCGAGCTCGCGATGAATGGCCCGATCAACGATGACGCGAACGTACCGCATCCGATGCTCATGATTCATGCTCGTGCTGGTGCTCGTAATTTTGTAATCGATTATTGTAGCACGAGTTCAATGATACAATTCCTCTTCAAACTGGTTCTCTGCGTATTGCTGGCAGTGGCGACGGCGTTTGCTTATCTGGTATTCAAATCGGGGGATCCGCTTTACACAGGTTTCGAATGGATGAGCCCGGCCCGGTTTCATCAATACGACCGACTCATCCGGAGCGTTGCTTTAGAACACCATCTTGACCCGATGCTGGTGAAAGCGGTCGTGTGGCGTGAGAGCCGGTTCGATCCAAAGAAGCATGGCACCCACGGTGAACGCGGGCTGATGCAGGTGAGCGAACGAGCGGCCAACGAATGGGCATGCGAAAATAAGGTTGCCGGGTTTAACCCGGATCAACTTTTTGAGCCAAAGATGAATCTGGAAGCAGGTACCTGGTATTTGCATCGCGCGATCCAACATTGGGATCATCAGTCTGATCCAATTCCTTTCGCTCTCGCAGAGTACAATGCCGGAGCCAGTCGCGCCCAGCGTTGGAGCGGTGGAAACGGCATCGCCGACGTATCAGAACGCCAATTCCTTCAAAACATCGATTTTCCAGCAACCCGCAGGTACGTTGAGTCGATTATCGATCGCTATGAGTTCTACCAACGGCGTGGCCGGATGTGATCGCCCCTTAAGGGCGGCTGCGTGACTCGTTCGCGCGATGTCGCTTCGCCATCGACGAGCCGGCGATTCGGGTTAACGGTCTTGGCGATGACCAAGGAGCAGATCGCCGGCGTCCTGGAACAGGTCGCAACACTGTTGGAGTTGAAGGGCGAAAACCCGTTCAAGGTTCGGGCCTACACTAACGCAGCGCGCGCGATTGAAACCTTCGGCGCAAACGTGTCGAATTTTGAGGATGAAGAAGCGGTGGCCAAAATCCCAGGGATCGGAAAAAGCATCGCGCTGAAAATCAAGGAGCTCGCCGAAACCGGGTCGCTTAAGTATTTCCAGGAATTGAGCGCGGAATTTGCTCCGGGGATTCTGGAATTGTTTTCGTTGCCCGGCCTGGGCGCGAAAAAGATCAAGGCGCTTTACGACAAACTCGGGATCAGCTCAATCGAGCAGTTGCGGAAGGCGTGCGAACAGGGGCGCATAGCAGAATTACCGGGGTTTGGCGAAACAACCCAGCAAAAGCTTTGTGACGCCATTGCGCGACGGGCAGCGCACTCTGGTTCATTCCAATTCGGGCAAATCGCGGCCGAGGCAGAATTGTTGCGTGCGGATCTTGCCGCGCAGGAGTCAGCTTTACAGGTTGATGTGGCTGGGAGTTATCGCCGGCGAAAGGAAATCGTGCACGATCTCGATTTGCTGGTCGCGACAAAGGAACCGGAAGCGATTACAAGATTTTTCGTTTCTCATCCGCTTGTCGAATCCGTCATCGCGCAAGGTCCGACCAAATCGAGCGTGCGTTTGCGTTCCGGGGTGCAATGCGACTTGCGAGTCGTCAGCAAGGTCGAATATCCGTTTGCGCTCGCCTATTTCACCGGGAACAAGGAACACAACATTGAAATGCGCAGCCGCGCGTTGCGACGCGGCTGGACTCTCAATGAATATCGGCTTGCGCCGCTTCCGGTCGAAGGTAGGGGCGGTTCACCCGAACCGCCTGCTGTGCAGAAGGAAGTCGGGCGATTGAGGTCAATCGCCCCTACCAAAGGTCCGACGGCCAAGAAGAAAAAACGAGTGAAGAAGATTCCGAGTGTGCGCTACGAAGCCGATCTGTATCACGCGGTCGATCTCGATTTCATTCCGCCGGAGCTTCGGGAAAACTGCGGCGAATTCGAAGCTGCCCAACAACCCCGAAAGGTTTCGGAGCTCCCGAAGCTGATCGAGAAGGAAAATCTGCGCGGCACGTTTCATTGCCACACGGTCGCGAGCGATGGTCACAATTCACTCGAAGAAATGGCCGAAGCCGCCCAGGAACTTGGCCTCGATTATCTCGGCATCGCGGATCACAGCCGCAGTTCGGTTCAAGGCCACGGGATGGATGCGGAAAAGTTGCTCGAGCAGGTCGCCGCGATTCGGAAGCTGAATACGAAGTTCGACAGGTTCCGCCTGTTTGCCGGAGTCGAATGCGACATCCTGCGCGACGGCTCGCTTGATTTTCCGGACGAAGTGCTGTCGCAACTCGACTACGTCGTGGCATCAGTTCATTCCGCTTTCAATCTGATCGAATCGGAAATGACGCAGCGCGTGAGGCGCGCGCTGGAGAACCCTTTCGTCACCATGCTGGCGCATCCCACCGGCCGATTGCTCCTGAAACGCGACCCGTATCAAATCGACATCCCCGCAGTTCTCGACGCCGCCGTGCGCACCGGCACATGGATCGAACTCAATGCCGCGCCAAAGCGGCTCGATCTCGACTGGCGTTGGTGGCCATTGGCCAAACAAAAAGGCGTTAAATGCGTGATCAACCCGGATGCTCATCGCACCGGGCGTCTTCAAGATTTGTGGTTTGGCATTGGCATTGCGCGCAAGGGCTGGCTCACCAAAAATGACGTGGTGAATTGTCTGCCGCTGGGCAAGATCGAACACGCGTTGAGAGCTAAGCGAAAAACTTAGTTCAGCGCAGCGCGTTGGGGCATAAACATGGTGAGGCATTTGCAGGCGCCGCCTGCTTTGATGAATTCGCTCATGGGCAATTCGTGGCAATCGTAGCCGCGCTCTTTCAGCTTGCTCACTAGCTGCGGCGCGCCTTCAGGCAAAACGATGTCGTGCTCGATGACTACAGCATTGCATGAAAAGTGCGTCGCCTCGTCCGGCACGACATCGATCAAATCGGTCACCTGCTCCCGGATTGCGCGCTGTCCGTATTCATCGAAAGCCTCCGGGAACCAAAATGCACCACCATCGGGCAGCGGACAAAAGCAGGTATCAAGATGGTAAAAGCGCGGATCGACCAACTCCACCGAGATAACAAGACACCCGAGCATTTCTGCTATGGCGCGGTGCGACTGAATGTCCGACCGGAATTTGTAACCGCAAAAGAGCACGTCGCTGCCAAAGAGTGCGTCGCCCTCGCCTTCAAAATAAAGCTTTCCGGGCAACCAGCAGATTTCGTAACCGCGCTGCTCCATCCATTTGGCAAAGAACGGCTGTTCACCGGCGCGCTCTTTGTGGCGGAAATTACTTGGGATGAATCTGCGACCGACGGTCAGTCCTGCGTTGGCGGTAAAAACCATATCCGGCAGTCGCGGCTGGGGCGCAATCAAATGAACTTTGCAATTCAATTTGGAAAGCGTCGCGTGGAGTTGTTTCCATTGCTTTTGTGCGACAGCCGCTTCGGCGCCGTGGGCCACGCTCATCCAGGGATTGATCTCGTATTCAATCCCATAGTAATCGGGCGGACAAAGAAGCAGCTCGCGCATACGATCAAAAACTATTTCCGACCACGGGACTCGGTCAGGCAATTGGCAAGTTCCCGAAGAAATGGTTCCACATCCGTGACCATGCCGATGGATTGCAGCGGCTGTTGTTCCACCACTTGCTCGACGGCCGATGCATCGATATCGACACACACGGTTTTCACAGTGGGTGCGAGCATGCTTGCCACCGCCAGCGAATGACGAATGGTCGCCAACAGCAGCGCGTGCGTCACGTCGGCGAGCTTTTCGCGCATCAGTTTTTGGCACTCGATGGCGTCCGTGGTTGCGCTGAGCATCAGTCCCTCGTCGCGAATCGATCCGGTGAGGACAATATCGACCTTGTTGCGGACGCAGGCGTGCATGATCCCGCTGGTCAGAACATTTTTCTTAACAGCTGCTACGACGCCGCCAGCAGCGCGAATGGCATTGACCGCGCGCATGAAGTTCTCGCGTCCGCCGCGCGCGAACGCCAGGTCGAGGCTGATGCCCAAAGAGGTGCCGAACAACGCCCGTTCCACGTCGTAGCCGGCAAACGGATTTCCGGCGATGAGTCGATGAACATACCCTGCCTCAATCAGGCGGACCAAATGCTGACCGGCACCGGTGCGCACGATTGCCGGGCCGCCGACAACTGCGATTTTGGCTTTCGCCTTTTTGGCGCGTCGCAATTCTTCCCCCAATTCGCGGATGATGGCCGATTTCGGCTCATCCGCATCGATGATCGTGTTGATGAACTGAAAAACATCCGTGCGCGATGTCGCGCGCTGCACCGGGACCACGCGCACACCCTGGTGGCCAACGACAATCTCGTCACCTTTGTGAACGTCGAAGAATTTGACGGCTCGCGCCGCGCGTTGCTTTTGGTCCACTGCAATCGCGCTGTCCATCATGGCGGGTCGCACTTCGATCTCTTTGCCTTCACAGCGGACGAAGGTTTGCTGGTTCGTCATTACGTAGAACTCGCGCGGGAAAACGCCATCCGCCGGGGCTGGTGCGAGCCGCGCATCTGTGCGTTCAGCTACTTCGGCACCGTGCTGGCGCAGTCGTAGAATCAATTCGTCCAGGGCTTCGCTGGTTCCTGCTGATACCTCGATACGCGCAAAGCTTTGGTCGGCACGCTTTTTGCCGATTTTGATCTCGCCGATCTTGAAATTTGCGCTGTGCGTCAAGATTTGATCGAGCACCTTCGGCAAAATCAGCGAGTCAATGATGTGACCGCGTAGCTCAATCGTCTCCGAAAACATCCGCAAAATTTAGCCAAGGAAGACCGCCGCGCCAGTGAGGCAGGTTATTGTAGCGGCGCTTGTGCCAGGCGCCGAATCTGATAGGAAGGCGTTTGACACAAACGCCGCCACAACGACAAGACATCAATATGAAGAAACCAAGTTCAAGCGGGCCTTCGCCCAGCCGCAAAGCGCGTCACGTGCTGGGGTCGAGACTGAATCGCAAGATCAAGCGGCCGCCACCTCTGCCATTGAAGAAAAAAGCGCCAGACATCCATCGCACGACTAATCGCTAGAGCTGCGCATATGTACAACGATTTACCAGCCCTTGCGGCCAAGATCGGCGAAGCACTCTCAAACCGATCGGAGTATGTCGTTACGCAGGCTGCGGAGTTGAGAGTTCTCCGCGGAATGTCCGAAAAAGAGGTTCACGAGTTTGCACAGAGCCATGGCTGGCGGGTCATACGCCGTCTCGGGGGTCGGCAGATCGAATTTTACAATGACGCAAGCGTCCGGTCTTTGTAGCCGGGATCGCTGATCCCGGCCGCGGGACCAGTATCATCAATCCCGGGGGTCAACGACCCCGGCTACAGTACCGGCTGGACAGGAGCGGTCAGTTGGCTTACCAATGCTGGCGCAATTCCAAATGGAAGCGGCGAAGATTTACTTCATTGTTTTTGGTCTCCTGACAATTGCCGGCGGCATTGTCGGTTACGTGAAGGCTGGCAGCGTGGCGTCGATCATTGCCGGTTCGATCACGGGAGTTTTGCTGTTGGTAGCGGCGTTTCTTTTGCCTGAACATCGCGCCGCGGGATTAGCGACTGCGCTGATCGTCTCCCTTTTGCTGGCTGCGCAGTTCGTTCCAAAATTCCTTCGCACTAGCAAAGTCATGCCGGCTGGCATGATGTCGGTCCTGAGCGTGATTGGAATTATTGCAGCGATCGTCGTCTGGCTCAGAAAGTAATTCGCGTGGGAAAAATTCGCCTTCGGACGTGGCGGCTGCTGGTGCTGGTTTTGTTCGGCGCGCTTTTCGCGGCAATTGTGTATCGCTGGATTTCACTCGAACGACTGCAACACGTCGCACCCATCGAAATATCCGGAACGCCTACGCCGGAACCGACGGCTACCCGGCCGCCCGTGGTCACGGGGAAATTGGACACGGCAAAGCTGTTCAACGGCATCACCCTTCACTCCAAAGTCGAGACTGCTCCCGGGGTCGATGCCGCAACGGAACGCGCGAACCCTGAGAGTTACGTGCTCGACTTACAGCTCCTGGCGCGCATGCCGACACCGAACAAGACCGTCGAAGAACTGGCGAAAGTGAGTCCTCAGTTGCCGACTCTGTTGCCCGGTTTGGCATCGATGCTTTCGGCCAATTCGGTTTCGCCGCTTTTCGCGCAGCTTTACGACACAAAAGTGCGAATGCTGCGCGAGAAACTTGGCCGCCTCGATCTGCTTTTGTCGCGGCATAACTTTTTCGATTGCCAAACCGTTCTGCAGCTTCAGCATCCCCAGAGTCATCGAAAAGCTCTCCTGCTCCAGGCCGACATGGATGTGGACGCCGATGGCTCTGATTCCGACCGGCTGCCCGTTGGGACCGGCTTGCCGGCGAATTTCAAGCCGGCCACCAGTTATCGTTGGGAAAAGAAAACCGATGCGCCCAATCCGTATCTCGCCGGGACAGAAGAGCGGTTGAAACGCGCAGAAGACGAGTACACGCTCGCCACTACAACGCCTGCCCGTAAACGCGAACTGCGCAACGCAATCGCAGAATTGCGCGCCGAGGTCGGCACCCTGAAAAAGTTCAGTTTCCTGATCGGCGCAACCGATCCGTTCATCGTGGTGCCGGGCGCGTTTACCCGCAGCCCCGATCCAGTCAAACCGGGCGATTACGCGCTGGTGGTTTTCGGCGACTCGGTTTATCCAGCTATCGTCGGAGACGTTGGCCCCAACGATAAGGTTGGGGAGGCGTCGCTACGCATCGCAAAAGAGCTCAACACGCTTTCAACCGCCTACAACCGGCCGGTGAGCGATCTGAAGGTGACCTACATCATTTTCCCTGGAACGGCCGAGAAGCCATTTGGCCCGCCTGACCTTGAAAAAATCCATGCGCGTTGCGAAACGCTGGTGAACGAGATCGGCGGCGCAACCGTGCCGTTGCACAAGTGGGAGAATATTATTCCGCCTTCGCCGAGTCCCAGCCCGACGCCGACTCCGTCGCCGTTACCGAGCGTAACGTCGTCTCCTTCATCAAGTGGGTTGGCAACACCTTCTGCTTCACCGGCGGCGACATTTGCGTTTCGCTTTGCCAGCCCCGCAGCAAGCGCATCGGCTGGTTCGAATCTCGCACCGGAGAGTTCCATCTGCGGCAACTCGAACTCCGCACCGCCGACACAAGCCGTGAATCCCGGCGAGCCAATTACGCAGGCGCGTGGCGACAACGAAAGTCTGCGTCTAATGCACACACTGATGGAATATCGTCACAAGCCGATTCATTCGGCGCTCTCAAAAATCCGCGACAAATATTCCATGCTTCATCTGGACGTACTCCTTCTCGTTTATCACTTCGCAAAAGTTTGCTCCGGCGCGATTCTCGAGATTGGCGCGTTTGTTGGCGGAGCAACAATTGCCGCAGCATTTGGCATCCGCGATTTTGGGGAGCCAAAGAAGCTGCTTACAATCGAACCCGGCGGGAGCGTGAAACACAAGCGGCTCGGCACCCGTAACATCTTGCGCGACTTGGAACGCAATCTCGCCCGGGAGGACGTGGCGGATCTGGTTACTTTGATAAAGGGGCAGTCGTTTAAGCCGGAAACGATTTCCGCTGTCCGTCAGGCGCTTGGTTCGGAGCAAGTCGGCTTGTTAATTCTCGATGCCGACGCAGCGAAACGCCGCGACATCGATTGCTACCGCGACAGATTCGCCGACGGATGTTGGATGGTCATCGACGATTGCTACGGCACTGATTCCAACGAAAAAATCCCGCCGAGCCGCGCCGACGTGGACGCACTAGTTGAGGCGGGTTTGTTAGAGCCACTTGGGTTTTACGGCTGGAGCACGTGGGTGGGACGATGGCGCGGAGACCATGACGACGTCGCTCAGGCGTTGGACCGTTGAAGCGTTTCCCGGATATCGCTGGCGTCAGTCGCCGCGAGATTCGGCTACACTTCTTCTGGCCCGACCATGAGATGGATCACACCGTTTGGCGCGGAGATAAAGAAGCCGTTAAAATCTTCGCGCAATTGCTCGACTTCGTTGCGCCGCGGGACGCCGTGAACGTCCAAAAATGAAGCGGCTGCTTCCGTATCATTCGTCTCCAACTCCAGCCATATATCGGGATGACTCAGGTTCGGCACGTTGTCGATCCACAGCCGGTTGGGGCCGAACTGAAAAATGCAGCCGTCTTTTTCCTCCTCAATCAAAGGCAGCCCCAGCGTGTCGCGATAAAAGGCGACGGTGTGCTGGTACGTGTGGCTTGGACACTTGATCGCGATATTCGCGCCGCCTGAAAACTGCGGCCCTTCTAGTTTGGCAACCATCGGGCGTCACTCCCCGCCGGTTCCGGCCGGCTCTGTCATTTTGATAGGGTCGAGTGCGCGCTCAAGTTCGTCCTCGGGCAAGATCTTTTTCTCTCGCGCGATCTCGCGAACTGTCCGTCCGGTCTTCGCACTTTCCTTGGCAATTTCCGCTGCGCGATCGTAACCAATCTTTGGCGAGAGGCTGGTGACCATCGCCATTGAAAGCTCCACCAACTCCCGGCAACGCTCCTCGTTTGCCTCGATGCCGCTCACGCATTTCTCGCAGAAAATATCAACGACGTTCGCGAGCAAACGGATGGATTCCAGAAGATCGTGCGCCATTATCGGCATCATCACGTTTAGCTCGAAATTCCCGTTCGCGCCCGCCCATGTGATGGTCGTGTCATGGCCGATCACCTGTGCGCAGACCATCATGAGCGACTCACACATCACCGGGTTCACTTTCCCCGGCATGATGGAGCTGCCCGGCTGTGTGGCGGGCAATCGGATTTCGCCGATACCGCACCGCGGTCCGCTTCCGAGCCAGCGAATATCGTTCGCGATCTTGAAAAGAGTTACCGCGATTGTTTTCAATTCTCCGCTCGCTTCGACCACCGCGTCCTTTCCGCCCTGCGCTTCGAAGTGATTTTTCGCCTCGTAAAACGCTATCCCGGTGCGCTGCTTGATGTGGTGCAGCACCTTCTTGGGAAAATCGATATGGCGATTCAGACCCGTGCCGACTGCGGTCCCGCCGAGCGCAACCTCCCGCAAAGCGTCAATGGCCTTTTCCGCGCGATCTTTGGCGTAGGCAACCTGCTGCGCGTAGCCGGAAAATTCCTGCCCGAGTCGCACGGGCGTTGCGTCCATTAAATGGGTCCGGCCGATCTTTATGATGTCCCAAAATTCTTTCGCTTTTGTTTCGAGCGCGGCGTGCAATTGTTCCAGGGCCGGAATCAGATGGTTCTTCAATTGCTTCAGCCGCGCTGATGTGAATCGCCGACGGAATCACGTCGTTACTGGACTGTCCCATGTTGACGTGATCGTTCGGATGAACCTGCTCGCGCGAGCCGATCGGTTTGCCTGCCAACTGAGCGCTCCGGTTCGCGATTACTTCATTGGCGTTCGTGTTGGTGCTCGTGCCAGAGCCGGTCTGAAAAATGTCGAGCGGGAAATGGTCGTCGAGTTTTCCCTCAGCGACTTCCTCGGCTGCCTGCGTGATCAAGGCCGCGCGCTCTGCGTCCAACAGTCCGAGATCATGGTTAGCTTGCGCGGCAGCCCATTTGATCAGGCCGAGCGCGCGAATGAATGGCCGCGAAAATCGGTAGCCACTCACAGGAAAATTCACCACGGCGCGGTGCGTGGAGGCACCGTGAAGCGCATCCGCGGGCACGGTCATCTCGCCCATCGAATCTTTTTCGATTCGCGTCGGTTTTTCCGTCATGCCGAACGTTCTGCGCCAACGCCGGCCAACCGGGAACGTCTTTTCGACTTCGTGGATACGCGTCCGTCGCCCTGAGTCGGAGGCGTTTTGTGAAACACCGTGATGAACATGGGCGGAATATTCTGCAGAAAATATTCCGATTCGGCGTGCTGGAAAACGGTCGCGTGCTGCTTCAATTCGTTGGTGACCTGGTAAATGATGAACTTGCCGTCCGACTTAAGCGCATCGTACGTTTTTCGCAGAACGCACGCTTCTTCTCAATCTTGAGAATGCTGAATGGGATGCCGGAGAGAATGTAATCGCACGAAGTGAAGCCGCGGCGTTTCAGCTCGAACGGCAACGAGGCCGCGTCGCCGTGGATTATGTGCACACGGGGATCGCCTGAAAATTGCCGTTCCAAGGTCCGCGCCAGCGCTGCGTCGAGCTCGAACAGCAGCAGCTGCGAATCTGGCGTCATGCGTCGCGCGATCTCACGCGAGTGCACGCCTTCGCCCGGTCCGTATTCTGCGATGACGCGCGGCTGGGTGAAATCCATTTTGCTCGCGACACGTTCCACCAGTGCCTTGGAGCTGGGCACAATGGATGCAATCTGGAACGGACGCTTCAGGAAACGCTTGAAAAATAGTGTGCTCACGGGGACTGAAATGTTCGCCTCAGGCGTTCCGGTTGTCTAGTGTTGATGTGCTGGGGTGATCGTGGGCTACCATCAGGCATTCCATCGCCTTGACTGATCAATAATCCCCGATCACTTATCACTTCCTGACTTCCATGCGCGGTTAGCTCAGTGGTAGAGCACTACCTTGACACGGTAGGGGTCAGAGGTTCGAACCCTCTATCGCGCACCATCTCCTTGCCATGCCAGAGCATCCTTCAAATCTAAACCAGGCGATTGATGACCTGGCCAGGACATTGGAATCGTTAAGGGATCTAGACCTGCAGGTCCGTAGGGCCGCAGATCTGATCGAGCAATCTATTCGTTCCGGCAACAAATTGCTAGTGTGCGGGAACGGCGGAAGCGCGACCGATGCATCGCATTTTGCGACGGAGCTTGTGGTGCGGTTTGCAAAGGATCGGCCGCCCTACCCCGCGATTTGTCTCGCAAGCGATTGCGGAATTCTCACCGCTGCTGGAAACGACTACGGCTTTAGTGAGATTTTCGCGCGTCAGGTGGCGGCGTTGGGTATGCCCGGCGATGTGCTTATTTGCCTGACGACTTCGGGCAAATCCGAAAATGTGGCTCGCGCCTTGGAAGAAGCAAAAGCGCGCAAATTGAAAACCATCGCGTTCCTTGGGCGCGACGGCGGATCGAGCATTGGCCTGGCCGATGTCGATCTCTTGGTTAAAAACGATTCAACGGCGCGAGTTCAAGAAGCCCATCAGCTTCTGCTCCACGTGCTATGTGAAATTATCGAGGCCCGGCTCGAGAGCCTGTAGCCGCTTCGCTGTGCGAAGCGCGAGCCTGACGTCTCAAATACGCGCGTTGGTTGCCTCGCCCACAGAGCGACGGCGACATGTCATTCCGATTTTTTCAGCAATCGTTCGCGCTCGCGGTTCAACTGCCGCCGCTCACTTGCAGTCAGGCTTCCAATTCCGGACTTGGAAATCTTGTCGAGAATCAGATCAATCGAAGCGTGAACGTCGTCGGTTTCCACCCGGGTAATACCCGTTCGTGGTCGCGGCTTTGGAACGACATGGTATTTCGGCTTAGACGCAAAGCGAGCTTTGAACGCGTTCCACCAGGCAAGCTCCGGGCCGGCTCCATTTAATTCAACGAAAAGGAATGCTGCGCCGATGCTGGTCCAAACCACGACCAGATCGCTCCAGGCGTGGTACGCTAGCAGTTGAAGCGTGTACACGGCAGCCAAAATCAGAGCGACCCACTTGGCCATGATCCGCAGGAACAATTCGACTCGCGGATAAATCGTGGCGAAGGCGACAAAAATTCCAAAGTGTATTGCAAGCGAACCGGAGAGGCCGGAGTGCTGCCAAAGACCCCAGATCGTGAGTAGCGCCGGCGGCGTGAGTAATAAAATCAGATAGAGCCCGATGTAAGCACGCCGTCCAATAAAGCGTTCCACCTCCCGGCCAAACACGAACAGCATGTACATCTCGACTGCGAACCAGAACAGCGTTGATGGAGAATGGACGAATGCGTAGGTGAAAACACGCCAAACCTGCCCAGCGGACCAAATCAGTGCGCTGTCAAATACGAAGTAATTAACGAGGCCGCTGTGGCCGACAGCAAACGCAAGCGCGGTCAGAATTGCACAAACGATGTGAAGCCCTACCAGCATGGTAGTCACATCGACTGGATAGCGACCCATCCACGCAACCGGCCGATAGTCATCGGACGTGGTGACCCCGAACATGCTTTCAATTAATGCCGCGCATCGTGCTTGCGCAAGTGAAACGACGACCGAAAAAGTGATTCCTTGCAGCGTTAAAACGTTGAAACGCCAAAGCGAGAATGCCACGTACGTTCAACGTCCTAACGATTCAGCGATTCAACGTGGCGAAAGCAGCGTTCGTGGTTAAAGTGACGGTTTTCGTTCGATGACAAATCCTGCCCCCGCCATATTCCCGCCCCAAGGCATAGGTGATGCAAAGCCCGGCAACAAAGCCGTGCTCGATTGGGTGCAACAGATCGCCGAACTGACCGAACCCAAAAACATTTTCTGGTGTGACGGCTCGGAGCGCGAAAATGAGTTTCTTATCGCCGAGTCGCTCAAGCAAAATGTACTGATCAAACTGAACCAAAAGAAAGTTCCGCGCTCGTATTTGCATCGCTCCAATCCCAATGACGTCGCGCGCGTCGAGCAATTCACGTTTGTTTGCCCGCCGACCAAGGAGGAAGCCGGACCGACTAACAATTGGTCTGACCCGGGGGAGATGTACGGAAGGCTTCGCGGACTGCTGAAGGGCGCGATGCGCGGGCGCACCATGTTTGTTATTCCATACATGATGGGCCCGGCAGATTCGCCGCTGACCAAGGTGGGGTTCGAGATCACCGATTCGAAATACGTCGTGCTCAACATGCGGATCATGACCCGCATGGGCGAGCTCGCCCTCAAACGGCTCGGCAATGATCCGAATGCGGAATGGAACCGCGGCGTACATTCGTTGCTGGACGTAAATCCTGAGCGCCGGTTCATCTGCCATTTTCCGCAGGACAACACGATTATTTCGGTCGGCTCCGGTTACGGGGGCAACGTTTTGCTGAGCAAAAAATGTCTTGCCTTGCGCATCGGTTCGTATCTGGCGCGTAAACAAGGCTGGATGGCCGAGCACACGCTGATCCTCGGTGTTGAATCGCCCGAAGGCCGCAAACATTATGTCGCGGCAGCGTTCCCCAGCGCGTGCGGCAAAACCAATTTCGCGATGCTCATTCCGCCCGCGCATTTCAAAGGCTGGAAGGTGACGACGGTTGGGGACGACATCGCATGGATGCGAATTCGCGATGGCCGGTTGTACGCGGTCAATCCTGAGAACGGGTACTTCGGCGTGGTGCCCGGAACGAGCTACAAATCGAACCCGAACGCGATGCGATCGATCGCGCACGACACAATTTACACCAACGTGGCGCTCACCGATGACGGTGGTGTGTGGTGGGAGGGCCACGACGACCCGGCGCCGGGGCACGCTGTTGATTGGCAGGGAAATGATTGGACGCCGGAATCAAAAGAAAAAGCGGCGCATCCCAACAGCCGGTTCACCACGCCCATGCGCAACAACCCTGCGCTAGACCCCGATATTGAAAAAGGCGAAGGCGTGCCGATCAGCGCGATCATTTTCGGCGGCCGCCGCAGCGATACTGTGCCGTTAGTTTATGAAGCGTTCGATTGGAACCACGGGGTGTATTTAGGCGCGACCATGGCTTCGGAAACAACCGCAGCAGCGACCGGCGCAGTAGGGCGAGTCCGACGTGATCCGATGGCAATGCTGCCGTTCTGCGGATATAACATCGGCGATTATTTCCAGCACTGGCTCGACATCGGGAAACGCCTCACCAACCCGCCGCTAATCTTCGACGTGAATTGGTTTCGCAAAGGCGCGGACGGAAAATTCCTCTGGCCGGGCTTTGGTGAAAATATGCGCGTGCTCAGTTGGATCATCGAGCGATGCGAAGGGCACGGTAGCGCGATCAAATCGCCCATAGGCTGGCTGCCCAGTCCGCATGATCTCGATCTTGCGGAACTCGCGATTGATCACAATGCCGTTGACGAACTCCTCGGGCTCGATCACGAGGAATGGCAGAAAGAAATTGCCGCGCATAAGGAGTTTTTCGATTCGTTAGGCGGCATAGTGCCCGAGGAGTTGCAAAAACAGCGCCAGCAACTCGCCGCGGGGTTTGACCTGTAGCCGTCGCCCTGTGGGCGACGCGGCGCGCACGGGTCGCCACGTCGGAAGCGCTTCGCACAGCGAAGCCGCTACAGAATTTGCGAACTACTTGACTGGCAACGAATCTTTCCAGTGGGTTCGAAGATCGGGAACAAGGAGCGAGTCATCACGCCGGCGCGCAACGTTTGCGTCGAGATTCGTGGTGCGCGCCAGAACAATCTCAAAGGGATCGACGTCGATCTTCCGTTGGGGAAGTTGACCGTCATTACCGGGCCGAGCGGCAGCGGCAAATCGAGTTTGGCGTTCGAAACGATTTATGCCGAAGGCCAGCGGCGCTACGTCGAGACGTTCAGCCCGTACATGCGGCAGTTTCTGGATCGCATGGACAAGCCGCGAGTGGACGAGATCCACGGCATTCCACCTGCAATAGCCATCGAGCAAGCGAACCCGGTCAAAACCTCCCGATCGACCGTCGGTACGATGACGGAGATCAACGATTACTTGAAGCTGCTGTGGCCACGCATTGCCCGCGCCTTCTGTCCGAGCTGCGGCCGCGAGATTCGCCCTGAATCCGCGCAATTAATTGCGGAGCAAATTCTGCGCGACTGCAGCGGAAAAAACATTGTCATCACCTTCTGGGTTTCCGTCCCGCCGAAAACGGAGCCGCGGAAATTTTTCGATTTCCTCCAGCAGCAAGGTTACCTGCGGGTTTGGATCGACGATCAGGTGGTGCGTGTGGACGAAACCGATCCAAAGACCAGGCGGCTCGGGGCGCGTGTGCAGGTCATTCAGGACCGCATCGCTATCACTGAGGAAATTCGCGGCCGTTTGATGGAGGCAATCGAGACCGCGCTGCGCTTCGGCAAAGGCAAGGTGAACGTGATTCCAATCTCGGAAAACGCCCAACGCTCAACGCCCAACGCTCAACGCCAAACTGATCACGGATCACCGATCACCGATCACTCTCTTCCTTTCTCGACGGGTTGGCACTGCGCGTATTGCGATTTGGACATTCGCCCGCCTACGACTGGCCTTTTCAGCTTCAACAATCCGCTGGGCGCTTGTCCGGAGTGCCGCGGCTTTGGTCGCACCATCGCGATTGATCTTAACAAGGCGATTCCTGATCGGAGTCTAAGCATTAAACAAGGGGTGGTGCGCGTTTTTCGGGGCGCGGAGTTCGGGGAATCACAAAAGGATTTGCTGCGTGCGTGCGCCCGCGAGGAAATCGACATCAATGTTCCTTTCGAAGAATTACCGAAGGCCGATCAGGATTTCGTAATCGAAGGCGAATCTGTAGCCGGGGGCGGTGACCCCGGCATCACCGATGCCGGCTACAACGAAGATTACGAGTACGACCGCTGGTACGGCGCGCGCGGCTTTTTTCGCTGGCTGGAAAGCAAGACGTACAAAATGCACGTGCGCGTGTTGCTTAGCCGTTACCGCGCATACATAACCTGTCCAAAATGCAACGCGGGACGCTATCAACCCGAGGCGCTCAACTACAAAATTGTGGCGTCGGGTTACGACCGTCGGAACGGCGATCAGGCATCGCCCCTACAGCTGACGCTTCCCCAATTCCAAGCGCTCTCGATTTCCCACGCTCGCAATATTCTGCACGCGTTCGAAGTCTCGCCTAACGACAAGACCGCTCAGATGCTGCGCGACGAAATTTGCTCGCGCCTAAACTATCTCTGCGAAGTCGGTGTTGGTTATCTGACCCTCGACCGATCCACGCGCACCTTGAGCGGCGGCGAAGTCCAACGGGTGAACCTGACGACCTGCCTCGGCGCATCCCTGGTGAACACGCTTTTTGTGATGGACGAACCCAGCATTGGATTACACGCGCGCGATGTCGGCCAATTGGTGCGCGTGATGCACAACTTACGTGACAAGGGCAACACCTTGCTCGTCGTGGAGCACGAGGGACAAATCATTCAAGCCGCGGACAATTTGATCGATCTCGGGCCTGGCCGCGGCGAGCATGGCGGGGAATTGGTCTGGAGCGGACCGCTGGATGAATTTTTCGCGGGCAATCGTTTGCGTCCGGGGAGCGCGGGCGCCTCGCCCGCACTGGCACGCGCCTCGCGGGCCAGCGGGAAAGCTTTTGGCGAGGCGCCAAAAACAGCGGGCGAGGGCGCCCGCGCTCCCGATTCACTCACGCGCGATTACCTCACCGGTCGCAAATCAATCCCGATTCCGAAATCGCGCCGAAAATCGAATTTGTCGGTCAAGATTCTCGGGGCGCGAGAGCACAACTTGAAAAACGTTGACGTCGAGCTGCCGCTCGGCGTCTTCATGTGCGTAACTGGTGTGTCCGGGTCCGGAAAATCCACTCTGATTCACGATGTGTTGTACCGGAATTTGCTGCGAGCCAAGGGACAATCCCCGGATCAGGAACCCGGCGCATGCAAATCGGTCACCGGCGCACATCGAATCAGCGACGTGGTGATGGTCGATCAGGCGCCGCTTGCACGCACTCCACGTTCAACTCCGATCCTTTATCTCGGTTTGTTTGATCGGATCCGCGAACTGTTCGCGGCAGAACCGGAGGCGATGGCACAGGGGCTGACGGCAGGTGGGTTTTCGTTTAACTCCGGCAACGGCCGTTGCGAACGTTGTTCGGGCACAGGTTACGAAAAGATCGAGATGCAATTTTTGAGCGATCTTTACGTGCGCTGCGCAGAATGCGAAGGCAAACGGTTTCAGACACACGTGCTGAACGTGCGCCTGCACGACAAGTCGATTCACGACATTCTTGAACTCACCATCAGCGAAGCCATCGAGTTTTTTGCACAAATCAGAGAACAAGAACTCAATCGACCCTCACCTCAATCCTCAGGTTGGGGTCGCGACTGGGAGGAGCGCCGAGAGGCGGACGCGAAGCGCCAGGTGAAGGTCGATCCCTGTATCCAAATCTCAAGCGGCCTGAAAGTGCTCGAAGAAGTAGGCCTCGGTTATCTGCGGATTGGTCAACCACTGAACACGCTTTCTGGTGGCGAATCTCAGCGGCTGAAGCTGGTCGGACATTTGTCGGTCGCGTCCGACGAAAAGAATCTTTTTATCTTCGACGAGCCAACCACGGGACTGCATTTCGACGACGTGGCGATGCTGCTACGATTATTTCAGCGACTGGTGGATCGCGGCCATTCGCTCGTGGTGGTCGAGCATAATCTCGACGTGATCAAGTCCGCCGATTGGATTATCGATCTCGGGCCGGAAGCCGGTGACGGAGGCGGTGAAGTCGTAGCTATCGGAACGCCCGAGCAAGTCGCCCGCGTGGAGAATTCACATACGGGAAGATTTCTCGCGTCCGTTCTGGGGAGCGCGGGCGCCTCGCCCGCAATCCGAGGCACCCCGCCTCGGACCCACGAAACGCGTTATGTAGAGGAGGATGACGAGTTTGCATTACGTGCTGCAGAAGAACCGTTCGGCGAGGCTCCGAACGGAGCGGGCGAGGCGCCCGCGCTCCCCAATGCGCAGAAGAACGGTGCGATTCACGTTCACGGCGCGCGAGAGCACAATCTCAAGAACATCGATTTGAAAATCCCGCGGGAACAACTGGTGGTCATCACCGGCCTGAGCGGCTCCGGCAAATCGACGCTCGCGTTCGACATCTTGTTTGCCGAGGGACAACGCCGGTTTCTGGACAGCATGTCGCCGTATGCGCGGCAATTTGTCGAGGAGCTCGAAAAACCCGATGTCGATCTGGTCAGCGGTCTGCCGCCTAGTGTGGCGATTGAACAGCGCGTCACGCGCGGCGGAGGCAAATCGACCGTGGCGACGGTGACCGAGGTTTACCATTTCCTGCGGCTCCTCTTCGCGAAAACCGGAACGCAGTTTTGTCCCGACTGCAATTTGGCTGTCGCAAAACAGAGCGTGCAATCAATCGTCAAACAAATCGAAGCAGCCGCCAAACGCGGCCCCCTGAAAGTGCTCGCCCCTCTGGTGAAAGCGCGCAAAGGTTTTCACACCGACGTGGTGCGTTGGGCGGAACGCCAGGGATTCGACACACTTTACGTGGACGGAAAGCTCGTTCCGATCGCGGAGTTTAGAAAACTGGAGCGTTTCAAAGAACATACCATTGATGTCGTCGCCGGCGCGATCGATCGGCGCCGGATCGCCAATGCGCGGGAGATTATCCGACGCGCGCTGGAGATTGGCCGCGGCACAGCGCGTCTGCTGGATTCAAAAAATCGCCTTACGGTCGTCAGCACGGAGATGAGTTGCCCAAACTGCGGTCGCGCCTTTGAGGAACTCGATCCGCGTTTGTTCTCGTTCAATTCACCTCATGGCATGTGCGAAGAATGCGGGGGGTTCGGAGAAATTTGGGATCAGGATTTCCAAACAGGCGGCAGCCGCGATGATGAATCGGTTTTGGAGAACGAGCTCGCCGCTGAACGTCAGTCGGAGTGGGTTGAAGAAGGCGAAGCGCGCGAATGCCCGAGTTGTCACGGCTCGCGTCTGAACGCAGTGGCGCGTCACGTGCGCGTGCAAGGTTATACAATCGATCAATTCACAAATCTCTCGTCGAGTGAAGCAGCACGCACAATCGAGAAGCTAAAATTTAAGGGGACCAGTCAGACGATAGCCGCCGGCCTGATTCCTGAAATTCAACAGCGGCTGCGTTTCATGCAAAAAGTCGGACTCGGTTATCTCGCGCTTGGGCGTTCGGCGAAAACGTTGAGCGGCGGCGAGTCGCAGCGGATCCGTCTGGCGGCGCAACTCGGCTCAAATTTGCGAGGCGTTCTTTACGTGCTGGACGAACCGACGATTGGTTTGCATCCGCGCGATAATCTGCGCTTGCTCGAAACGCTCACCGCTCTGAGGAACAAGGGCAACTCGCTGATCATCGTCGAGCACGACGAGGAAACGATGCGCAGCGCCGATCACATCGTCGATCTTGGTCCGCGCGCGGGAATTCACGGCGGCGAAGTCGTGGCGGCCGGTACGCTGGGCGAAATCGAGAGAAATCCAAATTCCGAAACAGCCCGCTGCTTAAAATCGCCGCTCTGCCATCCCATCCGCGGGTCGCGACGGTCATTGCGCGATGTCGGAAGCTGGATCGAGATTCGCGGCGCACGCGCAAACAATTTGAAAAACATCGATGTTCGTTTCCCCGTCGGACGGCTTTCGGTTATCACCGGAATTTCCGGCAGCGGCAAATCCACGTTGATGCACGAGGTAATTCTTCCGATGGTTCACGCAGGTCTGGGGAGCGCACGCTTGCAGCGTGCTGGTGAAGGCATTCTGCCTTCGCGAACTTCCCAATTGCGTCTGTGGCCCAATAAATTGCGAAAAGAAAAAAGTTCGTTGCCGCAAAATGCGGCAACCAGCACGCTGCAAGCGTGCGCTCCCCGGAATGTTCGCGTGATCGAAGCCGTTTACGAAGTCGATCAATCGCCGATCGGGAAAACCTCGCGCTCGACACCGGGCACGTACATCAAGGTGTTCGACGAGATTCGAAATCTTTATGCGCAACTGCCGGTCTCGCGAGTGCGTGGCTATTCTGCGAGCCGATTTTCATTTAATGCTGAAGGCGGCCGGTGCGAGACGTGCAAGGGACAGGGTGTAATCAAGCTGGAGATGAATTTTCTGCCCAGCAGTTATGTGCCCTGCGAAGATTGTCATGGCCGCCGTTACAATCCTCAGACGCTGGAAGTTCTTTATAACGAAAAATCCATTGGCGAC
Source organism: uncultured Verrucomicrobiae bacterium (assembly GCA_963757675.1). Classification (GTDB taxonomy): domain Bacteria; phylum Verrucomicrobiota; class Verrucomicrobiia; order Chthoniobacterales; family UBA10450; genus Udaeobacter. Next base: position 57,660 of record CAVWTH010000012.1, on the reverse strand, counting down.
GTGATGGAGATGACCATTGAAGAAGCAGCGCAATTCTTTTCTGCGCATCCGAAGATCGCGCGGCCGCTTTCGCTGCTGGTCGACACCGGGCTCGGCTACCTAAAGCTCGGTCAACCGAGTCCGACTCTGAGCGGCGGCGAAGCGCAGCGGCTAAAACTAGTGACCCAACTGAAACGCGGGGTCAGCCGCGCGGCGAACGAGCGGATTCGAAAAATGCGTAAACCGGGATCGACATTGTATTTGCTCGAAGAACCTACAATCGGCTTGCACATGGCCGATATTGAACTGCTCCTCAATGTGCTGCATCGCCTCGTTGACGAAGGCAACACCGTGATCGTGATCGAACACAACCTCAGTATAATCGCGGAGGCAGATTACATCGTCGATCTCGGGCCGGAAGCGGGTGACGCTGGTGGCGAAGTCGTCGCTTGTGGAACGCCCGAACAAGTGGCGAAAAACCGTGTCAGCCGGACTGCGCCGTTTTTGCGGAAGGTGTTGAATAACGACGCGCGCTTCGCGCAGCGAAGCGGCTACAGTTTGATTGCGCAAATCGAGAACGTCGCGCACAATCGCGGCGCAAATGCTCGCCGTACTACCTGCACAATCTCGATCCGATCATTTTCCGGATCTACGATAACGTCGGTCCACGGTGGTATGGCCTCGCTTATGTGCTGGCATTCGTCTCCAGTTATTTCCTTTTCCTTTGGCTGGCCAAACAGGGATACTCCGATCTGCCGCCGCAACGCGTAGGCGATTTCATCACCGGATGCGCGCTCTTCGGCGTTATCATCGGCGGGCGGCTTGGTTACGTTTTTTTCTACAAACCGGAAATGTTGCGCGAACCGCTGTCCATCTTGCGTGTTTGGGAAGGCGGCATGTCCAGTCACGGTGGGATGCTGGGCATATTGCTGTTCACGCTTTACTACGCCTACCGGCATAAAATTTCCTGGATGAATCTGGGTGACAACCTGGTTGTCACCGCGCCGATGGGATTGTTCTTCGGGCGGTGCGCGAACTTCATCAATGGCGAACTTTATGGGCGGGTTACGAATGTTCCGTGGGCGATGCAATTTCCAAAGGAGCTGCTCGATCTTCCGCAGGAAGCCGAGCGGGCAGTGGCCTCGTGCGCGCGAATCAATCCATCGTTGACCACGCCCGATGCCATTGTTGGAGCGGTGCGCAGCCAGCCGGAAATCGCCACGGCTTTACGCTCTGTTCTTTCGCCGCGGCATCCGTCGCAGCTTTATGAGGCCTTTTTCGAAGGGATTGTCCTATTCGCCATTTTGTGGCTTGTCCGAACGCGCACGCGCCAGCCCAACGGAGTTCTGAGCGGGCTGTTTTTCATTTGTTATGCGGTCTTTCGGATCGTGATTGAAAATTTTCGTGAGCCCGATGCGACATTGATAGGCCCCTTCACGCGCGGCCAGTTCTTTTCTTTCTTCCTGATCGTCCTCGGAATTGCATTTGTTGTCGTGGCGAAAAAGCGACCGACGTTTCCAAAGAGAATGCCAAAGCACGAATGACGAATGAAGATCGAATGTTTAAATGATTAAGCGGAGACGAATATCTTCTGGACCATTCGGATTTGGTCATTCCTTCGTCATTAGATGTTCGTCATTCGTGTATTGTCTCTTTCGTTTGTGTAAAACGGCGTTATTACTTACCCAGGTGACGCGGGAATGCTCGTTCCGGAAATCGTAGCGGCCGGCGGCGGTTTGTTGTTTGCGTTCGATCACGCGACGATCGCAGGGAAAATTGTTCTCACTCTTCTGGCTGTCGTATCGATCTTTAGCTGGTCGATCATGATCACGAAACTGCGCGTGATTCGATTCGCTCGAAAACAGAACGAGCATTTTCTCGCCGCGTTTCGGCAAGATCGACAACCGCTTCGTTTGTTTGAGAAAAACGCGCGATTTCCCGGCTCGCCGGTTTTCAATGTGTACCGCGCCGGATGTGAAGAGATGACATTCCATCTGCTCGGTTCGCCGGAGGTAGACGGCACCTTTCGCGCGCGACTTGAAATCGCAGACAAGATTTCGCCGGCGCAGATGGGCGCGGTGAACGCGGCAATGGAGCGGGCCGTGGGCGAAACAGCGCTTTCACTCGAGTCCCAGATGATCTTGCTCGCTACCGCAGTGAGCGGTTCGCCGTTTCTCGGATTGCTCGGCACGGTTTGGGGCGTGATGGACGCATTCACCGGTGTTGCCGAGGCGGGCTCGCCCAACCTCGTCGCGATGGCACCCGGCGTTTCCGGCGCACTGATCACTACGGTTACCGCGCTGTGTGTCGCCATCCCGGCGATGTTTGGTTACAACTTTCTCGTCACCAACATCCGCGGGATCATCGTGGAAATGGACAACTTCGCCGCCGAACTCGGGTCCGAGTTCGAGCACAAATACGTCGATCACGGCCCGGGAATCGGCGGCTTTCGCAGAGTTCGGCTCGTGTTCGATGTCACGCACGATCCTCGAAGCAGCAGAGACGCTACTCACAACGCCAGAATCTCTCCACTCTCAGCGAGATCAACATCACGCCGCTGCTCGATCTCGCTTTCGTGCTGCTGATTATTTTCATGATTACCACGCCATTGCTCGAGAGCAGTGTGAACCTCGTTATCCCGTCCAGCGGCGTGAAGAATCCGCCGCTAAACACGCCGCAAGTGCAAACGGTTTCGATCGATCGCAACGACACGATGGAGTTTAACGATGTGGTGGTGGACTTGGAAACGCTCACCACGCAATTGATGCAGTTAAAACAGACGACGCCGGATCTGGCCATTGTGATTCGGCCCGATCGCGATTTGCCCGTGCAGAAGCTAATTGGAGTGATGGACGCATTGCAACGAGCAGGAATCAGCAAGGTCGGCATCGCCACAAAAGCAGAAACAAAATAGATGGCGAACGACTCGCGTTCGCAGAGTTATGGCGGGCCAACCGGGCGTTTTTGGCGAAACGTCTTCCTAATTGCGTTGGCGCATGTCGCGCTCATAGCAGGCCTGATTCGCTGGAGCATGGCAGCAAAGGCTTCACCCGAACCGGAAAACATCATGTGGTTGGGTGAGGCGGGAGATGTTGCGGCTGATCAACCAGAAAACGAGCCACCGTCAGCAGCAACTCCTGCTACACCGCCACCGGTCGAACCGGAACCGGCGAAAGATGACCAACCCGAAGAAGAAAAACCTGTAGCGACGACATCGAAAAGCGAAATCGAATTACCGTCGCCGACTCCGAAAGCAACGCCGAGAGAGACACCTACACCGAAGCCAACTGCAACGCCCAAACCAAAACCGAAGAGAACCGCGAAACCGACCCCCCGACCGACTCCGAAGAAAAGTTCATTGAAGAAGACTTCTGGAAAAGCGTCGCCAAAACCGAAACCGGCTTCCAAAAAAACGAGTAAAAAGGCAAACGAGACCGATAAGAAAGCTCTGGCAAAGACCGAATCTGTGTCTCAGAACGGCGGTGGGAAAACAGGTTCAACAGGAAAAAAAGGCAGCGCGGAGGGCGGAAGCACTGCGTCCGAGTTCGCCTGGTATGGCAACATGCTGCATGATCGTTTTTATCGCGCCTGGATCCAGCCGACGAACATCACCACAGGCGCAAAGATTTCGACTCTGGTAAAGGTCCGAATTGAGAAGGACGGCCGCGTTTCCAAATTCGAAATCGTCAAGCCCTCCGGAAACGTCGTTGTAAATGAATCCGTCAGGGTAGTCGCGAAGCAAGTCACCCAGGTTGACGCGCCGCCAACGGGACTAATCAAGGGCGATCATTACGACGTAAGAATCAATTTCGAATTAAACACAGACGAGAAAACGTCGGAGTAATGTCGACGTTTCCCGGCAGCCGCACCTGTCATTCTGAGCGGACTATGCCGATTCGACGGAAATCGGTCTTAAAAAGGCGTCGCTAGTTAACCGGAGGTCGGGAATTTCTCTTCGATGAGCCGGTGCAAATGCGCCCCGATTGCCGATTGATCCAGACGCTGGATTACTTCGTCGAGGAAGCCGGTAACAAGTAGGCGCTGGGCGATTTTTGTCGGAATGCCGCGGGAGCGCAGATAAAACATCTGATCTTCGTCGATTTGGCCGGATGTTGCGCCGTGGGTGCAACGAACGTTGTCGGCCAGAATTTCCAGGCCGGGCATTGAGTTCGCTTCGGAATCGTCGCTCAAAAGAAGATTGCGCACCTTTTGATATGCATCAGTGAAGTGCGCATGCGGTTCTACCCGAATGAGACCGCCGAAAGTAGTGCGAGCGTGATCGTCGAGCGCATTTTTGTAAAGCAGATCACTGGCAGTATGCGGGGAGATGTGATCCTGCAAGGTTCGGGCATCGAATTCCTGTTGGTGCCTGGCGACTGCGACAGCCAGCAAATCGCTGCGGCCGCCTTCGGCGATGAGGCGGCTCAAACTTTCAAACCGCGAATAACGCGACCCGACATGCAAATTCAGGCTTATTGCTGAAGCATCATGGTCGACCACGGTCGAGTTCATCTGCAGCGCGATGACTTTGTCTCCCCACGTTTGCGCGCAGACATAGGTCACCTTCGCACCCGGCCCGGCGATGAGATCGTTCACGCCGCAGGCAAACCCGGCGGCGCGCTGATCGCACGAGCGGAAATGCTCGATCACGGTGACCTTCGCCAGTTCATCGGCTACGAGCAACAGATGCGGGAAAACCGACATGTTGTCGTGGCGCAGCCAATGGAAAATTTCGATCGGCAATTTGATCTCGACGCCGCGCGGCACGAACAAGAATGTTCCCGACGAGACCAGCGCTTTGTGTAACGCGGCGAACTTGGCCGAGCCAAGCGTCGCTTCAGTGGACATGAAATATTTCCGGAAAAGATCGGCATGTTCCACTATCGCGCGCTCAAGCGGCTGAAAAATCACCCCGCGCTTTTTCAGTTCTTCAGAAACCACATCGCGCTCGATCAGTTGGTCGTTCGCGAAAATCATGCGACCCGCGAACTGGTTGAGACCGCGGGAATATTCTAGAATGTTTTCACGGTCGCCTTCGGAAAGGGGCGGACTGATTTTGAACGGCGCCAGATCGAGAAGACCGACATTCGAGAATCGCCAGGCCTGATCTTTCCGGGTCGGCTGCGGCAAAGATTCGAATTGTTTCCATGCCGCACGTTGCTGATCGCGGAACCACTCGGGAAATTCCCGCAACTCATCAGGGCCGGAAAGAATCGATCCGGATTTGGCGACTTCGTGACTAATAACTGAAGACATCGACAATATTCTCTAACGACACCAACGGCGAGGATGGGACCGCCGCTACGCCAAATCTGTCGCGGAGTGGTTACCCGACCGAGCCTTCCATCTCCAGCTCGATCAGACGCTTGAGTTCGACGCTGTATTCCATCGGGAATTGGCGGACGAGATCGTTCACGAATCCGTTAACGCTCAAGCTCATCGCCTGCGCTTCGCTCAAGCCGCGCTGTTGCATGTAGAAAATTTGCTCGGCGCTCACCTGACTCACACTGGCTTCGTGTTGCACGGCGTTCCCCGTGCCGCGCACAGTGATCGCCGGATAAGTATCGGTGCGCGACGTTGAATTGATCAGCAACGCGTCGCACTCGGTGTTATTTTTGCAGTTCTTAAGATGTTTCGGCACGTGCACCAGGCCGCGGTAAGTCGCGCGACCTTTGCCAATCGAGATGGATTTGGAGATAATGTTGCTGGTCGTTTCATCGGCAGCGTGAATCATCTTCGCTCCGGTGTCCTGATGCTGGCCGTCATTGGCGAGCGCAATCGAAAGAACTTCGCCGCGCGCCTTGCGACCCTTCATGATCACACCTGGATACTTCATCGTGAGTCGTGACCCGATGTTGCAATCAATCCATTTTACCTCGGCGTTTTCATGCGCGAGGCCGCGTTTCGTCACAAGGTTGAAAACGTTCGAAGCCCAGTTCTGCACAGTGATGTACTGAATCTTTGCGCCCTTTAGCGCCACAAGTTCGACGACCGCGCTATGAAGTGTTGGCGTGTTAAACTTCGGCGCCGTGCAGCCCTCCATGTAGGTCACTTCCGAGCCTTCATCGGCAATGATCAGGGTACGCTCGAACTGACCGAAATTCTCGGCGTTGATGCGGAAATACGCCTGCAGGGGATGTTTCACTTTTACGCCGGGCGGGACGTAAATGAAGGAGCCGCCGCTGAACACGGCGGAATTCAGCGCGCTAAATTTGTTGTCGGCGATCGGGATGACTTTGCCGAACCATTTCCGGAAAATCTCCGGATAATTTTTCAGTCCCTCGGTCGATCCGACGAAAATGACGCCTTGTTCGCCGACGGCTTTCTTGATGTTTGAATAGACCGCTTCACTGTCGAACTGCGCTTCCACTCCGGCGAGGAATTTTCGTTCCTGCTCGGGAATCCCAAGCCGCTCGAACGTGCGCTTAATGTCCTCCGGCACGTCCTCCCAGCTCCTTTTTGTCTCTGTGCCGGGCGACAGATAGTAGCGGATTTTATCGAAGTCGATGGCTTCAAGGTCCTTGCTCGCCCAATGCGTCGGGAGCGGTTTTTCCAGAAATATTTTTAGGCCGCGCAGGCGATACTCGCGCACCCAATCCGGGTCGTCTTTAACGTCCGAGATGTAATGGATGGTTCGTTCGCTCAACCCCGTGCCCGCGTCGCGCACGTGTGCTTCCGGATAAGAGAAATCCCCGATGTTTCGATTAATATCGACTGCTTGGGTTTCGTTTTTCATGTTGATGTTTACCTCGTAAACGCTGGTTCAGAGACTCCCTCTCGTGTCCAATCATAACCTCTTTCTTCGAGCTCAAGCGCGAGCTCCTTGCGACCGCTTCTAACGATTCGCCCTCCCACCATTACATGGACGTAGTCAGGAACGATGTAGTTAAGGAGTCGCTGATAGTGCGTGATTAACAATATCCCAAGGTTGGGGCCGCGCAACGAATTAACCCCGTGCGCAACTGTCTTTAGCGCGTCAATGTCCAGGCCGCTATCAGTCTCATCGAGCACGGCGTATTTTGGTTCCAGCATCGCCATTTGCAGAATTTCCGCGCGTTTTTTTTCGCCGCCCGAGAAGCCCTCGTTGACCGAACGCGACGTGAACGAACGATCCATCCCCAGCAGTTCCATCTTCTCGTACAGTCTGGCGTAATAATCGGTCGCCTCCAGCTCTTCGCCTTCGGGCAAGCGCGCTTGCAACGCCGCCCGGAGAAAATTCGCAATGCTTACGCCTGGAATTTCGCTCGGGTACTGGAAAGCCAGAAAAAGACCGCGTCGGGCGCGCTCATCCGGTTCGAGTTCCAAAAAGTTTTCGCCGTCCACCAAGACTTGGCCACCGGTTACCTGGTAATCCGGATGGCCAGCCAAAACTTTGGCCAGCGTGCTTTTTCCGGAGCCGTTTGGGCCCATAAGTGCGTGCACCTCGCCGCGCGGAACCCGCAGGCTAAGACCGCGCACAATCTCCTGACCGCCGACGGCGACTCGCAGATTTTCTACTCTCAATTCGTTCATACAAAGGAGCCCACAATATACGCCCGCCCGGAAGAATTGCGAACGACCGTGGGTGATTTCTAAAGTGGCTACCCCGCATGGATTCGAACCATGAATAACGCCTCCAAAGGGCGCTGTGTTACCGTTACACCACGGGGTATGAGGATTTGCGGTTTAGATTCGCGAATTTCGCCTTCGGCGCAATTCCCAAACCTTGTCCGGTTATGAACCAGGCGTGTTACTGCTCGTTCAGGACAAACAGAACGCTTTCGCCGCCACATATTCAAACCTGAGCAACTCGCCGCCAAAATCGCGGTTGAATCAGTCGCGGCGCAGCCGGATCGTTCAAGTTGGTCCGCGGCCAACCAGGGCAGTTATGGAGCACACAACTTTCCTCAAGAATTATCGTATCCGTCTTGGATATGACGGCAGCCCGCATAAACCCGATCGCAACGGGCCGGCAATCAGCTACGAAGCCATGGATGAGAGAACTGCAGAGCCCGTTCTTGTAACGGTTGTTCCGGCAGAGAATATTGATCGATCGGAGCGGGAGCAATTTGAGGAGAATGCGTCGGTCGCGCAGAAGCTGCGGCACGTCAATATCGCCAAGGTCCTCGATTTTGGCCGCGAAGGCGACGATTACGTTTATGTTTCCGAACGCCTCGCAGGCGAAACACTTGCATCGTGGGTACACAACCATGGACCCATGCCTGCCGACGCTGCATTGCGGGCCGCCGAACAAGTCGTGAGTGTGTTGTCCTCGGCGGGTTTTCACAAGCTCCCGTATCCGTCCATTCAGCCCAGCGATATCATGCTGGTCCCGGGGCAAACGGCCGAAGGCAGTTGGCCGTTGGTGAAGGTGACCAGCTTCGGGTTGCCAGAGCTGATGGCTTCTCTCGAACCCCCGGTTGCTGAATCAGAGATGCAGAAGAAACCTGGCTCCGAGGAACTGGTCGCAAGCTAACGAACAATTGTCTCAGCCTACGAGAGACATCCGCTCAGAAATCTATTCACTCGGTGTAACACTCTACTTTTTGCTTTGCGGCGTGTCGCTTTCGACAGAGGCCCTCCAGCGCGGTCCAAAGTTTTCAGGGTTCCCAAAGCCGTTGCGAGCCTTGCTCAGCCGAATGTTGCATCGCGACCCCGACCGTCGTCCAAAGGACTTGCTGGTCGTGACGGAGTTGATCCGCGGGGCCCTGGAAAAATTTGAGCGCCGACGCGCACTGTCCGATCGATACGGAATCCCGTTGAAGACAACCATTGCGCGACAGACAAAAACTCCCCCGCGTCGTCTGTTGCGAACCGCAGTGGCGTTCGGCCTGCTCTTGGCGTTGGCGGCTGCAATTGCGCCGATGCTCTTCCCCGATTCGATCGGCAAAATACTTCACCTTACCCACGAACCAAAGCCAGTTGGCGTTCTGATTGGCGTGCCGGAATCCTCGCCGCCCGCGCGTCAGCCGCGCGGCTGCTCAAGCACTTCAAAACAATTCAACCACGGCTCCGGCCTTTATGGCATCGCAACCGGTCAATCCCAGTGTCGCGCCTGAAATTCAGGCACCGACAAATGCACAGATACCTCGAAATCCGCCTGGGATTCGGCCGGCGGATGTTCAGCAGGCTCAAATTGCGAATGCTCAACCAGAGGCTTCAGCGCCAACCGATTCAGTGCAGAATTCTGCGGCACCAACGCTCGACAGTTCGCCCTCTGCCGACACTGCGGCAAACTCATCATCTCAAGCCAACGCCGAACCACCGCCAACCACTGCCAGCCAGTCGAGTTCCCAGGGCGAAAAGAAATCTGTTGCCTCGACATCTAGACGTTCACACGCCAGTCAGAGTTCGAAAAGTTCGTCACGTGGCCGTCCGTGGTTCGGTACGCAGTCGCTTCGTCGGAATCACCCCCGACGGGCGATTGATCCTTCGTGGGCCTTCCGGGCGCACCAGGATCGTTGCGCCCGATGAAGACGTCGCGCCACGCCATCGGAATCGCGTTTTCACTGGCCGCAACGACATGTTCGATCCCCCGCCTCCGTTTGGGCCGGATTATTTTCCGAACGACTGACGATTTTTCCTCCGCCGGTGTACCCATAGGGTCGCCGCGTGTAAGCGACTCAGCCGGCATGATTTTATCAAAAAAAAGCTTGCCATGGCTTTTGATTTCCGGCATACCTCGCGCTCGTGCGGAGACAACCAATCTTCTTAGCACTGGCAACTGCATTGGCTTCGGTGACTTTCAGCGCAGGCGCACACGCGCAGGGGCTGGCGCCAGCGACATTAGGTGGCGAAAGTCGCGGCGATCGGACCACAGCCGATGGGGTCCAGGTGATCACGGCAAAGACCGCACCCGCGAACTGCTAAAAAGACGCGGCAAGTCGTCAAAAAATCGGCGCGCACGAGAGCTGATAAGCTTGCGGAAAAGCCGACGCAGTCGATCGCGAAAGCGCCTGCCCGCGCGACGTTTACGATGGATCCGGTGCGCCCCATGAATCAGCCGACCGCGAATCAAGCGGCGCAACATGGCAGCCGTTTCAGTTTGAAGACTGCGAACGGTAAAAGGGAATCGATTCCCGTTATCTCGCAGTATTATCCGAAGCGACTCGTTTACCCGAATGCCAAAATCGATCGGCGTATCGACAGCAGGTTAGTGCAAGCGGCCACGCTCGCCCAGGAACGCGCGCATGCACATTCGCGTTCGCGCTGCTGGCATTACGTCAAAGATGCATTGCTCGCTTCCGGGGTCATCGATTCCCGCCCGAAAACCGAGCTTGCCAGAGATGCTGCCCGGGAACTCGTCAACAACTACGGATTTAAGAAGCTGTCCATATCGGATCCGTTCGCCGCGCCCGTCGGTTCGGTGCTCGTGTACGGTACTTCCCGAAGCGTTGGGCATGTTGAGCTGCGCACCAGGAATGGTTTCGTCAGCGACTTCCGTTCACCGACGCCATCGCGCCGGCCGCTGGTGGGCGTTTACGCGAAGCTGTAATTCGGCTCGGCGTCCCGGAGAAAAGTCGATTTGACTGAACGCTGATCGCGTTCAACTCAACTCATGACTGCGGCTGGCACAGACACGAAGTAGTGATGGTGAGATCGGCTTTTGCCCAAACTTTTTCAAATTTCGCCTGAGTTTGAGCAACTTCGTCTGCGTATTTCTTTTGCTTGCGCAAACTTTCCGCGAGTCCCAGTAACGACCAGCCGTTTTCGGGTAAGCGCGCGAGATCCTCGCGATAAACCTGCTCAGCCTCGGCGAAGCGCTGGTGCTTCATGAGGACCGCTCCAAGAGAATGGCGCACCGGAATTAACCATCCGGGCGGCTCATCGTATTTGAGAACGTCTTCCTTTTTTATTGCGGCGCGCAACTGCTCAATCCCGCGGTCGATCTTTCCTTCCGCGACCAGGATTTCGCCTTCGACCATTGGAGTCATGACATCGAGAATCGCCTCACAACTGTTGTTGCCCCAGAGACTCCTCTTTTGGCACGAGTTTGACGCGTTCGAGAAAAACGCTCTGTGCTTTGCGCGCGTTGGCCATATCGCCCTTGGCTGCAAATGCGATCGCGCGGGCTGCATGATGAAATGCGCGGGTGAACGGCATGTATTCGCGGATATCGGTCTGGCTCAGCCAGGATCTCGTCCCAGAGACCGAAGCGCACCATCACTTCGAGCGGCATCGCGACGAATCCTTCCGCTTGCAGAGCGTTTTCCTTGAGAAAATCCTGCGGCAACTCTGCGACCATGGCGCGGATGTGTTTCATCGCCAGCTCGCGCTGGCCCGTCATCATCGCGGCATAGGCGAGCATGTGCCGGTTATGCGCTACGTAGACGTTTAGAAATCCTTTGGGCGGGCCGAAGATCTTGTGGTAATGCTGGTCCGCCGCCACTGCTTTGATATTGGTGTCGACGGCTCCAGCCATCGACCGGTGCGAATATCGATGTGCGATGGCATGTGCACGTTGTGAGCGAGACCGGGCTGTAAATTGCGAAAACGGTCGGCCGCCGCGCATCGGCGCGTTCCGGATGTGGCGATGCTTCCACTGCGTGAATGTAAAGATGGTTCGCGAAGGGATGTTTCGGATTCAACTTCAACACCGCTTCGAGCGTAGCGAGGACTTCATCGGTTCCGGGTTGCGGCTTCGCCTTCGGGTGTCCATTGATCCCAAGGCCGCAAGTCCATCATTGCTTCCGCGAAAAAAGCGCCAACGTCGGATCGTTCGGAAACTTCTTCCACACTTTCCGCATGGCATCGGCATAAGTGCGATCGAGCCCGCTGCGATCTTCCGGCTGCGGATTAGCGTAACGTTTTGCCAGCGCATCGATCAGCGCTCGCTCAACCGGGGAAGCGTTCGCTGCATTCTTTTTGGCTAGATTGATTTCTGTCCAAGCCAGCTCTGCGGCGGGTGGTGAAACGGCGGCAAAATTTATATGCGGGCCGCAGGCGAGCGCGATACCCCAGTGCGCCATTGCGCATTCGGGATCGATTTCCGCGGCTTGCTGAAATGCGCGGATGGCCGCGCTGTGATTGAATCCGTGAAGGAACGCGAGGCCCTGATCGAAATAACGCTGGGCTTCCGGCGAGTCGGTCGTGATTTTGCGCGAATAGGAGCCGAGCCCCTCATAGAGCGGTTCCTTTGCTGCAAGCAGATTGAAACCGGCCAGTGTCAGCGGCAACCAGATGATCACGTGGAAGATCTTTGTCGTCACCTTCATAATGCTCACCTGCTCACGCCAAACTATTCGCGGCGTTGTCGGCGGCAACCGCTAACCGACTCGACATTCTATCGGCTGTAGCTGGGGCGCGCCGACCGCGGATTTCTCCCATTCCTAATAATTCCTGATCATGCGGATCACTGCGATAAGCATCGACATGATAGGCCAGGCGGCGATACCAGTGATCAGAATGAAGAACAAAAGCTCGGCAGCATAATCCCGGCTTGTTTCTCCGCCGAAGAATTTACTGCTTAATTCGTGGAAGGCGGGCGACTTAATCGCCGGCCGACCAGCGAAGGAATTCGCCTCTGCTTTCAGCTGTTGAATGATAGTTGTAATCCGTTAATGGAAAACTCTGGTGACTACGCCCTGCGCGGTTGCCGCGACGTGAGCCGCGCTGTTTGTGATTAATTTGAAGTATTGGTTTCATAAATTTCTAAGTTGTTAAGTGTGATTGCCGAAGTCGGTTCGGGATACCGGCGCAAAAAACCCGCGCGTGGTTGCGATTCGACCACTGGGGTGCCGCGAACTTGCGGGCTCCAACTTGGTGAGATCTAACGAGCCTTTATCCAGCCCGCCCGCCGTTGCGGGCAGCGCGAATTGGCGCGTTGATCAATTTCATCGGCTCTTGATGTACAGCCGTTTCCATCTTTGTCCAGTGGCGGCCTGCAAACTCAGCTGTAAGTCTCTCTCGTCGTTGGAGAAGCGACTACGAATATTTTTCCACCTAATCATAGCTTGGGCGGTTCTGTGTGAGATCCGGGCCGGATAATTTGAAGGGTCATGAAGTGCGGATGCGCGTTCGTCCACGCCATCGCCTCTCGCTTTGTTTCAAAAAATCGGTCGACCACAATGGCCTTGAGTTGGCTCGCGGTCCGTCCGCATGCGCGAGCGGCTTTGCGACTAATAACCGCCGGTCCGGTGTCAACCGCGGTGCAGGCGCGATCCGGGAAGACAACTTTGCTGCCGTACGGAATTCGCTTGGGATCGACGGCGCAATGTCCGGCGTGCAATCGTCCGCCGGTACTGGCGAATTTGGAGCCCTCACCTGCCCAATAACTGGTGACACGCGCCAGGACCGACTCCTCACGCGCGAATGCAGCCGATGCCAGCAATGAGAAAAATATGACTGTGTAAAATAGCTTCATGGTGTTTTGGGGTTGCTCCGATATTGTCGAGTCTTGGGCGGAGCACCCTATTCTCGATAACGAAAGCCGCAGGAATGCAGCTTTTACTTCGGATTCGGAACAGCCCCGGCGCGCTAGCCTTTGGGGGACGCGCGGACTTCTGACAACGACTCGATGTGCCGAGCCGGCCTCTCTATAGACGAGTTGAGCGACTTGTCAATCGATCAAGCGTAAACAAGCAAACCGATCTCTTCGATCCTCAGCGCCAGCGTGATCACATCCAGAAAAATGAACATAGCCGATTCGCGCAACTGCCGGAACGCAAGGCGAAGATCAGTCGTCATAAGAAGCGACCACTCGTAGTCGGTATCCCCGCGCTATTGCCCGCTCCTAAAGCTTTTCGACGATCGTTAAGCGTGGATGGGATTGAAGATTTAATTCTCTTTTTTTCAAAGATTTCGGCCGCATTCCCGCCGAAGTATTGAAACAGCACGTCTGGAATTTTTGTTGGCAGACCTTCTTCATTCGCCATAAGAATGAGATACTCACGGTAGTTCAGTGACGCGAGCGCAGTCGAGATCAACTACTCATTGATCTGCATGTTGGGCGAGGAGGTCGACTACGCTGATGGCCCCCGCAGCCGGAGGTCCCCAAGTGCGAACGCGTGACAGGGCGTGTCTCGATGATACCATGCGCGAAATGGAAGCAGCCGAGTGGGCATCGTTGAGTGACGCCGAACTTCTCGAGCGCCGAATTTCGATCGCTCGGATTGCGGCTGGAGGGCACGACGCTTAAGCCGCTCATCCGACAACTGCACGACGAACTTTCGGCAGAGGGCCTGGTCTTTCATCCGCCATGTCACGTGGGCGACGAATGGTTCGTCCCCATCGGCATACCGGCGATCTTCATTCCATTCTTTCTCGTGCACGACCGGTTGCGCGCGCTGGAGCGGACGATGATGCTCGAAGTCGAAGGGGGAACGCCGGAGTGGTTCATGAAATTGATGCGGCACGAAGCGGGTCACGCTTACATGTATGCCTATCGCCTTACTCGAAAGAAAAAATGGCGGGAACTTTTTGGCCAAACTTCGCAGGAGGAAACACCGGATACTTACCGGCCGCGGCCATTCAGTCGCAGCTACGTCATGCATCTTGAGGATTGGTACGCTCAGAGCCATCCGGACGAAGATTTCGCAGAGACGTTTGCGGTCTGGCTCACGCCCGGTCTGGACTGGCACAGTCGCTACGCTGGGTGGAGGGCGCTGGAAAAGCTCGAATACGTCGATGAATTGATGCGCTCACTGGCGGGCAAGCCACCCGTGCACATGCCGGAGTATCGCTTCGCCGATTATGACTGCCTGAACGTCAAGCTTAAGACCTATTATGCGCGCAAACGCAAGCTCTACGAAGATGTCTATCCTGGTTTCTACGATGCTGATCTGCGACAATTGTTCGCTGCGACCGCCGGAATCAGAGCCAGCTCATATTTGCGCCAGCGTCGGCGTCGATTGATGAACTCGGTCTGCCAGTGGACGAATGAGAAAAAGTTTCGAGTCAATCAGCTCCTCGCGCGGCTGATCGACCGCTGCGACGAGCTCGACCTTCACGCGCTCAATGACGATCCACAACAGGATTTTCGTGTCTCCGCTTTCATTACCACGCTGGTGATGAATTATCTTTTCATCGGCAAATTCAAGCGCACGAAATAACGACTCCTTGCCATGTTGAGTGTCTCCGCCATGAAAACCATTTTTGGTGCGCGGCTGACGTTATTACTCCGCTGGCTAAACGGATCTGTAGCGCACGCTCCCGCGTGCGCTACGCTCGGAATGACAGGACAACAAAATACGTGAAAAAGAAACTCAAAGTCCTCGTACTCTTTGACGGCACAAGTCCAACTAAGCTTGATCAGGACTTCACGAAAGAGCTGAACACGAAAGATTGGAAAACCGAGGCGGACGTCATGGCTGCGCTCGGTGCGCTCGGCCATACGGCAGAGCATCTCGCGATCTTTGATGACGTCGATCTTCTGCGGCAAAAGCTCGAGACGTTCGCGCCCGACGTTCTTTTCAACCTTGTAGAACAATTCAGGAACAATCCGGGATTTGACCAGAACATTGTTTCCTTTTTCGAAATGCAGGACCTCCCTTTCACCGGCTGCGGCTCGACTGGCCTGACCCTTTGCAAGCACAAAGGTATCTCGAAAAAAATTCTACACTATCACGGCATCCATGTTCCCCATTTCGTCGTCATTCCACGTGGCCAGCGCATTGCGCGGCCGAAACAGCTTAAACTGCCAGTTTTGGTGAAGCCGGTAAAAGAAGAAGCGTCCTACGGAATTTCGCAGGCGTCGTTTGCCCAAAATGAAGAGCAATTTCGCGAACGCGTGGCTTTTATTCACGAGAAATACAACAGCGATGCCATTGCAGAGGAATACATCGACGGCCGCGAGCTTTACGTGAGCCTGATGGGCAATGTGCGGTTGACGGTTTTTCCAATTCGCGAGCTGGTCTTCCGTGAAGTGCCGCCTAACGAACCGAAGATCGCCACCTACAAGGCGAAGTGGGACGACGAATATCGCAAACGTTGGGGCCTGGAAAACCAATTTGCCGAAGATCTCGACCCGGCGCTCGTCGCAACAATTCAAGAGAAGTGTAAAGAGATCTACCGTTTGCTGACTATCGATGGCTATGCGCGAATCGATCTGCGTCTGACGCCCGAGAACAAGCTGTACTTCATCGAGGCGAACCCGAATCCGATCCTGGCCGACGACGAAGACTTCGCGCTCGCTGCAGGGAAAGGCAGGCCTGCCATATCCGCAATTAATTGACCGGATCGCCCGGCAAGGAATGCAGACAATTCGCGATTGAAATCGAAACCGGCAGACTTACTGCAAGTTTCTTCAGAGGTGGCGAAATTTCGCGGACTGTTCCTTCAAGTCTCGACAGAGATAAGATTAATTTAAAGTGACGCGCGCACCGGTCCACCTTCGGTTAGGCTGATATATGAGCGTGCAAGTTTACGGGTGCAATCATGTCGCCATTGAGGTGGACGATGTTGAGAAGGCGATAGCGTTTTATAAAGACGTTTTCAATCTCGAACAGATGAGCGGCGGCGAGGGCGATGCGTTTTTCAAACTGGGCGAGCACCAGTTCCTCGCAATCTTTGAAGTGGATAAACTGCAACCCGCGAATGTGCGCCACTTCGGGATCATGGTTCGTGATGAAGCGCAGCTGGAGGAAGTTCGCAAGCAAGATCACCAGGAAATATAAGTTGAAACTAGAGCCACCGTTCCGTTGCGATTTTCGCGATCCGTGGGGCAATCGCATTCAGGTTGTCGATCTCCACGACGAATCGCTCGTCTGGCTTTTGCCATACGCGGAAGTGCAAGAGGCCGGTGTTAAATTCGATGACAAGTAATCAATCCCGCGTCCGCGCGCGTGCTTGAAAAAGCGGATTTCATTTTCGAAGGACGTTCTCAAGGACAACGTCATCAAAGAACGGAAAGCTTCTCGATTCACTGCTCTATGCCAGGACAAAGTAGCCGCGGTGGCGAGCCGGCGGCTTGCGTATCTGTCGATCACAGGTGATATGGCTCGCCTCAGAAAACAATGATTTCATTTATCGTTCCCGCGTATAACGAAGAGCATGAACTTTCTGAAACGCTCGCCGCAATTAAGCACTCGGCTTCCGGCGCGGGAGAGCTCTACGAAATCATAGTTGCTGATGATGCATCGACCGACGCCACACCGGACATCGCCGCACGCGCGGGCGCGAAAGTAGTGCGAATTAGTCGACGCCAAATCGCAGCCTCCCGTAATGCAGGCGGTCGTGCTGCGCAGGGCGAGTATCTGTTCTTTGTTGACGCCGATACGCGGATCAATCGCGGACACGTGACTGGAGCGGTTGCCGCTCTGGAGTCTGGTTACGCGGGTGGCAGCGCGCGCGTGGCGATGGATGGATTCATTCCCATTTGGGGGCGCATGCTGTTACGCGGGTTTTCGTCGGTTTACTTCGGTTTGAACCTTGGGGCCGGCGCGTTTCTTTTCACTACCCGGCGCAACTTCGATGTCATTGGGGGATTCGATGAGCAATATTTTGCCGGTGAAGAGGTTTATTTTTCGCTCGAGCTAAAGAAGCTGGCTCGGTTCAGGGTACTGCGGGAACCAGTTGTCACATCCGGGCGCAAATTGCGCATGTATCCTGCGAAACAATTTCTGTGCAAATTCTTTGGCGTAATCGTCCGCGGTCCCCGCGCCGTGCGTTCGCGTGCAAAGCTCAGCCTTTGGTACGACGGCAAACGGGAAAAGCATCCAGCTTAGGAATGGAACGATGCCGCTGGACTTAATTTTGGTGCGTGGTTGCGAAAATCGCTTCCTCGTCTAGAGTAGCGCCCTCGTTATGGCTGAGAGCAACCAAACGTTGGATCTCAAGGAGTTCCAGTTGCATGACAACGATACCGGCAGCGCGGATGTGCAGGTCGCACTTCTCACGCACCGCATCGGGCATTTGACTGAACACCTCAAGATTAACCGGAAAGATCACTCCTCGCGGCGCGGCTTACTCAAGATGGTCGCGCAACGGCGGAGTCTGCTCGATTATTTGAGCAAAACAGAAGCTGATCGTTACAAGAAATTGATCGAGAAGCTGAACCTTCGAAAATAACCGGAGGGATCATTTCACAGTTCGGATCCGAAATTTGAACTGCTCGAAGCCACAACTAAACTGAACAGACAACCAGCAGTCCAGGCGCCTTAAATCACCTTGGATTTTAGGTTTTAGTTTCGCGCTCCGCGCAGCGGAGCAACGGGTTTAAAACCTACAGTCGGGGTGACCGCCTGGTACCGCGTATCCAGGAACTAAGAATGCAACAAAAGGTTACCGCCCAAATTGGGGGCAATGAAGTATCTATTGAAACCGGCAGGATCGCCAGGCTCGCCGACGGCGCCGTCGTCGTAGCGTGCGGCGACACCATCGTGCTAGCCAGCGCCGTCTCGGCTACAAAGATCAAGGAAGGTCAGGATTATTTTCCGCTTACGGTCGATTATCGCGAAAAGGCGGCAGCCGTCGGGAAATTTCCCGGCGGTTATTTCAAGCGCGAAGGTCGTCCGACAGAAAAGGAAACGCTCACTTCACGAACGATCGATCGGCCCCTGCGGCCACTTTTCCCACAGGGATATTTTTACGACACGCAGATCATCTCGATCCTGCTCAGCGCCGATGGGCAGAACGATCCTGACATTCTCGCGGTCAACGGTGCATCCGCCGCGCTAACCATTTCGGATATTCCGTTTGCGGGCCCGATTGGTGCGGTGCGCGTCGGTCGCGTGAACGGCCAGTTTATTGCCAACCCGACACACGACGAGCGCGATCAGAGCGATCTCGACCTTGTGTATGTCGGCACTGAAAATGACGTGATCATGATCGAAGGGTCGGCCAAGGAAGTTCCCGAAGCCGAATTCGTCAAAGCTCTCGAGTTCGCGCATGGACATGCGCGCGAGATGATTCGCATCCAGAAGGAATTGGCAGCGATGGTGGGCAAGGCGAAACGGGACGTCAAGATGCTCAAGGTCGATCAGCAGTTGCTGGATGTCGCCTATCAGGTTGCCGGCGACCGAATTGAGGACGCGCTTTGTACCGAAGGTAAAACGGCGCGCGCCAAAGCGGTGGACGCATTGCGCGAGGAAGTGAAGACGGCAATCCTGGAAAAACATCCGGACGCCGACGCTTTCGCGATCGCGCAGGCGTTCGATTACGTTCAAAAGAAGGCATTTCGCGTCAGCATTCTGGAAAAACAGAAACGCGTGGATGGTCGCGGCTACGGGGACTTGCGCCCGATCAGCTGCGAAGTAGGCGTGCTACCGCGCGCACATGGTTCGGCCATTTTCCAGCGCGGCGAAACTCAGACGCTTGCTCTCGCCACGCTCGCTCCTATCGAAGAAGCGCAGATGATTGATGCGTACGGAGGCGGCGAACAATCGAAGCGATTTATTCTGCATTATAACTTTCCGCCATTTAGCGTTGGCGAAACTGGGCGCACAGGCGGTCCCGGACGCCGTGAGATTGGACATGGCGCGCTGGCGGAGCGTTCGCTCGAGCCGGTCGTGCCGGGCGAAAACGACTTTCGTTATGCTATCCGCATCTCCAGCGAGATCATGGAATCGAACGGTTCGACATCAATGGCCAGCGTATGCGGCGGAATGCTTGCGCTAATGGACGCAGGCGTGCCGATGAAAAGCATGGTCGCAGGAATTTCAATCGGCCTGGTGACCGAGGCTGGCGACGACAATCAATTGAAACGCTACGAATTGCTCACCGACATCATTGGATCGGAAGATCATTTTGGCGACATGGATTTCAAGCTTAGCGGAACAGATTCAGGCGTCACCGGTTTTCAGCTTGACCTGAAACTCCCGGGTGTCCGTCACAACATCATGGCGGAAGCGATCCAACGCGCGAAGGAAGCACGCACCAAGATTCTCGAAATTATGCGTCACACCCTGGATCAGCCGCGGACCGAATTGTCGAAGTACGCGCCGCGGATCGAGACGATCAAGATCAATCCAGAGAAGATCGGCGCGCTCATCGGACCCGGTGGAAAAACCATCAAGGGGATTGTCGCAGAAACCGGCGCTGAAATTAACATCGAAGACGACGGATCAGTGCACATCTACGCGACCACAGGTGAGAGCATGGCGCGTGCGAAGGAAATCATCGGCGGCATGACGCGTGAAATCGAGATCGGCCAGACATACCAGGGACGCGTCGTCACAACCAAGGAATTCGGGGCGTTTGTCGAAGTTTTCCCGGGCAAAGACGGGCTGGTGCACATTTCCGAGCTTGCCGATTTTCGCGTGAACCGCACCGAGGATGTGGTCAAGCTCGGCGATATGATTTGGGTCAAATGCATAGGCATCGACGACAAAGGCCGCGTGAAACTTTCGCGCAAAGCGGCGCTGAAAGAACGCGCTGAAAAGGAAACAGGACAGGTTTTGTAATCACCCCGTCATTCGAAGCGAATTGGGCGGAATACTGCACGCGCCGAGGCCCTGCTTGCTTCAGCCGGGCTCGAAGAATGTCGCGTTGCGAAATGAACTCGGTGAGCTGAACCCTTCGAGACTTTTCGCGAACAGGCGTATTCGACAGCGAACGCTCCGCGCAGTTGACAATGTCCGGCGCGGATGGAGTAAAAAAGAGGTGAGTGAATCATGATTACGCCAACGCGAGTTTCTTATGCGGTGCTCGCTGTCACAATCATTTTGGCAGGTTTTCTTAATCTGGGCGCTCCGTTGTTGGTGGTGTTGTTCTCTTATTTTGCATTGCGCCAATTGTATTATCTCACCAGAAGAAAATGGGTCGCGTTAGCTTTGTTCGTCGTTGTAGTAGCTGCTATCGTTGCCGTCGGAGCTTATCTCACGCGTGCGGCAATTTTGGCGCTTCCGGATGTGGCGGATACTTCCATTCCTTCGGCCAGCGCATGGGCGCAGAAGCGCCAGATCGAGTTACCATTTACTGATTTTGAAAGTCTCAGACAGGTCGCCGTGGACACGCTGAGAGAGGAAGCGCATTACTTCCGGAACGTGGCTAACTTTGCCAAAGTCACCACGACAATCGTGGTTTTCAGCATTTTGGGAATTGTCGCGGCCGGGAGTCTGTTCTTGAAAACCGGGCTCGACCCTCATCGTGGCACGCATCGGCTCAAGAACAATCTTTACTCGATTTGCTGCGACCAAGTTTCGAGACGATTCCGCGATTTCTACCGCAGCTTTGCCACTGTCATCGGCGCGCAGATTACGATCTCGCTCATCAACACCTCGTTGACGGCGATCTTCCTGCTCGCCGCTCAAATGCCGCATGCTCCGCTGCTCGTTGCCACCACCTTTCTCTGCGGCCTTGTGCCGATTGTCGGCAATCTGGTTAGCAATACGATCATCGTTTTTGTCGCGTTAACCGTTTCGCTGAAGCTGGCGATTTCCGCCCTCGTATTCTTAATTGTGATCCACAAGCTCGAATATTTGCTGAACAGCAAGATCATCGGCGACCGGATTCGAAATCCGGTTTGGCTCACATTGATCGCACTGATCCTTGGCGAACGGCTCATGGGCATCCCCGGCCTGATCCTCGCGCCGGTGGTGTTGAATTATCTACGGGTGGAAATGCTGACCGTGGAGGTGCCCGCTGCCCGGGAAGAAGAAGTTGAGGCGTTAAGCCGTTCAAGCGTTACATAGTTACAACCGTTACAATGTTACGAGCGGCTCTTCCTTTGTAACTCTTGTAACCCCTTTAACCAGTCAACACTGACGCACGTCATGAAAGCCGGCTTTTTGGAAAAACTCCTTGAGCGGCTCGGACGCATCGGGCCGGAAGAGGTGCAGAATTACTTCCTGCGCCTGGCGCAGGAGAAAGGTTTCCTGGAAACGGTGTTCAATGCCATTCAGGAAGGCATCATCGTGACCGACTCGAAAGGCCGAATCACTTACCTAAACGATGCAGCGTGCGGATCTATTTGGACTTGAAGCAGGCGAAGTGATCGGCAAACGCCTCGATGAACGCATTCGAGGTCTCGATTGGGAATCGCTCACCCAAAGTGGCGGGCCGGTCAGCCACGACATGGAAATTTTCTATCCGCAAAACCGCTTCATCAATTTTTACGTTGTGCCGCTGGTGATGGAGGCGCGCGAATCGACTGCAGCCGCAGGCGGCTTGTCCGCCGGAGCCTTGGCGAAGGCGGATGACTCCGGCCCGAATGAAACCGCGACGGCGGATCGCAGCAGGCCAGGGTCATCGCCCCCGGCTGCAGCTGCCGAGAAGGTCGGACACGTGATGATCCTGCGCGATATCACCCAGAGCCGGCGCACCGCCCAGCAAACAATTGAGTCGGAACGTTTGAATGCGCTGAGGCTGCTGGCGGCAGGCGTCGCGCACGAGATCGGCAATCCCCTGAACTCGCTGCACATTCACTTGCAATTGATGGAGCGCAGCGTGCAAAAGCTGCCCGACGGCGCAAAGACGGAGCTTGAACAGTCGATCGAGGTCGCCCGTTCCGAGGTCAACAGGCTGGATTCCATTGTCACGCAATTTTTAAAAGCCATCCGGCCATCGCGCCCGCAACTGCGACCGGAAAATGTAAACGCCATTGTCGAGGAAGCGGTTCGCTTTTTCACCCCCGAGCTCCAAAACCGCGAAATTGTGGTCGAACAAGAACTGCGCTCAGACCTGCCGTTACTTCAGCTCGATCGCGATCAGATGAAACAGGCTTTTTATAATGTCATCAAAAACAGCCTCGAAGCCATGCACCGCCACGGCACATTGCGGATTCGCACCGATCTGGACGACACGCATGTGATCATTCGATTTGTCGATACCGGCGGCGGCATGTCAGCGGAAAACTTGAGCCGCGTGTTCGAGCCTTATTTCACAACGAAGCCGTCCGGCACCGGTCTTGGCTTATTAATTGTGCGCCGGATCGTGCGCGAGCACGGCGGGGAATTGTCCATCGAGAGCGGCGAAGGCAAAGGGCTCACTCTCACAATCCGCCTGCCATACATCGAGAAACGCATTCGGATGTTGGAAGCTGGGGAGGCCAGAGAACAAAAATCGGAGACCAGCAGTCAGTGATTCGTTTGTCGGCGGTAAAGTCAGTTGGACGCGCTCGCTGTTAATCGCCACCAAGTGCTTTCTTGAAGGTGAGGATCGCGAGTTTGCGCGGTGAATGCCATGAAGCCATTTTCAAAGGCCTCACCACTCGGTGGGCGAATCGCAACCGCTCTGCGATTTGCCTTCGGCGCCTTTTTGCAAACTCTCCGTCTCTCATTGAAGCGATACGAGAGCGCCATATCGTTAGACCATGAGTGTGCGAATGGCTGTTGTCCTTGCGGCAATTCTCGTTGCGATTTCCGCAACCGCGGAAGAGCCAAAGGAACTTCGCGATGCGCGCCGCGAGTTTGAATCGCTGAAGCATCCGACCGAAGCTGATCGAGTCCGTTACGTCACGCGCCTCGTCCGTTTTCGTGAGAGTTTTACGCGGGCGGATATTGCCGCAATCAATGGCATTGACGCTGAGATTGTTCGCCACCCAATGCCTGTAACAGCGGATTCACGGCAGTTATCAAAACGTTTGGTGGGCCGGTGGCAGTCCCCTCGGCGCCCCTATTTTTATCATGCCGATGGCACTTGGGCGGCCAACGAAGACACTCTCGAGGATACGCGGGGTACGTGGCGAATTGAAGGTAATCAGTTTTTTCAGAACTACCGCGGCGAAAGACCCGCTCAGGGTGAGACCATCATCCTTCTGACTGACACTGATTTTGTTTACGGTAACGGTTCGACTCCATATTATTTGCGCAGTGGTACCGCGTTTCCCTGGCGCGATTGACAGGCCATCTGACAACCCGCTCAAGCCAGAACGCCCGCACTGAGCAGGAGAAAGTTGAGGGTTAAGATTTGTGGCCTTGATCGATTCCTTAAGCCCGTTAATCGCCTCCAAATGCTTTCTTCAGCCAATCCCCGAACTGACGAAACATGAGTTGCAGATAAGCGCCGGGCGATTCTTTGAAAAGTTCTATGATGCGCGGACTCAGCTCTTGCACCGGTTCGTCAATCGTGCCGGATAGATGCACGTCCGTCCATAGGTAGCCGCTAGAAAACGGCCACGCTGGCGCCAGCTGCGAGCAGCAGGAAAACCGCAATCGCCGCCGCGCAGATCAGTAGTTTCCTTCGCAAGCTGCAGTGTTGCCAGGTCACGTTGTTACAACAGTTACAATGAAGATCGCTTGTAACTCTTGTAACCTTTTAACTAATCAACTGTCTTGCCAGTCATCCCTAGCTGCGCAAAAAGAAACGCATAAATGTCAGCCAACTGTTTGATGCGCTCACTCAATGCGGTGCCGATGCCGTGGCCGGCACTCGTGCTTGTTCGTAGAAGGATCGGGTTCTGTGATTTGTTTGCGGCAAGCAGGCGCGCTGTCATCTTGCGCGAGTGATAAGGCGCGACTCGTCCGTCGTTTGCACCGGTCATCATCAACACGGCAGGATATTTCGTCCCATCGACCACGTGGTGATAAGGCGAATAGGCGTAAAGCGCCTTGAATTGCTCCGGGTCTTTCACTGTGCCGAACTCGGTCACGTTGAAGGCGCCGTTCGGTGCGAGTTCCACGCGAAGCATGTCGTAAATGCCGACCGAAGACACTACTGCCCGAAACAAATCAGGATGCTGCGTGATCATCGCGCCCATTAAGAGACCGCCGTTACTTCCACCCTGGATCGCGAGTTTTTCCGCGCGCGTATATTTTTCTTTGATCAGGTATTCGGCGGCAGCCGCGAAATCATCGAATACGTTTTGCTTTTTCGCAAGGTTGCCGGCTTTGTGCCACTCTTCACCCAACTCGCCACCGCCCCGGATATTCGCCACCACATACACGCCGCCGCGGTCGAACCAAAGTCTTCTCGTAAAATCGAAATTCGGCGACATGCTGATTCCGTAGCCGCCGTAGCCGTATAGCAGCGTCGGATTCTGCCCGTCGTGCTTCGTCCCTTTCCGGAACAGAATGTTGAGAGGGATTTTTGTGCCGTCTTTTGAAGTGGCGAACTCGCGAGTTACTTCGATGTCAGCAAATGACACTGGCGACGTGCTGCGCAGCGCCGTCTTCGCCGGCTCAGTTTTATCTTTCGAACACTGAAACCACGCCACCGGCTCGGTGTAACTTACGTTCCGGAACAAAAGCGCGCCGTCGTCCGTCGCGACCATTTCCTGCACCGCCGATATTGCCGGGATGGGAATAATTGTTTCACCCTTGCCATCCAGGCTGAAACGCCGGATTTGCGAAGGACCACCCAGCAGATCGCCGACGTAGAGTGTCTCGCTGGTCGGAACGATTTGCTCGATTACGGCCTCCCCGGTCGGAACGATCTCAACTGCGTTCTTCAATTCCGGTGTATCCAACGGCAGGCGCAGAATCTTTCCACGTGGCGCGTTCGCGCGTGAAAGCAGATAAAGCGCATTATCCCGACCGAGGCGCGCGAGTTTTATCTGATCGCTGAACTGCGTGATCTGCTTCCAAGTTCCGTCTGGCCCGAGCAGATAATGGGCGAATTCCCCGCCATCGCCGTTGGCCACAGTCGCAAGAATGTATTTGCCGTCTTGGGAAGTCTGGAGCGTGATCTCCGCGATGCGTGGGAAGTCTTTGCCGATCGAATAAGTGTCCTTTGTGTCAGGCGTGCCGAGTTTGTGAAAATAAATCTGCTGATAAAAATTCAGATCGGAGTCGGGTCGCTCGCCTTTCCGAGGGAAGCGCGTGTAGTACACTCCGGTGCTATCCGCAGTCCAAGCGGCGCTGCCTCCTGCCGTGGGATATTGCACATGTGCAATCGTGTCCGGCAGCGCCTTGCCCGTTGCGGTCTCGTAAAAGTGCAGCGTGCCGTCCTCGCTGCCGCCCTTGGAAAGTGAGACGGCGAAATATTTGCCATCCAGTGATGGCACAAACCAATCGATCGCTGTAGTGCCTTTGGCGTCGAGCACGTTCGGATCGAGCACAACCTTTTCCGATTTGAGGTCGTCCGCCGAAGCGAGCGTCACTAACAACGGCTGCTGTTTCGGCGGCTGAAATTTCATCGCGAACAAAATTCCCGGTCGCGATAGGAGCGAAAAATAGCTCGGGGAAGTTTTCGCGTACCACTCTTTCAGTTGTTTCTCGATCGCCGTCCGGTTCGGCAAGCTGTCGAGATATTTGCGTGTCCGCTGGTTCTGCACGTCCGACCACGCTTTCACCTGTGAGTCCTCATCGTTTTCCAGCCACTGATAAGGATCTTCCACGGTCACGCCGTGATATTCCGTGGAGACAGGTTTCTTTGGAGTCTCGGGCGCGCGTTCGGCCAAAGTCGCATTGCTAAGTGCAAGCGCACCGGCCACTGCGACTAAATACCGGAAAACATTCGTTCTCATGAGTATGAGAAAAGACCAGCGCGCGTTAGCTGCAACACCGGTTTTGCTAACGCTTAACCGTCGCAACGGATGCCGTGGAACTCGCTGCGTACTTCGGATCCTTCACCTGTTTGCGGATCGCGGCATACAACTTCTTTATTGCCGTGAGACTGGCGTGATTGGCGATGAACGCCGGGATGACACCACCAGTGTCAGAGTAAATGGAATACGTGGCGCGCGTTTTTGCCGGTCCATCCGGCTCAAGCAACCATGTGCCATCACAAACTTTTACGCGGACAACGCCTTTCTGTTCTGCGGGTCCAAGTTCATTGGCAGCTTCCCACTGGCTGAGGTACGTGAGGCCTTTGGGTCCGGGCGACGATTTCTTCCAGACGCGCAATGTGTAATCGCGGTCCTCACAGATCTTGGGTGAAAGACGCTGATAGCCGATCATGGAGTCGCCTTCGCGTTTTATGAGCCGGCACTCCAACGTGTAAGGCATGAACTTTGGATAATTCTCAAAGTCATCGATGACTGCGTGCACCGCACAAGTGGGAGCGTCGATTGGACCGGTTGCCTTGAATTCTTTGAGCGGCGAATCTTGGTGCGGCCGGCTATAGATGATGACTTCTTTCGTGTCGGCTGTGAGCGTCCAGCCATCTTTGGGATTAACTGCGCTGGAGAAGTCGCCGGCAAATATGTTCGACCCGGAAACGAGCAGGATCGATCCCAACGCGGGCAGGATGCGGCAAAGCATCCGGCGATGATACACGGTTTCCGCTACATGGCTATATTTGTTTGAGCATCGCCTCCGGGGGCTTTGAGAGCGCGACCTCCGAATAGCGAGATCCGAAGGCGCCCGCGCGACTTGTTAAAAAGGTCAAAAAGGTTACAGGAGTTACAAAATCCGGGCCCGTTGTAACGATGTAACGCTTCAACGATTCAACCCGGCGAAGCCATGAGTCCGCAACCTACTGTCCTGATCGTTGATGACGAGAAGCATACGCGCGACGGGCTGCGCCGTTTGCTTGAGAACGATTACGACGTGTACGTCGCCGCGGATATCGCCGGCGCGATGGACGTGCTCGAGCGCGAGCAGGTGGACGTGCTCCTCACTGATCTTCGTCTCGGGAACGAAGACGGCATGGCCCTGATCGATCGCGCACTGAAAATACCGCGTCGCTCCGATCTGTATCATGATGACCGCGTACGGGTCGGTCGATGTTGCCGTGGAGGCGATGAAACGCGGCGCTTACGATTTCGTCACCAAGCCACTCAATCTCGACAAGGTCGAACTGCTGATCGCCCGCGCAGTGCACAGCCGCAAACTCGAGCAGGAAAATCGTGCGCTCCGCGAACAAGTGGACGAACGTTACGGGCTCGAAAACATCTGGGGTGATTCGTCGGCGTTGCATGAGGTGCTCGAGACGATCAAACAAGTCGCGCCGTCGTCGGCCAATGTGCTGATCGAAGGCGAGAGTGGCACCGGCAAAGAGCTGGCCGCGCACGCCATTCACAACTTGAGCCGGCGTAACAAAGCGAAATTCGTTGCTGTGCATTGCGCTGCGCTCTCCCCTCAACTTCTCGAGAGCGAATTGTTCGGGCATGAGAAAGGCTCGTTCACCGGCGCACACGAACGGCGCATCGGCCGATTCGAACAGGCCAACGGCGGCACGATTTTTCTCGATGAAATTGCGGAGATCGACGCCAGCACGCAGGTCAAATTGCTTCGGGTGATTAGCGAGGAACGCGCGTTCGAGCGCGTCGGCGGCAATCAAACGCAGCGCGCCGACGTGCGGTTGATTGCAGCCACGAACAAAAATCTCGAGCAACTCGTGCGCGAAGGAAAATTCCGCGACGACCTTTATTTTCGCCTGAACGTCGTCCGAATTGTGATGCCGCCGCTGCGGGAACGGAAAGAAGATATCCCGATTCTCATCCGCGGATTCCTGCGCCATTTCTGCAAGCAAAACCAGAAACCGCTTCTCGAACTCACGCCGGACGCGATGGACGCGCTGCTTGCTTACGATTGGCCCGGCAACATTCGCGAGCTGCGCACGGCAATCGAGCACGGCGTCGTCATGGCCACCGGGCCGAAAATAACGTTGCGCCATCTGCCGATGGCCGTGCGCCGGGCGGCAACGGCAAAATTGCCCGGGGGCGTTTCACCAACAGAGGCGTTCGGCGAAAAAACCCGTCCGCTCGATTTGCACGAGACCGAAAGAAGATTGATTGCTCAGGCGCTTGCCGCGACGAACGGCAACGTAACCGCCGCTGCCAAAAAGCTCGGCATCAGTCGCCGCACGCTTCACCGAAAAATCAACGAAATGAATCTGGCCAGATCGTCGGCGCAAACAACAGACCAGCCGTAGGCCGAACCGTAAATAGTGTTTATCGCCGCAAAAATTCCCGTTTACGAATTAGCCGTAGAACGTTTCAATTAGCGCGTGATGGAGCAGAAGAAGATTTTCGGAACAGACGGCGTGCGCGGCGTCGCGAACGTGGAGCCGGTGACGGCTGAAACCGCGCTGAAACTTGGTCGGGCTGCGGCCTACGTGTTCGCGCAAATGAATCCGCGCAGGACACCTGACGGGGCGCGCCCGAAGATCGTGCTTGGCAAGGACACGCGTCTATCCGGTTACATGTTGGAAAACGCACTCGTCGCCGGGATCACTTCGCTCGGAGTGGATGTGCTGGTGATTGGGCCGTTGCCTACGCCGGGCGTTGCGTACATCACCCGATCGCTGCGTGCCGACGCGGG
The DNA here is from genome assembly GCA_963757675.1 of uncultured Verrucomicrobiae bacterium. Taxonomy (GTDB): domain Bacteria; phylum Verrucomicrobiota; class Verrucomicrobiia; order Chthoniobacterales; family UBA10450; genus Udaeobacter. The sequence continues at coordinate 28,681 of CAVWTH010000012.1, read as the reverse complement.
CATCGTGCTATCCGCGTCGCATAATCCGTATCAGGACAACGGCATCAAATTTTTCCGGCACGACGGTTACAAGCTGGACGATCAGATCGAGGAGAAAATCGAAAACCTCGTTTTCACTGGCGAAATTGATTCGATCCGGCCGACTGCCAACAACATTGGTCGGGCGACGCGTATCGATGACGCGCTTGGTCGTTACGTCGAATTCGCGAAAGCGAGTTTTCCGAAGGGAATGTCGCTTGAGGAAATGCGCGTGGCGGTAGATGTAGCAAACGGCGCCGCTTACAAATCGACGCCGTGCGTTTTGGGTGAACTAGGAGCGGAGGTTGTCGTGGCGCATGACGAGCCGAATGGCGTCAACATCAACGACAGTTGTGGCAGCATGCACCCGGAGGAGATCCAGCGCATTGTGCAAATCAGCGGTGCGGATGTGGGCATCAGTCACGATGGCGATGCTGATCGCGTTCTTCTTTGCGACGAAGACGGCGAGGTTGTCGACGGCGATGAAATCCTGGCGATTGCGGCGTTGGATCTTTTGGAATCCGGCCAATTGGAGCAAAACACTGTCGTAGCGACCGTGATGAGCAATTTCGGTCTGGATGAAGCGCTTGCAGCGCGTGGCGGCAAAGTAGTGCGGGCGAAAGTGGGCGATCGGTATGTCATTGAAGAGATGGTGCGCCAGAAACTTAATCTCGGCGGCGAACAAAGCGGACATGTCATTTTCCGTGACTTCACCACGACCGGCGACGGCATCATCACCGCGCTCCAGATTTTGCGCATCATGCACAAAACCGGCCAGCCATTGAGCAAGCTCAAAGGCTGCTTGCGAAAGTATCCACAGGCACAACGGAATTTGGCCGTCAAAGAGAAGCGCCCACTGGCCGAGTTATCTGCGGTGATGAAACTCGTTGATGAGGCGGAGAAACAGCTCTCGGGCAAAGGCCGCGTACTCCTGCGTTATTCAGGCACCGAGCCAAAAATCCGTCTGCTCATCGAAGGCCGCGAGTCTGCGATGATCGATAAGCAAGCGGACCGAATTGCGGATGCGATTCAAAGCGTGATCGGAGCATAAGGATACATACGCCAGTGACTCTAATTCGCATTATCGAAGCGCTTCTGTTCAGCGCGCAAAAGCCGCTCTCGATTCGTGAAATCACGGGCGCAGTCAAAGACGCGGAAGACGATCTCGAAAGCAAGGCGCCTAACGAGTTCGCGCGCGTGAGAGATGCGGAGGTTGCTGCGGCACTCGAAGAACTAAAAGTGGAATACATCCAGCAGGGCCGCGCATTTCAACTGATCGAAAAAGCAGAGGGCTGGCAGCTCGCTACCGATCCGGGCTTTGCGAGATGGGTGCGGCAGCTTTTCCCCGCGCCGAAGCCGGCACGATTGAGTGCGCCTGCACTGGAGACACTCGCGATCATCGCGTATCGCCAGCCGATCACGCGCGCTGATGTGGAAGCCGTGCGGGGAGTGAACATTGACGGCGTATTGCAAACATTGATGGAACGCGGGCTGGTGAAAATCGCCGGACGCGCGGAAATCCCCGGCCGGCCGCTCCTTTACGAAACGACACAGTTTTTCCTTGATCACTTTGGCCTGCGCAACCTCGACGAATTGCCAAATGTCGAAGAACTGCGAAAACGAGATTTGCCGGTGGCACGGCCATCCATAGCCGGCATCGGTGATGCCGGTCAGCCGGGGTCATCGACCCCGGCTGCAACATCCGAAGGATAAACTGTAGCCGTCGGCCCTGTGGGCGACGCGATCCGTGTATGAATGGTTCGTCATGGCTGCGCTTCGCACAGCAAAGCGGGTACGGCGCATTGCTCATCGTAACGCTTGGAGCCGTCCAGGTCACATTCGCCGAAATTAGCCCAGCTGACTGCGCACGTGCAGCAAAATATTCCGAGAGCAAACGTGGCAACGCGATCTTCGTCCTGCAAAACGGTCGGACGGTTTTCGAGCATTATGCCAATGGGGGCTCGGCGAGTCGACGATGGCCCATCTTCAGCGGAACAAAAAGTTTTTGGGGAATCGCCGCGCTGGCGGCTGTTCGCGACGGGCTGTTTAAACTCGACGATCCCGTAGCAGACACCATCACGGAATGGAAGACGGATCCGCGTAAATCGCAGATCACCATCCGCCAGTTGTTGAGCCAGACCGACGGCATTGAGGGTGCCTCGCGCCTTCAGCGTCCGACCATTCGAGACCGGAACGCGATGGCCATTCAATTGCCTGTGCTTGCCAATCCTGGCACAGCTTTCATTTATGGCCCGAGTCATCTCCAGATTTTTTCCGAGCTGTTGCGTCGAAAATTGAGAGGGCGCAGCGTTAGTGGTTACTTCGAAGCACATGTATCGCGGCGGCTTGGACTCGATCATCTCAACTACAAAAAAGACGCGCGCGGCAATCCTCTGCCTGCGACCGGCTTTGAATTGACTGCGCGCGAATGGGCGCGATTAGGTGAACTCGTGGTTGGGAGCGGCAATTACCATGGCCGCCAAATTGTGCCGGCAAATTTGTTGAGAGAAGCGTTTGTCGGTTCGCAGGCGAATCCCGCATACGGACTCACGTTCTGGTTGAATCAACAGTCGCCGAACGGACGTGAGGCCGATATGGAACGACTGCTCGATTTGCCCTGGCAAAGCAACGAATGGCGAAACGTGTGTTTTTGCAAAGATGCGCCGGCCGATTTGGTCGTAGCGGTCGGCTCGCACTACCAGCGCCTGTTCATCATCCCGTCATTGAAAGCGGTCATTGTCCGGCAAGGTTCGGGCGCAAACTTCTCCGACGCGCAGTTCTTACGGTTGGTGCTAGGGCGGATCCAATGAGCTGCAGGTTGACTTGCTCGTTGGTCTGACAAACGATCACCTGTTATGAATCACCGTTCAGAGGACGAACAGGCGCTCATCAAGATTCAGCACGAATGGGCGGAAGCGCGCGTCAAAGGTGACAGTTCGTACACGCGACGGCTTGAGGCGGAAGATTGCACAATTGTCTGGCCGGACGGCAGGATCGTAAGCAAAAGCGCCGACTTGCAGACGATGACCGGCGATATCGTTTTCACGGAATTCAAAATCGGCGATCTTCGGGTGCGTTTGTATGGCGACAGTGGCATCGTTGTCGGCGAGGGCACGATCAAGGCGCGGAAAGCAACTCAAGATCTTCTCGACGGAAAATTTGTCTGGACCGATACATTTGTAAAAGAAAGCGGCCAATGGAAGGTGGTCGCATCGCAGATAACTCCGGTCTTGGAAAAGTAATTGCCGTCCGTTATGCATAATTGTTTATGAACAAATTCGCGCTTGGTTGTGGCGTCCTCGTAGCCATTCTACTCTTCCTTGTCGTCGTTGCTGCGATCGCGATTGGCGGCAGTTACAATCGTCTCGTCCGCTTGCAACAGGCCGTGGATCAAAGCTGGGCGCAGGTGCAAAATGTCTATCAACGGCGCGCAGATTTGATCCCGAATCTCGTAAACACAGTATCGGGCGCGGCTAATTTCGAGAAATCGACACTCGTCGAAGTAACGAACGCGCGCGCCAGCGTCGGGCGCGTGCAACTTGATCCGAACAAAGCGCCTACTGATGCGGCGCAACTCGAGCAATTTCAGGCCGCGCAAGGACAACTGAGTAACGCGCTGTCGCGTTTATTGGTCGTGGTAGAGCGCTATCCAGAATATCAAGGCCAACCAGAACTTTCTCAGTTTGCAGGCGCAATTGGAAGGAACCGAAAATCGAATCTCCGTCGAACGCGGCAACTTCAACAAAACGGTGCAGGATTACAACGTGGCGGTGCGCACTTTCCCGACAAATTTGATCGCGGGAATGCTCGGCTTTCCGCCGAAACCATTCTTCGCTGCGCAACCGGGCGCGGAAAAACCGCCGCCAGTGCAGTTTAATTTTAGCTCGCCTGCTCCAGCGGCGCCGGCAGCAACTGCGGCGCCGTAGAGTGATGTCGATCTTTGGTGGATCGGCTTTTCTGAAGACGATTGGAAAAATAACGCGGCGAGGCCGCCTGGTTGGACCATGGCGTTCGGAGAACGCGATCCACCTTGTTGTGGCCGCGCTCGTATTTGCGTTCGCGATCACCGCGCAGGGGGCGGAAGTGATCCCGCCGAAACCCGACCGTTACTTCAACGATTATGCTGGCGTCGTTTCGAAGGAAGCCGCTTCCCGTTTTAATGAGCAGCTCGCACAATTCGAGCGGGAAACTTCCGATCAAGTCGTGGTCGCTGTTTTTGCAAAAATGCAGACCGACTCCGACATCGCGGATTACACCCAGCGCATCGCGCAGGCCTGGGGTGTCGGTCAGAAAGAGCGGCGCAATGGCGCCGTGTTTTTTGTGTTCATTGAAGACCGCAAAATGTTTATCCAAGTCGGCTACGGCTTGGAAGGCGCCCTACCGGATGCGACTGCGTTCGATATCACGGAGCGCCACGTCAAGCCGCTGTTCCGAACTGGCAATTATGAGGCTGGTCTCGCTACCGGCATCGATCTGATATGTAAAGCGATCCGGGGCGAGTACACAGGATCCGGAAAAACTGTCGCAGAACGACAGAGCAGCGGATGGGTTTCCGGAATCCTGCCATTCGTCATCTTCATTATCGTTCTAATCTCTATTTCCCGCATAATCCGGGGACTTGGCGGCTACGGTTATTCATCGCGGAGAGGCGGCCCCGTCTACATCCCGAGCGGGGGCGGCTGGTCGTCCGGTGGCGGCGGTAGCAGCGGTGGTGGCGGATTCAGCGGCGGGGGCGGCAGCTTCGGCGGAGGCGGCGCCGGATCGAGCTGGTGACAAAATGCGAACGCGAGAATTCCTAAGCAAACTCGAGCACGACCGGATTGTTGAAGCAATCCGGGAAGCGGAATCCAGGACCTCGGGTGAGATCCGCGTTTTGATCCAGCGCGGCAAGTTGAAGAGTGATCCCCTCGTTGCGGCGCAGAGGAAATTTCATCGGCTCGGGATGCACAAGACGCGCGAGCGCAATGCGGTGCTGATTTTCGTCGCGCCGCGCGCACACAAGTTTGCGGTGGTTGGCGACCGGGCGATTCACGAGATGTGTGGCGGGGAATTGTGGCAGCGAATTCTCGACGGAATGCGGACGCATTTTCTAAACGAGAAGTTTAGCGACGCGCTCGTCGAAGCAATTCACGGTGTCGGCAGCGCGCTCGCCACGCATTTCCCGAAGACATTGAGAGACGAAAACGAATTGCCGGATGACATCATCGAGCAGTGACACCACTAGAAACAGCCGCTTGCAAAACCGGCAGAATGGTCTTTATTCCGTGCTCCGCCGCGAGTTTTTGAAATTACGCCGTTGGTCCCTGGGTTTCCGTTGCTGGACGTGAGACCGCACTCGCCAGGGGGAACCCGGCGAAGGAATCGCAGATTTAAGATTGTAGATTTTCGATTGTTAAGAGAGTCGCCAACGCGTTTTTCTCGTCTCAAATCGCAAATCGGCAATCGGCAATCTGAAATTAATATATGCCTATTCGTTACGGTCGTTTTGAAATGCCGAAAACTCTCACGAAAGACGAGAGCACGGCCACAGATACCTATGCAAAGTTCACAGCTGAGCCGTTCGAGGCCGGCTATGGTCACACCGTCGGGAACTCCCTCCGGCGTGTGCTGCTTTCCTCACTTGAAGGGGCTGCGATCACCGCTGTGAAAATTACCGGGGCGCAACATGAGTTCGCCACGTTGCCCGGGGTGGTCGAGGACGTGACCGATATCGTTCTCAATCTCAAGAAAGTGAAATTCAAACTGGACGGTCAGGATCACGAGCCGAAGAAACTGTCGCTCAACGTAAATAAAGAAGGCGAAGTCACCGCCGGCGACATCCAAACCATTCAGGGGTTTGATGTACTGAATCCGAAGCAAACGATTTGCACTCTGGATCGAAAGCACAAATTCGATGCCGAGCTTGAGGTGCGCGTCGGCCGCGGATTTGCTACCGGAGAGGAAAACAAGCGCCCAGATCAACCGATCGGGCTGATTCCCATCGACTCGATCTTTTCACCGGTCACGCGAGTAAAATATGCGGTGGAAAACACTCGTGTCGGTCAGCGCACCGATTACGACAAACTCATTCTCGAAGTCTGGACGGATGGGCGCTTGAAGCCGGATGATGCGCTGCTCCAGGCGTCCGCCATTTTGCGACACCACCTCGATGTATTCGTGCACTATGACGAAGAAGTGATTGAATTCGACCAGACGCCGGCCGGCGTGAGCGAGGAAAATATAAAGCTCAAAAAACTCTTGAACATGAGTGTGAACGAGATCGAGCTGAGCGTGCGCGCGGCGAATTGCTTGAACAATGCCAACATCACTACTGTGGGTCAGCTTGCCCAAAAGACCGAGGCCGAAATGCTAAAGTATCGGAACTTCGGCAAGAAGTCGCTTAACGAGATCAAGGACAAACTGCAACAGCTCGGGTTGAGCCTCGGGATGAAGTTCGAGCCGGGCTTGATTGAGTTGCCCGTGACCAGCGATGGCGCTGTGCCGAACGCTGCGCCCGCTGGCCAAGAGTAAACGCCTGTGCCAAAATCGCGTTTCGCCGGATATGAGACACCAAAAGAAGACGATCAAGCTGGGGCGCACCGCTGAGCATCGCCGGGCGTTACTCGCCAATCAGGTCTGCGCTCTAATCCAACATCAGCGAATCAAGACAACTTTGGCCAAGGCGAAAGCGGTCCGTCCGCTCGCCGAAAGAATGGTGACGCTCGGTAAGAACGGCTCCATTCACGCGCGTCGCACAGCCTTGGCTGTGCTGCGCCAAAAAAACGCCGTGAAAAAATTGTTCGACGACATCGCGCAACGATCCGCCGAGCGGAACGGCGGTTACACGCGCATCGTCAAACTGGGTGCGCGCAAAAGCGATTCTGCGCGAATGGCGCTCATCGAGTGGGTGGACGCAGAGCAGGTCGTCGAAGAAAAGCCTGCCAAAGAAAAGAAGGGCAAACGCAAGGAACCGGAAGCGAAACCCCAGCAAAAAGCGCCCGAAGCCGAGCAGCCCGAGCAAGAAGAGCCAAAGGACGAAGCGGCCCCTGCGCAAGAAGAGAAACCCTCCGAGCCGCCGGCCGAAGAACCAAAGCCGAAAAAGCGACGATGGTTCTCCCGGAAGTCAGACCAGAGCTAAACCTGGATTGAATTGTATCGCCGTGAAACCGGCGGTGTTCGTCAGTTCTAACCAGCGACTGTTGCCGTCCACGAGACGGCGTGTTCGACTGACGTTGATCTTGTGGAGAACGAACAGGGCAACGCCGGTAAACGGGATTACTGAAAGGGCGTCAGTCCAGAGCATCCAGCCGGGATGCCGAAACGATCGTGCACCCAACGAGGAAACCGGCGGCGATTTCGTTCGAGTAATGGCTGGCTAGCCAGATGCCGGCTCCTCCTCGCGCGGTAAGGTATCCGAAAATTATGCCTCGAGGGTGGCAAGATCTGCGAGATCCTGTGGCCGGCCGACTGCGCGCTTGTTTCGGATCAATGCGTTTCTGTCGAGGACAAAAACAGGAATGCCGTCCAAGTCTGCCGGAATCCTGGTCTCAAAAGCTTCATCGCTCGTTACACCACTGATACTGGTGAGCAGATCGATTCGGTTCGGAGCTCGTCCGAGTTGAATCATTTGCTCGGGCTCCAGGAAATCAGTTTCCTTTAGGTCGGACTGGGTGAACCCAAACTGATTCAGAAGACCGAGAAGTCGCCGCGCGTTATCTGGTCTGGTCCGAATGAGAATGTCCAAGTCGCCGGTGTAACGTGGGCGCCCATGAAACGCCAGGCTCTGCGCACCGACGATGACGTAATCAACGCCTCGGGAATTTAACAATTCGAGAAACTCTCTCCAGTCTTTGCTCAGGGCCATGATTGAGGAGCTCCACCAAAATCTGCAAACGCTCGTTGCCGGTCAGTTTTTTATAAAACTCGCGGTCCGCTTTTTCAGCCTCGGCGAAAGTGCGAAATTTCTTTGCCCTCTTTTCCACGACTCAAGTATAGACTTGGCAGGGAGGTATTCCGAGCGATTTTGATGCTTGTAACCATTTAACTCTTTTAACCTTTTTAACCGTCTTCGGATGACCCCGCATCCTTATTTGTTTATAATTATTTTCATTGGCGTGGCGCTGGTGTTTCCGTTAGTGCCGCTGGCCCTCGCTTGGTTGTGGCGGCGATTTTTCCAGCCGCCAAAGCCTGGTCCGGACAAGAGTTCCACGTACGAATGCGGGGTGGAATCGATTGGCGACGCGCAGATTCAGTTCCACGCGCAGTATTATTTGTATGCCATTATCTTTTTAATCTTCGACGTGGAAGCCGTCTTTCTTGTGCCATTTGCGGTGGCCTTCACCGGTTTGCCGGTTGGCGCCTTTATCGCGATATTGGTTTTCTTATTACTCCTCATCGAAGGACTCGTCTGGGCGTGGGGCAAGGGGTGTCTGCAATGGCAGCCCTAGCGCGCTGACGCGCTGGTTAAAACAGTTAAAAAGGTTACATTGTTAAAAAGGAAAGCGGCTGCGACTGAGCAACCCCCATTTGACGATTTAACTTTTTAACGTTTCACGTTTTAACTGAGCTATGACCGAGCGAATCGATGAGCGATTGCGGACCGAGCTGCAACGACAGGGAATCTGGGTCACTTCGATGCAGGATCTTTACAATTGGGGACGCAAGAACTCGATATGGCCGCTCCAATTTGGATTGGCCTGTTGCGCCATTGAAATGATAGCCACAGCGGCCTCGCGCTACGACATCGCGCGGTTCGGTGGCGAAGTTTTCCGGCCGTCGCCGCGCCAGGCCGATCTCATGATTGTTGCTGGAACGGTCACCAAAAAAATGGCGCCGCAAATTGTGCGTCTTTATAACCAAATGGCCGACCCGAAATACGTGATCGCCATGGGCGCTTGCGCGATTTCAGGCGGACCGTTCAAACAGGGCTACAACGTACTCAAAGGGATCGACCGTTATATTCCGGTTGACGTTTACATCCCCGGGTGCCCCCCGCGACCGGAAGCCCTCTTGCATGCGTTCATGGAACTGCAGCGCAAGATCGATAGCCAGAAACTCACCGGCGCCGATAAGGCGGAATTCCTGAAGCCGGAACAGCCGAGCGAATTCCCCGTGCCGAAATTTGGCGAACACGATCTGGAGCCATCCGCGAATCCGGACGTGTTTCATCCGGCGACAATTGAAAGGCAAAGTTAAAAAAGTTACATGAGTTACAAGGTAACCTTGCGGGATAGTTAAATCGTTAAATGAGTTACAACGTTAAAAAGGGAACGCGCAATACGGGCGGTGAGCGCAGCGAATTCCGCACGTTTGAGGATCTGGAAGCCTATCAAGTGGCGCGGGAATTTCGAAAGAAGATGTACGGCGTCGCTCGACGACTGCCTGATGTTGAAAAGTTTGGGTTAGCGGGGCAAATCCGGCGAGCAGCAGTATCGCGCACAAATAATATCGCCGAAGGACACGGTCGCTACCATTTTGCCGACCAAGTGCGCTTCTTTCTTGGCTCGCGCGGTTCCCTGCAGGAATTGATAGATGATCTCAACGTTTGTTTAGATGAAAGTTATGTCCAACAGAGCGAGATAGCCGAATTAAAACATGAGGCTTGGCGGGTACTGGGTCTAGTCAATGGCTATCTTCGTTACTTGCGTGACCGCAAACAGAACGACCGCGCAGTTGTTCGTGACGGCGACAACGACGCGCTGGCGCTGCTTGATGAAACGCTGAGCATCTCTGGACCGTTTTAACAATTTAACAGTCTTAACCTTTCACGATGCCTTTACCATCTCTCGAGGAAATCAAATCCCGCATCGAAGGTGCCGTGCCTGGCGCGAAGATCGAAATCGTGGCAAACGGCAGTCCATCCCAGCAGCATTCGCTGTTGATCGATAACGAGCATGCCGTGGCGATCGCAAGATTCTTGCGCGTCGATCCGGCGCTGTGCCTCGATTTTTGCTCTAACGTGACAGGGGTCGATTGGCTCGACCGCACCGTGAAGAAGACGACGAAAGTGAAAAAGCTCGTTGAGGGCGCTGAAAAGGAAGTCGTGGAAACGACCGAGGAAAAGATTCCTGGTTACCTCGAGGCGGTATATCACCTTTACTCGATCACGCATAAACATGGGCCGGTGATCGTTCGCATGCGCACGCGCGATCGCGCAGAGGGCGCGCGGTTGCCATCGCTCACACCCATCTGGCGGAGCGCAGAGTTTCAAGAGCGCGAAATTTTCGATCTGTACGGCATCCGTTTTGATGGTCATCCCGATTTGCGCCGTATTTTGATGTGGGACGAGTTCGAAGATCATCCGATGCGCAAAGACTACCGCGAGCCGGACGATTACGAATGGGAGCCCACGCCGCATGACGAAGTTCTTGAAAAGGCGAAAGGCCATTACCCACCGCGACCGGAGCTTGATGGGGCGGAAAACATTACAGCCAACTGACTAAGGGAGTTATGTCCACAGATTTCGCAGATTTACACAGATTGTTTTTTGGTAGGGCGCGGCACTCCGTGCGCGCCGCTTTCCCACGATTCGGTGTGCAGAGGACTGCCCACCCTACCGATGTCGAAATCCGCGAAAATCTGCGAAATCTGCGGATCAATTTTTGATGAGCACAGCCGTTCAGACACTCGAAGCGATGGAGCGCCCGCCAGTCAGCATGGCGTCGCGACTTCAAGGCGAATTGCTCGAAGTTTCGATGGGACCGCAGCATCCGTCGACGCACGGAGTGTTTCGGATGAATGTGGCGCTCGACGGCGAGATCGTTCGCAAGCTCAAACCGGTCTTCGGTTATCTCCATCGCAATCACGAGAAAATTGGCGAGAACACGAGTTATCTCGGCTCGATGCCTTACACCGACCGGCTCGATTATTTTTGTTCGATGACCAACAACTGGGCGTACGCGCTTAGCGTGGAGAAACTAGCCGGAATCGAAGTGCCCGAGCGCGCCGAGTATCTGCGCCTTATTCTGGCCGAGCTGACGCGGCTGCAGAATCATGCGTCACTGCTAGGATTTTTGCTGAGCGACATGGGCGCATGGGGCACCCCGCTCATGTATGCGTTCCGCGAGCGTGAGAAAATTCTCGATCTTTTCGAGTCGCTGGCCGGTTCGCGGATGATGTGCGACTACATGCGGTTCGGCGGTTGCCGCGTGGACGCGAGCGACGATTGGCTCGCTCGCACCAAACCGATTGTCGATCGGTTCCCGAAGTTTCTCGACGAGTTCGAAGAACTCATCCTCGGTAACGAAATCGTGATCGGCGCGCACCCAAAATGTCGGCAAACTTTCCGCGGAACTGGCGATCAACGCCGGCATTACCGGCCCGATGCTGCGCGCGTCCGGTGTGAACTACGACATCCGCAAGGTGGACGGCTACGGATTCTACCCCCGATTCAAATTCCGAATTCCGCTCGGCGAACATGGCGACACTTACGATCGGTTGATGATGCGCGCGCTGGAGATGCGCGAGAGCGTGGAAATCTTGAAACAGGCGCTCCCGCAAATTCCGCCTGGCCCCATCGTGAATCCGAAAGTCAAGATCCGTGCATTTCGACCGCCGGTCGGTGAAGCGTACGGCCGGATTGAAGCGCCAAAGGGCGAGCTCGGTTTTTATCTGATCAGCGACGGCAGCCCAAATCCATATCGTTACCGCGTGCGTCCACCAAGCTTCATCAATCTAACCATTCTGGAAGACATGTGCCTCGGCCATACCGTCGCCGACGTAATGGTAATTCTCGGCAGCGTCGATATTGTTATGGGAGAAGTGGATCGATGATTGGTACAGGCATACTCAAGGGAATGGCCGTCACGGCCCGAAATTTTGTCGGAAGTTATTTCGAAAAGGAACGCCTGATCACGGTGCAATATCCGGAGGAGCGGAGTCCGCTGCCGGAGAATTACCGGAATTTCCCGTTTCTCATTTATGACGGCGACGATCCGCATGCCGGCCTGCGCTGCGTGGCGTGCAAGATTTGCGAGAAGGAATGTCCGCCGCAGTGCATCTACATCGTCAAGAGCGAGGACAAAAAGCCCGATTACATGGGCAAACCGCAGTTTTACCCGAAGATCTTCGACATCGACATCTCGGTGTGCATGAGCTGCCAGATTTGCGTCGAGGTGTGTCCATTCGAGGCCATCAAGATGGACAAGGATTTCGAGCTAAGTAAACGGGAGCGATTCGATTCGCTGCTGTTCCGCAAAGAGCAGCTTTCCAAGTCGAACGGGTATTATCACAAGATTCATCCAGTCGAAGCCGCGGCTGTAGATAAAAATCTGGCGGACGCGGTAGCTGCGGCTGAGGCGAAGAAGAAAGCTGCTGCCGAAGCAGCCGCAAAAGCCGCAGCCGCGACAGCGGCCGCAGCGACGCCGGTATCACCATCCCAGAGCACATCTGTCGGATGATGGTTTCGGTTCCGCTTGGGGATTGATCACACTTGCGGCCTGGCAATCGCAAATCGAAACTCTACAATCGAAAATCCCTTGCCGGGGTGGCGGAATTGGCAGACGCGCCAGACTTAGGATCTGGTGGAGAAATCCGTAGGGGTTCGAGTCCCCTCCCTGGCACGCATTTTGTTTGCGAATGCGAATCTCCAACTGCCAAATGATCGGGCGCTCGAGGTGTGCGCGATTCTAGCAACACCGTAAGAACATTTCCGGCCAAAAATTAGGGCTTTCCCCGATATAGCGTCCGGCGTAATATGATGAGCGGTTTCGCCGGCAAACAACTGGTAATTGGGACTCGCAGGAAGTGCAATGTATGCAGCTCAAGACTAAGGAAATTCCCGCCGTCGAGCGACGCGTGACAAACTCCAGGATCTTTGCGTATACACGCTGGGACGCGATCCCTGTTGCGGCGGCCCTTCTGCATTGCCTGTACTTCTTCGGCATGTTTTATCTTTTCCCACGTGTCCCGCTCTGGGTGATGCTAATTCTCGGTTTTATTTATTCGATCAGCATTTCATGGAACATCAACGGCATTTCCCACAACTTCATTCACAATCCCTATTTCCGTTCACCGATGCTGAATCGTCTTTTCAGTATCTTGGAATCAATCACGGTTGGTTTTGGCCAGGTTTTCTACGAGTGCATTCACATGCAGCACCACAAGGGAAACGCCGACCGGCCCGACGAGCATGGCGAGACGATCGATTGGATTTCGATTTACAAGCACGGCCATGACGGCGAAGCCGAGCATCCCTTGAAATACACGTTCCTGAGTTTCTTTCGCGAGGAGCCCAAGACCGTCTTCAAGGAACTGAAACGCAAAAGCCCGCGCGAGGCGTTTTGGGGAGTGTTCGAGTTGGCCTGCTTCGTCACCACGTTTGCTATCCTCGGAATCCTTAACTGGCATTACATCTGTTTTCTGCTGCCATTTTGGTATTTCGGCCACTGCCTCTCATATCTGAACGGCTACTATCGACACTACGGCGGCAATCCAGATGAGCCCATCGCCTGGGGTGTGAGCACTTACGAGAAGGTCTATAACTGGACCTGGTTTTACAACGGCTACCACGCAGAACACCATTTCCGCCCAAAGGTGCATTGGACGCGGATGCAGACGCTTCGCGATCAGATCGTCGACCAGCAACGCAAGGCTGGAGTGCGCGTCATCAAGGTGCCGCACGCGCTGGGGTTTCTGGATTCCCATCTGCCTACTGCTGATCTACGAGAGAATCACCGGGAAGCGCACTCCGAGTCGGTTGCCTAGCACCGCAAGCCAGACTTGAGTTGCATCAAAAAGGATTAGCTGCCAGGGCCGATCTGAAACATTACCCAGAGTCTTTTTTTAACGGCGCAGAAAAGCGGGCTGCCGACTGCATTCGTGGCCAAAGCCAAGGCAATCATCACGTGCATAGCCGTAATCTTCACTGACCAGCCCGTGGATCCGACGACGCAAAGCCATCCTAGGTTCCAGATTATTCGCCCAAAAAGACAAGCCATCCGGTACGACCGATTAAACTCAAAGCTGAGATGAATTTCTAACATATGGCGAAACCAAAACCCTCACTCAAAGCAAGAATACCGAACCTATGAAACGAATAAGTGTCCCGTCCCTTCTCAGATTCGCATTTAGTGCGGCGTTCGTGTCAACGGCGGCAGCGCAGCAAATCGATCGCACCGTCCTACCGATTAAAGAACCCACTTACCCTGAGTCAACAGTGCTCGACGCCAGGGATGCGAAAGCGCCACCGCGTTTCGAAGTAAAGGCGCCTGCAAAAGCGCCCAATGTTGTCATCGTCTTACTTGACGATGTCGGTTTTGCTGCCTCGAACGCTTTTGGCGGCCCCATCAAGATGCCGACGCTGGATAGGCTGGCTGCAGCCGGTCTGCGTTACAACCGTTTTCACACAACTGCTCTCTGCTCGCCCACGCGCACTGCTCTGCTCACCGGTCGCAATCACCATGTGAATAATGCAGGAGCTATCATGGAGCTGGCTACTGCTTTTCCGGGTAACACCGGAATTCGTCCTAACAGCGTGGCACCATTGGCTGAAATGCTTCAGTTGAATGGTTATAGCACTGCGGCCTTTGGGAAGTATCACGAAACGCCGCCCTGGGAAGTTTCGGTTTCAGGTCCTTACGATCGCTGGCCCACCCATTCCGGCTTTGACAAGTTCTATGGTTTTATTGGTGGTGAAACCAATCAATGGGCCCCGGCAATCTTTGATGGAACTGTTAGGGTAGAAGCGCCCCATGATCCTAAATACCATTTTACAATCGACATGACCAATCAGGCAATCAATTGGATACAGGCGCAACACTCTCTTACGCCAGATAAACCTTTCTATGTCTACTTTTCCACCGGCGCGTGCCATGCGCCGCATCATGTTCCCAAAGAATGGGCTGACAAATATAAAGGCAAGTTCGACGAAGGATGGGACAAGCTGAGAGAAGAAATATTCGCGAAGCAAAAAGAGATGGAGATCATTCCGCAAACTGCTCAGCTGACACCTCGTCCCAAGGAAATTCCTGCGTGGGATACCATGAATGCGGATCAGAAGAGGCTCCTGGCGCGACAGATGGAAGTATTCGCCGGCTTCGCCGAACAAACCGATTACGAAGTCGGCAGGTTGGTTCAATCACTCCAGGATATGGGTGCGCTGGATAACACCCTGTTTATTTACATTGTGGGTGATAACGGTTCCAGCGCTGAAGGAGGACCCGAAGGAACATATAACGAGATGATGGCCTTAAACGGCATTGTTGGTAATGCTTCTCAAATGATGAATCACATAGATGACTGGGGAAGTCCGAACACTTTCCCGCACTATGCGATTGGTTGGGCGCATGCTTTGGATACTCCCTTCCAATGGACCAAGCAGGTTGCTTCTCATTGGGGAGGGACGCGGAATGGAATGGTAATGCATTGGCCAGAACGAATTAAAGCCAGGGGTGAGATCCGGTCACAGTTTAGTCACGTAGTAGATATAGCCCCAACTGTACTCGAGGCGGTGGGTTTGCCTTTTCCAAAGGTGGTCAATGGCACCGAGCAACTTCCGTTCGATGGGCCGTCGATGGTTTATACCTTTGACGATGCAAAAGCCATGGATCGCCATACGACGCAATACTTCGAGATGTTTGGTAACCGCGCGATTTACCATGATGGCTGGGTAGCATGCACGCGTCATTCCATCCCCTGGCTAATGACTCAACTCCCGCCACTAAAAGATGACGTGTGGGAACTGTATAACGTGGATCAAGATTTTAGTGAGGCGAACAATCTTGCCGCCAAAAACCCCGGGAAACTCAAGGAAATGCAGGACCTCTTCATGAAGACGGCGGAGAAATATCATGTGCTGCCGATTGACGATCGCAGGTCCGAGCGATTCGATGCTGCCATAGCAGGGAGACCCGATCTAATGGGTAACCGCACTTCACTCACGGTTTATCCAGGTATGATCGGCTTAATGGAAAACGCGTTTATTAACACAAAGAACCGCTCTTTTAGTCTAACAGCGGATGTAGAGTTGCCAGATGGCAATGCGAACGGGGTTATCATTTGCCAGGCTGGTCGGTTTGGCGGGTGGACCCTATATATGAAAGCCGGCAAGCTTCATCACGAATATAACTATTTTGGCCTTGAACATACTAACATTGCTTCATCCAATCCCATTGCTGCTGGAAAACATACGATTAAGTACGATTTTGTTTTTGACGGTGGTAAGCTTGGAGCCGGTGGGCAATCCGTTCTGTACGTCGATGGGCGGAAGGTCGCTGAAGGGAAAATACCAAAGACGCAACCCTACGCCTATTCAGCCGATGAAGGTGTTGATGTAGGGATGGATAATGAAACACCGGTATCGAACGATTATAAAGAAAGAGACAATAAGTTTACCGGAGCGATAAAGAAAATTACAGTCGACGTAAAGCCTCTTAACCTTAGTGCCCAGGATAAGAAAAAGATCGGGGACCAGGAAGATGCGAAAGAAATCGCCGAGGATTAATTGAGATACCGTAGGTTGCCTGCATATGTCGTTGTTTTCATTGAGTGGATTGGACGCCGTCCTGGAAACACTGAGTTGCGTTCTGAAAAACAAGTTCGCTGGAAAGCTTCTTGCGGTTTTCCTTATTCTTGATGGCGCCATCGTTCATGCGGAGACACCCGCGTCGTCGGCGTTCACCGCGACGATTCCCAACAAAACCGGCCCGCCTGGCCCCGCACCGCAAGGCATGGTCTGGATTCCCGGCGGCGAATTTTCCATGGGCGCGGCCGTGGGCGGCGAAGGAAGTCATGCAATGCCGATGGCTTCGAATGACTCGCAGCCAGTGCATCGCGTGTACGTTGACGGTTTCTGGATCGACGCGACCTCTGTGACGAACGCGCAGTTTGAGAAATTCGTTAGAGCGACCGGTTACGTTACAATTGCTGAACGCACACCAACAAAAGAGGAGTTCCCAACTGCGCCCGAGGAAAATCTCGTGGCTGGGTCAGTCGTGTTTGCGCCGACCGATCATGAAGTTCCGCTCAACAATCATTATCAATGGTGGAGCTACGTGAAAGGCGCGAACTGGCGTCACCCGCTCGGTCCGGAAAGCGATATCAAAGGAAAGGACAATTATCCGGTAGTGCACATCGCTTACCCGGACGCAGAGGCCTACGCTAAATGGGCGGGCAAACGTTTGCCCACCGAAGCCGAGTTTGAATTTGCGGCGCGCGGCGGTTTATCTGGAAAGACATACGTGTGGGGTGATGAATTTCGTCCCGGCGGAAAATGGATGGCCAACACCTGGCAGGGAAAATTTCCAGTGAAAGATGCAGACGAAGACGGCTACGCCGGCATCGCACCCGGTGAAATCGTTTCCGCCAAATGGCTACGGGCTTTACGATATGGCCGGAAACGTTTGGGAATGGTGCAGCGATTGGTATCGCCCTGATTACTACAAGACGCTCGCAGACAAAGGCGGCGTGACGCGCAACCCGCAAGGACCCGATTCGCCATTTGATCCCGCTGAGCCCGGTGAGAAGAAGCGAGTCCATCGCGGCGGCTCGTTTCTTTGTAACGATCAATATTGTTCGCGGTACATTGTCGGCACACGCGGCAAAGGTGAACTTAACACGGGCACGAATCATCTGGGTTTTCGCTGCGTGAAATCAGCTTCGGATCCGGCGACAAAATAAAGCTGCGAGAGGTTTTCCCGTTTTTGCTTCCATGCTCACCGGTTTTGCGATATAACTGAGGGGCGTGTGGGGCGCCCAAGGCTACGTGTGCCATTAGCGTCGCCTCACGTGACGCGATGAAAAATCACGGCATCTCTGCAAGCAATCCCGGACTCGTTCGTCGAAAACTTTACCCATCGAAAAACAACAAAAACCCATCGAACCAAAACCATGCGAAAAACTAATTCAAACGTCCTAATAACCCTCGCTGCCGCGGCTGCCGCCCTCTTCCTGGCGGGCTGCGCCGGGGTGGGATCAGGCAACACAACGGCTTTGCTCAGCGCTGCGGGCTTTCATGCGCGCACGCCGCAAACGCCAAAACAACAGCAAATCTATGCGGCTTTGCCGCCCTACCAAGTCGAGCGAGCCACTGTGAAAGGAAGAGTCTTTTACGTTTATAAAGACGAGAAAGCAGGCGTCGCTTACATCGGCCGGGAGCAAGAATATCAACGCTATCAGCAGATGGCTATTCAGCAGCAGATTGCTCAGAACTACTACATGGCGGCGGAAATGGACCGTGCAGCCGCCCGGGGTTGGTACGGAGCATGGGGTCCACGCGCGTTTTGGTGGTAAAGAACTAACTGTCGCGCCTGAAAACGTAAATTTATGGCAGCTGAAGGCATGACGTTTTTCTCCTTCTACGCATACGAAAGGTTCCAGTGGGTTCGGGACCAGCTCAAGAAGGAAGGAGTGAACATTCCGTTGCCCACCGGCAACTAACCATTCCACCGCTAGTTCTACTGTGAAAAGCGCGGGCTGTTCACGAGAGCGGCCCGTGATTTCACAATCGAAAGGAGCCGCAATATGAAACTCACTACCAAACCTACTCTCACTGCATTATTGATCTTTATCTTCGTTGGCGCCGCAACGAACGTTCGCGCCGACGACCCGCTGCCATCGTGGAATGACACCGCTTCGAAGAAAGCCATCGTCGATTTCGTCGAGAAGGTAACAAAGGAAGGGTCGCCGGACTTTGTTAAACCCGAGGAGCGAATCGCGACCTTCGATAACGACGGCACGCTCTGGGTTGAGCAGCCGATCTATACGCAGGTGACATTCGCCATCGACGAGGTCATTGCGAAAGCGCCGCAGCATCCGGACTGGCGTGAAACGGAGCCGTTCAAATCGATCCTCGCGCATGATCGCGAGGCGATGCTGAATTTTAGTATCCAGGATTTCGAAAAGGTTGTCGCCGTTACGCACAGCGGTATGACGGTTCAACAATTTCGGGAAATCGTTAAAAAGTGGCTGGCTGAAGCCGAAGCAACCGCGTTTCAAACGGCTTTATACCGAATGCGTTTATCAACCTATGATAGAGTTGATGCAATACCTTCGGACCAACGGGTTCAAGACCTATATCGTCACTGGCGGCGGACAGGAGTTTGTTCGTGCCTTTGCCGAGAGGGTCTACGGTGTGCCTCCTGAGCAAGTCGTCGGCAGCATGGGCAAGGTGAAATACGAATATGACAAGGAAGGTAGCCCTGAACTGATCAAGTTGCCTGAGGTGCTATTAATCGACGACAAAACCGGCAAGCCGGAGGGGATCAACATGGTTATCGGTCGTCGCCCGCAAGCGGCGTTCGGCAATTCCACCGGTGACCAGCAAATGCTCGAATACACGGGTGCAGGCGATGGCGCGAGACTAATGATGCTTGTCCATCACGATGATGCCAAGCGTGAGTACGCCTATGGCGCCGAATCGAAGGTCGGAACCTTCAGTGATGCCCTCATGGCTGAGGCGAAGAAGAAGGGCTGGATCGTCATCAGCATGAAGGACGATTGGAAAACCATTTTCCCGAGATGAACAAGCTGCGACCTCGTTATCACCGACGGCCGAAGGCTGTCGCGGAAAAGCGAAAAATTTGGCTCGCGTCGATCCACGAATTCAACTATCCTATCTATTGATTTTCAAAGAGAAAACGACCAGAACGCATAACAACCCCAACGAACCATGAGACATAAAGCACTAAGACTATTTACCGTATTAATCTGCTGTCTGGCGATCCCACTGGTCGCTTCCGCAGCCAAAGACAATAAGAAGAAAAAACAGGGGCAGCAACAACAGCAAGCCCAGCGTCAGGGGCAGCCGGGGGGGAAGCATCAAAACGCGGGCAACCCAAACAAGGCGAACAAGGGCAAGCAGAGCTTCAACAATCCCAACAAGCCTAATAACGCAAACATCGCGAACAAGGGAAACAAGGCGAACAAGGGCAAGCAGGGCTTCAACAATCCCAACAAGCCTAATAACGCAAACATCGCGAACAAGGGAAACAAGGCGAACAAGGGCAAGCAGGGCTTCAACAATCCCAACAAGCCTAATAACGCAAACATCGCGAACAAGGGAAACAAGGCGAACAAGGGCAAGCAGGGCTTCAACAATCCCAACAAGCCTAATAACGCAAACATCGCGAACAAGGGAAACAAGGCGAACAAGGGCAAGCAGGGCTTCAATAATCCCAACAAGCCTAATAACGCAAACATCGCGAACAAGGGCAAGAAGGGAAATAAGGGCAATTGGCAAGCGAAGCATTATAACTTTTCGAACAATCCCAACCCGAAAATCCAAAGTGTGAAGTTCCAGAAGAACTATCACATTCATGGCGCCCAAAACTGGAAGGGTTCCCATTATGCCGCCTTCAGGAATTACAACTCCGAATGGCACGATCGGAGCTGGTGGAACCGTCACTACAACCGCGTCGTTTTTATTGGAGGCGGTTGGTATGCGTGGAATGGGGGGTGGTGGTACCCGGCCTGGGGCTACAATCCGGCCCAGTCCTATTACGCTTACAATGGTCCGATCTACGCCTATCGTGGTTTGCCGCCCGATCAGGTGATCGCCAACGTGCAAGCCGAGCTGCAACAGCAAGGTTATTATCGGGGCGAAGTGGACGGTTTGCTCGGCCCGCTCACGCGAGAGGCATTAATTGGCTATCAAAACACCCAGGGCCTGGCCCCAACAGGCTCGATTGATCAGCCGACATTGTACGCGCTGGGAATGTCGTAGGTAAACAATTACAACAAGCCGCCGTGAGATGGTTCGCGGCGGCTTTTTTGTCCTTTGAGGCGGCGCTCGCTCAGTATTTTTCACTCGCTGGCGGCGGAACAACAAGCATTATGAAAACCAACCTGATCGCCGCTGCGTTCATCCGCAGGCTGGCCATCACGAGCGCATGCGCACGGAAGAATAAAGCAGGTATTCCCCGGCGCTTTCTCAAGGCTGCTATCTTCGGTGGTTTGTTCGTGACGTTCTCGCTCGCCCAGGCTGGAGAGATACCTTCCCAGCAGGTCGAGTTCGTCAAAGGAACCCATGGCGCAACCCTGAAGGGCAGTATCACTGGCAGCCAGGTCTTCGATTACAGGCTCCGCGCCAGGGCTGGCCAAACGATGACGATCGAGTTGAAATCCGACCGCACGTCCGAGTATTTCAACCTCGTTGCACCCGGTCGCGACGAGGCGCTGTTCGTCGGGTCGATGCGCGGTTCTCGTTTCGAGGGGCAAGTTCCCGCCGATGGCGAATACACCATCCGGCTTTACCTCATGGGCGACGCCAGGGACTCCGGAAAGACTGCAAACCACACGCTCCATGTCGAAGTTAACGATCAATCCGAAAATACGGCGACGTTTTTCGACAAGACGCTTTCGCTCCAGGGTATCTCGTTCCACGTCCAAACCTCCCCTGCTGCGGACGGCGGCACCCGCATCGTCGTCACTCCAACCGGCCTCGGCCGCGACAACTCACCAGTCGAAGCGACCATCGACGGCGTCGTGACTGACGCAGAAGTCGAGGACTTGAATGCGGACGGATCGCGCCCGAAATTTACATCTACGGTTGTGCTTCCGACGCGAGTGCGCGGGCATCGCTAACGGCATGGTCAGCTAATCGAAAGCTTTCCCTTACCGCCATTTCGCTGCCAAAACCGGCGCCTGACGACCCGAATTTTTCCGGCTACAAGGGCCATGACGAGTTCGCCGTCGTCGAGAACATCCTCGCCCGCCGCTTCCCGGTCGGCGGAAAAACGCGGCAGATCCAGTACAAGCTGCACCGGGGCGAAGCCACATGGGTATTGAAGGTGGACCGCGTTGTCGAATACTGACAAGCGAGGTCTGGCGCCGCGACCTGAAATACCCGATGAAGATTAAAACGGACTTCGCCTATGATAGTGACGGAATCGGAAAAGGCGGCACCGCCACAGTCTTTGTCGATCACAAGAAGGTTGCGAAAGGACGAATCGAAGGGACTATGCCCGTTTACACTCGCGCGTCGACAAAACGATGGACGACTTATACAATCGCAAAACAACAGTCCGATGAAGCGTAAAACAGAAGAGCCAATTATCCAATTCACTGGTAGGCGACGACTGCTTCGGGGCAGGCGCTTTCTGCCGTTCGTCGCGTTCGCGTTCCTGACATTACCGTCTATTGCTCATGCGTCGCTTTTCCATGGTGAGACGCTCGATTCAATTGCCAATGGCATCTCGTGGGTCGTGCTTGTCGTCGCGCCAATTATCGGTATCGCCATTTTCTGGATGGTGCATATCCTTCCGGAAAAAATCGCGGAAAAGAAAAAGCATCCGCAGACCAAAGCGATTCAATGCCTGTGCCTGCTCTCACTTTGCTTTGGCGGGCTGCTTTGGCCGCTGGCGTGGCTTTGGACTTACACCAAGCCGGTCCTGCACAAGATGGCTTACGGTACCGATGTCGATGAATCACTCGGCCATCTCGGCAAGGAGGTGAAGGAGGAGGAGAATGAAATCGGAAGACTCCGAGCTCGAGTCGCGGAGCTCGAAGAAAAAAGCCAAACCAGACGGAGTTAAGGCGTAATGGAACTCATTCTACTCATCATCTACGCGGTCATCGTCTGGCTGATCTTTTTCAAGTTCAAGTGGCTGCCGTGGAACATCACCAGCCAGGTCATCGTCGCCACCATTCCGATCATCTGCCTGACGGTTCTGATTCTCTTCATGAACATCGTGGCGCCGTCCTCATCTGACGTGCGGGCCCAGAATTATGTCATCCCGGTAGTGCCCCGCGTGACCGGTCAGGTGACCGAGGTGCCGATTGAACCAAACCGGCCAATCAAGAAGGGCGATATCCTTTTCAAGATAGACCCAGTGCCTTTCGACGCCGCGGAGAAAGCCGCCGAGGCCACGCTGCGCGGAGCGAAGGATCAACTCAACAATGCCGCGAACAAAAAAGCCTCCCTGACTCCGCGGATTGAGTTGGCGAAAAAGCGGGTCGAGCAATTCACCGCACTCGCCGCAACGGGGGCTGGAAAGCGGGCCGACCTTGAGCAGGCGCAAAGTGACCTCGCCAATCTGCAGAGCGAATTCCTCGCCGCCGACGCCACGGAATCGCAGGCCAGAGCGCAGATTAGCAAGTCCGAGGCGGACCTGATCAACGCGAAATTCGACCTCGACGGTACGACGTACCTCGCGCCGGCCAACGGCCGCGTAGCGAATCTAGCCCTGCGTCCCGGTGTTCGTGCTATGCAGTTCGCGGCCTTCCCAGTGATGAGCTTTATCGAGGAGGACGATCCGTGGGTGCTCGCCTTTTTCCGGCAGAACGAGTTGCGATATGTGGAGCCTGGAAACGAGGCGGAAATCTACATGTCGACGTATCCGGGTCGCATCATCAAGTGCACTGTGGACTCAATCCTATGGGCCACGGCACAAGGTCAGATGCCGATTAGCGGGAGCCTACCAAACACGCAGCCAATATCGGCGCCGGAACACCGCATCGCAGTGCGGCTGCTTCTCGCGGGCAAAGATCGCGGCACCTTCCTTGCCGCAGGCGCGGAAGGGGGAGGCGCCATTTATACCGAACACGGCAAGATCATCCACATCGTCCGCAAGGTATTCGTCCGTATTTCCGCGAAACTCGATTGGTTTGTTTTCAAGCTCCACTAGGTCTGCCTGACATGAATGGCCGGGTTCTCTAAGTGCCGTTGCATGTCTCACGCTTGCCAGTTGCGCGATTAAGCAGCCGCCTGTTGGCGCCGACATCATGCCTGAATCGGCTCGTGCAAAAATCCCAGGCTCGTGGGCCGGCCCACATCGCAGCGGCAACGTCGTGCCGGATTGGATCCGCACCTTCGGCGATCCTGAGCTGACCGCGCTCGTTGCGGATGCTGTGGAGCGGAATCCCGACCTCAAAGCCGCCGCCGCCCGGGTGGAGGCATCACGCGCCGCCGTGCGCATTGCTGCATCATCGCTTTATCCACGCATCGCGATGAAGGGATTGGGTGAGCGACAGGGGCAGCATCTTAGCGGCGACATCGGTCGCAACATCAATCCGCCGACCTTCGGGAACTCGGGTGTGGAGAATAGCGGTGGCGCCGGCCTCGACACCAGCATGGATGAAACATCACAACGTTGGGTATATGGCATCGCTGCCGGTGCCGCATGGGAGGCGGACGTATGGGGACGTATACGCTCGAAAAAAGCTGCTGCGAAAGCGGAAAGCGCCGCGCTCGAAGCCGACTACGAATTTGCCCGGCAATCACTCGCCGCTGCCGTGGCGCGCGCGTACTTCACGACAATTGAGGCAGCACAACAGGAAGCCAATGCGCAGGAGACGCTGAACATTTATCAGGAGTATTCAAAACTCACGGATGTGCAGAAGCAGCAAGGCTTCGCGAGCGACTTCGATGTAGCGCAGATCAAGTCGCGCACTGCCGGCGCCGAGGATGCGCTCTACACCGCGCAGCAGGCGCGGGCGCAGACGATCCGCGCGATCGAGGTCGTCACTAGCCGTTACCCTGCCGGCAGATTTGACGTGCGACGTTCCTTTCCGGGCCAACCGAGAGCGGTGCCGGCGGGGCTGCCCGCGCAACTTCTCGAACGCCGACCGGACCTCATCGCGAGCGAGCGACGCTTCGCCGCCGCCTTCCATCGGGTGAACGAGGCTCGCACCGCGCGCCTGCCGCGGTTCGTGCTCAGTGCCAGGGAGCGGACTCGGAACCGCGCAACTCGACTCGATCGGTGTGCTCGATGCGCTCGTCTGGAGTTTCGCCGGCGGAATCACCCAGCCAATTTTCTTTGGCGGTGAACTCCAGGCAGCTCAAGATCTCCGTACCGCTGAGCAAAAAGCTGCGGCCGCAAGCTACGTAGGGTCTGCGTTGCGCGCGTTCGAAGACGTGGAGGACGCTCTCGCCAGCGATTACTATTTGCGCAAACGCGAAGGCGCGCTGGGCGACGCGGTTTCGAGCAGCGCCGACTCCGTCAAATTCGGCAGGCAACAGCTCGAACAAGGCCAGATCGACATGTTCACTATCCTGCGTCTCACCGGTGAAAACCTCGCCGCAAAAGTCCAGCTTACACAAATCCGCGCTTCCCGCCTGCGCGAACGCGTAAACCTGTACCTAGCCCTCGGCGGCGATTTCCAGGGAACTGGTGCGCCGGAAAAATAAGCGCACTCTTCTTATGCCATTCGAAAAATTTAACCTTGAGAACCTTGATAAAGAGCGCCGCAAAGCGATCGCGAAATCTGTTCGAACGATCAGCGTTGAAGAGCTCAAGAAGATCGGCGAAGAGATCTTCCCGTACGCCGAGGACCCGTGGCGGGACGCTTTCGTCCGATTCATCGCCGAAAACTCTGGCGCTACGTTTCATTACGCAGTGACAAGCGACGGCGTTCACATCGTTTATTGCCGCGACAAAGACAAAGGTATGTGGTTCTTGCCCGGCACCGGCAAGGGACCGTTGCAAGCGAGAGGCCGGAAAATCATGACGGAAATAATCCAGGGAGGTCATTGAATCTCGTGCAGCGACCCGAGGTAGAAGGCCTTCCTCATGCGAACAATCACTAACAATTATCGAGACGCGCAGATTTTGAATCTTGGCTCGGGTGGCGAATCGGGACCTTATCTTGTGACTCAAACGGGTGTATCGCCGCGCGCCGAAATTCCCAAAACCCATATGTATGTGCTCCGTCCGGATGGACAATGGGCGGACTTCAATGCCTATGTCTGCCAGGGCAAGCCGGAAGCCATGGACGAGATTGTCTTCTCCACGACGGCGGAAGTGATGGAGACATTCGCCAAATTGATGGGCCGGCCTCGGGTGCTCGATCTACCCGTTGATGAAACGGGACTCAAAGCTTGGATAGAACGTCAGAAAGGCGGCAATTCGCTGGAAGCCGCCCGGACGTGGGCGGTGGGGTATAAAGAACGCCGTCGTAAGCAGAAGAAGAAATAACTTTAGTGCATGTAGTAGACCCGGACCTGCGCTCGATCCGCCGCGCGAACGCCTCCAGGCCGCGGGGCGCATCCGCCCCGCGGCGGTCAGCGCCTCGGCCTTGGCGATGTTGATCGCGCTCCAGATCGAGTCCGGCTCTGCGCGGCGAGAAGCGGATCGTGTACGACTCGTCGTCGAGCCTCCTCCGTACCCCGTCGATCCAGCCGTAGCAGATCGCCTCGTCCACCGACTCCGGCCAGGTCATGCTCGGCCTGCCCGAGCCGACCTTGTAGAACCCCACCAGCAGCTCGCTCGCCGTGGCGCCGTGCTCCTCCAGCCAGGCGCGGAAGGCGGCGGGCGTGTCGAAGAAGGAGAGGACCCGGCTGTGCTCCGCTTTCTTCACGGGCGCGGACTCACCGCATCGATTCGACGTGGCTCAGGTTGCACTCGGATCGCTCTTCAACCGCCGGATCTGCCGATCGTGGACGCCCGACAGCAGCATCAGGGCCTGACGGCGCCCATGAGCGCGAAGAACATGTCGGACTGCGTGTCCCACGGGTCGCCCTGCGTCCGAGGAGGCGTCGGCGCCCTGTCCAGGGCCAGCGCCGCGCCCCACTCGACGAATTCGTAGGTGGCGCTGATCGCCAGGACGATGCAGACGACGATGAACGCCAGCATCCGTGCGACCGCGCACATAGCCGCCGCGAATCAGGATCTCGCGGGCGACCAGCGCCGGAACGAGGCCCTGGAAGAAATGCCCGATCTTGTCGTACGGGTTGCGGTGCAGGCCCAGGGCCTCCGCGATCTCGAAGCCCAGCGGCACGCGCGCGTAGGTGTACGCGCCACCGACCATGAGCACGAGCGCATGCAGGAAGATGAGGACGTACAGGAGCGTGGTGAGCGGAAAGCGCTTGTAGGTGCCCCAGAGCACGGGAACGGCGAGGAAGATCGGCGCACCTCCATCAGCCACGTCCCGCGCTCGGTCGGGTGAATGCCGGAGACCACGAGGCAGGTGAGGAGCACCGCCAGGCCGAGCAGCAGGTACCGGGTGCGCTTCTCAAGCATGGCGGTTGCTCCAGCTCGCGCCCGCAAGCATGACCAGCAGGAGGAAGATCGAACCATCCTACCCTGCTCGCTGCACTACCGATGAACAACCGCACGGGGGTAGGTGGCTGTCCGCCGGTGGGACGGCGGATGCCAATAGCGGACAGCAGATCGGCCGAAGGGGAGGGGCCGCGCCGCTCTCCACCTTGCGTCTCCCTCCCGGTTGGCGGCCCACCGGTTTGGCACGCTGCTTGCTCTGCCGAGCCGGGCATGATCCAACTCTTTCCGACTTCCGCTTCGCGACGCGCATGCTGCGCAAGCGTCCGGGGGCCGCGGCCGTGTCGCGCTCACCTTCGCGCTGGGCATCGGCGCCACCACTGGCATCTTCAGCTTCGTTCACGCCATCCTGCTGGTGCCGCTCCCCTACCCCAACCCCGACCGGCTGGTCACGGTCTGGCAGGACGCCTCCCGGCAAGGCGGTCTGGAGCGCGAGTGGTTCTCCTTCTCGGACTATAGGGACTACCGGAGCCAGACCCCCGCGCTCGAAGACATGGCCGCCTTCGGCGGCTGGCAGCCGACCCTGACCGGCGACCAGGGGGCGTCCGTCCTCACCGGCGCGGCGGTCACCCACTCCTTCTTCACCCTCCTCGGCACTCCGCTGGCCACCGGGCGGAGCTTCACCCCGGCGGAGGACGCCCCCGGCGCTCCATCTGTGGTCGTCGTCACCGGCGAGCTGGCGGCGCGGCTCTTCGGCGATCCTCACGCCGCCCTCGCCGGCACCTTCGCCTCGACGGCGAGCCCTACTCGATCGTCGGGGTCCTGCCGGCGGGGTTCGCGTTCCCGATGATGCGCCAGGTCGAAGTCTTCCGCCGCTTCGCCTCGATCCTGCGATCAACGACCGCGGCAACTTCTACCTCCACGCCGTGGGCAGGCTGCGTCCCGGAGTCGGGCTCGACCAGGCGCGCCACGACCCCGCCGCGGTGGCCCGCCGGATCGCGGCCGAGGATCCCGACAGCCACGGCGACATCGGGCTGACCGCCTATCCCCTCGGCGACGACGCGGTGCGCGGGGCCCGCACTCCCTTGCTGGTCCTCCTCGGCGCGGTGGGACTGCTGCTGCTGATCGCCTGCGTCAACGTCGCCAACCTCCTGCTCGCCCGCGCCTCTTCCCGCCGTCCGGAGATGGCGATCCGCGCTTCGCTGGGCGCCGGGCGCGGCCGGCTGGTGCGGCAGTTGCTGATCGAAAGCTCGCTCCTCGCCGCCGCCGGCTCCGTCGTCGGCGTGTCGCTCGCCATGTTCGGGGTGGATCTACCGCGCGACTTCCTCGCCGCCCGCTTCGCGGTGCCGCGCCTGGCCGAGGTGGCGGTGGACCCCGCCGTGCTCGCCTTCGCCACCGGTCTCACCGCCCTCACCGGCCTCGCCTTCGGCGTCGCTCCTGCGCTCGCGGCCACCCGCTCGGCCCCCGCCCCCCCCTTCGGGCCGGCCGCGGCGGCGGCGAGTTGCGGAGCGGTGGACGGTTGAGGAGCGGGTTGATCGTCGCCGAAGTGGCGATCGCGGTGCGCTGCTGGCGGCTCCGCCCTGCTGCTGCGGAGCTTCGCCAGGCTGATCGCCGTCGACCCCGGCTTCGAGCCCCGCGGAGTGCTCACCTTCAGCCTCAACGCGCCGGCGGCCGGCTACCCCGAGAGGCCGCAGGTCGCCGCCTAGTTTCGCGACCTGACGGCGAGGCTGGCCGGACTACCCCGGTGACGGCGGCGGCGGCGGTGTCCGCTCTCCCGTTCGGCAGCAACTACACCGACATCGACTTCACCGTCG
>CAVWTH010000011.1:0-146493 GCA_963757675.1 uncultured Verrucomicrobiae bacterium | reverse complement strand
TAATCGATGAAGCCAACGGCCCCACCTCGAAATGCGTTGAGTGTGTTTGCCACGACACACTGGATTTCATTCAGCTGCCCGGCTTCCCTAGTGCGATTCGGGGCTTGGCGCTCACGCATTCCCGCCGTAGTGTTGTTCAACGCTGGTCGTGGGCTTAGCTCTTTTCGTTAGACCACTTATAGCTCGCGCACGGCAAAGCTTAGCCAGCACCATCAAATGAAAAACCAAATCAGAAAAACACTCCTCATTACTGTCGCTGCCATCTGCTCGCTGCTCGCCAATACCGTGCAGGCCTGCACCGGCATCCAACTCACCGCCGAAGATGGCACTGTCGTGTACGCGCGAACGATGGAATTTGCCAACGATATCCATTCCGACGTGATGATGATCCCGCGCGGTTATGCACGGACCGGAACCACGCCCGACGGAAAGGAAGGGCTTAAGTGGAAGGCGAAGTACGCCAGCGTTGGGTGTAATGGCGTGGGACTGCCGGTCTTATTCGATGGTTTGAATGAAAAAGGTCTGGCCGCCGGGATTTTCTACTTCCCAACCTCTGCCGGATACATGCCGTATATCGCAGCCGATGCAGGCAAGACCATTGCGCAGTGGGAGGTGGGATCGTGGATTCTGGAGAACTTCGCCAACGTCGAGGAAGTGAAGGCCAACATTGGCAACGTCGTTGTCCCCGCGGTCGTGTTCCGCGGATGGGGCTTCGCTCCGGAGGCGCATTACAATGTGCATGACGCCTCCGGCAAGAGCATCGTAATCGAGTACGTCGGTGGCAAACTCAACGTCTACGACAACCTGCTGGGCGTGCTAACCAACTCGCCGGGGTTCGATTGGCATATGACCAATCTGCGCAATTATGTGAATTTCTCGATGAGCAACGCTCCTCCGGTGCAACTCGGGCCGGTCAAACTCCTGCCAACCGGCCAGGGCTCGGGCATGCTCGGGTTGCCGGGAGATTTCACACCGCCGTCGCGTTTCGTTCGCGCCGTCGCGTTCAGCCAGTCGGTCCTTAAGCCAAAGACTGGAGGTGCCGCTGTTCTTGAGGCGTTCCATGTTTTAAACCAATTCGATATCCCGAAGGGCGCAGCCCGTGAAGATGAGAAGGATGAGCACGGCAACATCGTTGCCGACTACACGCTTTGGACTGCGGCCAGCGATCTTAAGGCCAAGAAGTATTATTTCCGCACATACGAGAACAGTCAGATTCGAATGGTGGACCTCATGAAGATGAACCTCGACGCAAAGGACCTAACGAAAATCTCGATGAAGGGCGAGGAAAGCATCAAGTCACTGAATCCATAAGTAGTCTAAACAGGCTAAACCGGTTCCATTGCGAGACAGCTTTAGTATTCTTACCACCGACCCCGCCCGTGACTTACTCGTTGACTCATGATTCTTCCCAGTTCGTTGGTTCTTTCGCTCCCGCTCAAGAACCGCTACCCTCGCGGCTTTTCCGTCTACCCCGCGGCTTCCCAGCCCGCGGTGTTCGCCATCGCGGGCTATCTCGTCCGTCTCGCAGATTCCCAATCTGCTCGATTTTCGTTGCGCCCATGAAAACCACGCTTCGCTCAACGTTCGTCGCAATGATTTTCTCGACGATGTTGTTTTCATCCGGATGCCAGAAGAAAACTGCCGTCACAAATCCCGGTTCTGAAAACAAAGGCGAATTACATGAAAGAACAAAGCCCCTGCAGGCGGCAGATCTCGTTGGATATGATGGAACGAGACTTCAGGAAGAGCGTAGATCATATCATCGACGCCAACGAGAAACATAATCAGGAATTGAAAAAGATGGCCGAAGGTGGGCCAGACCAATAATAAGGCCTGGACAACTTCACTAAGCTCGCAACAGCACCTGCGGGACTACCGCTTCCGCGAATTACGCTACCGGCGGCTTGTGCGCGTGGTGGGAGTAGCGCGCGGACGGGATTTTGTTCGCGCGGTTTTGCGAACGGTAATTGTTCCCTGTCTGGCCATCGCCGGGGTAGATGACGCTTCGGGATATTTTACGGTCGTGGGCCAGATGAGACGCCACGGCTGAGTCTTCACCGTCTCGCTGAATTGTTTGATGTTTTCGCCGGCGGGCTCCAGATCGGTGACGGCGAGTTTTAGCTTCTCGGAAGAATTCCGCAGGTTTCGCAACGTCACCTCGATGTTGTCGTTCTCAGTGAGACTGGTACTGATTTTCTCGATGTTGGTGAGCGAATGCGTGAGCGGGCTGTCGGGCGAAGTGAGATCAGAAAGATGTTCGCCGAACGTTTTGAACTGGGTGAGAGCGAGACTCAATTCGGAGCTCTGGTCCGTGAGACGATTGAGATTTTGGGCGGTATTCTGAAGGTCTTTCATAGTGTTCGTGGCTTCGACGGCGACGGGTTTGATGACCTGCAGCATTTTTGCAGCGGCCTCGCCGAGATCGGGTGTGCGTTCGCCTGCGAAGCTGTCACCGTTCTTTGCGCGGCCGGACTCTTGTGTGCCCTGGGTAAAATCGATCGCCATATCGCCTAACAAACCGAGTTGTACCATCTGGGCTCTGGCGTCGCGGTAAAGCATGGCGTTCTTGTCCACCTGCACATTAACGCGCGCTTCAAATCTCGGAGCTTGCGAGGGGCTCGCACCAGGTTCGGGCGCGTGAATGGCCGCCGCGGCTTGCTCCGCCTGTTTTTCTTCGGCGGAGGTAAGTGGTGAATACAGTTTCTGGACCTGACCAATTTTGCGACCGGCCAGCATTACCACCGCGCCTGGTTTAATTCCGGCGGCATTATCGAAATACACCTTGTACGTCACCAGCGGCCGAAACAAGCCCGGCGCGCCCAGCAACACCAAAAGAAACGCGATTACTCCGATCGTGCCGATCACGAGCAAACCTGTTAGTATTTCATTTCTTTCTAATTGCATCGGGTGTGCCTTCCAGAATGGGACCTTCAGGTACTGCCGCTCAAGAACTGTGCGACCACTGGATTCCTGGATTGTTTAAATTGTTCGGGTTCGCCTTTTTCAATAATCTTTCCCTCGTATAGCATAGCCATTCTCGTGGCGATGCGAAAGGCGCTGTCCATTTCGTGCGTCACGATGACGGACGTGACCTTCGATTTTTCTGTGAGGCTGATAATCAATTCGTCAACCACGGTGGCAATGACCGGGTCAAGTCCAGCCGAAGGCTCGTCCAACAGGATCAACTCGGGCTCGAGTACCAGCCCGCGCGCGAGCGCCACGCGTTTGCGCATGCCCCCGCTGAGTTCGTCCGGCAGCAGGTCCCTTGCGTCTTTCATCCCAACAAGGTCCAGCTTTTCATCAACAATTTCGTCAATCTCGCCTTGGGATTTCTCGGTAAGCTCTTCCAGCGGCAGCGCCACATTGTCGCGAACACTGAGGGAACTTAAGAGCGCCGAATATTGATAGACCATACCGATGTTCTGGCGCACCTGCTGAAGCTTTCTCCGCTTGAGGCGGTTAACCTCAAATTGTTTGAAGAACACCGAGCCGGTATCCGGTCGGAGTATGCCAAGGATCAAGCGCAAGATGGTGCTTTTGCCACTTCCGCTCTGGCCCATGATGACCAGCCGCTCCTCCGGCTGCACATCAAGCGACACGCCTTCGAGCACGTTTTTTTCCTCGAACTGCAGGTGCACATCGCGCAGCTCGACCATGTGCGACGGCGTTCTCACGTCGGGTAGAAGTTGGTGTAAATGACATTGTACACCGTGTCGAAACCGATCACGGCGGTGATGGCGGTTACCACGCTGGAAGTCGTGTTGGTGCCGACTCCAGCCGCGCCGCCCTTCACGGTCAATCCCCGGTAGCACGCGATTGCGCCGATGAGCAGGCCAAACAAGAAGCTCTTTAATATGCCAGTGATGATATCGCGAATCAGCAATGAGTCTTTTACGAGATCGAGGAAATACATGAACTGAATGCTGAAAAACGCTTTACAAATCAGGCTGCTCGCAAACACAGCTGCAAGATTCGCAACTGTGGAAAGACATGGCGTCAGCAGAAACAGCGCGAGGATTCGCGGCGCGGCCAGGAAGCGTAGCGGACCAATGCCCATCGCCTCGATTGCTTCGACTTCCTCGTTGACCTGCATCGTGCCGAGTTCTGCCGTAAACGCGGCGCCGATGCGCGCCGCGAGCATGATCCCTGTGATCAGCGGTCCAAGCTCACGGGTAAAAGAAATGGCAACCAGACCGGGAATCAACCGCTCGGTTCCGAAGCGTTGCAACTGATATCCCGTCAACAGCGCCATGGTCAGCCCGAGAAAAAACGACACCATCCCCACCAGCGGCACCGAATCGACACCGGCTCGAACGGTCTGGCGGAAAAAGCTCGCCGCGTGGAATGGGACGCGTCTTTGTTGGATGCGTTCCATGCTTTCCTGAAATGTGTTTACGATAAACCAGAAGACGCTGCCGACCTCGCGCAGGAAAGTGCGTTGGAACTCAACCACCTCAAACGGTCTCGGGGCCCCACGACGGGCTTCAGCATTAGCCATGGAAGAGACATTGCCCCACTTCGCCATGGGGAAAAGCGCAAACTTGCCTTCTGTAGCCGCTTCCCTGTGGGAAGCGCAGCGTCGGTTGTTTGAATCGCAGGCATTGCGTTGCCCATAGGGCAACGGCTACAGGCGCCTGTCTAGCGAACGAGCCTGGCATCAAACCTTTCGACATTTCGCAGGGCGCCACATTAGATTGGGTTCGTGAAAATTGGCGGAGCTTGCGTAGCCAATTGCTTCTTTGCTTTGATGCTCTTTAATGCTGCGGCGTTCGGACTTGCCGAGGAAGCGGCCCGGTCTGGTACACCGGCAACGGACAAGCGCTCCGAAGACAATCCAAATATGGAAAACAAAAAAATTGGACTAGCCGTTCACGGCGGCGCCGGGACGATCGAGCGCAGCGATATGACGCCGGAGAAAGAGCGCGAATACCGCTCCGGACTTGAGCGGGCGCTGGCGGCTGGATATGAAATTCTGAAGCAGGGCGGCTCAAGTCTCGACGCTACGGAAGCGGCTGTGCGCGTTCTCGAAGACGATCCGCATTTCAATGCCGGGCGCGGTTCTGTTTTCACCAGCGCCGGCACAAATGAAATGGACGCGTCCATAATGGACGGGAAGACAATCAAGGCCGGTGCAGTTGGCAGCGTGAAACACATTAAGAATCCAATCGGTCTTGCACGGCTGGTGATGGAAAAATCCCCGCACGTCATGCTCGATTGTGCGGGCGCAGAAGCGTTTGCAAAGACAAACGAGATCGAACTGGTGGAGCAAAAATATTTTTTTACGCAGAAACGCTGGGACGCGCTCCAGAAGATCAAGGCTGCCGAAAAAAATCGCACCAGCGGCGCGGGCAAAAGCTTTGTGATCACCGATCAAGACCGCCACGGCACGGTCGGCGCGGTCGCCCTGGATAAGGACGGCAACCTGGCCGCGGCGACCTCGACCGGCGGCACGACAAACAAGCTGCCGGGGCGAATCGGCGACACGCCGGTGATTGGCGCCGGTACTTACGCGAATAATCAAACTTGCGCGGTGTCCTGTACCTGGCGACGGCGAATGTTTTATTCGCGCTGTTGCGGCGCATGAAGTTTCGGCGTTGATGGAATACCGCGGTATGACATTGCGGGAAGCGGCGCAGTCGGCTCTCGACGTTGTGAAAAAGCTCGGCGGCACAGGCGGGTTGATCGCGATCGATAAGAACGGCGACATTGCTTTGCCATTTAATACAAACGGCATGTATCGCGGCTACGTCGATCCGACTGGAAAGTTTGTGGTGGAGATTTATCGATGAGTTGTAGAGGCGGCTGTGTCAGCCACCGCTCGCTTCTCCGCGCAGCGCCATTGCATCACGAACAAGAAAATATTGCCTGAGGGTTTCGCGTTTGGCACAAACGCCGCTACACATGCTTCCGCCATTCTCGATCGTCATCTCTTGTTTCAACGAAGAAGCGCGAATTGGCCAAACGCTGCGCCTTACGCTCGATTATCTCGCGGCCAACGCGCCCGAAAGCGAATTGATCGTCGTGAACGACGGATCAACGGACGCAACAGGAGCAATCGCGCGGGAAAGATTAAAATCCGCACAGATCGCGACACGTTTGCTGGAGAATTTTCCGAATCGCGGGAAGGGAGCCGCTGTGCGTTCGGGATTACTGGCTGCACGAACACCGATCGGTCTTTTTTCCGACGCCGATCTCTCTACGCCGCTTGGGGAGACATCGAAACTGATCGAACCGATCGCGAATGGTGAAGTCGACATCGCGTTCGGTTCGCGCGCGCTGGACCGCACCTTGATCGGCGTGCATCAACCGTGGTGGCGCGAGCAGGCTGGCCGCATTTTCAATTTGCTTGTGCGAACCGCCACCGGGTTGCCCTTTTGGGATACGCAATGCGGATTCAAAGCGTTTCGCCTCGACGCGTGTCGCCCGATCCTCGAAGCAGCGCAGATCGAGGGCTTCGCGTTCGACGTGGAGCTGCTTTATCTGGCGCACCGCGCCGGTTTGCGCATCCGCGAGATTCCGGTGCGCTGGAACCACGCTGAAGGAAGCAAAGTAAGTTTTTTCCGCGACAGCTTGCGAATGTTGCGCGAAGTGATCGCGCTGCGTGGACGTCTGTAGCCGCTTCGCTGTGCGAAGCGCAACGCAGAGATCTTTCAAAGCTGTATGCCGCGCGTCTCACAGAGACGCGGCTACAGAACGTCGCCGCAGCTTTTCTTTCTGCTGACGCCATCTAAATTACTTGTTCCGTTTTTGGTTCCATGCAGTCCTTCCGATTTCATCCCGCGGTGGCGCTTTGGTTCGAGCAAACGTTCGGTTCACCGACGGAACCACAACTGTGCGGGTGGCCGTCCATTCAATCCGGGCGGCATGTGCTGATTTCCGCGCCAACTGGCTCGGGCAAAACGCTGGCAGCGTTTCTAGCTTCGCTCGATGCATTGTTCCGCCAGGCCACCGAAGATCATTTACCCGATGAAACGCAAGTCGTTTACGTCTCGCCGCTCAAGGCGTTGAGCAACGATATCCGAAAGAATCTTCAAGAGCCGCTTTCTGGGATTCGCTTGCTGCTGGGCGAAACAAACGGCCGTGAAATCGATGTGCGCGGGGAAGTGCGAACTGGCGACACGACTGCGGCGCAACGACAAGCGCTGATCAAAAAACCGCCGCACATCCTGGTTACCACGCCGGAATCACTGTATCTGCTGCTCACGTCTGATTCCGGCCGGGGCATGTTGCGCACGACGCGCACGCTTATCCTCGACGAGATTCACGCTGTGGTGGACGACCGGCGCGGCGCGCATCTTGCGTTGAGCGTCGAACGTCTGGCCGCACTCACAAAGCAGCCGCTGCAGAGAATTGGTTTATCTGCGACGCAAACGCCGATCGAAGAAGTGGCTCGTTTTCTCGTCGGCACTCGCGGAGTGGATGAGGCCGGCAAGCCAGATTGCGAGATCATCGACATCGGTCATCGTCGCGAACTCGATCTGGCGATCGAAATACCGAAATCGCCGCTGGAAGCGGTGATGTCGAATGAAGTTTGGGAGGAAGTCTATCATCGGCTGGCGGAGTTAATTCAAGCGCACCAGACGACTTTGGTTTTCGTCAACACGCGCCGGATGGCGGAACGCGTGACGCATCATTTAAGCGAATTGGTGGGCGCCGACGCCGTCACATCGCATCACGGCAGTCTTTCTGCAAAACTGCGGCTCGATGCGGAAGATCGATTGAAACGCGGCCAATTGAAGGCGCTCGTCGCCACGGCTTCGCTGGAATTGGGCATCGACATCGGTTCCGTTGATCTCGTTTGTCAATTGGGCAGCACGCGTTCCATAGCGACGCTGCTGCAACGGGTCGGTAGGGCCGAGCACAAGCGAGGCGGTTTGCCGAAAGGCCGCATTTTCCCGTTGAGCCGCGATGAGCTCATCGAATGCGCGGCGTTGCTGCGTTGCGTTAATCGCGGCGAGCTTGATCGACTCACCATTCCCGAAAGGCCACTGGATGTCCTGGGTCAACAGACCGTTGCTGCCGCTTCCACGGAAGATTGGGATGAGAATGATTTCTTTGAACTGATCTGTGCAGCCTGGCCGTATCGAAATCTCACTCGCGAAGAATTCGATAGCGTTGTGAGCATGCTTTCCGAGGGTTTTAGCACAAAGCGAGGCCGCCGCTCGGCGTTGATTCATCACGACGCTATTAATCATCGCTTGCGCCCCCGGCGCGGGGCGCGACTGGTTGCGCTCACGTCCGGCGGCGCAATTCCCGATAACGCCGACTATCGAGTGATTCTCGAGCCCTCGGAAACGTTCGTAGGCACGGTCAATGAAGACTTCGCCGTGGAAAGTCTCGCCGGCGACATCTTTCAACTGGGCAATGCATCGTGGAGAATTCTGCGCGTGAATTCCGGGGTCGTTCGTGTCGAGGACGCGAAAGGTCAGCCACCCGGAATTCCATTTTGGTTGGGCGAAGCTCCGGCGCGGACGTCCGAGTTATCGAGAGCGGTTTCCGATTTCCGCGTTGAAATCGAAAAGCGATTGTCTGCAGGGGAAGCCGACAGCTTGCCCCGCAAAATCGAGGAGTCGCTCGCGAACGAATCGCAATTGCCGCGAAGCGCCACGGAGCAGATTACGGCGTATTTTGCGGAGACATTTCGTTCGTTAGGCGCAATTCCGTCACAGCAAACTCTGGTGATGGAGCGCTTCTTCGACGAATCGGGCGGCATGCAGCTTGTTCTGCACTCGCCTTTTGGCAGCCGAATCAATCGCGCGTGGGGTTTAGCGCTGCGAAAACGTTTTTGCCGTTCGTTCAATTTCGAGCTGCAAGCGGCGGCTACCGATGACGCCATTGTGATTTCGCTCGGCACGCAACATTCGTTTCCGCTCGACGAAGTGTTTCGCTATCTCAATTCCAAGACAGTTCGCGAACTGCTTGTTCAAGCGCTGCTCGACGCGCCGATGTTCACCATTCGCTGGCGCTGGAATGCGACCCGTTCGCTCGCTGTGCCACGTTTTCGAGGCGGCGCGAAAATCGCCGCGCCGCTACAACGGATGGAATCGGAAAACCTTTTGGCAGCAGTATTCCCCGACCAGCTCGCGTGTCTGGAGCATATCGTGGGCGACCGCGAGATTCCGGACCATCCACTGGTGAAGCAGACGATTGAGGATTGCCTCATGGAAGCGATGGATATCGCCGGATTGGAAGAAGTCTTGCGCAAGATCGAGCGCGGCGACATCCGCTGCGTCGCGCGCGATTTGCCGGAGCCGTCGCCGCTCGCAGCCGAGATCCTGAATGCGCGGCCATACGCATTTCTCGACAACGCGCCTCTGGAGGAACGCCGTACACAGGCGGTATACACGCGGCGCGCTTCGGAGAAAAATGGCAGCGACGGTCTTGGTGTTCTCGACGCCGCCGCGATCGAGAAGGTCAACACCGAAGCGTGGTCCAGCGTGACAAATGCGGACGAACTGCATGACGCACTAATGTTGATCGGCGTAATGACACCGGAGGAGATTCACCGAACCGCGAGCGAAAACCCAGAGCAATTCTTCTCGACACTCGTGGCGGAGAACCGGGCGACGCGTCTTGTTGTTCTTACACAGCATCGGAATAGCCGCGAGGTTTTGGAGTGCGGCGCTGCTGCGCCGCTTTCAAATGGCAACGCTGCTTCCGAAAAGCGCCGGAGCCCCGGCGCACTCCAAAACGCCGACGCGGATAAAACGTTTTACGTCGCTGCGGAACGGCTTTCGTTGCTTCGGGTCATTTACTCCGAGGCGGTAGTTGAGCCGGAATTGGTTTTGCCCGATTCCATGCACGAAAAAACTTGGGATCGCGCCGATGCGATTCGCGAGCTGGTTCGCGGCCGCATGGAAGTTTGCGGACCAATTACGGTGGGAGAGTTGGCAGATACACTGGTCTTGCAACGTCCCGAAATTGACGCGGCGCTGCTCGCTCTCGAATCGGAAGGCTTTGTCCTGCGTGGTAAGTTTCATCCTCGGGCAACCGAGCAAGAATGGTGCGACCGCAGACTGCTGGCGCGAATTCATCGGCTCACGATCGATCGATTGCGCGCGGAGATTCAGCCGGTCTCGGTCCAGGATTTCTATCGTTTTCTTTTTGCGTGGCAGCGCGCCGATGACGAATGTCGCGCTGAAGGTTTGGAGGGTCTGCAATCCGTCCTGGAACAGCTCGACGGGTACGAGCTGCCGCTCGCCGCGTGGGAGTCGGCCGTGCTTCCCGCGCGTATGGCGGATTACGATCCCGAATGGCTCGACCGGCTTTGTTTCTTAGGTCGCGTCGGTTGGGGTCGTTTCAGTCCGGCCCCGAAAGTTTCCGGGGCACAAAATCCAAACGCACGCGCGTCAGCTCCGCTTCGGACCAGTCCAATCGCGCTTTATCAACGCGAAAATCTGCAAGACTGGCTAATCTTGGCTCTGGCGAATTCCGCAGTCGAACTTTCGGTCACCGGTCAAACTGTCTTCGACGCACTGCAAAGCGGCGGCGCGCTCTTTTTCACAGAATTGGTCGGACGTAGCGGCTTGTTGCCTTCTCAAGTTGAAGACGCTTTGTCGCAGCTTGCGGCTCTTGGTCTGGTCACTTCAGACAGTTTCGATGGTTTGCGGGCGCTTCTCGTTCCATCGAATAAACGTCCGACATTTGGCCGGAAGGTTGCGATACGCCGGCGCAAGGCGAACCTCGCCAGCATCGAGTTTGCAGGTCGCTGGTCGTTGCTGCGAGCGCAACTCGGAACAAATGGACACTGTAGCGTGCGCTCTTCTGAGCGTACTGGCTCTGCGCACCACACCGCGAACTCCGCTGAGGACAGCAGGCACTGTAACGGCGCGAACGGCGCAGGTTCTCGTGAAACCGCGATCGAAAAATTTGCGCGGATATTGTTGCGCCGCTACGGCATTGTCTTTCGCCGATTGCTTGAGCGAGAGAGTTTTTCCGTCACTTGGTACGAGCTTGGGCGAGTGTATCGGCGCTGGGAAGCACGTGGCGAAATTCGGGGCGGTTATTTTGTCGGAGGAATCAGCGGCGAACAATTCGCATTGCCGGAAGCCATCGGTCTGTTGCGTTCCATCCGCAAGCGGTCCTCAAACGGCGAGTTGATCACACTGAGCGCTGCCGATCCATTGAACCTGCAAGGTATTCTGACGCCGGGCCCGCGAATTCCTGCATTCACCGCGAACCGCATTCTGTTTCGCGATGGCATTGCCGATTGCGGCCCTTGAAGCAGGCGAGATCAGGAAGCTCGCCGATACCCCCGTGTCCGACCTACAAATTGAAACGGCGCTGCGGGTCGGCAAACTGCGGCCATCCCTTCGGCCGTATTACCAGTGAAGCACCTGTAGCCGTCGCCCTGCGGGCGACGTGCGCGTTTCGCACAGCGAAACGGCTACAGTTATTTCTTAACAATCTCGGCGTTCTCGATCATGGCCATCCCGCCGCGCTCGGCGAGCTTGCCTTTCAAGGTGATCGTCTTGCCGCAGTACTCAGCCAACTGATCGTTCATTGGCTTGTGTTCGCCGACGACCAGATAGGCTTTGCCGTCGCTTAGGATGCCCACCGGGCCACCGCTTTTGATGCATTTCGCCCCGCACGATTGCCCATGTTTTTCGCCGACGGCGTTGTGATCGACGTAGCACATCATGTCAACCACTTCGCCGGTCACTTCCTTCGAAGCAGCTGCGTCACTGCCGTGCTCGTGTTCCTGTGCAATCGCCAGGGGAGAGACTGCCAAAGCCGCGATGAACGTCGCAACAACTGCAATCTTCACGACTGTAGGTCTGTTATTTGTTGAATTGAACATAAGGCCAATGTCGGCCGCTGGGCGCAGTGGTCAATTGTAGCCGCTTCGCTGTGCGAAGCGCACTGGTGACTTGCTGTAACGCGCACACAACGCCGCCCACACACCGGCGGCTACAGCTGTTTCTCGACTAGATCGGCGAACTGATCGAAAAAGTAGGTGGCATCATGCGGACCGGGTGCAGCTTCGGGATGATATTGCACACTGAAGATCGGCAATTCCTTGTGTCGCATTCCTTCGACAGTGCCGTCATTTAAATTGATGTGCGTCACTTCAATTTCGGGCGGGAGCGATCGCGTATCGACGGCGAACCCGTGATTTTGCGCGGTGATGGCCACTTTGCCGGTGCGCAAATCCTTTACCGGCTGATTCGCGCCGCGATGACCGAATTTCAATTTGAACGTCGATCCGCCAAACGCGAAGCCGAGAATTTGATGACCGAGACAAATCCCGAAGATTGGCTTTTTGCCCATTAAATCGCGCACCGTTTCGTGCGTGTAAGCGAGCGCCGCCGGATCGCCCGGGCCGTTGGAAAGAAAAATTCCGTCCGGATCGAGAGCCAGCACTTCTTCGGCGGATGTGCTGGCCGGGACAACGGTCACCTCGAAGCCTTTCTGCCGAAGGAGGCGCAGAATATTTTGCTTGATGCCGTAGTCATACGCGGCGATGCGAAATCGTGCTGGTGGCAACGCTGGTCTGTCTTCTCCGTCCGGCGATTTTTGAATCGACCACGGTGCGCTGAGTTTGTCCTCGGGATCCCACTGGTAAATTCTATTCGTTGAGACTTCGCGGACGTAATCCATCCCGATCACGCCTTTGCCTTCAATGGCCCTTTTTGTTGCTTCTTCGGGCGAAATTTCCTCGGTCGTCAGACACGCTTTCATCGCTCCACGCGTGCGCAGATGGCGCGTGAGCGCGCGCGTGTCGATTCCTTTTACTCCGGGGATATTCCAGTTCCGCAAGTATTCATCGAGCGACATTTCGGAGCGCCAGTTGCTTGGCACCTCTGTTAATTCCTCGATTACAAATCCGCGCACGTGCGGGGAACGGCTTTCCTGGTCGAGCGAATTAGTCCCATAATTTCCGATCAACGGATACGTCATCGCCACGATCTGCCCGCGATACGAAGGATCCGTCAGCACTTCCTGATAACCGGTCATCGCGGTGTTGAAGCAAATCTCACCGACGCATGTGCCGCTTGCGCCAAATGATTCGCCCTCAAAATACCGGCCGTCTTCGAGAGCTAGAATGGTGCGCACGTCACCGCCCAGTATCGGGATTGCGAGCGAATTTTCAAATCGGTTGCGTGAAGCAGACAATGCTTTCTAGAACGCTTTAGCGCTTCCATAACGAAAAAACCCGGATCGATTTTTCGATCCGGGTTTTAAATGTTACCCCGCCGATGCCGTTTAGGCGGATCACCCGTTCCCTTACAGTCACGGGTGGATGACCGTCGCCACAGCGTCTGACTTCCAATAAAGGCCTGCCATGTTCTGCGGGCGACCCAGCCTCCTTGCTTCTATCAATAGCGGTTCGGGAATCTCACCTCGTAATCTCGAACATCGCAGGGTAAATGTTCGATCCCAAAAATCAGAACTAATTCGGGACCGCGTGAAGAGCCGTTAGTCGAGAGTTGAGAGAAAAGCACTGGTTTTCTTCCCAACCCTCAACAAACGGCTCTTTTCTTTCAAAGAACTATTCCCGCAGCGTCACGCTCAGTTCGCGCTTTAGTCGCTCGCGAATCTTCGCGTGCGCTGCAGTCACTTCTTCGTTTGTGAGTGTGCGATTTTTAGCGCGGTATGTCAATCTATATGCAAGTGATTTTCCGGAAGCAGTCGGATCCGTATCTTCGCTGATTTCAAACAAGTCGAATAATTGCACGCTTTCGAGCAACGGTTCCGGCGGTTCTTGAATCACGCGTGAAATTTCAGCGTGGGTCAATTTGTTAGGAACGATCATCGCGATGTCGCGAGTGATCGAAGGGTAGCGATCGAGTTCCCGGAATTTTTTTGCTGAACCGCCACTGTCCAAAAGAGGATCGGCATGGAGTTCGGCAACAAGCACT
Source organism: uncultured Verrucomicrobiae bacterium (assembly GCA_963757675.1). GTDB lineage: Bacteria > Verrucomicrobiota > Verrucomicrobiia > Chthoniobacterales > UBA10450 > Udaeobacter. The sequence continues at coordinate 132,631 of CAVWTH010000011.1, read as the reverse complement.
GAACCCGCGGCGCTCGATTTGCCCGCCGAGAGGTGGCCGCCAAATCCGATCCGCTCATCGCCAGACCAAACTTCGACCGCGAGCGCGAAATCGGGGGACCTTTCTGCCCGAAACGACAGATTTGGAACAACACATTCGAGCACGCCCTTGAGATCAAACAAGTCGACGGTACGTCTTGTGTGGGATCGCCAATTAGGAGCGCTGATCGCATTTTCCCAAAGCAAAATTCCGAGGTGTCGTTCCTCTTTCGCAGATGGCGGGATGAATACTCGGCCAATCTCGAAGATGGAAACACTCTCGGCGCCCGCGCGAATATTTCGTTCGAGCACATCGAGCAAACCGCTGATCAGTGTTGGCCGCAGCGCAACGTGATCTTCGCTTAACGGATTCCGCAACTCGATTGCTTCGTTCAAAGCCGCAACGCTCCTCGAAATCAATTTTGAGGTCCGCACTTCCGACACACCGCATGCAGTCAATCGTTCGCGCAGAATAAGAGTTTCGAAATCGTGGGAACGATCAGCTTCACTCGTGGAGATGAAACGGCCGCGCGTTCTTCCAGGAACCCTGTCTATTCCGTACGCGCGAAGGACTTCTTCGATCAGGTCAACGTCGCGCTGCAAATCCCGCCGATAACTTGGAATCTGCCAGGTTGCGGCTTTGTTCGTGCTCGTGGTTTTCCGCAGCCCGAACCGGGTGAGAATTTCATCAACAGCCTCTGGATCAATGGAGATGCCGATCACGCGGTCACATTTTTCGTAAATCAACGAGAAGTCCGCTGGATTGGCGGGAAGTTCACCGGCGACATGGATTTCTTTTGCCGGCGCTCCACCGGCGATTTCGCGCATTAATTCCGTAGCGCGGTGCGACGCTTGCAAAATCATTTCCGGATCCACGCCCCGCTCGAATCGATAACTCGCATCACTTTGCAGACTCAAATCGCGCGCCGTCCGGCGAATACTCGCCGGCAAGAAATAAGCGGCTTCGAGCAAAATATTTTTGGTCGAATCGGTCACACCCGTTTCTTCGCCACCCATTACGCCGCCGATCCCAACGGCACGTTCCTGATCGGCGACAACACAATTGTCCGGCTTGAGCGTGTAGGTGCTTCCATCCAGTGCGAGAAACTTCTCGCTGTCGCGCGCGAGCCGCACATTAATGCTGCCCTTCAATTTATCGGCGTCGAACGCGTGCGTGGGCTGACCGAGCTCCAGCATCACGAAATTGGAGATGTCGACGATATTGCTGATGGAGCGAACGCCGACGCTCTCAAGCTTCGCGCGCAACCACTGCGGGCTCGGACCCACGCTTACGTTGTCGATTTTACGCAGCGAGAAAAATGGGCATTCGCGCGTTGCGGAAATTGTAATGCCCGATTTTTGTAGGGCAGGCGCTCCGCCTGCCGGCAAGCGATGCGCTTGCCCTACAGTTTCCTTATTTGTCAAAGCGGCAATTTCGCGAGCAAGACCGAAATGGCTCAGCAAATCGCCGCGGTTTGGCGTAATCTCGACGTCCAGAATCGTATCTGCTGGAAAAAGATCGCCAATAGGCGCCCCGATTTTCGCATCGGGCGATAAGATCAACAGACCGGAGGCATCTTCGCCGAGACTGAGCTCGATTGGGCTGCAAAGCATTCCTTCGGATTCGACGCCGCGAAGTTTGCTCTTTCGAATCTCCATGCCGTTAGGCAGCTTCGCGTCCGGAAGCGCGAGCGGAACCTTGTCGCCGACTTTGTAATTCGTGGCGCCGCAAACGATCTGGCGTTTCGTGCCGCTGCCGTCGTCCACCTCGCAAACCGTGAGCCGATCGGCATTCGGATGGCGGGACGATGCAGTGATTTGCGAAACGATCACCTTGTCGATGTTCGCGCCGCGCGTCTCGATTTTTTTGGTTTCAATACCGGCGCGAGTTAGCAATTCGGCGATCTCTTCGGGATTTTTTGGAAGATCGACAAATTCGCGCAGCCAATTAACGGAGAATTTCATTTTGGTTTCAGTCTCATGCCAAGCGAAGGCGAGACATCTCTCGAGAACAACATCCAGAGATTTCTCGACTTCGCTCGGAATGACAAAGTGGGTTCATGCGAACTGGCGGAGAAACCGCAAATCGTTTTGCGCAAACAGGCGGATGTCGGGAATGTCGAATAGAATCATCGCCAGGCGATCCATGCCGAGGCCGAATGCATAGCCGCTCCACTTTTCCGGATCGTAAGCGTCATCGCCGCGCGCTTTATTGACCGCTTCGAAAACGGCTGGATGCACCACGCCGCAACCGGCACACCTCGATCCACTGTTCGCCGCCCTTCAGAGCTTTTGATCGGACATAAACTTCCAGACTCGGTTCGGTAAACGGAAAGTAATGCGGACGAAATTGCACCTCGGTTTCGTCGCCAAAGAGTTCCCGCAGGAAGAAGTCGAGCTCGCCTTTCAAATCGGCGACGCTCACGTTTTCATCAACGTAAAGGCCCTCAATTTGATGAAACTGTGGGCTATGGGTTGCGTCGAGTTCATCGCGCCGATAGGCCGCACCTGACGCAATCACGCGCAGAGGAGGCGGCGTAGATTCCATCGCGCGGATTTGCACCGTTGACGTGTGTGTTCGCAGAAGCCGTCCGTCGGGCAAATAAAACGTGTCTTGCTCGTTGCGTGCAGGGTGATCGGGCGGCGTATTCAGAGCATCGAAACAGTACCACTCGGTCTCCACATCGGGGCCTTCAGCGAGGGCGAACCCCATTCGTCGAAAAATCTGAATTCCACGCTCATGCATTTGATGAAGCGGATGCAGAGAACCAATCTGGTGGGGCGTTCCCGGAAGGGAGATGTCGATGGTTGCAAGCGCGTCCGATTCCTTTTCGACGCGGACTTTCTCTCCGCGTTGGTCGAGCGCCGCGGTAACGGCGTTGCGCGCTTCGTTGAGCAACTTACCGACGACCGGACGTTCGTCTTTGGCGAGGGCTTTCATCCGCTCGCCCCATTCGGAGATGCTGCCGGTTTTGCCGAGATATTTTACCCGGACCGCTTCGAGCGATTTTTGGTCGTGCGCGGCTTCAATTTCACGCAGTGCGTCATCGCGCAGTTGTTCGAGCGGGTGCATGGATTTCGTGATTCGTTAAATCGTTACATCGTTAAATCGGGAAATCGAATCTCGATTCACCAATCTCGATTTACGAATCACGCCGCCTTCTTTTTCGATTTCGCTTTGTCTTCCAGCGCGCTCTTCGCTAGATCAACAATCGATTTGAATGCGGCTTCATCGGTGACCGCGAGGTCGGCGAGAATTTTGCGGTCCAGTGCAGATACCGGCAGCTTTCAGTCCTTCAGCCAGGCGACTGTAAGTCATGCCGTTTGCGCGGGCAGCAGCATTGAGACGTTGGATCCAAAGATAACGAAATGTGCGCTTGCGGGTTTTGCGGTCGCGATACGCCCAATACTTGGCCTTCATAACGGCGTCTTTGGCGTAACGAAAAAGTTTGGAACGGCGACCGCGGTAGCCCTTCGCCTTTTTCAGCATTCGTTTCCGGCGCGCACGACTTGCCGGGGCATTTGTAGCTCTTGGCATGTTTGTTTTGCCCCGGCAATGGTTTCGGGGCTCCTCGTTCAGCGAGCTGTTGTTCTCTTATCGATCTTTCCAGCCTCGCTCACTGATTTATCCCACAGACGCGGGACAGGCGGAAAGATCGCGGGTCGGAAAGTAAATGCTGAACGCAAAATGACAAACGCATTTTACAAATCCCGAAGCCCAAATAAGGAATGAAGGAAGCATGCCATATCGAAACATGCCATGGTATCCAGTCGATTCGGATTTCGTCATTCCTTCGACATTTGAGTTTCGCTGTTAGGTCTTCGCCAAACGATCCATGCGACAACCCCCATCACGGCTCCGCCTAAATGCGCAGCCGATGAGACGGAGCTCATTCCTGCCTTCTGCTCGAGAGTGCCGATGAACTGGAACAAAACCCAGAGAACGAAAGCGAACCAGGCCTGCAATCGAATCCAGCGAAACCAGACAAATCCCCAGCGCATTAGAAAAGCGAGTCGCATCCGTGGAAAATTCAGCGCATAAAACGCAATCACCCCGGAAATGCCACCGCTTGCGCCGATGCTTGGCGTCTGCGAGTTGGGGTCGAGGGCGATATGCGCCAAGTCACCGATCAATGCTGCCAGTGCGATGAGCGTCAGGTAGCGCAGCGGTCGCAGGAAGTTTTCCACGGCGTGGCCAAAGGCCAGCAGAAAATACATATTACCTGCCAGATGAATGATTCCTGCATGAAGGAAGAACGAGGTTACGAACGTAAGACCATCGAGCCGCGTCGCCTGGGCTGGAATCAATCCGAAACGTTGAACGACTTCGCGGAGATGTGGAAAAGCCAGGAGACTCGCGCAAACAATGGCAGCCGAAAGCAGCCATGTTGTCCACGGTTTCCGCGGCTCTTCCGGCGCGTCAAATTCGACTGGTAACCCAGCGAATGCGGCGATCTGTTTCCACGCTTCCTCGGGTGCGACGCTGTCTAAATCCGAGCCCTCGGCCTGTTTTGACAAGCGCTCTACTTCGCGAATCGCGAGCAGCTCGCGCGCTTTTTGCGGGAGTTCTGGAGCGGCGCGGCCGGCTGGCGAGGAACAAGCGTCTCTACTTCATGCGCATCGAACCAGACGAAATGACAGTGCGAACAAACGTCTACGTCGATCTGCGCCTGATCGGACAAAACAACGTCGATCGTGGGCTGCCGGCACGATGGACACGGCGGGCCGATTCGTCCCTGGCCCTGCACTGCATGCAGCCACAGCGGATTGATTGACTCGGGCGTGAAGCGTTTGCGCAGCAGTTCGATAGTTACCGCGCGACCGCCGCAGCGATTGCACGCGTAAAAAACGCCGCCCGAAGTGCGCACTTCTTTCAGTGGCACGTTACATCGCGGGCAGAGAAGCTCGGAGCCATCAGGCATGTTGATCGAAGTAGTGAGAAGTGATTAGTGAGAAGTGAAAAGAAAAATCCGGGCGCGACCTCTCATTTGTCACTTACTACTAATCTCCTGCTAATCGCTGCCGTTTTGGTATAATCGCGCATGCAGTGGTTCAGCCGAGCGCGGTTGTTGGTGCTGGCGTTGATCTGCCTGTTTTGGACTGGTCTGATCTTTGTCGGGCATTTTTTCCCAACTGCGCCGTTTGTCTCGGTACCGTGGCGTGGGGAACAGAGCTTTGAAGATTTGCTTCGGAAGGAGGGTCGCAAGACTACGCCGCCGCACGATTTCGTCTTCCTGGGAATTGATCAGAGCACGTTGCAGTTGCCGCCGTTGAGCACTGAAGAACTCGCAGGCAATCGAGCGCTTCAGTTCATGACCGAGAAGCCGTTCCCATGGTCGCGCGAAGTCTGGGCGCTCTTACTCGATAAGCTGTTTGCGGCAGGCGCGCGTGTCGTGATGTTTGATTTGCTTTTCAATCCGCCTAACGAGGGCGACCCGGCATTTCATGCGGCGCTGGATCGTTATCGCGACAAAGTTGTCGTCAGCGCGAATTTTGATTTCGGATACGACGCGCAGGGCCATCTGTCAGTGCAACGGATTACACCAAACGCCGCGTTGATTCCGCCGCCTCAATTGGAGGATGACCGCGTGGGTTATGTCAATTTCTGGCCGGATGCGATTGACGGAAAAACTCGCGCTGCAACCTATACGGTGACTGATCGGGAACTGGCCGGTTCACCGCCGGACCCGGGCGAAAAAATTTACGATTCTCTCTCTGCACGCGCCCTGGAGAAGATCGGTCATGCGAACGATGTACCTGGTGATTTTCGCGGCCACATGATCCGGTTCACCGCACCGGACGCATTCGAGCCGCGCCCCCTGTACGAGATCTTTGATCCAAAGCTTTGGCACGCGAATTACGGCGATGGCGCTTTTTTCAAAGACAAGATCGTAATGGTCGGGCCTTCTGCCCAGGTGCTGCATGATTTCGTCGATACTCCAATGAGCCCCAATACGCCGGGCCCCACGATGCATTTCGAGGCGATGGCTGCCGCGCTCGGGCACGAGTTTTTGCGGCCAACGCCGCAGAAAACTGGCCTGGCGCTCGTGTGCGCGGCAGGTCTTGTCGCCTGGTTATTGGTCGCGTTTGTACGCAAACCGTTGGTTTGTCTCGGCGGACTCGTGGCGATTACGGTGGGTTACCTTGGAACGGCGCGATTGCTTTACGATCACACGGGACTGCTGCTGCTCACGGTTCCAGTGCTTTCGGCATTCCTCCTCAGCGGGTCATTTTCGCTCGGGTTCGAATACTTCCTCGAGCGCTTGGAGAAGTTGCGCACCCGGCGCACGCTGGAACGCTACGTTTCGAAAAATCTGGTCAAGGAAATTCTGGAAAACCCGGACAGCTACTACAGCACGCTTCGTGGTGTCCGCGTGCCTGTGACGATTCTGTTTTCGGATTTGGTTGGTTTCACCACGCTGGCCGAGAAAGCCAACCCGGAAGCCTTGGTCACGCAGCTCAATGAGTATCTCTCGGCCATGACTTCCGTCATTTTCAGCAATGGCGGAACACTCGACAAATTTATCGGCGACGCGATCATGGCCGTGTGGGGCAACGTGCGCAGTCTCGGCACTGCGCAGGATGCGAAAAATTGTGCGCTCGCGGCGTTGGGGATGCGCCGGGAGCTGAGCAAACTGAATCAAAACTGGCGCGAGCAAGGGCAGATGGGATTGGGCATGGGTATCGGCGTGAATCACGGCGAAGTAATCGTCGGCAACATTGGTTCACAGGACCGAATGGATCCCACAGTCATAGGCGATGCTGTGAATCTGGCATCGCGGTTGGAAGCTCTTACCCGAACTTATGGCGTGGACATGCTGGTGGGCGAATCGGTTGCCGTACCCGTGCGCGATGAAGTTTATCTACGCTCGGTGGCTCGTGTGCAGGTGAAAGGCAAAACCAAACCAGTGGACGTTTTTACTTTTGTCGGTGCCCGGGGCGAAGACATAAATTCGGAGTTTTTGAAATGGCTGGAAACGTACGAAGAGGCGCTGGAAAAATTTCGAGCCCGCGATTTTGCTGACGCGAAGATCCTCTTTTCACGTTTCCTGGAATTTTATCCCGACGATCTGCTGGCGAAGATGTACCTCCAGCGCGCGCTCGAGTACGAACACGCTCCGCCGGACGAAGCGTGGGAAGCGCTGGAGATCTTTCAGAAAAAGTAATCAACCGCGATCGCGCGGATGAAACGGATTGTGTTCTGACCCTGTCCGGTCGGCCATCCGTGAAATCGGTGTAATCCGTGGTTTTCTTTTCTGCGCGGGCAGCGTAGAGAATGCGCGGTGAAAGAAGCGCCCAAAAGTTTTCATTTCCTCGGAATTTGCGGGACGGCAATGGGCGCGGTGGCGGTCGCGCTGCAGGAGCGCGGCTTTAAAGTGACCGGGTCAGACGAAAACGTTTATCCGCCGATGTCGAGCTTTCTCCAGGAAAAGGGGATCGCGCCCATGGAAGGCTATTGTGCAGCGAACATCCCGTCAGATGCAGACGTCGTCGTGATAGGAAATGCCATGAGACGCGGTAACCCGGAAGTGGAAGCCGTTCTGAATCGAAAACTCCTTTACTTGTCGTTGCCAGAGGTCCTGCGGAATTTTTTCTTGCGCGGCCGCCACAATCTGGTGGTCACCGGTACCCACGGTAAAACGACCACGACAGCGTTGCTTTCCTGGATCCTGGAGAAAGCCGGACGCAAACCTGGTTACATGATTGGCGGCATTCCAAAAAACTTTGGCGAAGGCGCGCGACTGAACGACTCCAAATATTTCGTGATTGAGGGCGACGAATACGACACGGCGTTTTTCGACAAACGCTCCAAGTTCGTTCACTACCTTCCGGAGTTGGTGATCATAAACAACATCGAATTCGATCACGCGGACATCTTCAACAATCTCGACGAGATCAAGCTCAGCTTTCGCCGGCTACTCAATATCGTTCCTCAGAACGGCATGGTCGTGGTCAACGGCGACGATCCTAATTCCGTCGAGGTCGCCAAAGATTGCCTGGCGCAGATGGTCGAGGTCGGTTTTTCGAAAAACTGCGCTCAACGGATCAGGGACGTCACCTATTCGTCCCGGGGATCACGATTCAAACTGGGCGACGACGTTTTCGAAATTCCGCTCGTTGGCGAATTCAACGTTCACAATGCGGCGATGGCAGCGACGGCGGCGCGTTTTTATGGTGTGCCTACAGCGAAAATAGCCAGCGCATTCAAGAGTTTTTCTGGTATTGCCCGCCGCCAGGAGCTTCGGGGCGAAGCCGCGCGGAGTAAAGGTGATTGACGATTTTGGCCATCATCCCACCGCGATTGCGTCCACGTTGCAGGCACTGCGCCATCGTTATCGCGGCCAGCGGCTATGGGCCGTGTTCGAGCCGCGCTCGAATACGACCCGGCGCGCGGTGTTTCAACAACAACTCCCTGAAGCGTTGAAACTGGCCGACGGCGTTTTCATCTCGCAAGTGGCCCGCCTCGAACAGATCCCTGAAGATCAGCGACTGAACCCGGAGCGGGTCGTTGCGGCTATCACACGATCCGGCCGGCCTGCATTTTACGAGCACGATCCCAATGCGATCGTAGATCGAATCGTTCCGATGCTACGGCCAAAAGACGTGGTCGTGGTTTTCAGCAACGGTGGGTTCGACAATATTCATGAGAAGCTTCTCATGAGGTTAAAAAGCTAAAAAGGTGCCGTTGTTACAAGCCGATTCCATTTAACGACGTAACTCAGGTAGCCAATTACCCGGTCGGCGGAGCCGCCGACGTGTGATCGTGAACGATCCGCCAGCCTTCAGGCAGGCGCTTCAAAATAAGCGTGAATCGGCCATGTGGCTCGTCAGTTGCTCGCTTCAAGGCCCAACGACCGAGCACAACTGCCGCGTCAGGAGAGAGCACCGTGACCTCAATATCAGAGAACGCGAGTGTTCCCATCTTTGTCCGGTCAGAATATTTTCGGCGGTACCGCTCGCGGACGGTTTCCCAACCGCGCGTGACCTGGTCATCTGAAACAAAAACAGTCGCAGCCGATCGCGCGTACCCGTTCATGAATTCGTCGATGTCGCCGCGGTTCCACGCGTCCTGCTGTGCGCGAAGCACAGATTGAATCTCCGCGACTGCATTCGGTGGGCTTTGCGCCGCGGCGCCAACAGAGGCCGCGGTCAGAATACAACAACTAATGGCGATTGCGTGGGCGAATCCTTTGTTTCTGGCAAGCGCGAGTATAGTTTGCAACGGTAGCGATCTCCTATAAACTAGGCCCCTCTGCCGCCTCCGGCCCATGCACTGAAGGACAGTTCCAGGTAAGGGAAATACATTGACGGGTTTCATAAATCTACTACGGTCGCCCATCCAGCAAAGTAAGACTGTGGACCGGCTTTTCTGTATCGCCACGCTCGTGATTGCCAGCGCGACGGCAGTTCCGCTCAGAGCGAATCGCGGCGCCCCCCAGCGTGCCAGCGGTCAAGGCAGTCAAACCGCAGGCAGACGGAGGATTCGCCTGCCGCTCCACCGAACGCGCCGGCCACTGTCCGGCTGCAATTTCCCAACAGCGATGTAGTCGATGTGCTGCATCTCTACGAGCAGCTCACCGGCAAAAAGCTGGTGATGGATAATTTTGTGCAGGGCAAGGTAAACATTTTCATCGCCAAAGACGTGTCGCGCGAAGAGGCGATCAAGATCATCGAGATAAGCATGGCCCTAAACGGGATTTCACTCGTTCCCGCTGGTCGCGACATTATCGATGTAGTCGGCGCTGGGCAGAATCCGCGCAAGGCGCCTGTTCCCATCATCTCCGATCTGGCGGATATTCCGTCAGGTAATCCTGTCATTAGCTTCTTGTTCCGGTTGCAGTACGCGGACCCGCAGGAACTTCAGCAGGTTTTGATGGCGTATTTCCAAGGCAGCTCTGGGAACGATCAACATTTTGGCCCTGCCTAAATCATCCAGTCTCCTTGTCACACAGAACGCTGATATAATCCGGCAACTTGCCGGTGTGATTGAGCAGGTCGACGTAGCGCCGGCGGAAGTAGTGAGCGAGTTCATCAAGCTCGAGCGCGCCGATGCCGCAAAAGTGGTCGATATGATGAAGGAGATTTTCGAAAAGGGCTCTGAAACCACGGGCCAGCCGGGTGTTCGCGGGGGTAAAGATCCCCGGAGGTGTGCCGCAACCAGTCCCGGTGGACACAGGCGGCGGCGGTATCCTTTCCGAAGAAGCAGTGATCGTGGGGAAGATTAAGCTAACACCTGACATCCGCACCAACCGCATTCATGTGGTGACGCGGCCGATCAACATGCCTTTCATTCGGCAATTGATCCACGAATTTGATGCCAACGTCGAGTTTGGAAAGCCGGTCACCCGCTATTTGCAATACGTTTCCGCCGGCGACATTCTGCCGGTCCTTGTGCAGGCATTGACCGAGCCGGGAACAGAACAAGGCGCCGGCGCTGGAGGACAGGGAGGACTTCCGGGCGTTGGCCCATCGCCCGGGCAAGGTCAAGGGCAACAGCGGCAGGGGACGGGTAATTCGCCACTGACGAGCAACTACGGCGGCAGCCAAAGCGGCACAGGGAGCTCACTTAATATTTCGGAAGAACTTTCCACTCAGCCGGTGGACACCGTGCCAAAGGCAGTCACGATCGGGAACTCGAAACTGATCGCCGATCAGCGCGCAAACTCGATCATTATCCTTGGCAATCGCGAGGTGGTGATGAAGGTGCAAAAGATTCTGGACGAAATGGATGTCAAGGCGCCGCAAGTGTCGTTGAGCACAGTGATTGGCCAGTTGACACTTAGCAACAATGAGGAATTTGGCGTCGATTGGTTCGCAAAGTACAACAGAAGGTTCGTGGGCACCTCGCGCAATAATAGTGTCTTTGGGAACAATAACCCGGGTATTCCGATCCCTGGTGTCCTCCGTATCCCCCGGCAGCAGCGTGCCACCGATTGTCGGCAATGTTCTGATCCGGCCAATCTGATCAATTTCAGCCAAATCATCCAAAACGTAGGCAATGGAACGAATATTTATGTCGCAGCCGGCAACGCTTTTGCGGCTATTGTGCATCTGCTGGAGGCGACGAATCGATTCAGAGTTATTTCTCGACCCACCGTTTTCACCAGCAACAACAAAAAAGCTATCATCGCGTCCGGGCAGGAGGTTCCAGTTCCGGTAAGCACCCTTACAAATGCGAATGTTGGAGGGGTTATAAATAACACAGCTGCCGTTTCGGCGAGCATCGAGTACAAGAAGGTGGTGTTGCAACTTGAGGTTGTTCCGCTCATTAATTCCGAGAAGGAAGTGTCGCTCGATATCTTGCAAAAGATCGACAGCATTGTCCCGGGGGGCGACGTAAACATCAGCGGCAACCAGGTCCCAACAATCGACACGCGTTACATACGCACGAATGTTTCCGCAGCGAACGGATCGACGATCGTCCTAGGTGGACTAATTGAAGACCAAAAGCAGAAAAACTATCAAGGTTTTCCTTATCTCTCGCGCATTCCCCTCATTGGCGCGGCGTTCCGTTCCACAGCGAGTGGCAAACAGCGTCGCGAATTAATCATTCTCATGTGTCCAGAAGTGACCTTGACGAAGCTGGATCAATATCGACTGCGGCAGAAATGGGAGAACACCCATACACATTTTGGTCCTGAACTCGATCAGGCCGAGTGTCCAGACTGCCCCAAAGTGGACACGGGCAAACAGATAAACTTACCGCCGCCGGATCTTCCTGCAGGCAAAGACATGAATTAATGCTCGCAATTATGAAACGAACAGCACTCGTTTTGATTCTCAGCCTAGGGACGATCGTAGCACGAGCCGACGAGTTTGACATTGTCGATTACGGTATCTTTCGGTCCACGGATCCATTGGCTCAACGCGACGAATGGGGACTTGTCCATCAAACTCCAGTTGTCAACGCGACCGATTTTGCGCCGAGAATATCACTGGCGCTGGTGTTATTACTTCAACTCACGCGAACAATTACTTCTCCAACCTGCTTACGTTGGCTCAATGCAAACGGCGTTGCGCCGGTTGGGCTATTACTGCGGCCCTGTTGACGGCGTATTTACCCCAGAGGTTTCGTATGCCATCGCGCGTCTTCAAAAGAATTATTCCATGCGCGTGACCGGCACGCTTACCGGGCCCGTGCGGCGCGCGTTACACATGCCCTAACGACTGCTGAATGAACGCAGCGCCGAGTCAATCGTTGATTAATCTGCTGCTCGAAAGCGGTGTGCCTTCGACCGAAGAGGCGGCGCAGTTAGCGACGAACCTCAACGGCGGTTCGTGGGTGAGTCAGGTGCTCGATTCCGGCAAAGTCGACGAACAACGCTTCCTTGGCGCAATCGGGAATTTCTTCCGGGTTCCGATCGTCTCCATTGATGCGAAAAACATCGACCGCACGACCTTGGCGATGCTTCCAAGCCGTTTCGTGTTTCAACATCACATTTTGCCGATCGAGGCGAAGGAAAATTCAGTAGTGCTGGCGACGTACGATTTGTTCAATTCGATTGGCCGCCAGCTTGCAGGACAGCTTTTGAAGAAACCGGCCGAATGGGTGCTGGTGCCGCGCGCGCAGCTTCTGCGCGCGATGAAAACGCTTTACGGCGTCGGCGCGGAAACTTTCGACGAGATCCTGAAAACCAGGGGCTCCATGGATGTGCTGGAGGACGTCGAGGCCGCCATCGAACTGAATGCTGACGATCCAGAAGCGTCCGTGGTGAAGTTTGTCAACCAGATCATTCGCGAGGCGATCTTGGAGCGCGCCACTGATATTCACGTCGAGCCGCTGGAAAACGATCTTGCGCATTCGGTACCGAATCGATGGAATCCTGCACGAAGTCGCCGTCCCGCCGCAACTGCGGGTCCTGCAATCGGCCATTATCTCGCGATTGAAAGTGATGTCGCACATGGACATTGCCGAGCGCCGGCTTCCTCAGGATGGGCGGATGAATTTGCTCGCGAAAAACAATCAGGAAATCGACGTTCGCGTTTCGACAATTCCAACGGTTAACGGCGAATCCATCAGTTTGCGTTTGCTCAGTCGCGGCGAACAACAGTTCGGATTTCGAGCGCCTCGATTTCAGCGACAAGCAGGAGAAAATTATCCGGCATCTGCTCGCCCAGCCGAACGGAATCATCCTCGCTCACGGGTCCGACTGGCTGCGGAAAGTCGACGTCGCTTTATTGCTTTTCTCAGCAGCATCAATTCGGTACAGCGGCGCATCATCACGATCGAAGAACCGGTCGAATATCGGATTCGCCGGTGTCTCGCAAATCGACGTGAAACCGGAAATCGATCTCACTTTCGCTAAAGGCCTGCGCCACATTCTGCGACAGGATCCGAATGTGGTAATGGTCGGCGAGATTCGCGATGTCGAGACCGCGGATATCGCCATCCGCGCCGCGATGACCGGCCACCTTGTCTTCAGCACGCTGCACACCAACGACGCCGTCGGCGGCATCACCCGTTTGCTCGACATGGATGTGGAGCCGTTTCTGCTCGCCTCGGTGGTGAAGTCCTTCATCGCGCAACGGCTCGTGCGCACGATTTGTCCGGATTGCGCGCAGATGGTCGATTATCCCACGCGATTATCTCGCCGAGATCGGTTTTCCTGTGAAGGAACTGGCACCCGTTTCCGGCGGGGCGCCGGTTGCGATCAATGCCGGCAGACCGGTTATCAAGGTCGCACCGCGATTTACGAAATCTGTCGTGATCACCGAGCCGCTGCGAAAGCTGATCATGCAAAAGCGTGACGGCGGCGAGCTGAAGCAATGCGCGATTGCCGAAGGCATGGAGACGTTGCGGCAAGACGGCTGGCGACGTGTAGCCCAGGGCAAAACGACTATCGAAGAAGTCGTGCGCGTTACACAGACCGACGAAGTCATGGCCGAAACCACCGATAGAGGCCGAGCCGGTCGTGGCGGGCGAATCGTCCGAAACGCGCTAAGCGCGGTCGATCGGTTGGCGTGTCATTCGCCGCGCAATTCACGAATTGCTTTGGCGTAATCTTTGGAGTGAAAAATTGACGTGCCGGCGACGAGGACGTTCGCGCCGTTTTCCACTGAGATTCGGGCGGTCTCCGGAGTAATTCCACCATCCACTTCAATGTCGATCTTGTGCTCCCGTGAGTGGTTCCATTCTGCTGCGCGCCTGACCTTTTCCATCTGATCAGCGCGGAACGGTTGTCCGCCGAACCCGGGATGCACAGTCATAACGAGCAGAATGTCGAAGCTACCAAGGAACCGTTCGACTAAGTCGAGTGGCGTTTCGGGATTCAGTGTGAGGCCCGCGCGGCAACCGCTGTTTCGAATATGCTGCAATGTTTTGATGACATCGTGTTTGGCTTCCGGTTCCACGTGAACGGTGATCGAGTTTGCGCCGGCTTCGACGAATCGCGGCACATAATGCTCGGCATGTTCGATCATGAGATGGACGTCGAGCGGCAGATCGGTTTCTTTGCGAACGAGGCGCACCACGTCCGGCCCAAAGGAGATGTTATCGACAAAATGCCCGTCCATGATGTCGCAATGAATCCAATCGGCCCCTGCGGCCTCGACGCGGTGGATTTCCTCAGCGAGCCGCGAGAAATCTGCAGCCAGAATGGATGGAGCGACAATCACTTGTGCCATGGCGTGATGGAGTAATGGAGTAATGGAGTAATGGCAAGCCCCTCCGCAAACCTCCAGCACTTCAATCCTCCGTTACCCCAATAGAATACGCTTGACGGCGGCTTGCGCCTTCTCATGTTACGGCGTTTCAGCCGGCCGAATCGCGCCGCGGGAGGGGTCCACTGGATCCGGCTCAGATGCGTGAACGCGTTTCTTTCGAGCTGGACAGTGCTGCTAATAAATAATTCATGTTCAACGGATTTTTCGGCTGGCTATCCAGCGATATCGGGATTGATCTCGGCACAGCGAACACTCTTGTTTACGTAAAGGATCAGGGGATCGTTTTACGTGAGCCATCGGTCGTAGCGGTGCAGGCCGGGACCAACCGCGTGCTGGCCGTCGGTGACGAAGCCAAGCGCATGCTCGGCCGCACGCCGGCGAATATTGTCGCGGTGCGTCCGCTTAAGGATGGCGTGATTGCGGATTTCGAAGTCACCGAAGCGATGTTGCGGCATTTCATCACCAAGGTGCATAACCGCCGGGTGCGGGTGCGACCGCGCGTGGTTATTGCCGTCCCCTCCGGAATCACGGAAGTGGAAAAACGCGCAGTGCGTGAATCGGCCACGCATGCCGGCGCACGCGAAGTTTATTTGATCGAAGAGCCCATGGCGGCGGCCATCGGCGTAGGACTTCCGGTTCAGGATCCCGCCGGCAACATGATTATCGATATTGGCGGCGGAACGACAGAAGTCGCGATTATTTCGCTTTCCGGGATTGTGTTTAGCCGCAGCGTGCGTGTGGCGGGCGATGAATTGGACGAGGCGATCGTGCAATACATGAAACGCGCCTACAATTTGATGGTCGGTGAGCGCACCGCCGAGGAAATTAAAATCAAAATCGGCTCGGCGTATCCGAGTGAAAAGGAAACGAGTGTCGAAGTCAAAGGGCGCGATCTGGTGGCCGGGTTTGCCAAAGACGCTCATGATTACTTCTCAAGAAGTGCGCGAAGCCTTACTCGAACCGATCTCGACGATTGTCGATTCGGTGCGCATCACCCTGGAGCGGTGCCCTCCCGAGCTTTCGGCGGATCTGGTCGATCGCGGGCTGGTGCTGGCAGGCGGTGGCGCGTTACTGCGCGGCTTCGACAAACTTTTGAGCGAGGAAACAGGGTTGCCTGTCCACGTAGCTGAAGATCCACTCAGCGCAGTGGCGGAGGGGACAGGCAAATGCCTCAATGAACTTAAGTTTTTGCGTCAGGTCGCCTCGGCGGATCGCCAGTGGCGCTAGGAGCAATCGCGGATTGGCGATTTCCGATTGCGGATTGATTGGCCCTCTCCGGCTGAAATCGATCTTTTTTAATCCGCATTCCGCGGGAAGGTCATCCGCCATGGCGGGCAATCCGCAATTGCGATGAGTCGCACGAACCTCATCACCTTGCTGATTTTCGGCGCTATCCTGGGATATTTTCTCACCTTTGGTCCGGAAACTACGCAGAAGTTCAAGTCTGGTGTGTATGGGCTGCTGGCGCCGTTTCTGACTGGTGGGTCCGGAATCAAGAAGCAGATCACCTCGGTGCGGTCAGGGTTAAAGTCGCTTGACCAGTTGGAGCATGAGAACGCCGCGCTGCAGGTGGAAAACCGAGAGCTGCGCGCGACCAATCAAGGCTTGCGCGATGTTGAGCACGAGGTAAATCGTCTGCGCCACGCCCTGAACTATCGCGAGCGCTCAGTCTTTAAGTTAGTCGCAGCTGAAGTGATCGCGCGCGATTCTTCTAGTTGGTGGCGAACTGTTACCATCAACCGCGGCAGGAGAGATGCCGTCGAAACGGACATGCCCGTGGTGACCGATGTAGGTCTGGTGGGAAAAACCACCACTGTGAGCGACACAATCTCAGTCGTCTTGTTGATTTCCGATGAAAACTGCCGCGTGGCAGTGTCAGTGGAAGGCAGCCGCGAACAGGGCATCGTTTCCGGCCAGCGCGTGACTGGCGGACTCACCCCGCTTTTGGACCTGAATTTCTTGTCAAAACAGGCCGACCTGAAGCCGGGGCAGAAAGCTTATACTTCAGGCGTAGGGGGTGTTTTCCCCTCGGGCCTGCTCATTGGAGCTGTAAAAACTTTTCGCGTCCGCGAACTGGATGGGCAGGCGCAACTCACCCCCGCTGTCGATCTTTCTCATCTTGAGGACGTATTCGTTGTGACTGGCAGAAGATGATTTTTTTTGGTTGTCTATTGGTACTGGTTCTGGTGGCGCAGATCGCCGAGCTCTTCATTCCGGCGCTGCCGTGGCTCTACAATGCCCATGTCTATATTGTGCCTGTCATTGTTTTTTACGGCGCAATGGCGTTGCCATTTCCCCTGATGCTCGCTTTGGCGTTCTTTGCCGGGGTTTTGCTCGATGCGCTTACCGTTCAGGTGATCGGGGGCAAGGTTGAAATCTCAGCCGGATCATCGATACTCCTCTACGGTGTGCTGGCAGGAATAATGCATGGCCTGCGACCGCTCTTTGCCCGCGGCCGATGGGAAGTGCATTGTATCCTGAGCGGCGTTTTCACCTCGTTGATAGTTCTCGCACAATATCTCATGATCACTTTTCGCCGCGGCTCGCTTGTTTTTACTCCTGAAATTTGGTGGCAGATTGGCGGACCCGGTCTCATCGCCATGGCCATCGCGCCGATCTTTTTCTGGGGCTTGCAATGGCTCGGGCACATGACCGCCTATTCGTACGGTCCCGAAGGGGGGCGGGTGGAATGAGCAAACGCCGCTTGAGTTCGCGTCTGCGCATCCAATTCCTTGGGCTTTTCATGCTGTTGGGCGTCGGCTCACTTGGTCTTCGACTTTGGTGGATCCAGGTGGCGCACGGCGCAGAATGGACCGCGCAGATTCGCGGCAGCTCGCAAGCCACTGTGCGTATTCCTTCGGTGCGCGGCGAAATCAAAGACCGCAACGGCGTTCACGCTCGTCCAAAACCGCGCCAGCTATGAGGTCGATTTCTATCTGCCAGAGATGGTCAAAGGGTACCGTGAGCGCTTCGGTTCGCCGCCGACGGCTGAATATAGGGCAACCATCAGCGGGATGCCGAAAGATCTAAAGGAGCCGGACATAATCAAAATTGTTAATAATGGCATCGTACCGCGTCTCAATGAGCTGGATTTGGCGCGCGATTACAATGCCGGCAAGCTGCAGCGACATTTTCGCAATGATACGGAGGTCCCGTTTTCTTACATCAAAGACATCGATTTCCCGACGATGGCGAAATTCTCCGAGCACGATGTCGGATTGCCGGGAGTGGACATCGCGATCAAACCTGTTCGCTCTTATGTCTACGGCGCGCTAGCCGCGCACATCCTTGGTTACGTCGGGGTACCGGACGATGTGAACAAGGAGGAAGCGAAGAAATTCACCTTTTACCAGGCGGATGTGGAAGGGAAATCGAATATCGAGAAAACGATGGACGAATATCTGCGCGGGAAACCCGGTGTGCGTTATCTGCGGCGCAACGCAAAGGGCACAATCGATGGAGTGCTGCGCGAAGATCCCCCGCAACAAGGCGCCAATGTTTTCCTGACGCTCGACGCGCGCATTCAGGCGATTACGGAGGAAGCGTTGCGCGCAGTAGCCCGGGCGGGCGCGGTCGTTGTCGATCCAAACAATGGCAACATCCTGGCGATGGCTTCGGTGCCCTCATTCGATCCAAACACTTTCATTCCGAGCATCAAGGCAAAGGATTGGAAAGCGCTGCAGAAAGACGAGGGCGATCCATTAGTCAACCGCGCGATTAGCGGCTTGCCGCCGGGCTCGACATTCAAGCTGATCACGGCGCTGGCCGGATCTGCGTGGCACGAAAATTCTCGCAAACACGCGTTTCAACTGCAGCGGTGGCGTGAGTTATGGCGACCACTACTTCCAATGCTGGAAACATTCCGGGCACGGCACAGTTGGGCTGGTTGATGCGATCAAAGTATCGTGTGACTCCTTCTTCTATCAATATGGCAATGCAGCTGGGATTCAGTCGATTGACCACATTGGCAAGATGTTGGGCATTGGCGAGGAATCCGGCCTGCAACTGACCGGCGAACAGACTGGCAATATGCCAGGGCCGGAGTGGATGCAGATTCATCATCCACAGGAGAGATGGTCACAAGCGCAAACGGCGAACGTTTCCATCGGCCAGGGCTACACACTTGTTTCGCCACTGCAACTGGCAATGGCCTACGTCTGCGATTGCAAACGGCGGCGTATGCTATTACCCACGTTTGGTGACAAGGTCTTGAATCAAGACGGCTCTCCAGTGCTGGATGAGGACGGCAAGATCCGCCGTGCCTGACCAGCCGACGAGTGCGATCGGACTTACGGCAGGAAATTTCGCCTGACAGATATCGAATTGGTGCGCAAGGGTCTTTGGGAGGTTGTTAATGAAGACGGCGGGACTGGTGGCAGAGCACGTTTGAAAGATGTGCAGGTCGCTGGAAAAACCGGCACCGCGCAGGCCAGCGAGCGCGGCCACGAGGAAACACGTTGCCGTGGTTTGCTTGTTTCGCGCCATTTGACCATCCGAAGTACGTCGTCGTAGTGATGGTGCAGGGCGCCTCTGGGCACGGCGGCGAGCGTCGCGGGCCCGATCGCTACCGGAATTTTGGAACGCACAGCTGGCGCTCGACGAAGGCAAGTTCGACATGCAGGTGGCGTGGCTTCCACCCGCGCACAAGGCCAATCCGTTTCCAATTGATTAAGGAAGTGAGTTTTCACGATGCGGGAGGAAATCTCGGAGGCGAGGACGAAGAAACATGCCAACGATTCGCAAAGCGCAACTGTGCAAATGGCAACTTCGGACGCATCGACCTGATGTTGAACCCGAAGCCGATTCACAGGGAAAAGTAGCGCGGCGAGCTGCGGTGCTGCGGCCCGCGCGGTCCCGGTTGCGGCGCCCCAGCGTCCACGCAACTTTTTTGAGCGGCTCTTCGGAGTTAAGCGCCAGCCCGCCCGCCTCCACCGCCGCCCAGCCGCAAACGCGGAACAACACGATGAATCCCCGGTCAGAATCGCTATTGCAGTTCGTATCGGCAGTTCGGCCGATGACCGGGCAACCCTTTATTTTTATGATAGACAAGGTAAGAAAGATTTTGGGTCTTCCTTCACGCAAGACCGGCAACAAACTCATATTGAGCGTGGAGAAACTCGAGACCCGTGTGGCTTTGCTCGAGGGTGGCCAGCTTGAAGAATACAGCGTCGAACGTAAAACCTCGCGCAACATTGTAGGCGGCGTTTACAAGGGTAAAGTCAAAAACATCGAGATGGGTTTGAAGGCGATGTTTGTTGACATCGGCTTCGAAAAAAACGCGTTCCTCCATTTTTGGGACGCGATTCCCGCAGCGCTCGACAGCGGCATCGAAGAAATCGACAGGCGCGCGAACAAGCGCCCGCGAAAGCGGATCACGGTAAAAGACATACCGAGCATTTACCCGGTTGGTTCGGACGTGATCGTGCAGGTTACCAAAGGGCCAATTGGCACGAAAGGCCCTCGCGTCACAACCAATCTCAGTTTTGCAGGGCGATACTTGGTACTGATGCCGTTCAGCGATCGCAGCGGTATCTCGCGTAAAATCGAAGCGCCAAAAGAACGCGAGCGACTGCGCAAGATTCTGCGCGAGCTGGATATTCCTGACGGTGTCGGCGTTATCATTCGCACGGTGGGAGAAGGTCAGCGCGCCAGGTATTTTGTGCGCGATCTGCGCGTGCTTCTCGATCAATGGGCCAAAGTCGATCAAGCCATTCGGGACAATCCCGCCCCGTGCCGCTTGTTTGAGGAACCCGATTTGGTCGAACGGACAGTGCGCGATTTTCTCACCGAAGAAATTAACGAGATCCTTTGCGACGACCGCGCGGCGACGGATCGGATGATCGACATGGTCGGTGAAATCTCAAGGCGCGCGCGAAACCGTGTTCGCTACTATGACGGCGCGACGCCGATTTTTGAGACTCACGGCGTGCAAAAGCAGATCGATGACGCATTTCATCGGCAGGTCTGGCTGAAGTGTGGCGGCTACATTGTCATCGACGAGACTGAAGCGCTGGTGGCGATCGATGTGAACACCGGACGCAACAAAGGGGGGCGCGACGTTGAGAAGACGATCCTGCAAACCAACTTGGAAGCGGCCGACGAGATCGCACGGCAGCTTCGGTTACGTAATATTGGTGGATTGATCATTGCTGATTTCATCGACATGAAAAGCCGCAGGGATCAGCAGGCTGTTTATGCGTTGATGAAGGAACGGCTCAAGCGTGACAAAGCGAGAACACATGTGCTTCCCATTTCGCAGCTCGGCCTGATGGAGATGACGCGGCAGAGGGCGCAGGAAAGCCTCAGCGACACTATTTATGAAAACTGTCCCTACTGCGGCGGACGGGGCGTGGTAAAAACGACCATGACCACCAGCGTGGAATTACACAGAACGCTCAATACTGTGATGCGCAAATACCAGGACTCTATTCACGAGATTCGGGTAATCCTGAACCCTGATGTTTTGAAGCGATTGAAAGAGGAAGACGAAGAGCTGCTCGTGGAACTGGAGCGCCGTTATGCCGGTCGTCTGATTTTTCGCGGCGACCCGACGTTTCATCACGAAAAATTTGTCATTACCGATGCGAATACCGGGGTAGAACTGAAGACCTGAGCCAGTCGGCAGTGGTCAAAAATGCTTGCAATTTCTGGTGCCCGGCTCACAATCACAGCATCCAAACACAGCACGGAAGTCGTTTACCGACTGGGGCGTACGAAATTTGGAGGGGACTTAACCAAAAGGAGAGACACATGAAAAAGCTGCTGTCGTGGCTGATCGGGATCGGTTTATTTGCTTCGGCGGCTTCTGGTGGTACCGGCTATTCAGGCAAGGAAATGAAGCAGGTAGCTGCCCCGCCGCCGTGCCCGGAGTGGTACGCAAATAACGAGTTCAATGTGAGCCTTTGGGGCACCTACATTTTCACCGGAACCAATTGGGCGAATGATCGCTACATTGAAGCCGATCACGCTTGGGGCGGTGGCGGAGAAATCAAATATTTCTTCATGCGTTATTTCGGTGTGGGAATTGAAGGTTGGGCGGCGAGTGCCAGACAGGCTCGCGAAAGTATCTTTGCCGATTTTAGCGACGGCATTTTTGAGAGTAACACCGGCCGTTCGACCAACACCATTGGAGCTATGTTGGGGACATTCACTCTGCGTTACCCAATTCCTTGCAGCCGTTTCTCGCCATACATTTTCGGAGGCGGCGGAGCGATTTTTGGTGGCGGCCAGCGCTCAAAAAATGTACGCGTCGTTGAACCCGGAGAAGGCTTTGACATTGTCCAGACAGAGGGCTTTACAGGAGCCCAAACCGAGGCGCTCGGCCAAGTCGGGGGCGGCCTTGAAATCCGTCTTACGCCACATATCGGCTGGGTGAGCGATTTCAGCTGGAACTTTGTGGATGGGCCGAATAACAACTTCGGCATGGTTCGCACCGGCGTGAATTTCGCCTTTTAACACATCACGCGGCATATTTCAGACTGCGCGTGGTCCGCGAATTGCCGTTTGCGCACGCTGGATGCGCTATGAAATTATCCTGATGTCATTCGTCCAGACATTGAACAATTTAGCTCTGAAAAAATCAGAGCTGGTTCAGCGGTTCGAACAACTAATCGCCCCAAAGTCCGATCAGGAAATGGAAGCGATGGCGCAAAGTTCCCGCGCGCTCACACTGCAAAATTTTGGGCGCACGATGCGTCTGTTCGCACCGTTATATCTCTCCAACGAATGCATCAACAATTGTCAATATTGCGGTTTCTCGCGGGACAATCCGATACTGCGCGTCACGCTTGGTGTCGATGAAGTCATTGCTGAAGCGCAGCATCTGGCGCGTCAGGGCTTTCGCCAGATCCTTCTGGTTGCGGGCGAGCACCCAAAATTTGTGAGTGGCAATTATCTTGCCGAATGTGTGCGCGCTCTCGCACCCGATTTTTCTTCGATTTCGATCGAGGTTGGTCCGATGGATACCGGGGATTACGTGGCCGTCGTTGAGGCTGGCGCGGAAGGCCTTGTCGTTTATCAGGAAACGTATAACCGCGGCATCTATGCGGAAATGCACACCGCTGGGCCGAAACGCGATTTTAATTATCGGCTCGATTGCGCCGAGCGAGCATACGCCGCCGGTTTTCGCCGACTCGGCATCGGCGCGCTGATCGGGTTGTCGCGCTGGCAGGATGAAGTGATTGCGCTCGTCGCGCACTTGGAACATTTATTCAGACACTGCTGGCAGGCGCAAATTACCGTCAGCGTGCCGCGGTTGCGCCCGGCAGCCGGCGGATTCCGTCCGCTCTTTGCGATGAGTGACCGCGAAGTTGTGCAATTGGTGTGCGCGTTACGAATTACATTCCCGCAGGTTGGGATAGTGCTCAGCACGCGCGAGCGCGCGCCGCTGCGCGATGCACTGGCCTCAATCGGAGTAACAATGATGAGCGCAGGCAGCCACACCGAGCCAGGCGGTTACACCCGCCAGGGACGCGAACATCTCCATCATACTGTCCGCGGTCGCATTGTCGCACCGGAATATCAGCACGGTGAAGATCAACTCGCGACCGGCCAGTTCGAGATCAGTGATGAGCGTTCACCTACCGAGATCGCCGCCACCCTTCGCAGTTGCGGTATCGAACCGGTTTGGAAGGATTGGGACCGGGCCCTTTGCTAAGCATGACGATTTCACTCAACGGCGAAACAGCGGATTCGCGCGAAGCAAGAACGATCGCGGAGCTTGTCGATCGTTATCAATTGCCGCCGCAGTCGATTCTGGTGGAACACAACGGGCTCGCCGTTCATCGCTACGAATGGGCAGGACGCTCGCTTGCAGAGGGTGACCGCATCGAATTCATCCGCGTCGTCGCTGGCGGATAAACAAAGTCGATCAGACCGACGTACTGCTTTTCACTACCACGCGCATCCCGTCAGTTTGGATGACAGTGACGGGGGTTAGCGGGGCAATGAATTCGCCTTCAGTGACGACATCGACGAGGTGGTCGGCGAAGCGCGCTTTCCCGCTGGGTCGTAACACGGTAACTGCCGTGCCGTGCGTTCCGGGCGCGATTGCGAGTGCGGTTGCGAAGTGTCGCGGCTCGCCTGCCAGCGATGTGCCGGACGGATTTGAATCGATCAAGGCAAATCGCCGGTAAAAGCTGGTGCGCGGAAGGTAACGTGCGAGGAGGGCGATCACGATGGATGCTCCCACAACTGCGATCAACATGTTGAGTAATGGGATCGCTAGCATTTTGCCGGTCGGTAAGAACGGTTGCTGTGGGTAACGATCAATCATTGTCCAGAGAAGCGACGCGATCATAAGAAACACGCCGACCATGCCGAACACTATTGTGCTGTGCGCGAAGAAAAATATCTCGATCAGCACAAGAACCACTCCAAGAACGAAAAGCGCGACGACCTCCCAGCCAGCGAGCCCCGCGAGATAATGGCCAAAGAAAAAAAGCGCGAAACAAATCGCAGAGATAACGCCCGGCAAAGTTGCTCCAGGAATCTTGAATTCCAAATACGCACCGAGAATTCCGCCGAGCAACAGCAACGGCGCAAGCGCAGTGATCCAAAAGGCAATCTGCTCGAACCCAGTTGGCTCAATCCTGACAATCTTCCCTTTCAATCCGGCTTTTTTGGTCAAATCAGAAATCGAATTGGCAATCGCTTCTGCGAGTAAGGGTTTGCCGTTGATCTTTTCAGTGGCTTCCGGCGCATTGATAGTGAGAATCGCGCCTTTTGGATGGACGACGCGGTTACCGATTTTTACTTCCTTGTCTTTGTTCATGAAGGCCTCGGCGAGGTCGGGATTGTGGCCGTTCTTGATTGCCGATCCGCGGATGAGTGCAGACCAATACGAGATAGTTTTTTCCTTTGCCGTGGCAGGAAGATCTTCGCCCGTCGAAAGGATCGGTGCAGCCGCGCCAATTGCGCTCACCGGCGCCATGTAAATATGTTCCGTGGCAATAGCGATCAACGCGCCAGCCGATCCTGCGTTCGTATCGATAAACGTGTAGGTCGGGATGTTGATTTGATTCAGCGCATTTACAATGTCGGTCGCTGTGTCGAGGCGACCGCCGTAGGTGTCCAGGTCAAGCACGATCGCGGAAGCCTCGTTGTTCTCGGCCGTCTTTACCGCGCGCCGCAGGAATGCCAGTAGTGAGGGCGCAACTTCACCATGCAACGGCACCACAACGACATCGCCTTTATGAATTGTCTCACGTGCATCGGCCGGAACGACAGTGAGCAAGGATAGCACGAGCGAACACACTGCTGTCATTGTGAACGAAGCGAACCGAAATGGAGGAATGCCGTGGCGGTGCTTTAAGATAGTGCCACGGGGTCCCTCGCCTTCGCTTGGGATGACTGACCGATCATTGCTCCTGACGTTGAAACGCAGCCGCACTGCGTAAGTTTGCCATCGCTTTAGATCCCAAACGAGGCAAAAATAAGCAGGCGCGCATGGGAACGATCCCTTCAGAAACAATCGAACAAATCGCTGCTGCGAATGACATCGTCGAAGTGATCGGTTCGTATTTTCCCCTGAAACGCGCCGGAGCGAATTTCAAGGCCCTCTGCCCGTTTCATCAGGAAAAGACGCCTTCGTTCATGGTGAGCCCGAGTCGGCAGACCTTTCATTGCTTCGGCTGCGGCGTCGGCGGGAGTGTTTTCCGGTTCGTAATGGATTACGAGCACGTCGATTTTCCATCAGCCGTGCGCAAGCTCGGGGCGCGCGCCGGTATCACTATAGTCGAAACACGTGGCGCGGCAGAAGAAGACCGACAACACGAGACACGCCGGAAGTTACTAAAATTACATGCCGAAGCCACGGAATGGTTCCATGAAAATCTAATAAAGAGCGAAGTCGGAGAATCCGCGCGGAGATATTTAAAGCGCCGGGGAATTACCGGAGAAATTGCGAAACGGTGGCAGCTTGGTTATGCGCCGGATGAATGGGACGCGTTTGGCAACTGGGCGCGCGCGCAAGGGTTCGAGCAACGCGATCTGCTAGCCAGCGGGCTACTCAAAACGAGGGATGAAAGCGACGTACAGGGACGCCAGAACGCGTACGATCGCTTCCGCGGCCGGGTTATGTTTCCAATTTGCAACGATATTGGCGAAGTGATCGCGTTCAGCGGTCGGCTGGTGAAAGACGAGGAAGGCGCGGCGAAATATCTGAACTCACCCGAGACGCCGCTTTTCCGAAAGGGCAATGTGCTTTTTGGGTTGCATAAGTCCAAGCGGTCACTGATCGAAGCGAATTGTGCGATCGTCTGCGAAGGCCAACTTGATTTGATTACCTTGTTTGAGGCGGGGATCAGGAATGTCGTTGCGCCACAGGGAACTGCGTTCACGGAAAATCAGGCGAGGATTCTTAGGAGGTTTGTTGATGAAGTGGTTCTGTGTTTCGACTCGGACGCGGCGGGCGCAAAAGCGGCCGAGCGTTCGCTCGATGCGTTGCTACAGAACGACTTTATTATCCGCGTCGTCGAGCTGCCGAAGGGCGAAGACCCGGATTCGCTTATTCGCCGGGAGGGAAGGGAGCAATTCGAAAAACGCGTCGCGAACGCGCGCGATTTCTTCGATTACTGGACTGAGCGAGAGGCGGCCAATGTCGATCTTTCTTCCTCAGGAGCGAAGATCCAGGCGGCGCGAAGGACTGCAGAGTTGATTAGCCGTATTGGAAGCGACCCAATGCGAAACGAGGTCATCTACAAGGCCGCCGCACGTTTCGACTTGCCAGCGACTGACTTAAAAAACCTTATGCCCAGGGTTTCGACGCGATCAACTGAATCGGTCCAGCGCGATATCCAACCTGTTGCCTCACCGCAAAAGATTAAGCAACTCTGCATTCTCGGGCTTCGGGACTCAGAAGTGCGCAACTTCTTGCTGGCGCAACCTTGGCGGCAAATGTTAGTGAAAACGCCAGGTACCGAGTTGCTGTGCCGCATACTTAGTGCGGATGTGCGACCAGAAGACCCTGCCACCATCGCTTCGTTTTTGGCTTCACTGGAACCAGAAGAGGAGGCTGTCGTGTCGAGTTGGATTTCACCAAAAAAAATTCCTTATACTGATCGAGGTCTGGCTTATCAATGGTGGCGGAGTCTGACGGCAGAACCTGTCGAACGAGAATTAGAAGCGCTTAAGAACAAAATGAGGCTGCCAAATTTGACTGCGGGTGAGGTCGTAAATTTGCAGAAACAAATTCTTGACCTGCAGGAACAGCTCCACGAGTTTTCCCGACCCGCCGGCCGGACCGACATTTAGTCGTCAACTGCCGCGTGGCAGGCCGAAGGCCTTAGTCCAAATCCTTAACCGAACAAACTTGGCCAGGCATTCGAAACGAAGGGGGGGTAGCCGACGGTCGTCGTCGCGCCGGCTCAAAAATAACCACCGCCGCGGCCACTCGAAGAGGCGTTTAAATGCGCGTGGAAATCTCAACAAGCACCCGCGACCTAATGGACTTAAGGGTGCGCGCATGAAATCTTCCTCGCTTCGGCCTAAAAAGAACGGGCCGCTGTCCGTGCCGGCACTGGGAGTATCTGGTCTGTACTCGTCGATTGAGGTTCAAACGCGCATTCGGGACCTGATCAAGCTGGCAAAAGAACAAGGCTATCTCACGTTCGACGATCTGAACGAGGCGTTGCCCGAAGGAATTACCGATGCGGACGAACTAGATTTGATTCTCACCCGTCTGCGCCGCCTGGAGATCGATATCATCGAAGCCTCGGAGGTGGACCGCTATCGGGACGGCAAAAAAGACGTGGATGATGAGGAAGAGGAAGAAGAAAACAGAACGACAACCAAAGTTGATATTCTGGATGACCCGGTGCGGATGTACCTCAAGCAGATGGGGCAGGTGCCGCTGCTAACCCGCGACCAGGAGGTCGAAATCTCAAAACGCATCGAGTTGGCTGAAGCGATGGTGCAGAAGCATCTCACTCGGTTCGGTTTTGTTGCGCGCGGTCATCTCGACCTGGCCAGAAAACTTCTCGAGGGCAGGGAACGGTTTGATCGCGTAATCCTCGATAAAAAAATCGAGAGCCGCGAAAGATACATGAAAAACCTGCCGCGCTTGAGTAAGCAGGTGGAACAATTGAGCGCGTCCCTCGCCCGGCAATTTTCCGAGCTAGCGCGCGACTTTTCGAGGAAAACGTCCCAGAAACGCAGGGCATTACAAAAAACGATGACTGCTCTGCAAAAGGTTTACCCTCGTTTTTATCTCAAGCAGCGGGTCACCGAGGAGTTCGTGCATCTCGCCGACGAGGCATACCACACGTCACTTTATCTTCAGACCGAGCTGGCTAAAAATCCTCGTAGCAAGAAACGCCGGTTGCAGCTTCAGGACAAAGTCCGCGAGCTGGAAACGAGCCTGTGGTTTTCGCTTTCCGATTACGCGGACGAATATCGGACGCTTAAAAACTGGCTGCGTCAGGCGTTCAAGGCCAAAACCGAAATGGTCGAGGCCAACCTTCGTCTCGTTATTTCGATCGCGAAGAAATATACCAACCGCGGTTTGTCGTTTCTAGACCTCATCCAGGAAGGAAACATGGGATTGATGAAAGCGGTGGAGAAGTTTGAGTATCGGCGCGGATACAAGTTTTCGACTTACGCCACCTGGTGGATTCGCCAGGCTATTACGCGCTCGATTGCCGATCAGGCGCGCACTATCCGAATCCCAGTCCACATGATTGAGACGATTAACAAACTCCTGCGCGTGCAAAAACAGCTCGTTCAGGAATACGGCCGGGAGCCGACGCCTGAGGAAGTGGCTGAAGAAGTGCTCTTGCCAGTCGACCGTGTGCGGGCGGTGCTGAAGATGGCACAGCAGCCGATCTCGCTTCAGTCGCCCGTCGGCGAGAGCGAAGAAACCAACTTTGGCGATTTCATTGAGGACAGAGGCGCCGAAAACCCCAGCGACATGACGGCCATCGTTTTGCTGAAAGAAAAGATCAAAGATGTCTTGGAAACACTAACCGACCGGGAACGGCAAGTTCTCGAGCAACGATTTGGCCTCGTGGACGGCTACAGCCGAACCTTGGAGGAGGTCGGGCGGCAGTTCCAGGTTACTCGCGAGCGCATTCGGCAGATTGAAGCGAAGGCGCTACGCAAAATGCGCCATCCGACACGCATTCGACAACTGGAAGGTTTCCTGGAGGCACCCGGAATATGATACCGCGTTCGAGCGCAACTTCGAGGCGTTGAAATGGTTGAATCGGATGGACAACATGGAACCTCAAGATGACAAGGAGCTATGGGATTTTCTCGGGCGGCTTCCGCAGCCCACGCTTTCGCCGTTTTTCGGCCGGAATGTCCTGAGAAGAGTTAGGCAGGAACCGACTCATTTCGAGCGGGTGCGGAACTGGTTCGGCGTATGGAGGCTCATTGGAGCGTCGGCTGTAGCAGCGCTCGTAATTGGTCTTGCTCTTGTCACACATCCAGGTCCGCAGACAGCGTCTTCGAGTGACTCAGATGTAGTGGCTAAAATCGATCCACAAGATTATGACGTCGTGGCTGATCTGGATGCATTGATCGCCTGGGATGAAAATAGCGTGTGGGAAGAACAGCCAACGCTGTAAATTATTCGTCGGCTTGTCGGTTTTCGCCTTGTCCTGCGCTGCCGCACAAGCGCAGGCGCAACAACATCGCGCACCGGTTGGCCGGCCGCCGCCTATGGCAGTCCCGCATGGGCCGCCGTCAAACCAGGTTCATGGACCGCCAGCGGGCCAGGCTCATGGGATACCTGCAGGCCAGAATGTAAGGCAACGGTGGCTCGCGATGCCACCCGATGCTCGTCAAAATTTTCGTCGCAACGCCGAGCTTTGGATGCAGATGAGCCCCGAACAACGCAATCTTATGCGTCAGCGCGAGACGATGCGTCGGCAGGCTGTTACCCGCGAGGCAGATGCAGCCGTTCGCAACTCCGGTCTTCAACTGAATCCGCAGGAACGCGCCCGATTTGAATCCCGTTACATTCAGGAACGCCGAAAAGTCGAACAAACACTTCGGCAGCAAATCGAAGCTGAGAGGCAAAAGGAACTTCCCGCGCTGATCCAGCAATTGAAGAAAGAGTTCCAGATTGATCAGCCAGTCAAAAGCCCTGCAGCAAAATCGGCAACTTCGCCAAAGTCGGATAAATAGGCCGGCGCTGGTTCGAATCCCCGAGGCGTTCTTGCGCCTGGGAGGGAGAAAAGACCAAGCTGGCTCGAAACATTTCGAGCCAGCTTGATTTGATTTATCCCCAGAAACTAATGCCTGTAATAGTAGTTGGGATAATGATTGCGGTTATACCGACGTCCGCCTGACCGGTAATAGGGGCGATTGTAATAGCCGCGATAGTACGGCCTGTAATAATACCGGTACGGATAATTGTAACCATATGGGTAATATCCGTAGCCGTAGTAGCCCGGAAAGCCGAACCCGATGCTGAAGTAAACTTGAGCATCAGACGGCGGCACTCCCGCGAACATAAAACCCCCGGCCACGAGTGCCATCAACAGAAGCTTCTTCATTATTTTTCCTCCCAGTGATTAAACAGGAAGACCGGGGAAAAGTTGCCCGTTTAATGAGCCTGCAAAAGGCTTGGATAACCTCTAACGGAAATACTTTGCCCAATTTTTTGATAGTCAACGTCCCGAAGCCGCAGCGAATCCGCCGTTTTGGCCGTTCCTTTTCCTGCAAAAGCGACTACGGGTCCTCCAGTTAACATCGGTCCCAAGTAAATCTGCACTTTGTCAATGAGCCGCTTGTCGAGCGCCTCACCGAGGACTTCGCCGCCACCCTCGATCAACACGCTGGTGATGCCGCGTTTGCCGAGATCCTTCAGGACAGCTGCCAGTGCTTTTCGTCTATAGATCAAGGTTCGCGCGGCAAATCTGTCCGAGAACAACCGAGCCTTGCGTGGCAATCGGCCTGAGCGGGTCAGCACAACGCGCCATGGCTGCCGTGCCCCGCGCACGCCGCGGATGGTCAAACGCGGATTATCAGCTCGGACGGTTTCCGCTCCAACGAGCACCGCGTCCACGTATGCGCGAAGCTGATTTGCGTCACGCCGGGCAGCGTATTCGGTGATCCATCGAGGTTCGCCCGCACGGCGCGTTAACCGGCCGTCGAGAGACATGCCGCATTTTGCAATCACGAAAGGCCGTCCAGTCACAATCCATTTATTGAAAGCCTCGTTGAGCTGGGTGCACTCATCCGCCAGGACCCCTTGCCGCACTGTGATCCCCGCATTTCGTAATTTGATAATGCCTCTGCCCGAGTGGCGCGGATTCCGATCTGTCGCGCCGATGACTACGTTTCTGATTCGAGCGTTGATTATTGCCTCCGTGCACGGCGCAGTCCGCCCGGCCGTCGAACAGGGCTCGAGAGTTACGTAAAGAATCGCCCGCGCCGGAACCGGGGCACCGAAATCCCGCAAACATTCGATCTCAGCATGAGAGTGTCCTGCTTCGCGATGATGTCCTTTCGCCACTATTTGATCGTCAATGACCAGGACCGCTCCTACAGCGGGATTCGGACTCGTCCGGCCGCGCGCCTTTTTTGCCTCTTTCAATGCAGCGCGCATGAACTTTTCGTCCGGATCTCTCGTCATGGTTTCGAATAGACTAACAAACGGTTCATTCAAAAACGCGTGCCTGGAGGGATTCGAACCCCCAACCTTCTGATCCGAAGTCAGAAGCTCTATCCAGTTGAGCTACAGGCACACAATCAAAAATCCCAAATCCCAAGCTCCAAAACCCAAACTGTAAGACTCGAGACATTGGAATTTTGGATTTGGAATTTGGGATTTGCGAAGCTGGGTGGCCGACGGGACTCGAACCCGCAACAACCAGAACCACAATCTGGGGCTCTACCATTGAGCTACGGCCACCACAATTAACGCGAAACAGATTCTAAGATTCCGCTTGCCCTTTGCAAACAAAGGGCTCGACTTTTGCCGGTCACTCCACTAATTGTCAGCGCCGGTGGACCGGAAACCTCTCCCCAGCCGGTTAGGCTTGGCGCTGCACTGCTGCGTAATGCGGCGTGGGGCGGCTTGGGTCGCGGTTTTGTTTTTCCTCGCCACAACCGGGATCGCCGTCGGGCAACAAGATGACCCGAGCGACATTTTTCTTAAAGCTTATCTCTCCGCACAACAGGCTGAGAAACTAGAGCACCAAAGCCGATTCAAGACTGCTTTAGCGAAGTATCGCTTCGCCGGCAGCCTGATCGAGGAGTTACGCAAGTCGCACGCTGGCTGGCAACCGGCGGTTGTGGAATATCGCGGGCGCAAAATCAGCGAAGGTATCCTCCGACTTCAGGAGCGAATGACGAGACAGACCCAGCTGAGCGCCAGCGCCAGCCCTTTGCCAGAAATTGCCCCGGCAGCGCCTGAGAGTGACGCCTGGTCCGAGCCTGGCCCGGAAGCGGTGGCGCCCCAACCGAATGAGACCGCGAGCGATAGCTCACGCGATACCGCGACGAAGGATGCAACCAAAAAATTGCGCGACAAAGTTAATCAACTGCAAACAGCGCTCGACAAAACACGTGGCGACCTGGAAAGCGCACGGAAAGAAAAGGAATCAGTCGATACGCGTCTGAAAGAGACAAATTCAAAGCTAGAGCGAGTTCAGACCGATCTCGATCAAGCGAAGAAATCCGAACGTCAGGCGCACGATCAGCTCACTCAGGTCCAGGAATCACTCAAGGCTTCCAGGGCGTCGGACGCCGACCGTGACACGGAACGGGAGCAGTTGCGTACGCAGATTGCCGAATTGAAACAAGCGGTTGTTGCAGCCGATGAAGCGCGTGTGACAGCAGAAAAGCAAAGGGACAACACTCAGGCAGGTTTTGCCGAGGCAAATAATCACATCGTTGCGCTCGAGCGTGAACGCGACGACGCACTCTCCCAATTGAGATCCGCGAAGGAAATGGAACAGCGTTTCCAAGCGCTCCTGGCCGAGAAGAATGACCTGCAACAGAAACTCGCGACCGCAGAAGAGAAGGTCAGGACACTTGGCGACGCCGACCCCGAAAACGCCGGGAAATTGAACGAGATGGAACAACAGATGGCACAGCTTCAGCAGCAGCTGACCGAAACCCAGAATAGAAATCACTATCTGGCAGCGCGGGCCGCGGAGCTTGATGTTGAGCTCGAACACGCGGGCGCGGAGCTTCAGGCCGCCAAGCTGGCCACCGAGGAGTCTCCCCAGCTTGCGAGAGAAAACGAATTGCTCCGAAACATTATTGTACGCGAACGACAGGAAGAGGCGCGTCGCGACGAGGCAAGAAAGCTGGTCCTGGCGGAGCTGGATAGACTGAAAGTCAGGTCAGACTTGCTGAACAAAGAAATCGAATTCCTCGCGCAACCGGTGACCAAATTAACCAGCGAAGAACTGGCTCTGTTCCGACAGCCGGTGGTCTCAATCTCCGATGAGAAGCCCGGAGTGTTCAAAGCGAGTTTTGTTTTCGAAAAGAAATCGCCGGCGAGATCTGTTACTCCCGCGAAATCGGACACGACGGCAACAGCCGCTGCCAAGGCTCTGCCGAACGAACTTCAGGAAGTTGCGCGCACTGCGCGGAAAAACGTTGAGCGAGGCAAATTTCGAACAGCGGAAAAGCAATATCAGCAGATTCTGACGAAAGATCCGAACAACCTCGACGCGCTGTCCAATCTTGGGGTGGTTTACTTTCGCATCGGCAAGATTCGATCCGCGGAGTCAACGCTGAAGAAAGCCGTGGCCATTGCGCCGAATGATGATTTTGTGCTCACCACGCTGGGCATTGTTCATTATCGGCAGTCCAGGTTCGACGATGCGCTGACGGAATTAAGAAAGGCGATCGAGATCAATCCAAACAGCGCCACCGCTCACAACTACCTTGGTATCACGGCCAGTCAGAAAGGCCGGCAGCAAGAGGCAGAAAAAGAGATGCTCCAAGCGATCACGAAGGATCCCAACTACGCCGACGCCCATTTTAATCTGGCGGTCATTCTGATTACAACGCAGCCTTCATCGAAGGAACTTGCCAGAGAACATTATGCGCGGGCGACTGCGCTCGGCACACAACCCAGTCCATCACTGGAAAGACTGTTGCAGTGACCGGAACATCCGAGGCGGAACGGTTCGCCGCGCGATGTCGCGTGCGCGCAGTTGATGCTTGAAAAGCATGCAACCATTTCTCACGGCCAACTGGCGTTATCTGGCGATGTTGAATTACGTTGTCGATCCTCGCCTGATCGCTCCGCTCGTTCCGCTCGGCACCGAAAGCGACTTCCGCAACGGCGAGACTTTCCTCAGTGTGGTCGGATTTCTCTTCCTCGACACCCGTCTTCTGGGCCTTCCCATTCCACTTCATCGCGATTTCGAAGAAGTGAATTTGCGTTTCTACGTGAGGAGGAAATCGGCAGACACGTGGCGGCGCGGCGTTGTTTTTGTCCGGGAACTGGTGCCACGTCGCGCAATCGCTTTCGTCGCGCGCACATTTTACGGCGAAAACTATGTTGCCGTCCCAATGAAACATGAAATCGAAGATCTCAACGGAAATTTGAGAGTGGAATACTCGTGGCGACGCGGCCGAAAATGGGAATCGCTCAAGATGAACGCGGCCGGCGGCCCGGAAGCGATTCCAGTAGGCTCCCACGCCGAATTTATTACCGAACATTACTGGGGTTACACCGCCCTGCGCAACGGCTGCAGCGAATATCGCGTGGAACATCCACGCTGGAAAATTTGGAACGCGATCCGGTTCGAATTCGACGCAGACGTTGCAGGCCTTTACGGGGAACAATTCGCCGAAGCCTTGAATCAACCGCCTCGCTCCGCATTCATTGCCGACGGTTCACCGATCATCGTCCAAAAGCGCGAGATTCTTCTGTAGCGCGGTCTGTGACCGCAGAACCTAGGGTTTCGACAGCAGTTGTCTGAGCACAAACGGCAGAATCCCGCCGTGCCGGTAATAATCGATCTCGATCGGCGTATCTATCCGAAGCTTTACCGGCACTGATTGTTTTTCGTGCTTCTTGTTTTCGATCTCCAACGTTACCTGTTGTCCGGGTTTAGTTGAGTCGGACAATCCTTTGATCGAAAATTTCTCCGAACCGTCTAGTCCGATCGATTGCGCCGTTGTTCCCTCGATAAATTGCAACGGCAACACGCCCATGCCTACCAGATTCGAACGGTGAATCCGTTCAAAGCTCGCTGCGATTACCGCTTTCACGCCAAGCAAAAGCGTTCCCTTTGCTGCCCAGTCACGCGATGATCCTGTGCCGTATTCGTGGCCGGCGAGAATAACCAACGGAGTGTTCGTCTCCGCGTATTTCATCGCCGCATCGAAGATCGACATCTGCTCGCCCTCGCCATTCGTGAAATGTTTCGTGACGCCACCTTCCGTCCCGGGTACCATCAGGTTTTTGATTCGAACATTCGCGAATGTCCCGCGCGTCATCACTAGATCATTACCACGACGACTACCGTAGCTGTTAAAATCTCGCGACTGAATTCCCCGTGACATCAAATACCTTCCCGCGGGGGAACTTTCCTTGATTGCTCCCGCAGGCGAAATGTGATCGGTCGTGACGGTGTCGCCGAAAATGCCAAGCGCGCGAGCGCTCCGGATTTCTGCAATGTGCCCGGGCTCCATCGAAAAATTCTCGAAGAACGGCGGATCATGAATGTAATCACTTTCTTCGTCCCACTGATAAATGTCGCCCGTGCTCGATGGGATCTCATTCCACTTCGGATTTTGCTCGGCGAAATCTTTATAAAGTTTGCGGAATGTTTCGGGCCCAAGCGCAGACTGCATGACATCCCGGATCTCGTTGAGAGTTGGCCAGAGATCGCGAAGGAAAATTCCTTTCCCGTCCTTGTCTTTGCCAAGCGGGTCCTGGGAAAGATCGATGTGAACCCGGCCGGCGAGGGCAAAGGCGACGACTAGCGGGGGCGACATCAGGAAATTCGCTTTGATATGCTGATGCACGCGGGCCTCAAAATTCCGATTTCCCGAAAGAACCGAAGCTGCAACTAGATCGTATTTGTTGATCGTCTTCTCGATGTTTGGATGCAGCGGCCCGGAGTTACCGATGCAAGTCGTGCAACCGTAGCCGACGAGATTGAATCCCAATTGATCGAGATATGTTTGGAGTCCGGTCTTTTCCAGGTAGTCGGAAACAACGCGCGACCCGGGTGCGAGCGACGTTTTCACGCCAGGATCGACACGCAAACCGCGCTCCACTGCTTTTTTCGCCAACAATCCAGCCGCAATCATCACGCTCGGGTTGCTCGTGTTTGTGCAGCTCGTTATCGCGGCGATCAGGACGCTGCCGTGGCCAATGTGAGTACGCCCACGCAGGAACACCTGGCTTGATTCAGCTTCAATTTCTTTGCCCGGATCTGGTGTCGGTCGGTTTGAAACCATCTCGAGCACGTTACGTGCTTCGCCGGGGCTGATTCCCTGATCCTCCTTAGTGTCGGTCGAAAACATCGCGCCGTTTCGCGGCGCGCTGCCGTTCAATTCGACGACATGCTTTTCGCGAAGATCGACCTGTTTCTTTCCGTAACCGCCCTCGTGCACTGATTTTTCGAGGAGTTCGCGAAACTTTTTCCCGAGCTCTGGCAAATCAATCCGGTCTTGTGGCCTCTTCGGTCCGGCGACGCTCGGCTGCACGTCGGCCAGATCAAGATCGATATCGACGCTGTAGTCGATCTCGCCTTTCAGCGGCATCCCGAACATCTTTTGGGCGCGAAAATAATTTTCGAACGCCAGACATTGTTCATCGGTTCGTCCCGTGGCCCGGAGGTAGTTCACCGATTCGTGATCAACTGGAAAATAGCCCATCGTCGCGCCGTACTCGGGTGACATGTTTCCAATCGTGGCGCGATCCGGAACGGGCAGCGATACCGCGCCCTCGCCATAAAACTCGACAAATTTGCCG
Source organism: uncultured Verrucomicrobiae bacterium (assembly GCA_963757675.1). Taxonomy (GTDB): domain Bacteria; phylum Verrucomicrobiota; class Verrucomicrobiia; order Chthoniobacterales; family UBA10450; genus Udaeobacter. Next base: position 96,052 of record CAVWTH010000011.1, on the reverse strand, counting down.
ACCACCTTTTGCGCACGCAGCAACTGCGTGATGTGCAAGACGAGATCGGTCGCCGTGACGCCTTCGCACAATTGCCCGGTCATATGCACGCCGACCACTTCCGGCGTCAAAAAGTAAACCGGCTGTCCCAGCATTCCGGCCTCCGCCTCAATTCCACCGACGCCCCAGCCAACCACGCCAAGCCCGTTGATCATCGTCGTATGCGAATCCGTGCCGACCAGAGTGTCGGGAAAGTAGATGTTCGATGTTCGATGTTCGATGTTCGATGTTTTCGAAAGGACGCCTTTTGCCAGATACTCGAGATTAACCTGGTGCACGATGCCGATGCCGGGCGGAATGAGCTGGAAAGTCTTGAAAGCCTGCTGACCCCACTTGAGAAACTGGTAACGCTCGCGATTGCGCTTGAACTCCATGTCCAGATTCAGTTCCAACGCGCGGGGTGAACCGAAGAAATCCACTTGAACGGAGTGATCGACCACCAAATCAACCGGCACTAGCGGCTCGATAATATTCGGGTCGCGCCCCAGCCGTTGCACGGCGCTGCGCATTGCTGCGAGATCGACAATCAGGGGAACTCCAGTGAAGTCCTGCAAGACGATGCGCGCAACGACGAATGGAATTTCGTCATTCGCGGGTGATTTCGCATTCCATTTCGCAAGCGCTTCGACATCTTTGCGCCGGACCTTTTTCCCGTCGCAGTTGCGTAGCACCGATTCGAGCACGATTCGAATGCTCACCGGCAATCGTGAAATTTTGCCGATTCCTTGTTCTTCCAAGGCCGGTAATGAAAAAAAGAGTCCTTCGCGGCCCTTACCGGCATCGAATTTTTTTAGCGTTTTGAATTCGTCGTTCATCTTGGTTTATACAGATAGACAAGTTCCGCACGCGTGAAGACAACGCAACCCTCGTAAATTCACAGGGAGAGGTCACTTCTGAAGCAAATAAAGCTCGCTGGCGTTGAGACTCAGGCCATTCGTTTCGCGCCGTACGGTCAGTGATTCGAAGACGATCCTAAAGGCACGAGTCCCATTTTGAAAATCGATCGTCAGATCTTCATCGGGTAACTGTTGACCTCTGCTCGACTGAATACGATCGAAGATCCGTTGGAGCGATATTTCCTTTCGGGCGTTGTCATCGCCGGTTGTCAGCTTCAATGCTCCCTGTTCTATTCCAATCGCCACACCTCCGGAGCGTCTGGGATTCCACGTTGGATTCGATGAGTAGAGATTGACCTTCCACATTCGACGGAAATCCTGCACATCCAGAAAACTGTCCGCTTTGCGGCGAACAAAGATAAGCTGGGGGGATTCCTCCTGAGTGGCGATGTTGAGCGCTGTGACGATATCGCCGGCGGCCTGCCATACGATCAACTTCTGCCAATCGCGATAAAGCACCGAGGGCTCGAAGATGCGCTTGATCGTCATGCCGCCATGCGTGCCGATTAGATAATTGAGTGTGCTTCGCAGGTTGGTTTCTTCGGCTTTTGAAAGTTCGACGGTCTCGCCAGGCGCGTGTGCATGATCGTCTTTCCACATTCCGTGCGCCTGGAGCATGTTCTTGAGTCGTTTTAGCTGGCTCATTTTTGAAATTTCTCCTGCGCTCCACGGGCCGAATGCGCACGACACCGCAATGATCGCGAGGCTTGATGGAATCCACCGAATACCGGCGTTTTGGCGCAGAATAAAAACAATCGCCCACGCAAATATCCAAAGCGCCGCCACGATTCCGACATAACGCACCTCGGTGATCCCGTATTCGCGAGCGCGGATAAGGACTGAGATCAGTAGAAGTACAGCGAGCGGCGCGAGCGCGCGTGGAAAATTTGTTGTGAACCAGCGCGCCCACTTTTCTTCCGGCCGACTACGGAGTGGCAAAAGCAGGAGGAAAGCAAGAATGCCAATTCCTGATAAGAGCAGGACGGGCAACGCCACCCAACCGTGTGGCCAGCTTCGGATAACGATGATTTTGATTGCGTAGGCGTAAAGAATCGCAGTGTAGACTGCGACCAGTGGCGCGAGCGCGAATTGAGTGAACGCCTTTAATCCACGCGGATAATCAGTCTCGACATCGAGCGCTTCGAAATCACGCGGCACACCGGCCAGGAAAAATGTGGGATGAAATAGACCGAGCATCAGGAAGAATAAATCGCCGTATTCTTTGCTGAGATTGAGCTGAAAAAGTTTGTCGGCGCTGAGCATTGCCAATTCCAAGCCGGCGGTCAGGACGACGGTGTAAAGGGTCGCGAGACAAAACCGGACAAAGAGGCAGCGGTTAAATTGCCAGAAGCCCAACCTCTCGCACCGCGAGAAATGCGCGGAAACAGCAGCGACACAATGCAGTGCCGCCAAAAGAAGCAGCCATTGAATCCAGATGATTCCCGGTAACCGCAGCGGCGAGGCCGGCTGGGCAAAAAACCATCCCGCGAGAACAAACAGGCCGACAATTTCGATCGGCCATCGAGTGAATTTCGGAATTCGTTCGCGCAGTATGCGCAGCGAAAAAAACAGCGGCATGCCAATGGCCGAGGCCATTGCCAAACGCACACACTCTCCTTCGAGCCACTCGTTGTGCTCGATGTGGATCAGCGTGATCAAACACGCGGCGCCGGTCGCGCTGCAGAGAATGTTCCAGGGAAACCGAGTGAAAGCCGCCAACGCTCCCGAACGCCACCGCGCGAACGAAGGACACGAAAATTTCACTTGTTACACATCATTTCAGATCAGCGAGCTTCGCTTTGATCTTCTCGAAGTTTGGCAACTGCGCGCGCGTCGTCGTTGCTCTCCGAGTATTGAATCACGCCATTTTTATCGATGACGAACGCAGAGCGTTTCGGCACGCCGGCCATGCCGAGATTCATTTGCGGCAGGAAGGAGTCGTACATTACGCCATATTCCTTTGCGACCTTATGGTCATAGTCGCTCAGTAGCGGCACAGTGATCTTCTCCTTCTGCGCCCACGCTTCCTGAGCAAATGGATTGTCGCCGCTGATCCCGTAAACGCTGGCATTTAGATCAGTGTAGGCATTTAAACCCTCGCTGACTTCGCACATCTCAGTTGTGCAAGTGCCCGTGAACGCCATGGGAAAGAAAAGCAGCAATGTGTTTTTCTTTCCGAAATTGTCGCTCAGCTTGATCTGCTTCGGACCGTCAGCGGTTTTGGTCGATAAGGTGAAATCTGGCGCTTTGGTTCCAACAACAAGTGGCATAAATGTCTCCGAGGTTGATCTTGTTTTCCGAAAATTCAGTATAGGATCGAGATGTGGCGGGTCAAAGCAGAACGTGAATCGAGATTCGTTAAATCGTTACATCGAAGGTCTTCTTGATTCACGATTCACGAGTCTCGAATTACGATTCACGTCTCCATGGAACTCTTCTGGTGGTTTTTCACGATCGCACTCGTCGCAGTTGGCCTGATAGGCACGATCGTCCCCGTTCTTCCCGGCACAACGATCATTCTCGCTGCGGCGATCATCCATCGCCTCGCACTGGGCGAGGGGAAGAGCGCCGGTTGGAAAACACTCGTTGTTCTCGTGCTACTCACGCTTCTTTCCTACGTGTTCGACTTTCTTGGCAGCTATTTTGGAGCGAAATATTTTGGCGCTACAAAATGGGGCGCGCTCGGCGCGATTGTTGGGATGCTTGTAGGTCTTTTTTTTGGAATCATTGGATTGTTCGCCGGGCCGGTCATCGGCGCGGTGGCCGGCGAATTCATCGCGGGGAAACGAATGATCGATGCGGGTCGCGCGGGTTGGGGAAGTTTGCCCGGAAACCTCGGCGCCATGGCCGCCAAACTGATTATCGGCCTTGCGATGATCGCGATATTTCTGATGAACGTTCCGTCGCCTTTTTGAATTAAAAAATCAGGAATACAGGAACCCAGGAAAGTTAGACTGGACGCGCGATCTCGACCGCTCCTACCTTTCCTGCTTTCCTGATTGTGATATACTTCTTGTCGATGGCAGATGATCGCTGGTGAGTCCCGCGTGACGGGATTTGCTGGAGGAAAGTCCGAACACCATACGGCAGCATGCCGCGTAAAATACGCGGGCGTCGCAGTTGAAAAATTGCGACGACGGAAAGTGTCACAGAAAACACACCGCCGGTTCTTTGAGAAAAGCACAGGTAAGGGTGAAAAGGCGAGGTAAGAGCTCACCGCTCGCGGAGCAATTCACGAGGCACGAAAAACCCCATGCGGTGCAAGACAAAACAGAGGAAGGGCAGCCGGCCCGATTAATCCTCGGGTATCGTCGCATCATGGCGAAGTAAAATTCGCCGGGCATTCGGAGAAATCTGGATGAGATGAATGATCATCAGCGTGAGCAATCACGCCGACAGAATTCGGCTTATCGCCATCAAAACTATGAAGGGCGCTTTCGGCAACGAAGGCGCCCTTCGCTTTTGTCAGGCTACAGATGGTGTGAGCTTGGATTTCTTGCGCAGAAGCGGGAGAACTTTTTCCAAGAGTGCATCCGCTGTGATGCCGTGCTTCTTGCGCAGGATCGGGACTGCGCCGTGCTCGATGAATTGGTCAGGCCAGCCGATCCGCACGACCGGCGTGTTGATCATTTGCGAGTGCAAATGTTCCATTACCGCGCAACCAAAACCGTTGTACAAAACATGGTCTTCGATCGTGCAGACGACGTCCACACTGCGCGCGAAAAATTCCAGTGTTCCGGTGTCCATCGGCTTGATCCAGCGGGGATTGATAAGTGCAACCGAGATTCCTTTTTCTTCAAGCTTGCGCGCCGCTTCTTCCGCAACTTCAAACAGGTTGCCCAATCCGAAAATTGCCACGTCGCGGCCGTGTTGCACGACTTCCGCTTTGCCAATCTCGAGAAGCTTTGGCTCCGATTTGATTTGCGCGCCCGTCCCTGGACCTCGCGGGTAACGGACGGCGATTGGACCGGAATTGTAGTGCGCCATTGTCCAGAGCATATCGACGAATTCATCTTCGTTCTTCGGTTGCATGTGCACCCAATTCGGGATGTGGCGCAGATAACCGATGTCGAACAATCCATGATGGGTCGGGCCGTCGTCGCCGCTTAATCCAGCCCGGTCCATGCAGAGCCTGACGTTTAATTTCTGGATTGCCATGTCGTGAATCGCCATGTCGTAGGCGCGCTGAAAAAACGTGGAATAGATCGTAAGAAACGGCGTCATCCCTTGCGTCGCCAAGCCGCAGGCAAAAAGCGCGGCGTGCTCTTCCGCAATGCCGACGTTGAAGTACCGATCCGGATGCGCCTTGGCGAAATGGGAAAGGCCGGTCCCACTCGGCATCGCCGCGGTGATTGCGACGAGCTTCTGGTTGGTCTCCGCGAATTTCGCCAGTGTCTTGCCAATGATTTCCGAATAGGTGGGCGTAGGCGCCGGAGCAGTCTCGCCGCTTTCGATCTTGTATTTGCCGAGTCCGTGAAATTTGTCGGGCTGTTTAATGGCCGGTTCGTATCCCTTGCCTTTCTTGGTGAGAATGTGCAGCAGCACCGGCTCGTCCTGCGTTTTCAAAAACTCGAATGTTCGGATCAATAACGGAATATCGTGTCCATCGATCGGGCCGTAGTAGCGCAGACCCAGCTCTTCAAAAATCACGCTCGGCACGAGCAAACCCTTGACGCTTTCTTCCACCTTGTGCGCGAGCTGCACGCCGGTTTTTCCAAGAATCGCCTGGACGAAATCGCGCGCCTTATCGTGCAGATGCGCGTAAGTGGGATTTGTCACGATGCTGTTCAGGTAATTGGCGATCGCGCCAACATTTTTTGCGATCGACCATTCGTTGTCATTGAGCACCACGATGAAACGCTTCGTGTGCGTTTTGACATTGTTAAGCGCTTCGTAACTGATTCCGCAGGTGAATGCGGCGTCGCCCGCCACGACCACGATATTCTCGTTGCCTCCCTTCAAATCACGCCCGACGGCCATGCCGAGGCCGGCGGAAAGCGCCGTTCCGGCGTGACCAGCCCCATAGCAATCGTGTTCGCTTTCAGTTCGCAAAAGGAAACCGTTGAGGCCGCCGAATTGGCGCATCGTATGAAATCGATCGAGCCGCCCCGTAAACATTTTGTGGACGTAACCCTGGTGACTGACGTCCATCACGAACCGGTCGCGCGGCGTATCGAACACGCGATGCAATGCAATTGTTAGCTCCACGACGCCGAGGTTCGGTCCGAGGTGGCCGCCGGTTTGGGACAGAACTCTGATCAGATCTTCGCGCACTTCCTGCGCAAGCTGCGGCAGATCCTGTTCCCGCAGCGCCTTGATGTCAGCCGGCGAACGGATGCCATCGAGCAAACGCTTCGGCGTGGCTGCCGTCTCAGAGGTTTGGGAATTGTCAGAAGAGTTTGATTTCGTCATCGGTGCTTTCGGATTCGGACGCTGCTCTCTCGGAAGTAGCCGGTTCCTGCGCCGGCTCGAATTCTTTCACTACCGGTTTGCCGGCGCTATTGCGAGCAATGATTTCGATCTTTTGCTCCGCTTTGGCGAGCCGTTCCTGGCAAATCTTTACCAGATTCATTCCCTCCTCGTAGCGCACGATCAGATCTTCGAGTGGCAATTTACCCGACTCCATCTGTTCGACAATTTTCTCAAGCCGATCCATCGCGCCTTCAAAGTTAAGCTCCGCCTCGCGCGGCTTCGGTTTACTGCTCATGGGGAAAGCGGAAGAATTAAGCACAGCATAGCCATGAAAAAAGGGCGACTTCCGGGAGTGCGCTTTCGCGTGCTGCGATTGGCGCCGTCGCGAATCGCCGGGATTGCGAATCGGGGTGTCTAAGAACGGAATTCACGAATTTAACATTCGCCTCTACTGAAAGTACTGCCAATGTTTTCGATTTCCCACCCAATATGCACGTATTTCAGTGGTCTGGAAAAGGCCAAGCCAATAACCGCGATCAAATTCAGCCTGCATCCTTTTATGCAATGTGGGACGCGGTTGCTCGATTCGCGCAAGAAATCCGACGAAGCGATTTCATGGCGGAAATGATCCGCCGCCGTGACACATACGGCGCCGAAGGAGTGATGGGTGCGCTCGATTGCGCAACGCTTTACGCACTGACCCGCTGGCTTCGGCCGGTTGTGGTCGTCGAATCGGGGGGATTTGTTGGGATGTCTTCAGCTTTTATTTTGAAAGCGTTGGCCGACGAAAAACTCACGACAGCCAAACTCTACAGCATCGAATTGAGCGAAGACTGCGAGCAGGGTGCTTTAATTCCTGACGCATTGCGCTCCGTTTCAGTCGGATTCATTCCGGTCCGCGGCAGAATCGAAGAATTGCTGAAGCGGGATCAACTCCCTCGATCCATAGACATGTTCCTGCACGACAGCTCACACAGTTATCGCCATATGCTCTGGGAATTCCGCCAGTTCTGGCCGCGCCTGCGCGACGGTGGACTACTCGTCTCGCACGACGTTCAGATGAATGCCGCGTTTCCCGAATTCATCGCCAAAACCTACGTGCAGGACAAAAAAACCGGCCGCCGCGACGCCGAGCGCTCTTCGCACTACGAATGGGGCCGGTGGGGCTACATCGGTTTCGCGATAAAAAAAGGTAGTCAGTAGTATTCAACCGCCGATTGCGCTGATTCAGCGGATTGAGAAGCGAACGGGCGCCGCGTGCAACGCTTCCCTCTCATCTGAGTCGCTTCCCTGTCGCTGATTCCTTTACCAGCTTTTCCAGGCGCTTAAGCCGCGTCACTTCCTGTTTTGCACTCACTATCCACCACACGATTGCTTTTCGATACGACGGGGTCTGAGCGTAAAAGAAATTCCACGCCGCTTTGTTTTGCCTCAGCTTTCTTTCGTAAGGCCTATCGAGCTCGGCACTCCTTTGTTCGTATGAATAAATGCCCGACTTATTCTCTTTTCGTACATTGAAAGCTGCCGTCCCAGAAGCTTGCATCAAACCTTTACCCGCCAGTTCGCCTGCGCGTTTGATATTGACGGTGCTCCAGATGCTTCCCGGTCTCCGCGGTGTAAATCGAATGATGTAACGTGATTCATCGACGCTCTTGCGGATCCCGTCGATCCATCCAAAACAGAGCGCTTCATCTACCGATTCCGGCCAGGTGATGCTCGGTTGCTGTGACTTTTTCTTATAATAACCGACCCATAATTCTTGTGTGGTCGCGTGATTCTTATTTAGCCATTTGCGAAAGTCGGTTGGCGACTTGAAGTATTTGATCGTCATCGCAGCGGATGCTTCTCACCGTCAGGGAAGGAAAAAGGATTCGCGCTGGTATCGTCGCCACGCCAGCGATGGCATCGCGCTCTTGCATCGACGCACTAACCAATTTGCTTTTTGTACCCTTCGGCGTCCTTGAATGCTTTGAGCTCGTCGGCGTTGTCGATTTTGAGAACGAAAATCCAACCCTGGCCGTACGGTTCGCGATTGATCAGTCCCGGATCGGCTTCGAGCGCCTTGTTCGCCTCGACAACTGTGCCTTTCACCGGCGCGTAGATGTCGCTCGCCGTCTTGACTGATTCGACAACGGCGATCGCTTCTTTCGCGTTTACCTGCCGGTCGACTTTCGGCAGCTCGACATAAACGATGTCGGTCAATTCCGATTGAGCGTGATCGGTGATACCCACGCGGATGTTGTCGCCTTCGCGTCTAATCCATTCGTGGCTCTCGGTGTAGAGCAGGTCGTCTGGGATAATCATGATGCTGGTTTTCTGTAGAGCGGTTTTTTTTCCACGGTGGCAGCAAACTTTTGCCCGCGAATTTCGATTTCAATCTCTGCGTGGATCTTCGCGTGCGCCGACGACACATACGCCATGCCAATGCCCCAGTTCAAGCTCGGAGAAAGAGTGCCACTGGTCACTTCACCTATGCGCTCGGCGTCCCGGAACACTGCGTAGTGCGGCCGGGGTGGCGGACCTTTCTCTTTCATTCGAAACGGCACAAGTTTTTCGCGCGGTCCGGTATCCTTTGTGTTCAACAAGACCTCGCGCCCGATAAAGTTTGGTTTTGTCAGATCGACGAAGAAACCGAGTCCCGCCTCGATCGGATTTCGTTCCGGCGACAGATCTGAACCGTTGAGGGGATAACACATCTCCAGCCGCAACGTGTCGCGCGCGCCGAGGCCACACGGCTTGATTCCTAGCGGCTCTCCTTTTTCGAGGACGGCATTCCAAAACTTCACCGCATCCGTTGTACGAAAGAAAACTTCAATGCCATCCTCGCCGGTATAACCGGTCCGCGCGACGGACATAGTCGTCCCATCAAATGGCAAATCGGCAATCGAGTTTCGCGACGGAAGATCGGCATTTGCGCCAAAGAGAGCATGGAACAGTTCTGCGATGCGCGGACCTTGAATGGCCACTCCGCCAAAATTCGTGCTGCGATTTGTGAGTTTACAAGTAGATCGCCCCTCGTTGAGATGGTCTTGCAGCCAGGCAAAATCTTCATCTATACGCGCCGCGTTTACCACGAGCAGAAACTGCTCTTTGGCGATATGATAAACGATCAGGTCATCAATGATTCCGCCGCGCTCGCTCAGCAAAAATGTGTATTGCCCGACGCCGACATCGAGTTTGTCGACGTTGTTTGTGAGCATGATATTGAGCCATTCGCGAGCGCCCGATCCATCGGCGATCAACTGACCCATATGGGAAATGTCGAAAATGCCGACATTGTTTCGCACTGCCTGGTGTTCCTCCACGATGCTGGTGTATTGCAGCGGCATCAGCCATCCTGCGAACGGAACGATTCTCGCTCCCAGCCGCACGTGTTCGTCGTAAAGTGGAGTCCGTTTTTGTGCGGCTTCGCTCACGCGCAAAGCCTAGCACAGGTAGGGGCGATTGACCTCAATCGCCCGAGAGCGGTTCAGGTGAACCGCCCCTACCTTGAAAATGAAACGCCCGACCTCTACCGTCCCGCAACTAGATGACCTTGCTGGATAAACTCGAACGCCGTTTTGGTTTTCTCGGCATTCCCGGACTGACGCGCATCATTGTTGGCCTCACGGCGCTCGTTTGGGGGCTGATCTGGCTTAATCCTGATTTCCGTTTCGCGCTCGATCTCGATCCGGCGCGTATCCGCCACGGCGAAGTCTGGCGGCTCGTCACTTACATCTTCGTACCGCAGACCCTAAGCCTTTGGGTCGTGCTGGCGCTCTGGTTTCTCTGGTTCATCGGCGAAGGGCTTGAACGCGCCTGGGGGCCGTTCCGGTTCACACTGTATTTCGTCATCGGGATGATCGGCACAACCGTCGCCGCTTTCTTTTTCGGCGGCAATTTTTCCAATGGAATGCTCATCACGTCCCTGTTCTTTGCGTTCGCGCGATTTTATCCAGATGAAGTCATCTACATCCTTTTTATTCTGCCGGTAAAGATCAAATGGCTGGCGTGGATTTTCGCGGCGTTCTTGCTGTTCGGATTTGTCCTGGGCCCGAATTCGTATCGCGCTGCGCTCGTCGCTGCATTCGCGAACTACTTCATATTTTTCGGGCCGGAAATCATTCATGAGGCGCGGCATCGCCGTGATGTTTCAACGCGGCGCAAACGTTTTGAAACGGACTCGCGCAGCCCAGCTGAGACACTGCATCGTTGCGCGGTCTGTGGCGCCACCGAGCTAAGCGATCCGAATCTGGATTTCCGCGTCGCGAGTGATGGCGAAGAATATTGCATGGCGCATCTGCCGAAGGCCCAAACGCTGAGATTCCGCGGGCGAGAAATTGCGCTATTAGAGGCGCTTCGCCGCGGTCGATACGCTCGCTACAACCGTTCTTGACCAACAATCCTTGCGGATGAGACTACCGCGATGACTGATAAGAATACTGCGCTCGTTCCCGAGGAAGGCTGGCATTGTTTGCACCTGTTTTACCGGGTCGAATACGGCCAATGGCAGTTGCTCAGCCGCGAAGAGAAAAATGCTGCGAAAACAGATCTGTCGTCGCTGGTCCAGGAAGTGCGCGCGATGGATTCGACGCAGTTGCTCACGCTCGGGGTCGTGACGCCAAAGGGCGACATCGGTTTCATGTTGATTACGCCGGATTTGCACAACGCCAACAGAATCGAGAAACGGCTGTCCGTTTCGTTAGGCCCGGACGTGCTCACACCGGTTTACAGTTATCTCTCGCTGACCGAAGAAAGCGAATACATCACGACCGAGGAAGAATACACGCAATCACTCGATGCGAGTGTCCGCAATGATCCGGGAAAGCTCAGCGAAGCGCTGACGACATTTCGTGACCGGATCAAACATTATCGACAAGAGCGGGTTTATCCTACGCTCCCTGATTGGCCGGTGGTTTGTTTTTATAACATGAGCAAGCGCCGCGGCGAACAGCGTAACTGGTACGCGCTGCCGTATGATGAACGCCGCAAACTGATGAAAGGCCACGCCAACGTCGGGCGGGAGTTCGCCGGCAAAGTGAAACAGTTGATTACCGGTTCCACCGGCCTCGACGATGCGGAATGGGGCGTGACGCTCTTCGCGCGCGACACGTTTCAGATCAAAGCCATCGTTTACAAAATGCGGTTCGATCCAGTCAGCGCCGAATACGCCGACTTCGGCGAATTTTACATCGGCATCCAATTACCGCTCGACGAATTGTTCCGGCGTTTGCAGCTCTGATCGGCGTCCTGTAGCCGCTTCCCTGTGAAGCGCGGCCCTGGGGTCCGCTTACGATACGGATCGTCGCCCACAGGGCGACGGCTACAACAAATCCAGAAAACGGGAAGCTGCAGCTTCCCCTACAGCGCGTTTGTGGCTAAAATGTCGAGTTCCAACTTGGATGGGTGACAGAGTGGTTGATTGTGCACGCCTGGAAAGCGTGTGTGCTGAAAGGCACCGGGGGTTCGAATCCCCCCCCATCCGTCCTGTTTCGAGCGCCCTCGCGGTTTAGCGTTTTTCGATTACCTGCAGTTCCTGCCGCAATTTCACCCTGGCGCCGTGCGGCAACAACGCCGCGGAAGTTTACGCCGGGGTAAATCATGCAATCGCGGCCGATGACCGAGCCCGGGTTGATCACCGAATTGCAGCCGATCTCGGTTCTGTCGCCGATGATCGCGCCGAATTTTTTCAAGCCGGTGGGAATACTCGCCGTCGGGCGTGATTACCGCGATCTCGCCATGATCGAGTTTGACGTTTGAGAGAATTACGCCGGCGCCAAGATGCGCGTGATGACCCAGGATGGAGTCGCCGACGTAATTGAAGTGCGGCACCTGCGCTTCGTCGAAAAGAATGCAATTTTTGAATTCGCACGAGTTGCCCATGACAACGCCGTTACCCGCAATCACGTTTTCGCGCACGTAGCAACCACTGCGAATCTGGCAATTCTCGCCGATCCACGCCGGCCCTTTCAGTACCGCGCCCTGCTCAACGACCGTTCCTCTGCCAATGAACACGCGATTGCTGATGAATGGCTTCCCGATTAGCTCGCCCAACACGGCTGGTTTGAGCCGAAATTGCAAATAGCTCGCGATCTGTTTGAGCGCATCCCAGACATGATTCTGGTTCTCGAACAGTTTCGGATGAGCCGTGTGTTCGAGGTCTAGAAAATTTCCGGGGGCAAACATTTTGCAGTTTGGGGTGTGCGTCTCGCTCACAATTTTCCGAGAGTCACGTATTCGCCGTTTGGTTGCTGAAACCATTCCGGCAACTCAATGCCCGAGTCCACGATACTCTCGTAACAATTTTGCGTGATCATGCCCCGCCGGGTGCTTTCGCCAAAGACTGCATAGTTTTTCTCCGTCACAAATAACCTGTGCTCGGGTAGCTTTGGCACGTCGTCCTTCAGATCATCCATCGCTTTTGCACTGGGAATGTGATCGGGGAAATGTTTGAAGAGATGTCGAAGCACTTTGGCGCGCATAAGCTGATGGATCCATATTTGCCACCAACCTTTACGTTCGAGATAAACATCGCCGAACAGATTTTTCACTTTCTTAGGGTGAAGTGTGAGCCCGGGGATGCTCAATAGCGCCCGGCATCTGCAGAATAGCAGGCCATCGATTCCCGGTGAACGCATGGCGTGCGAAATCAAGCTGGCGACCTTGTCCGTAGGGAGTTGTATCGGGTACTTGTCGTCCACGCACCAGTAAATCCAGTCTTCGTCGTCGATGTCCGCCAGCAAATGCAAGACCGTTCCTTTAATGTCCTCCGGCGCCGGGTGGTATTTGATTCGATCGGTGTCGGTTCCGCGAAACTCCTGGTATGGAACATGAAAAACAAAAGGGTGATCCGGCCACAGCTGCTCGTATTTAAGAATGACGTGTCGCGTAATCGCTCGATAGCGGTCACACGTGAGCACAATCGCTTTTATTTTATCCGGCAAACTCATAACCGAACCGCTCAATATCCACTTTGAACTTCACTGCAACGATATCCCTTGTCCGCTGAGTGTAGTATTCAGTGTAATGGCGCTGCCGGGGATTCGCTCTCTGGTGCGGCAATTTTTCCTGCAAACCCAGTTTCTGCGCCACAAAAGCCCAATCTTCATCGAGCCGCTCAAATTTTCCGATAAAATCGGCGAGCAGGTTGCCGTTCGGATCGACGAACCAGTCCAGCTGATACCGGTGCGGAGAGGAGTGGACGCAAGTAGCGCTGCTGTACTCGATCCAATCGACAAATTGTTCGAAGCTCATCTCATTCCTGAGCTGTAGCGCTTCCGTGCGCTCATACAGCGATACAACCCGGTCCCACGGATTGCGAACAAAGCCGAACTTGAAGTAGATCTCGAATTGCCGGCTCCCGGTTTTTTTTCGACGCTCTTCCGGCAGCAGTAAATAAAGCGCTGCCAATATCCGGTTCTTTCTTCCGCCGTAATGGGTCCACGACGTTTCCATCAGCTTTCTGATCTGCCACAAGTTCAAGTGCGGCTTCCAGGCTTTGCCGAGAATGGCCCTGACGCTCGTTGAGCCAGTCTTGGGTACTTCGACAAAGATGCATTTGTGTTTGTGCGAGATCATGTCCGGCGGCGTGCCATTGTACATTGAAAAATCTCGCAGGCATTAGAAAGTGAAGCCCTGCGCGGGTCGGTAGCTCAATCGGTAGAGCAGCGCCCTTTTAAGGCGTTGGTTCCGGGTTCGAGTCCCGGCCGACCCAATTTAGCTCTCTGCGAGATGCGCGCGCTGCCCACAGCGGCAAAGTTGAGCAAATCGCGGAGAGAATTTCGGGGTCGGTCTAATCGAAACACCGACAAACCAGCCGCGCTGGCTGCTTGCCAATCGCGTTCTGGATCATCGCCAACGTGAAGGACCTCATCTGGTTTCAAATTGATGACCTTCAGAGCGCGTCGGAACATTTCCGGATCCGGTTTGTCTGCGCCTAGCTCGCTGGAGATGAATGTGTGGGCAAAATATTTCGAGATTCCAAGGTGTTGAAGAATAAATCGCAAGCGCCCGTCGAAATTTGAAATCACGGCGAGCTGAAAACGAGAACGTAATTTCTCGAGAACGCCGGGAACTTCCGGATAAAGCTCCCAAACGCCAGCCTCGGCAAAATGTCCGTAAGCGACTTCGAAGAAATTATCCCGATCGAATTTGCTCAACGAGGGCGCGACCTGGTCGAGAACGCAATCGACCAGCTGACGCCACCAGCCTTTGTCGTCGTCCGCGCGCGGTTTGTCGTTTGGCGGCCGTGGTAGCATTTGTTGCCATGCTGTCTTGAATGCGCGCTCCAGTTCCTGCGCATCGAGATCTAATCCTACCTCGCGACCGACGTAGGCGTAATGATCGCCGACGGTTTTCGTGAGATAAAAAAGTGTACCGGCGGCATCGAAAAAGATCGCTTTGATCATTCGGTCCAAACGTTCAACTTCGAAAGAATCGCGGGCAAGCGGGCAACACCCTACGTCCAACGCCGAGCGTGTCCGCCCGATTTTTTGCTTTGCAAAATCCCTCGATACGCGTTGCATGATGAGGGCGATGAATGTTGTTGACGAGTCGACGGCATTGCCATCGCGGACGCAATCAGCTGGCGAGGAACTGGCGAACAGTGTCAGCCATGGGATTGGACTCGTGGGAGCGGTGATCGGCACGCCGATTCTGCTTCTGGTGGCGTCCTACCATGGCAGCCTCTCTTTTCTTGTCGGTACGAGCATTTTTACCGTGACGATGTTGCTCGTGTACCTCGGGTCCACGGTCTATCACGCCTGGCCGCAGACGCGTGTAAAATCCATCCTCCAGGTGTTAGATCACTCGGCGATTTTTTTGTTGATCGCGGGAACATATACGCCATTTGCCCTGGGTCCGTTGCGCGGTGCTGCCGGGTTAACTATGCTCGGGATCGTCTGGGCACTCGCGCTTTTCGGAGTGGTCATGAAAACAACACGCGGCGCTCTGCGTCATCGGAAACTTGCGATGACTCTCTACCTCGGAACCGGCTGGATCGCACTCATCTTCATACGTCCGCTCGCCCTGGCAATTCCATTGTCGGCCCTGCTTTGCTTAATCGCCGGCGGCATCGCGTACACAGCGGGCACTTTATTCTTTGCGAACGAGCGGCTGCGTTATGCCCATTTTGTCTGGCATCTATTGGTGCTCGCCGGAACTAGCTGTCACTTTGCGGCTGTGTTTATTTGCGCGATCTGAAAAAGGCTGCGCGTGCAGTTGGACAAGTTTGCCGGCGCGGCGGATTAATTAGGATGCTGCCAATCGAGCACGATGATCCGATCAACGCGAGAATTCTTGCGGTTTCGGAAGACAAGATTGAAGGATTTGTTTGCGAACCGTTCGAAGAGATTGCGAATCGTTCGGGTGTAAGTGTCGAGGTAGTAATGGCGCGTATCGCCGGCATGTTGCGCGCGGGGACGATTCGCCGGGTCCGTCAAACTTTGCTTGCGACGAATCTGGCCGAGGGCGCGCTGGTGGCGTGGAAAGTTCCCGAAGATAAGATCGATGCCGCGTTCGACTGGATGTTTCAGCGCGATCCGTTCTCCGGTCATGTGGTCCTGCGCTCCACCGATACTGTTAGCGCCGGGTCCGACTACAAGCTTTGGACGACTTTAAAAGTTCCTCAGGGATTTTCCCTGAAAGCACATTGCGAATTGCTGATCAAAAAAGTTGGCGCGGAGCGTTTTCGTCTGATGCCGGCGAAAGGAATCTTCACTCTTGGGGTCGGACACGTTCGCCGGAAAACCATTGAGCCGGGAAGTAAAGCGGATCAGCCGGCAAAAATGATTCCCGTGCAGCTCGTCGAACTGAGCGAGCACGAGTGGAATGTTTTGGTTGCGCTCAAGCGCGAATTTACTCCGGAGGAAATCAAGCCGTCGCCTTGGGTTGCGCGGGCAAACGAAGCCGGCGTATCCGTGGAGGAATTTTGTCGCGTAGCGGAAGATTTGAACACGCGAAAGATTGTCGGCCGTTTCTCAACGTTTCTGGAACACGTCAAACCATCCGCCGGCGGTGTGCGCGTCACGCGATTCAACGCGCTGTTTCATTGGGCGGTGCCGCCGGGCCGCGAAATTGAGACTGGAGGCGAGGTCGGCCGCCATCACATTTTAACGCACTGCTACTGGCGCGAAGCCGGTCCGGAATTCAGGAACGTCAACATCATGGCCGTGGCGCATGGGACCGACAAGCGATTGCTTCTCGATCATAAAGCCGCGATTGATGAGCACCTGCGCGCGAGCAATATCCCGGTTTCTTACACAAACGTGTTCTGGGGCGGGCGGAGCGAGATTAAACCGTCCGAAATCTCGCCACGGGTTTATCGCGAGTGGTTGTCCGAGCAGACGGACGGCTGAACGACTTGTAGCCGCGGGCGTCGCTGGCCCGCTCAGTATGCGTTCCTTTGAGTGAGCCGAGGTCAGCGCCCTCGGCTACAGCCCGCGCTTCAGAACTTTTCGCAATACGTGAGATCCAGATTCCGTAGAAGCGCGACGGCGAATTTCTGGCGATCAACGGCTCGGCCTAATGCCATTGCGAGGGAAATGGCCCTGTCCTGGAGTTCGACAGGAAGATCGTCGCGGGATTGGTTCACGTTAATTCCGACGCCGACTACAGCCAAATGTGACTCGTTCTTTTGTGCGCGCATTTCCACGAGCACACCGCCTACTTTGCGTCCAAAAAGCTGAATGTCGTTAGGCAACTTAATCACTGGCGCCACGCCGAATTCCGCGCGAATGGCATCAGAGATCGCTTCGACTGCCCAAATCGTGAGCCGCCCCGAATCGCGAAGCTGGATCTCGGGTCGTAACAGAATCGAAAACCAAAGCCCTTTTCCCCTTGTTGATTCCCAGTGGTTGCCGCGCTGACCGCGTCCGGTGGTTTGATGTTCGGCGAAAAGAACTAAACCCTCGAGCACGGGCGGCGGAAGGTGTGTCGACGAGAACTGCAAAATAGCATCGTTGGTAGAACCGGTTTCTTTGAGCACGATGATCTCCCGGCCGATGACGACCGCCCCGGTGAGTTCGGCTTTGAGTTGATCAGCGATCAGCCAGTCCAACTTCTCAGCCGTTGACATGAGTTATTTCCAGCCCGAGATCAATCGCAGGTGCGGCGTTGCTTAGCGCGCCGACGGAAATGTAATCGACGCCCGTGGCTGCGATGCGGCGGACGGTTTTCAGCGTGATGCCGCCGCTTGCTTCGAACTTGATGTTATTCCTCCTCAGCGCCAGAGCTTCCCGGATTTGAGCCGGCTCCATGTTATCCAGCAGGATAACGTCTATGCCGTCAATCTCGACAAAAGCACGCACCTGCTCCAAATTGTCAGCCTCCACTTCGATGCGAATGTTCGGCCGTTCCTTCCGAAGGCGGCGAATTTGATCGGCAAACCCGGAAAGCCCTCCGAACGCAGCGAGGTGATTATCCTTCACAAGAACCATATCGTACAGGCCGGAACGGTGGTTGATGCCACCACCTGCGGCTACAGCGGCCTTTTGCAATGCGCGCAGCCCAGGAGTCGTCTTGCGTGTATCCAGTATTTTAGCCGGATGATTTCCTACGGCGTCGACAAACTGGCGGGTGAGCGTTGCGACGCCGCAGAGGCGTTGAAGAAAATTTAGAGCAACGCGCTCGGCCTTGAGAATCGAACGCGCACGGCCCCGCAGTTCTATGACAACGTCGCCGGCAACCACAGCGTCGCCATCCGAGTGAACGGCCTGGACATCAGTCGCAGAATCGACCGTTTTAAAAACCTCCGCTGCGGTCGCAGTCCCTGCAACGATCGCCGGTTCATGCACAACGATGCGTCCGGTTGCGTGCAGCGCTTCGGGCACGAAAAACTCGGTCGTGATGTCGCCGTGCCCAATATCTTCTTTTAACGCAGCAGTAATTGGGTCGTAATCGTCAGGCTTCATGGAGGAGCATAAGCCGCATGATACGAGCAAAGTTCAAGCCCGTCTATCAAACAGCCACTTAGTCGACGCTTGCTACGCTTGGAATATCCCAACAAGCCGGCCCCGGAATCGGCGGCCTTCTGCTTCTCCAGCCACCGTCGTACAAAAATTGATTCGGGCAGCGCACGCTAAGGAGAAACACTTCCAGAAGAACTCGTGCAACCGCCCGAATCGCCTTAACCTGGTACATTCGACAGCCTGCAGTGGCGCCCGTTCGAACTTTTTTACCAAAAATTCGTGTCTGGTGAAACCTCCGGCATTCCTGAGGCCAATACGCGCTGAACCGCCCCATCCTGGGTCCAAGACATGAAACACAGAAACCTGCCCTTGTTCTTACAGAAGATTTGTCTGCACAAGGCTCGCAACTTGGGCTGCTTCGTCGCGCACCTCCTGCAGAAGCGACTTAAACTCACATTTTTCCAAGGTTGCTATCAGGGCTGGATAATCGGGCTTGATTCGCAGTTCATCGATGGCCACGGGCAATTCCATCTCGCAGTCCAAA
This sequence comes from uncultured Verrucomicrobiae bacterium, assembly GCA_963757675.1. Taxonomy (GTDB): domain Bacteria; phylum Verrucomicrobiota; class Verrucomicrobiia; order Chthoniobacterales; family UBA10450; genus Udaeobacter. The sequence goes on along the minus strand of CAVWTH010000011.1, from coordinate 77,276 downwards.
TCGACCATTTTTCGGTTTTGCAAAATCTGTTCGCGAGCGTTCGCCAGTTTCTCCCGTGTGCGCGGGCTCTTCACCTTGTCAACGTTGTTCAGTAAGCCTTCCAGACCACCAAATTCGCGAATCAAAGCGGCGGCACTCTTACGGCCTATTCCGATTCCGGGGATGTTATCGACAGAATCGCCGGTCAAGGCGAGCACATCGCCGATCAGAGCGGGCGGGACATCCCATTTTGCGGTAGCCTGGTCCTCACCCAGCAACGCGAATGCATCTTTGGGCGATGCCAGGTCCGCTTTCGCTGTGGTGTAGACTTTCACGAGAGGGCCGATGAGTTGAAATAAATCTTTGTCGTTGGTTGCGAGCACGACTTCCATACCGGGCCGTTTGCAGGCCGCGATAGAGTAGCAACCTATCAGGTCATCGGCCTCCGTATCCGGAAGCGAAATATTTCGGAAGCCCAGCAAAGGGGTAAGCTCTTGAATAAACTCGAGCTGCGGGATCATCGGTTTAGGCATTTCCTTGCGCGTTTCTTTGTAGGCAGGTTGCAGCTCCACTCGCCTCTGCGGCACGCCTTCGTCCCAGATCACTGCGCCCAGGTCAGGTTGCAAATGTTTCACCATTAGCCGCAGCGTTTTCGTGAACCCGAAGATAGCGTTGGTGGGTTCGCCTCGGGAATTCGACAAATTCGGGATAGCAAAAAACGAGCGGTAAACGTAGTAATGACCGTCGATAAGCAGCAGTTTCATTGCAAAGGCTGATGCTGGATTCTGAATGCATCATGCTGGATGATCAAGGAATGACCGAAGAATGGATCGTGCGCGTGCAGGGCAGGGAATACGGCCCGGCAGACATCGAGACTCTCCGCGAGTGGAAAGCAGAGGGCCGATTGCTTCCGGCTAATGAAGCGCGCCGCGACAACATTGATCTTTGGACAACAGCAGCGGAAATTCCGGGGCTCTTTGATGTAGAGGTGCTCGAGGTGGCGAGCCCCCAACGATTGACACAACCGCCTCTGCAAATCTCGCATCGCAGCTTTACCCAGATTTTAGCGCAGACATTTCAGATCTACCGGACAGGTTTTTTGCAATTCGTTGGCCTCACACTGCTGATCTTGTTGCCGTCGATATGCAGCCAGTTAACGACGGCGTTCGTGCAACCGCCACAGGGCTCTAATGTCGATCTCCGCTCGGTCATTGGCGCAGGCTTTGCCTTTCTCACGTTCATCCTCTCGGTTGTGATGTGGCCGGTGTACATCGCTGGAATTCAAGTCCTCACCGCGGAAATTGCGCGGGGAAATCGACCCGGCCTGGTCGCTGTCCTCAATCGAGCGGTCAAGTTTTGGCCGCGCGTCGCGGCGCTGTGCATATTCGTTTACGGCGTGTTCTTCCTGCTCATGATCTTCGGATTGCTGATTGCTGCGATGGCTCTTGCCGGGGCGTCCTCAGTGTTGGTGGCCCTTGTCGCGATGGGTTTGCTCATCCTGCAGGTCTGGATGTTCAGCCGTTTTTTCGCGAACGTTCTGTTCTGGCAGCAGTTTGCCGTTCTCGAGAACGCAGGATTCATCGATTCATTGCGTGAGAGCCGGGATCTCGCGCGCAGCGGGCGGGATCTTCCGTGGTTTCAACGACCCATATGGCGCGGTGCATTTATCGCGTCGATCTGGTTCGCCTTCGTATTGGCGATCACTCTCGCGGCACAATGGGGAACGCTGCAGCATTTTTCCAATGAATTGCTAAAGACACAGGACCCGCAGGCACTTCTGCAACAAATGACTGAGGCACAGCAAGCCGCCGGCTTTGATGTTACTGCTTTTGTTCTGGGCGTGGTCCAAAGAATTCTCCAGCCGTTGCTGGGTATCGCATTTGTGGTCGTTTATCTCGACAGCAAACTTGAAATACCTTCACATGTGGAACCAATTGTAAGCGCTGGTGAAGGCGACACGGTTCGCTAAGAAATCCGAAACGCTGATCATGATCGCGATTGCGCCAACGGCTCCGAGCACAAGGCTAGAGCGGGCCTGCAGCAGGCGGTTCAACCCGTAAACATAAAGCGTCGCAAACGGAATCAGCGCTCCAAGCATGAGGCGGCCCTGAAAAAAGTAAGGCCGCTCGCGCGAGGGGTTGATGCAGCGACCGAAATCGAATTGCAGCGATAGGACCCCGAGGAACACGATCGTGGCGGTAACGCACGCCGCTGCGATCCAAAGCGCGCGACGCTGCCCTTTCCCGGTGATGTCATCTCCTCGGCGCAAGAGTGAAATGACGGCAACCGAAATCAGTCCAAGCGAGGACAAGACGTAAAACCAATCCATTACCGGGAAAGCAATGGTGCGGGCGTGCCACATGAATTCCCCACGCCAGAAGCTGGCGATTAGTTCGGAAACGAATGTCCACATCCCCGAAGCGGTGAAAATTGGATGAGACCACCACTCGGAGAACGGTTTTGCTGTCCACCCGAGCAATTGCGCTTTCGAGGTAGCGCCGGTGAAATCGCCGAAATGCGCTTTCATCCAGATGAGCCAGCCGAGGATTGGAGTGGCAGCACAGGATGCAAGCGCACCGAGAGCGGGCATGGCACCGCGCAGCTTTCCCGATCGAGCTCTCGCGATGCACCACCACAAAACCGCGCCAATTGCGACGAGAATCAGCGGCAAATTGCTGAGCTTGGTAAGATACGCCGCGGCAATCGACAAACCGGTTGCAACCCCGAGAGAGACGCTCGGGTAGTCTTCGAAAAACCATTGAACCAGGCAGATGAACGTGAGTCCGAAACAAATTGGTGAAAGGACGTCGTTGCTGATTCCGTAAAATGCGTCTTGCGGCACGGCGGCGACTAGAAGTGGAACGCCGAGCCGCAACGCAACTTGATGGGGAAAGATCATTCGCGCCGCCGCGTAGGCCAGCCACACCAGGGCGGCGACGAAAGCGACGTTGAGAAATCGCACCCAGTAGAGCGCGCTACCGTTTTTCAGGCCGATCCATTGGCCAATGTGGAACCAGACGCCGGCCGTGAGGTAATACAGCGGCGATTGCGAGGATTCCTGGTTGGGCGTGCGGCCCCAGATCTCTTCGATCTTTGCGATCGTCGGGGCGACTTCTTCGAGAGGATGTTTCCACATCGGTCCATAGTAGCCGCCCTCAAAATCTTCCGGCGCCGAAAGAAACTCCGGCGACGCGTAATGGGAAAGGTAAGGCAGCGTTGTTGGCGAGATCAGTTCCGTGCTTCGCGGCACGTGGCCAGCGGCGTATTTAATCACCAGATCGAAGTGGCGGCGTTCATCTACGTTGTTAAAGAAGGGAAACGCCGCAGCGAAGACAAGAACGCGCAGCGCGGCAAACAACGAAAAGACAATTATCCACCAAAAATCTCGGCGAAAATCTACAGCTCGCTTCATGAATGTCCCTGCAAGTTAGGCTGATCGCCGGCTCCGCAGAACGAGCGGAGCAATCGCACTGAAGTAACGGCCCGTATAAATCAGGTACCCGACGAACAAGACCATTTGCGTGCTAATTAACCAAAGATGACCGGAGCGAGCGATGAACAAATCAGGCCAGCGCCAAATGGCGAATGCACACGCGAGATTGAATAAAAAAAGTAGCGGAACAAGCACACGAATATTGAGCAGCTGATCGGATCTGGCGCGGCGGTAAAGGGCGCGCTCGGAATCGTCGCCTGATTCAACAATGCGCGCGCGAATCAGCCGCATATCGTAAATGAAAAGCAGCCAGACAATCCCTGCGTAGGCGGCGCTTAATCGGAACCGGCAAGAGGATTGTCCAGGCGACTGAAAAGAATCGCCTCGCCCAGCGCGCATGCGATGTAGAAGAAGTTGTGACCGAACTCCAGCGGCCAGCGAATTAATGTGAGCGTGTGAATCACCGAGCGCGACCAAAAGATGAAGATCACGAATAATCCGCCCGCGATGTAGATAAACGCATTGGCGTGTCGCATCGACAGAAGCACGCGAGCGCTGTCCGTCAGAAAAAACAGCGCCACGCCTTGAATGATGCTGACGAGAGTCAGTTCGACGCTTATCACGACGGAATCGAGTTCGCGGCGGGCATCATCAGGAAGATTCATCCGATTGATCGTTAGCCGTTCGCTGATTGAACTGTCAAGACGCTAGATCGACCACTACCGGCACAGTGAAATTTTGTCTCGATGTTTGGAGTATCCATGCTTCGGCTGTGTCAGATTAGACCAGCATCATCATCAAGCGCTTTGCAACGGATTCGAGGTAAACCGTTGGAAACAGTGCGTTTATCCGAAGGCTTTGCCGGGAATGTTTCTGGCACGCGGGGCGCTAGTACAGTTCTTGAAGTGCAATCCTCAATTTCAAGAAAGGAAATTTAAACTATGAATCTAATTCGTTATCACGCTCCTGATGGAACGTCATGGCCGACGTTGGATCGCTGGAGCAATCTGCGGGACGAGCTTAACTCGTTCTTTGAGCTGCCGTTTTCGTCGAGTTTCGGACGCACCGGGCAACTGTTTACCGGCTGGTCGCCCGCACTCGACCTTTACGAGAGTGGCGATCATCTGGTCGCGGTAGTCGAGTTGCCAGGAATGCGTAAGGAAGACGTCGATGTTTCCTTGCATGACGGAACATTGACGATCAGCGGCGAGCGCAAACGCGAGAGCACTAACGGCGAAAAAGCCGAGCGCACAGAGCGTTACTTCGGCACATTTCGCCGCAGCATCTCACTTCCGACCCGCGTGGATGCCGGTAAAGTCAGTGCCACCTATCAGGATGGAATTCTGAAGGTGACATTGCCGAAAGCTGAAGAAGCCAAACCAAAACAAATCCACGTTAGCTAATCCGAACTGAAAGGAATTTTTTACTATGAACACTTTAACCCGTGAAACCCGCGACGCTGATCGCGCGCAGGCGGAGCAGTTTATTACGCCGCCAGCCAACGTTACTGATACCGCCGACGGTTATATGCTCGAGATCGAGATGCCTGGCGTGAAAAAAGACGGCCTCGACATTTCGGTCGAGAACCACGAGCTGACAATCGTTGGACGGCGTTCGGTTCCTGCTGCGGAAGGGACAGCGATTCATCGCGAATCGCGTCCGGAAAACTTCCGGCGCACATTCGAGCTGGATCCATCGATCGACGCGAACAAAATCAGCGCGAAAATCGACCAGGGCCTTATGACGTTGACACTGCCGAAAGCCGAGCACGTCAAGCCGCGCAAGATCACAGTGTCTTAAAGATCAGGAACGTCGAAAATTCCAGGCCGCGAGCGCGAAGCTCGCGGCCTTTTTCGTCGGGGCCAGGGGACGGTGGTTCGCTTTTGTGCTTGGCGAATCGCCGGCTGCATCGTACTTAGAGTTTTCTGATATGGCGACGAAGAGCGAAGAAAAAACAGCCGGTGACAAACTGAACGCTGCACGAAATAAGAATCTCGATCTGGCGATCCAACAGATCGCCAAGGACTACGGCGAAGGGGCGATCATGCGTTTGGGCGGGGATAAAATTGTCGATATCGACGTTATTCCGACTGGGAATATTTTGATCGATCGCGCGCTCGGAGTGGGTGGATTTCCGCGCGGACGAGTAGTCGAAATTTTCGGCCCTGAATCGTCTGGTAAAACAACGCTTGCGCTCACGGTCATTGCTCAGGCGCAAAAGCGCGGCGGTCTCGCGGCGTTTATCGACGTCGAGCACGCGCTCGATCCCGGTTACGCAAAAAGACTAGGAGTCAATCTCGACGATTTGCTTGTCTCACAGCCAAGCTCCGGCGAGGAAGCGCTGCGCATTTGCGAGACGCTTATCCGGTCCAACGCTCTGGACGTAATCGTCTTGGATTCGGTGGCGGCGCTGGTCACCCGAGCGGAACTCGAGGGCGAGATAGGGGACACGACAGTCGGTGCGCAAGCGCGCCTGATGAGCGCGGCGTTGCGCAAACTTACCTCGCTAATCTCAAAGGCGCGGACATGCTGCATTTTCACGAATCAAATCCGCGAAAAAATTGGAGTGATGTTTGGAAACCCGGAAACCACTCCCGGCGGCAAAGCTTTAAAGTTTTACGCCAGCATGCGCGTCGATATCCGCAGGATCGGTGCAATTAAGCAGACCGATGGCGTGGTCACAGGGAATCGCACACGCGTCAAGGTGGTAAAGAACAAGGTCGCGCCGCCCTTTGCCGAGGCCGAGTTCGACATCATGTACAACGAGGGAATTTCGTCAGTCGGCGCTCTTCTAGATGTCGCGTTAGAACAACAAGTCATCGAAAAGCGGGGTTCCTGGTTGAATTACAAGGGGACGCAGCTTGCCCAGGGCCGGGACGCTGCGAAGGAAGCTCTGAAGAACGACAAGGCGCTTTACGACGAAATCGAGGCGATCGTCAAATCGAAGCTGGACGAAGAGAAAAGCTAGCTTCGTGGCACAGCCATCTTGGCTGTGGGGTTGGCGGGCATCTTGCCTGCCTATTTCAGCTTTCCAGAAGTTCGTGTTTATTCTTCGTTAACTATGACCTCGGCTAAAATCCGGCAATCATTTCTCGATTTCTTTCGCCAGAAACAGCACACGATTGTGCCTTCGTCGTTGCTTTTGCCTGACGCGCCGAACCTGCTTTTCACGAATGCCGGCATGAACCAGTTCGTGCCGATTTTTCTCGGGCAACAGAAGCCATCCTGGAATCCGCCGCGCGTCGTCGATACGCAAAAATGTATTCGCGCCGGCGGGAAACATAACGACCTCGAAGACGTCGGACTCGATACGTATCACCACACCTTTTTTGAGATGCTCGGCAACTGGAGCTTCGGCGATTATTTCAAAAAGGAAGCAATAGAATGGGCCTGGGAATTACTCGTCGAACGCTGGAAATTTCCGCCGCAACGGCTTTATGCGACCGTTTACAAGCCCGGACCCGGCGAACCGAGCGAGTTCGACCAGGAAGCCTACGATCACTGGGCGCATTTGTTCCGCGAAGCCGATCTCGATCCAAACGTCCACGTTCTGAGCAGCGGCAAGGCCGACAATTTCTGGATGATGGGCGATACCGGCCCGTGCGGACCGTGCTCGGAAGTGCATGTCGATCTCACACCAGATGGCGACACGCGCGGCGCGCTCGTGAACGAGGGCGACCCGCGCTGCATCGAGATTTGGAATCTCGTCTTCATCCAGTTCAACGCGCAACCTGTAGCCGGGGGCGGAGACCCCGGCCGCATGGAATTTGTGCCGCTCCCACAGCGTCATGTCGATACTGGAATGGGTTTCGAGCGCGTGACCGCAATCATCCAGGGCACAAAGAATCTCACCCATTTCTCGGGAACCACGTCAAACTACGAGACTGACATTTTTCGCCCGATTTTCGACGAGCTGGAAAAACTGAGCAGCAAAAAATACGCGAGCACGGTTCCGACTGTAGGGCGTCTCTATGAGACGCCGACGGCGGCTGACACAGCCGCCCTACAAAATCGGAACGAGCAGGAAAAGATCGACATTGCGTTCCGCGTGATAGCTGACCACATCCGCGCGCTATCGTTCGCAATTGCCGATGGAATCATCCCATCTAACGAAGGCCGCGGTTATGTTCTGCGTCGCATCTTACGTCGCGCCGTTCGGTACGGCCGCACGCTTGGTTTTCAGGAACCTTTCTTTTTCAAGCTGGTCGAGGTGGTGGCCAAAACAATGGGCGAAGTATTTCCCGAAGTCCGCGCGAACGAATCGAAGATCAAAGAAACAATTCGCCGCGAAGAAGAAGCCTTTAACAAAACCCTGGATAAAGGGATCGAGAGATTTTATGCCTTGCTGGCGCTGTCGATTGACTTTCAGTTATCCTTAGTTGCCCACGAGAAAAGGTGGAATGTGGTCTGGAAGAATTTGGACGCTAGTCAAAGGGGTCCGGAAGAATTGCCCTATTTCAAAGTCGATTTGGAAAAAGATTTCCTGCCGATCCTTAAAGCACATGGATTGACCAACCCAGTTTATCCTGGCGGCGCGGCTTTTGAACTTTACGACACCTACGGATTTCCGCTCGATCTCACCGAACTGATGGCGCGGGAGCGCGGCCTCCCTGTTGAGGTGGCAGAGTTCGAGAAACTAATGGACGAACAGCGCGCGCGCGCGCGCAAGGCTCAGAAGAAAGAAGAAATCTCAGTCGAAGAAGACGCGCTCAAAGCCACATCGACAAAATTTCTCGGTTACGATTTCCTTGAGACGGAAGCAGTTGTCGAAGCCGTGTTGCCGGGCAAAAGATCTGAGGAACTAAATATCATTGTTGATCGTACGCCTTTGTATGCCGAGATGGGCGGTCAGGTTGGTGATCGAGGATTGCTGCACGTGCCCGGGCATGATTGGACCGAAGTTGGTCGGTTGCGCGTGATCGATACGCAAAAACGTGGCGACGTTTTTGTTCATCGCGCAGAGCTTGTCCAAGGTCGCGCGCCCGAACCGGGCGAGGCGGTACGCATCTCAGTGGATGCTGATCGACGCAAATTGATTCAGGGACATCATACCGTGACACATTTGTTGCACTGGGCATTGCACGAAGTGGTCTCACGCGATGCTTCGCAAAAAGGGAGCTATGTCGGTCCGGACAAACTCACGTTCGATTTTTCAAGCGCGCCGCTCACGCCAGAGCAAAAGCGCGGGGTTGAGAAATTGGTGAACGAAAAGATTGCCGAGAACGCGCCTGTTTCCTGGAGTGAAATCCCGTTCGGCGAAGCGAAGCAGCGAAAAGACATCGTTCAGTTTTTCGGCGAGAAATACGGCGACACCGTGCGCGTATTACAAATCGGCGGAGCGCCGCGGGCGCTCAATGGTTATTCCATGGAGTTGTGCGGCGGCACTCACGTGAAAGCGACCGGCGAAATCGGGCCATTCCGGATTGTGAAAGAAGAAGCGATTGCCGCCGGGATTCGGCGCATTGAAGCGGTCGCAGGTGAGGCGGCACGAAACTGGGCGAGGCAGGAAGCTGTGCGTCAGCAGGAGAAGTTTGATGCTCTCGCCCGTAAAAAACCGGACATTGCAACATTGCCGGTTTTCGAAACCACAGCTGACGCTGCTGAGATGCTCAAACAGATCGATGCGCGCGCGGCTTATCTCGAAAAAGTCGAAGTCGATGTTCGCGAATGGGAAAAGAAGACAGCGAAATCTGCTGAGGCAGAACTGAAGAGCAGGGCCGCTCAAATCGCCAAGGAGTTGGCGGAGACGCATGCCGGAGAAAACTTTTGCGTCGCGGATGTACCGGATGCGGATGGAAAGCTGCTGCAAGGAGTCGCAGAAGCGCTGAGAACAAAAATCAACGGTCCGATTTTTCTCGTCGGCACGCGAGATGCACAGGTCGCTTTGGTCGCTTATGTCCCCAAGCCACTGACTGCGAAGTTCCAGGCAAACAAATTGATTCAACAAATCGCGCCAATCGTCGGCGGAAAAGGTGGTGGCCGGCCCGGAAGTGCACAAGGAGCGGGCAAGGATGCGAGCAAGATCGGCGAGGCGGTGGCGAGAGCGCGGGAGCTTCTGAGCTGAATTAGGAGATCAGGGCGCGCATTACGAGCTTAGCGTTGCCGTAATCTACTCGCGCCGAGGTAAAGCAACGCACGGATGGGATTGTAGCCACGGCGCTGTGTCGCCGTGCGAGTAGCAACGTGGTGAGCGCCTCGACACAGCGAGGCGGCTACAACAACGCCAAGCGGCTGCAGCCTACGGCGCGGTCGCACTCGGCGTTCGTGCGTGTTTCACCAGCAGCTTCGGGTTTTTGCCGTTCAGCGACATCCGATAAATCGAGGCCTGGCTTTCCTTTTCTTTTTGGATGATGCAAAGGAATTCGTTGGCGCTTAGCCAAAACGGTTCCCAAACAAAATCATCTTTCCCTGTGACGCGAACCGCTTTGTCGGCGGTAATTTCGAGTTTTTCAATCGCAGGCTGTGGACCGTCCCAGTTTTTGCGCTCGTGCTCTGAGCCGCAATCGACATCCATCAGCAGCGCGTTGCCGTCCGGCGAAATGCTCAGCCGATCACCGCTGTTCATGCTCGCGTCAGTCAAAATTTTCGAGAGCTCCCATTTCTTCAAAACGTTTCCCTCCGAATCGATCTGGTAGAGATTGTCCAGGTCGTGGCAGAAAATTGACTTACCATCTCGCGCCCACTCCGGTGCGCCGAACGCTTCGGGCCTTAGCTCTGCATTCTTCACAAAGCGAAACCCGGAACCATCGGCGTTAACCAAACCGAGTTGCCACGCGTTGTCTGCCATGATTGAAAACGCGAGTTGTTTCCCATCTGGCGACCAGACCGGTCCGAAGCAATTGTCGCTCGGAATATCTTTCAAAACGGTAACCTTGCCGCTCGCGACGTCGACGATGGCAATGTGGCGTTCTGGCCCCGGACGCGTCTTTGCGTCGGCCACGGTATTGAACGCTATGCGTGTGCCGTCTGGAGAAATTTCGGGCAATGCGCCGTCAGCAATTTTCTTCGCGTGCGTGCCGTCGATATTCGCGACAAAAATATTCTCGTCCCGTTCATACGCGATTTTCCGCTCTGCTGCGCTGCTCAGGCCGGACCACGCAACACAAAGAAACAGACAAAGAGCAATTCGGTTCATTTAAACTAAGGGGCGCTCACGCTTGGAAAGCGCGCGTTCTTGATCAGGCGTTTCAAATTCTTCCCGTCGGTGGACATTCGATAAATCGAGTCGTCCTTTTCACCGGCCGCTTTGCTGAGAAAAAGAATATTGTTGTTGTCGATCCAAACGCCGTCCCAGCCGAAGAGTTTTTTCGGTGTAAGCCTGGTCGCCTTTTGGGATTGGAGATCGAACGCCCAGAGCGCCGGTAACGGGCCGTCCCAGTGTTTGCGGCCGGATTCTTCGCCCATGTCGATGCTCAAGAGCAGTCGCTTCCCGTCCGGCGAAACGTCAATCCGGCCGTCGCCGCTCATATCGCCTTTCGGCACGAACTTGTCGATTTTCCATTGGTTGCGAACCGCGCCGTCGAGCCCGATCTGATAGATGTTCGTCATGTCTTCGCAGAAGACCGATTGACCGTCGCGCGCCCAAGTCGGCGAGTAGCGTGTCACTTCATTTTGAACGCCCGGTTTGAGCACATGGAAATTCGTGCCGTCCGAATGCAACACGGCAAGATCCCAGACTTCGTGAGGACGCGTAGTGAAAAGGATTTCTTTCCCGCCAGCCGTCCAGCTCGGGTAATAGGAATTATCGCTCGGGACATCTTTGAAAACGTCAATTTTTCCCGTGCCAATGTCGATGACAGCGATATGACGCGCGTACGTCGTGTCGCTCGTTTTCTCCGTTGTGTTAAACGCGATGCGAGTTCCATCCGGCGAGATCGCCGGGAAGATGCCGTCCGCGATCTTTTTCTCACCAGTGCCATCGAGATTGGCTATCCAGACGGCCTGATCGCGTTCAAACGCGATGTGCCGATCGCCGCAAAAAACTGACGCGGGAGACGCTGCGAGCGCAAAAAGCAGGAGGATCGTTCTTTTCATGGCAATACGACGGTGGCGAAAAAGGTGATGGCGAGCGCGAATACGAGGACGATCAGATATATAAATCCGCCAAAAAGGAATTTAAAAATACTGAAGAACCAGCGTTGGCGATAAACGTAGCGGATTGACAAGAAAATTTGCGTTACAAACGCGATCCAAAGGAGCGCGATCAGCCATCCTGCAACTGCACCCGGTGCGAAACGATTGAGTCCAATCGTCGCCAGCACAATCAGCATGATCGCGGTGTAGAAGAAGGTGTGGATATGCAACGCATAAATCAGATGGTCGATATAGAAGAGACCGCGCCGGATGTAGAGCACTTTCAAGACACAAGCGAAGAGCGGGATACAGCAGAGCATCATGTAAGGCAGGTTGCTGAAGAGCGTCGCAATAAACAGCCCCATCTTTGTCCCGTGTTCGCCCATTTTTTCCTTAGCTCGCGCTTCGATCCAATGCTCGAAAGGAGTTGTGGATTTAGCTTCGTCGAAAGCCACAAATGGTCGTTCGTCTATTTTTCCGTATTCCTTCTTCTGCTCACTCGCGCTCGGTGTGGGTTGAGGGGAAGCCGGATTCGGTGAGGTCGAAGGAGCGGATGAAGGCGAAGGCGCCGTGGATGGGGGCGAAGGCGCGTTCGTTGAAGACGAAGGAACGAGCGGAGGCGAAGGTTCCCGTAGCAATGTTTGCAATTTCTCTCGCGCTGCGGGTGGCAAATCTTCCTTCTTTAGCTCGGCTTCGAGTTCCGCCCGATCTTTTGGCTCGAGTTTGCCAGGCTCGAAACGTATCCATCTTGCTCCGTAATTCACCGCAAAGAAAAACAAGATGCTTGCGAGCAGGTATAAGCGCAGCGGATTCACGTAACGAACGCGATGCCCTGCTAGAAATTCGTTAGTTAGCGTCCAGGGCTTAACAAGGAGCAGGGCAATGCTTCTGAAGAACTTCGAATCCCAGTTTAGGAATTCATCGAGAAGGTCGGCAATGACATGCCGGAACGAGCGGCGATAATCGATTGCCGGCTGTCCGCATTGTGCGCACCAATGGCCCTGTAATGGCGCGCCGCAATTCTCGCAGTGCGTTGGCGGTGGGCGCTCTGCCTTTTTACGAGCGAAGAAATGCCGGCGGCCCGACGATGCATCTTCGATTGCCGAGATCGCGGTATCGCCCAGGACAAACTTTGTCACTTCATCACCCATCGTCCGAGCTTAAGAAAACGCTGCGCGCGCGTCTATTCAGAAGATGATTACCACGAAAAGCATTGACCGCGCGGCTGGCCGGGTGACAGCATCTGCGGCGAAGTGGCGGCAAATCTTTTCAGAACCAAGAGTCCCGATCTTTTGCTGGCCGAAGCGGCAGCCCCAGAGCGTCAGCTCAACCGAGCGCTTTCCGCATTCGATCTCACTTGCGTAGGCATTGGAGCAATTATTGGAGCGGGAATCTTCGCATTAGCGGGGACCGCCGCTGCAGGTGAGCAAATCGAGGCATCACTTTGGAAAACTCCCGTGCTCAATTTCATCATTTCGCATCTCACGCACGCTGAGCTGGTGTATGGCAGGCCGGGGGCGGGCCCGGCGGTGATGCTTTCGTTTGTGGTCGCTGCATTCGCCTGCGGTTTCGCCGCACTTTGTTACGCCGAACTGGCTTCGATGATTCCTGTTTCAGGGTCGGCTTACACGTACTCATACGCGACATTGGGTGAGATCATCGCGTGGGTGATCGGTTGGGACCTTATTCTGGAATACGCGGTTGGGAACATGGCCGTCGCAGTAGGCTGGTCGGGTTATTTCGTGCAACTTTGCGGAAGTTTTTTTCATCTGAGGTTTCCGCTGTGGTTGGTGAGCGATTACGGGACGGCGAGCAATCTGCTGTCCACGGGAGGCGAGCCGTTGAACAACTACTCGTCCACGACATTGCCGGTCATTGCCGGTCACCAGATTGCCGTTAACCTGCCCGCGCTCCTGATTGTTGCCGGGGTGACTGTCCTTTTGGTTTACGGGATTCGGGAGAGCGCACGCGCGAACACAGCCATTGTGGTGACCAAAGTGGCGGTGGTTGTTTTCGTCATTGCGTTTGGTGGATTCATGCTTCACCCAACAAACTGGCAGCCGTTTCTCCCCAATGGAGTAAGTGGAATGATGAGCGGCGCTGCGATCGTCTTCTTCGCGTTCATCGGCTTCGATGCCGTCTCGACAACTGCAGAGGAGACAAAAAACCCTCAGCGCGACATGCCCATCGGAATCATTGCGAGCCTGATCATTTGTACGGTGCTTTACGTCCTGATGGCGGGCGTTATTACAGGGATGAGGAAATACACCATTTATTTTGGTGATTCGGCCGCGGTTGCCACTGCGTTTGCCGGCCGCCCCTGGGCTCAGGCGCTGATCAGTGCCGGAGCGCTTGCGGGTCTTACGTCGGTGATATTGGTTTTCCAGCTTGGTCAGCCGCGAATTTTCATGGCCATGGCGCGCGACGGTTTACTTCCACAGTATTTCGCGAGGATTCACCCGAGATTTCGCACGCCACATATCACGACAATCTGGACTGGCGTCGCAGTTGGTGTGGTCGCAATGCTTACAGACATTGGTTCGCTAGCCGACCTTACCAACATCGGAACATTGTTCGCCTTCATCCTGGTTTGTCTCGGCGTGATTATTTTACGCCGCAAAGACGCAAATCGTCACCGTCCGTTCCGCGTGCCACTCGTCCCATTCTTCCCGCTTCTCGGCGTTCTTTTTTGTTTTATTTTGATGCTGAGTCTCCCGCTGGAAACGTGGGGACGCTTCGTAGTCTGGCTGGCAATCGGTCTTCTAATCTATTTCCTTTACAGCGTACGCCACAGCAAACTGGGCCGTGGCATCGATGTCGGGCCGACAGAAGACATTCCTCCGCCGATCATCAAGACATAATCGTGCGAGTTTCCGAAGTAGTTATCCCACTTAGCGCTCCTCGCGGCGACGATTCTTATAGGGATGACGGATGAACCGCTGACCGAAACCCCGCAAGTTCCGGCGAACAAGCTGAAGGCAGCCTGGCAATTGCTCAAGCTCACGTTCGTGGAGTGGTGGAACGACAACACATTCGAGCTCGCCGCTGCGCTTGCGTTTTACACGATATTTTCGATCGCGCCCGTGCTGCTCATCGCTGTGGGCGCAGCCAGTTTCTTTCTTGCGCCCGAAACGGCGACGAATCGGATTGTCGGTGAAGTGCAGAACCTGGTGGGACCTCAGGGAGCGCAGGCCGTGCGGCAGGTCATCGAATCTTCTCGCGGTTTTGGTAAGGGGATCTGGGCAGTCAGCGTGGGAATCGTTATGGTCATCATTGGCGCGACAGCGGTTTTTGGACAGCTGCAATCCGCATTGAACCACATCTGGGACGTCAAATCGAAACCAGACCGCGGTGTGATCGGGTCGCTGCTCGTCAATCGGTTGCGCTCGTTTTCAATCGCGATTTGTGTGGGTTTTCTCCTTCTCGTTTCACTGGTAATCAGCGCGGTCATCACCGCCCTCCAGGATTACATGAACAACTGGCTGCCCGGCATGCCGTGGCTTTGGCAAACAGCAAACGTGGTTACTTCATTCGTAGTGATCGCGATTCTTTTTGCCATGATCTACAAATTTTTGCCCGATGTCCTGATCTCATGGAAGGATGTCTGGATCGGAGCCGCGGTAACGGCGCTCCTTTTTACCGGAGGAAAATACCTCATCGGAATTTATCTGGGCCACACAGCGACGGCGAGTGCGTTCGGAGCGGCTGGTTCCCTCGTTGTCCTCCTGTTTTGGGTGTATTATTCTACGCTGATCGTCTTTCTTGGGGCGGAGTTCACACAGGTTTATGCCCGACGGTATGGCTCAAAGATCCGCCCGCAAAGACACGCGGTGCGCGTCGGCCGAAAGGGCGATTCGATCTAATGTGACAAAAGCTAAGAGTGGCCACATAATTTTTGATGGTCGAAGTCTCAGTTAAATACACCGGCGATTTGCATTGCGACGCTACGCATGGTCCTTCGCAATCAAAAATCTCCACGGACGCGCCGAGCGACAACAAGGGAAAGGGCGAAACGTTCTCGCCCACGGATCTTGTCGCTACGGCTCTCGCCACATGCATCAGCACCACCATGGGAATTCGAGCGGAGGATCTCGGAGTTGATCTCCGCGGCTTGACCGTGTCGGTGCAGAAGGAAATGTCGAACGATTCACCACGCCGGATCGTCGGTCTGCCTTCGGAGGTTCATATTCCGCTCCCGCCGGATCATCCGCAGCGCGAGGTTCTCGAGCAAACCGCGCTCAATTGCCCGGTGCACAAGAGTCTGCCACCCGAAATCCATCGCCCGACGAAATTTTTCTGGGAAGGATAGACCTGTAGCCGCTTCGCTGCGCGAAGTCGCGATGCCCGCTGCGCAACTTACGAAGCGCCGCCCACGGGGCGGCGGCTTCAGGTCGGGTGCTAGCGACTGATTATTCGCGAATACAGCCACTGCATGTAGTCGCTCACGCCTTGTTCGAGCGAAAACCGCGGCTGATACCCAAGCGCGGTGCGCGCGCTGGTGAGATCGGCTTGCGTGAAATTCTGATAATGCGCGTGGGGATTATCGATGTAATCGGGCTGAAAATTTGTTTTCAAACAGTTGTTTAAAACATCGACCAGTTCGTTAAACGACCGCGCCAGGCCTGTGCCAACATTATAAATTCCACTCGTCTGCGCATCGAGCGCGCGGATGCTGCCCTCGACAGCGTCCTTCACGTAAACGAAATCGCGTTTCTGTTCGCCGTGTTTGAAAATGCGTGGCCGCTGACCCGCTTTCATCTGACGCGACAGATGATAAACCATGCTTGCGGGCACGCCTTTATGCGCTTCACGCGGTCCGTAAACATTGAAATAACGCAACCCGACGATGATCCAGTCGGGCGACTCGGCAGCGGCGCGTCTGGCGATGTTGTCCATGATCACCTTGGAAAACGCGTAAACGTTTGCTGGCGCGGCTGCGTTTGATTCCATGCTGGCTTCATTTGCCGTGCCGTAAGTTGCCGCAGAAGAAGCGTAGACGATTCGTGTCTGCGCCGCCCGCGCAAAATTCAAAAGTCGCCTGAAACTTTCGACGTTGTCGTGCACTTGGATAAATTGATCGTGCAAAGTCGTGTCGGTGATGGACGCAAGATGAAAAATCGCGTCGAATCCGGCAGTTGCCGGATCGCCGAACTTTTCCCGCCAATCGAGGTTGGCCAGATTTTCCGCCACGAAATCTCCGCGGTAGCCGGCGAGATTCTTAAAATTACCAGAGCGAAAGTCGTCGATCACCGTGAGACGCGCGTCCGGAAATTTTTCCTGCAGCGCCAGCGTGAGATTGGAACCGATGAAACCGGCGCCTCCGGTGATGATGAAGCTGGGACTGGATGAAGCCATTGTCAGATAAGTCTTAGATCGTAGTGTTTTTTTGTCACTCCGAGCGAAGTCGAGAAATCTCTGATTTTAACGGCGAGAGATGTCTCGACTACCGCTCGACACGACAGCAGGAGTCAGTGGGTGATTAAATAATCTTGACCGTCCAAGTGCAAGCCACTAGTCCTCGGTTCAGTTCTTTGCGAGCTTGAAAAAGTGGATCGGCGCAAGAAATCCCGTGAGAATCGGGAGCAGTTGCGCTGCTGTAACTGGATACGACTTCCCACTGGGCCAATCCCCGAAAAGTTTCGGGGGTGAAGGCGGGAAGAAGGTGCGGTGCCGCACAGGCATGCATAAGCCAGGAGCCAGAATATTTGTCCGGTTCACCTCATTCTGTAGCCGTCGCGCTGTGCGCGACGCCAACGCGTCTCACAGAGACGCGGCTACAGACGAACTTCTTCGCAAAAAGAAGAATGAGAGCTGGGCGATGCGGCCTCGGCCATACAAGTCCGACTCTCGGAGTTGGAGGTAAATTGTATGCAAAATCGCTCAGTCTGGTTCGTTTCCGGGAGGGCATCCGTCTCGGATGCCGATTTCGGCGTCGCGCCGAAACATTCTTTTCTAGACGCGAGAGTCTCGGGAGCTGGCATCACAGAAAAAAAGTTCGCGATCGCGAGACGCGCTCGCCAAGTACCCGCGACGCGTGCGCTACCCAATCCCGCTCGCCGCGCTGTTCACCTTCTTCGCACGATCACTTGCTATGGGCAGGAATGCCACGCCGACTCCTTCAACATCACCGCCCGAAGCCGAGACAGAGTCAGTCGTTGTTTCGGCGACGCGTTTTGATATTCCGCTCGATCAATCGCCTGCCAGCGTGAGCGTAATCACGTCGCAAGATATCGAGCAAAAACAGATCCAACGCGTGAGTGACGCGCTCCGGGAACCGCCGGGATTATCCGTCGTGCAAACCGGCACCGCCGGCCAATTGACATCCGTTTTTATTCGCGGACTCCGCAGCGAACACACGCAAGTCCTGTTAGACGGCATCCCAATCAACCAAGGTCTGCAGGGCGCGTTCAACTTCGCCGATGTCACGACAGACGATATCGACAGGATCGAGGTTGTGCGCGGACCGCAGAGCACCATTTACGGCCCGCAAGCGCTGGCCGGTGTCATTCAAATTTTCACCAAACAAGGGACCGGAACGCCAAACGTCATGCTGGCGGCCGAAGGCGGATCGTACGACATGTTTCGCGAATGGGGTCAGAGCGATGGCAAAATCGACGGCTTCGATTATTCAATCGGCGCGAGCCGTCTGGATACGGACAATGCGCGGCCCAATAACAATTACCGCAACACCGCTGCGATCACAGACGTTGGCTGGTCGCCTAACGCTCAACTGCGAATCGGAAGTTTGTTCACTTATTCGGTAAGCGACACGGGAAATCCAAACGCGATTTTTGATCCGCGTCCGATCGACCACTTCCTCACCGAACGCTGGTTAATTGGTCCGCACATTGATTGGAAGCCGACGGAGTGGTGGGATCACAAGTTCATTTTCAGTTACGATCACGAGCGGCAGGTAAACGATCCCAACGAGGATGGCTTTGTCGGCTCCACCCGCGCGCTGTTTGAACGGACGCAAATTGATTATCAGAACGATTTGCGCCCGACATCGTGGTTGACGTTGACCTCGGGATTTTACTACAGCCGCGTTGATGCGGGCCAGGAACGCCTGTTTGTTCTGTTTGGACCGACATTCCTGAGCGACCTCACCGAAGAGATCGCAGGATTTGTGCAAACGACGTTGACGCCAGTCGAAAATTTGATCCTCGTAGCCGGCGGACGTTTCGATCATTTCAATCAATTCGGCGGCGTTTGGACATATCGCTTCGCCGGCAGTTACAAGATCGCGAAGACGAACACGATATTACATTCCAGCGTTGGGACCGGATTTAGTCCGCCGAGTAGTCAGGATAAAATTTTCGGAAACAACTTCGGATTGAAGCCGGAACGCGATCTGGGCTGGGACATTGGAATCAGGCAGGAGCTCTGGAATGGTCGCGTCAGTTCGGGCCTGACTTACTTTCACAATGACCTCTCGAACGTGATCGGCTTCAACGGTCTTTTCCAAACGCTCAATCTGGGCGCCGCGGAAACGCAGGGATTGGAAGCGGAACTGCGCGCGCAACCAATTCCCGATCTTGCCTTCACCGCGGTCTACACTTATCTCGACGCGGAAAAAACTTCCTCGAAAGACGTTTCACAGTTGCAAGGTGCGCGTCTGCCGCGCAGGCCGCGGAACGAACTTTACGTTTCAGCCTCTTATCTTTGGTGGAAGAGACTGCGAACGGTAATCGAAGCAAAGTTCGTGAACGCGCGCGAGGAACTAAATTTCGGCGGCCCGAATTTCGATATTGAAGACTATTCGTTCGTAAACGTCGCAGCTGAATACCAAGTGAACCCGCACGTTTCGCTCTTCGGCCGCGTCGACAATCTGACGAACGAACATTACTCGGAGGTCTTCGGTTTCCCCGCGCTGGGTCTGGCGGCATACGGCGGTGTGAAGGTGCGATTCTAGTCACTCTTGTCATTCCGAGCGAAGTCGAGGAATGGAGCGAGTGGGGCGAGCGATATGGACGGTTGCGCTGTGAGGGTAGCAGCGAGAGAGTCGGGAGACGAACGAGTCAATCTCTCGTTATTCGGCAAAATATTCACCATGTCTCCGAAACTTTCCGACAAGAAGCTGGCGGTGCTGGGAGCTGGCAAGTTGGGTGGTATCCTGCTGCGGACGTACCTAAAGCAGGGGCTTTTTATGTCCAGTTCGGTCACTGCGACCGTGAAACACGCGGAGAGAGCAGCCGCGCTTGCGAAGGAGCTGGGCGTTGCCGTGACAACGGACAATCGCCAGGCGGTCAAAGGCGCGGACATCATCCTGCTGACAGTTAAACCTCAAACGGTGGCGGAAGTGTTGCAGGAGATCGCTCCCGAAATTAGCGGCGAGACGCTGCTTGTGTCGGTTGCGGCTTCTGTGCCGACAGGTTTCGTCGAACAGCAACTCGCGGCCAGTGGCGGCAACTCTAACGAAGTGACCAGTCATCCGCGCGATGCCGAATACACCGGCGGCCGTCGGCTGCGGCATGACTGCGATCTGTGGCGGAACTCATGCAAACCCCGATCATCTCGAAATTGCTCGCACCATGTTCGACGCCGTGGGCCGAACGATTGCGCTGGATGAAAAGCACATGGACGCCGTGACGGGTCTTTCCGCGAGCGGTCCTGCATTTGCATACATCATTCTCGAATCGTTGGCTGAAGGTGGCGTGAAAGTTGGTTTGCCGCGTGATGTAGCGACTCTTCTGGCAGCACAGATGATGAAGGGCGCGGCGAGCGTTGTGTTGGAAACGGGCGATCATCCGGCGCTTCTCAAGGACGCTGTCACTACCCCGGCTGGTTGCACAATCGATGGCATCCTTGAGCTCGAGGAAGGCAAGCTCCGTGTCACGCTCATCAAGGCCGTGGTCAAGGCGACCAGCCGCGCCGGCGAGTTGCTGTTTGAAAAATAGGCGTGCGCGTCGTCGCCTTGTCATTCCGAGTGAAGTCTAGGAATCTTTAGCTATCGAGTATGAGTCCGCTGCTTTATCTGGTGATTGGATTGATCGGCGGGGGATTCGTCGCTGCAGTGATCGTTCTGCTCGCAAGCCGCGGAAAAGACGACGGTGCGACGGCTGAGCTGGTCAAACGCCTCGAAATGATCGATCGCGGATTGCGCGATGAATTTTCCCGCAATCGCGAGGAAGCAGGCGCGGCGGCGAAGAATCAGCGTGAAGAACTCACCATGTCGCTCGAGGGAGTGCGGTCGACTGTCGATCTTCGCCTGAGGCAGTTGCAGGAGGACAACGCAACGCAGATCGACAAGATGCGCGCGACGGTCGACGAAAAGTTGCAAGGCACACTCGAAAAACGGTTGGGCGAATCCTTTAAACTCGTCAGTGAACGGCTTGAGCAGGTGCATCAGGGGCTGGGCGCCATGCGGCAGTTGGCGAGCGACGTAGGTGGCCTGCAAAAAGTGCTGGCCAACGTAAAGACCCGCGGTGGCTGGGGCGAAGTGCAGTTGGGCGCATTACTTGAACAGGTGCTCACCCAGGAGCAGTTCGCGCGCAACGTCAGGACCCGCGATGAAAGCAACGAGAACGTGGAATTCGCAATCAAGCTTCCCGGCAACGAAGACGGCGCCCCAGTGTGGCTGCCGATCGACGCCAAATTTCCAACTGAAGATTATCAGCGGCTGCTTGCGGCGCAGGAGAAAGGCGATCTCGATCTGGTAGAGGGAGCCACAAAAAGTCTCGAAGCTCAGTTAAAAAAATCAGCCAGGGACATCTGTCAGAAATACATCAACCCACCGAAGACGACGGACTTCGCGCTGATGTTTCTACCTACCGAAGGCCTTTACGCGGAGGCGATCCGGCGAGTGGGTTTGGCAGAACAAGTGCAGCGGGAGTGTCGCGTTATTTTTGCCGGGCCAACAACGTTGGCAGCGTTGCTCAACAGTCTGCAGATGGGTTTTCGCACGCTCGCGATCCAACGGCGCTCCAGCGAAGTCTGGAACCTGCTCGCAGCAGTGAAGACGGAGTTCGGAAAATTCGGCGACGCATTAACGAAAGTGAAAGATAAGCTCGATCAAGCCTCGACGGACATGGATAAGGTCGCAGTGCGATCGCGTGCGATCACTAAGCAGCTCAACAAAGTCGAAGAATTGCCGTCGAATCCGCAGCCCTTGCTAAAGGATTTTTTGCAAACCGATAATGCGGAAGCACTGGACGAATAAGACGTGAAAACGGCGTTGATTACTGGAGCGAACAAGGGCATCGGGCGCGAAGTGGCGCGCCAACTCGCGGGGAAAGGATTTCATGTGCTTGTAGGGGCGCGGAATCGTAACGCTGGTCGCAAAGCGGTGGATGAGATCGCGAAAGACGGCGGCAAGGCAACGTTTGTAGAAATAGACGTTTCCAATAGCGATAGCGTCACGGCGGCAGCGCGTGAGTTCCCGAAGGTTACAGATCATCTCGATGTGCTGGTGAACAACGCGGGGATCATTGTCGATGGCGATGATTCGATTTTGAAAATCAGCGACGAGCTACTGCGTAAAACCCTGGAGACAAACACACTTGGCGCGTTACGCATGACGCGGGTCTTTGCGTCGTTTCTCGCGAAGAGCAAGGCACCGCGGGTAATCAATGTTTCCAGTGGCGGCGGGCAATTGACGGATGGCGCGGATGGCTGGGCGCCGGCTTATTGCATTTCCAAGACTGCGCTAAACGGCGTCACATCGCAGCTGGCGACAGCATTGCCGAAGGTCGCGGTGAATTCGGTCTGTCCCGGCTGGGTTCGGACGGACATGGGAGGAGAAAACGCAAGCCGCTCAGTAGAGGAAGGCGCGGATACAATTGTGTGGCTCGCCACGAGTGCGCCGCAGAGCCTTACCGGGAAATTCCTGCGTGATCGCAAAGAAATTCCGTGGTGAGCTGTAGCCGCTTCGCTGTGCGAAGCGCGGCGCTGATTCACAAGCTGATGCAGCGTCGCCCACAAGGCGACGGCTACAAGTCGGGATCGAGCAGCCCGGCCGGACGCCTTATTGCAGAAATGGATTCGTCAGGCGTTCCCGTCCGATCGTTGTCGGCGGTCCATGGCCGGAAAGCACGGTCACATCGTCGCCGAGCGGAAATAACTTTTCTTTGATCCCGTCGATTAGCAGATCGATGTCTCCGCCGGGCAAATCCCCGCGGCCGATGCTGCCGGCGAAAAGAACGTCGCCACCGATGAGCAACCGGTCCTTACCCGAAAAAAAACAAAGACTGCCGGGACAATGGCCGGGTACTTCCAGAATCTGGAAATCAGTGCCGAGAAAGCTCCGCCCTGGCGTTTCTTCGATCAGAAAATCCGGTTCCGCTGGTTCGATTTCGAGCGCGAACCCGAAGTTGCGAAAAAAATCGCGATCAGAAATCATCGGTGCGGTGAGAGGGTGACACCCGATTTGGCAGTCGAACTGGCGCTTAATCTTCGCAACGTCCTGAACGTGATCGACGTGCCCGTGCGTCAGCAGCAAAAGCTTTGGATGAATGTCCAGCGAACGCACCCATTCGCAGGCGCCCTCAGGCGAGTCGAAGAGAATCCATCCGTCCGGCGCTTCAAATAGATAGCAATTGGTCTCAAAAATCCCGCCGCAAAATGTTTTGTAAGTCGGAGATCCCATGGTGACGAACTGTTTGAATATTCAGCGCTGTCGATTGTCTATGTCTACCCAACAATGCAGATTTTGTCTCGTCATCTTGCGCTTCGGGCCGGATTCTGCGAATATCTGAAACCACTTTTTTATCAATGAGATCATCTTTGCGACGGTCACTGGTTCTTTGCACCATCCTTTTTACAGCCGCACTCGCGGCTCCCCCGGCCCCGGCGAGTTCGAGAGAAACCGTGGCCATGTCCGTCGGTCGGCTTTTGGAGGAAGGCCAATACACCCGCCAAAAGCTTAACGAGGACGTTTCAAAGAAGTTCCTGCAGACCTATCTGGAGATGCTCGATTTCAGCCATCTCTTTTTTACACAGGAAGACGTTGACACGGTCACTGCCAAGTATGGCAAGGAGATGGCTGGGGACATTCTTCTGGGCACGCTGAAGCCCGCCTACGAGATTTACGCGCTATACACCAAACGCGTGGACGAACGGGTGGCGAAGATAAAAGAGCTGTTGAAACAGCCGATCGACTTCAAAAGCAATGCGACTGTCGAATTTAGCCGTCAAAAAGCGCCCTGGCCGAAGAACGAGGCTGAAGCCGACCAACTCTGGCGCGGCCGCATCACAAACGAGCTGCTCCAGGAACATCTGAGCGAGCACCCGATCGAACCCGCGCCGCAACTGGTGACTCGCCGCTACGACCGTTTGGATCGCAACGTTCATGAGCAGGACAAGGACGAGCAGATGAAACTTTATCTAGACGCGCTCGCCCAGGCATACGATCCGCACTCGGAATACCTGAGCAAAGCGGACATGAAAAATTTCAGCATCAACATGGGCCTTTCGCTCGTCGGGATCGGCGCCATGCTTCGCTCCGAAGATGGCTACGCGAAGATTGAAAACCTGGTAGCCGGCGGACCAGCGCAAACGGACGGCAGATTAAAGGTAGGCGATCGAATCTCTGCCGTCGCGCAGGGCCAGGCGGATTATGTCGACGTTCGCGAGATGCGACTCGATAAAGTCGTTGAGATGATCCGAGGAAAGAAAGGCACGCGCGTTCGCCTGCTTGTGATTCCGTCGGACGCCACCGATCCCTCGCGCCGGAAGAGTGTCGATCTGGTGCGGGATGAAATTAAGCTGAAAGATCAGGAAGCGCGCGCCGACATCATTATCAAAAAAGATGAGAACGGCGATCCGATAAAACTCGGCTGGCTCACATTGCCCTCTTTCTATGCAGACATGGACAAGCACCAGAAGAGCACCACGCGCGATGTGCTGGCATTGCTCAAGCGGCTAAAGAAAGAGAACATCGCCGGGTTGGTTGTCGATTTGCGCAAGAACGGCGGTGGGTCGCTGGAAGAAGCGCTCTCGCTCACCGGCTTGTTCTTAAAATCGGGGCCGATCGTTCAGACGAAAGATTACAACGGAACCATCAGAGTTTCGTCCGATCCAGATTCGGGGATTGCTTACTCCGGGCCTCTGATTGTTCTGACCAGCAGGCAAAGCGCATCGGCAAGCGAAATTTTTGCAGCTGCGCTCCAGGATTATGGACGAGCGGTGATAGTCGGGGACAAGAGCACATTCGGGAAAGGCACTGTGCAGACGATTCTTCCGATCGGCCGGTTTGCTTCGCTGTTGGGCAATCGTTCCGATGAAGACGGCGCGTTGAAGTTAACGATCCAAAAATTTTATCGCGTGGCGGGCGGCTCCACCCAGCTTCACGGCGTGACGTCCGACATTGTCCTGCCCAGTTTGAGCGATCTTCCTGAGTTCGGTGAAGGCGCCCTCAAAAATGCGTTGCCGTACGACGAAGTCGCCAAGGCGAAATACACGAAATGGTCGGACAGCCATTCCCTGTTTATTGACCAGCTTCGGCGACGTTCGGAAGAACGGGTGAAAGGCGATCCCGAATTCCACTATGTTATGGAGGATATAGATCGCTTGCGTCATAAGATCGACGAAAACCGGATTTCGCTGAACGAAGATGTGCGGAAAAAGGAGACTGCGGACGATAAGCTGCGCAAGGAAACGCGTTCGAAAGAGCGCCTGGCGCGGAATCAGGAGGAGCCTCGAATCTATCGTGTAACCCTCGATACGGTCGATAAACCAAATCTGCAATTGATCATGTATCCCGGGAAGCTGGCCGAAGCGAAAAAGAATGGTGCTGTGCCCAAAGTGGATTCGGATACCACTGATTCTGATCTAATTGACGGCGCCACCGGAGATGACGACAACAAAGATCCGCGGGTCGATGCCGAGCGCGACGAGGCGCTCAATATTTTGGCCGACCTCGTTGAGCTTTCGAGCGGACCGAAGACAGCCAGCACGAACCATTAAAGCGTCAGAACCGCATCGTGCTGCAGCATCCGCTCTCGCGGATGGGACGTCAGCCGACGCGTGAACAAGAATTCGCCGAAGGCAACCCTCACACTGCCCGCGTGCCGGGTGAAAGTCGCAGACCTACACCGCGATTGGCGCTTTGATTGACGGATGTGGGTCGTACCCGATGAGTTCGAAATCTTCGAACTTGAAGTCGCAGATGTCTTTGACTGCCGGATTTAGTTTCATCCGCGGCAAAGGTCGGAAGTCCCGGGAAAGTTGTTCGCGTGCCTGATCGAGATGGTTGTTGTAGAGATGGAGATCGCCAAAGGTGTGGACAAAGTCACCCGGCATGAGATCGACGACTTGCGCCATCATCATCGTGAGGAGCGAGTACCGACGCAATGTTGAACGGTACGCCCAAGAAAAGATCGCAGCTGCGTTGGTACAACTGGCAACTTAATTCGCCGTCCTGCACGTAAAACTGAAACAGCAGATGACACGGCGGCAGTGCCATCTGATCGATCTCAGCCGGGTTCCATGCGCTCACAATTAGTCGCCGGCTTTGCGGGTTGGATTTGATTTGTGCAATCAAGTTATCGATTTGATCTACGCGCACGCCGTTTCCGCCGCGCCAATCCCGCCATTGCGCGCCATACACGCGGCCGAGTTCGCCGTTTTCGTCGGCCCACTCGTTCCATATGGTCACCCCATGTTCCTTGAGATAACGAACGTTGGTGTCGCCACGCAGAAACCACAGCAACTCGTAAATGATGGATTTGATGTGCAGCTTTTTCGTCGTGATCAGCGGAAACCCCGGCCCGTCGTCGCGCAAATCAAATCGCGTCTGGGCGCCGAAGACTGATAACGTTCCAATCCCGGTGCGATCCGTGCGTGCACGACCTCTCTCGAGAACAAGCCGGAGCAGATCGTGATACTGGCGCACGCCCGAAATTTATCGTGGCGTGCGCGTTCGCGAAACAGAATTTGTTGTTGCCAGGAATTTGTGATTGCGAGAGGTGTGATGTCTGGAACGTTTTCGAATAGATGTGTGAGTGCTAACGCACTTCGGAAAATCTGATTTTTGGAGGGAGTTAGAATGAATCTGATTGTTCAACGGGGAATGATGATATTGGCGACGCTGTCCGCTTCAGTTCTGATTGCAGCGTGTGGTGCGCGTTGCACGAATCCCTCGCCCGAGACTTTCACGGTTTATGAGGACGCGCCAAAGATGAGCCTGCTCGACCTGGGTCAGCTCGGGAACAGTCCGGGCGACGTGTACCATTTCTTTGCTCCGCTGCGTTCCACCGCCGGCGGTCCGGTGACAGGTGAGGTATTTGGCTCAAAGACGTTGATCAAGCTCGCGAGCGACGCCAACCCAGACCTTGAGAACCGCGCAACACTTCTGTTTTTTACCTTTGGCGGTCGTAAGGACCAAATTGTTGTTTTTGGCATTACAGATTATTCGCCGACGGCCGGTGAATTCGCTGCGGGCCAGCCTGCCGTCCGTCCGATATTGGGCGGCACCGGCAAGTACATCGGCGCGCGTGGCCAACTCACCAGCACGCGAAATGCAGATGGCTCGTACATGCAGGTATTCACGTTGCTCAAGTAATCCCCGATACGAATTTCGCCCATGCCGCTAGAGCGGTAGTCGGGATGTGACAGAAGCAAGAGTGCCGCCTTGACACGATTGCGACCGACGCGCAGCTGAAAGTCGAGTCGAACTGTCTCGACTTCGTGAGGTAGGTCTAACACGGCGATTCGGCTTACCAGCTTGTAGACAGCAGTTTACGTAGAACGATGGTGGCTGGCCCATGGCTTGCTGAACATAGGCATGGGTTAATGTCTCGCCGCCGCGAGTTCTGCACTCGCCGGGAGACTTTAGGAGAAAGGAAATTTTCAATTTATGGCAAAAGTTTTAGGTATCGATTTAGGGACCACCAATTCCTGCATGGCCGTGATGGAGGGTGGCGACCCGGTAGTATTGGAAAACAGCGAAGGCGCGCGCACCACGCCTTCCGTGGTGGCGTTTACAAAAAGCGGAGAGCGGTTGGTCGGCCAGGCCGCGAAACGTCAGGCCATCACGAATCCGCAGAATACGATCTCTTCGATCAAGCGGTTCATGGGCCGCAAGTTCGACGAGGTGTTCGAGGAACAGAAACGTGTTCCGTACAAGATCGTGAAAGCAGCCAACGGCGACGTGCATGTACAGGTCGACGTAAACGGGCAGCTCAAGACGTTTTCGCCGCCGGAAATTTCGGCGATGATTCTGTCGAAGCTGAAAGCCGATGCGGAAGCGAAGCTCGGTGAAAAAATTACACAAGCCGTGATCACCGTGCCCGCGTATTTCAACGACTCGCAGCGCAACGCCACGAAGGACGCAGGCAAAATCGCCGGGCTCGAGGTTCTGCGCATCATCAATGAGCCAACTGCGGCATCGCTCGCTTACGGTTTGGACAAGAAAAAGGACGAGAAGATCGCAGTGTACGACCTCGGCGGCGGCACGTTTGATATTTCCGTGCTCGAGATCGGCGATGGCGTGTTCGAAGTGAAAGCCACAAACGGCGATACCCACCTTGGCGGCGACGACTGGGACGCACGCATCATGGATTGGATCGTGCAGGAATTTAAAAAAGACACCGGTATTGATCTGACCAAGCAGCCCGACGCGATTCAGCGAATCAAGGAGGAAGCTGAAAAAGCGAAGATCGCGCTCTCGAGCGTGCAGGAATACGAAATCAATTTGCCGTTTATCACCGCGGATGCGAGCGGGCCGAAGCACATCCAGAAGAAGCTGACTCGCGCAAAGCTCGAGCAACTCACCGACGATTTAGTGCAGCGGACCGTTCCGCCTGTGAAGGCATGCTTGAAAGACGCCAATGTGTCGGAACGCGACGTTAACGAGTTGGTGCTTGTGGGCGGCATGACGCGCATGCCGAAAGTGCAACAAGTCGCGCGCGAGTTGATTGGCAAGGAACCGCACAAGGGTGTGAACCCGGATGAAGTCGTCGCGGTTGGCGCGGGGATACAGGGCGGCGTGCTCAAGGGCGAAGTTAAAGACGTGCTCTTGCTCGACGTGACGCCGTTGACGCTGGCGATCGAAACCGCCGGCGGCGTGGCTACGCCGATGATCCCGCGTAATACCACCATTCCGACTCGCAAGTCGCAGATCTTTTCCACTTACAGCGATAATCAGCCGGGTGTGGAAATTAAAGTGCTGCAAGGCGAGCGGCCTTTGTCGCGCGACAACAAACAGTTGGGCGTGTTCCATCTCGATGGAATCCCGCCGGCGCCGCGCGGCGTTCCGCAGATCGAAGTCACTTTTGACATCGATGCGAATGGCATCCTCAACGTCAGTGCCAAGGACCTCGGTACCGGTAGAGAGCAGAAAATCTCGATCACTGGTTCCAGCGGCCTGAGTAAGGACGAAGTCGACCGGATGCAGCGGGAAGCCGAGTCGCACGCGGAAGAAGACAAAAAGGCGAAGGAAGCGATCGAGATCAAGAACAACGCCGACATGCTTGCGTATCAATCCGAGAAACAGCTCAAGGAATTGGGCGACAAAATCTCGGGCGACAAGAAAAAGCAGGTCGAAGACGCTATTGCCGCGGTGCGCGATGCGATCAATCGCAACGACACCGATGCGATCAAACGCACTTACGACGATCTGCAGAACAAATTCCAGGACGTCAGCGCCGAGCTTTACAAGCAGGCCTCAGCGCAGGCCGGTCCGCGCCCAGGCCCGCAACCCGGACCTGAAACGCAACCAGGCGGTGGCGCCGAAGAAGGCGCAGGGAAACGCGAAGGCGACGTCGTCGATGCGGAGTTCGAAGTCGTCGACGAGAACAAGAAAAAGTAGGCAGCAATGTCTCGCGCATTCGCTGACAACATTTGCCGGTGGCCCCGGAAGGTTTGGGGGTCGTTGGCTTAACGCAAAAACAAACCAAGGAGTAAAAGAAAACCTATGGCAGGAGTTAACGTAAGACCGCTCGGAGATCGGGTGCTGGTGCAGCCGATTGAAGAGGGGGAAGTAAAAAAAGGCGGGATCATTATCCCCGATACCGCCAAGGAAAAACCACAAGAGGGGAAGGTCGTCGCGCTCGGCACCGGGAAAGTCAATGACGAAGGAAAGAAAGTCGATTTCACGGTGAAGAAGGGCGACCGGGTGCTGATCTCGAAATACGGCGGCACCGAAATCAAAATCGAGGACGAAAATTATCTGATCATGCGCGAGGACGATATCCTTGGCATCATCGGATAAGTCCATCGATCAACTCTCAACCAACAACTATCAACTTAAAATATGGCAGCTAAACAATTACAATTCGATGAAAACGCGCGGCACACGTTGTTGCGCGGTATCGAGAAACTGGCGAGGGCCGTGAAGGCCACACTCGGCCCATCCGGCCGCAACGTCATTCTCGACAAGAAATTCGGCAGTCCCACGATCACCAAGGACGGCGTGACAGTCGCGAAAGAGATCGAGCTGGAAGATCCGTATGAAAATATGGGTGCACAGCTCGTGCGCGAAGTCGCGTCCAAGACTTCGGACGTCGCTGGCGACGGCACAACCACGGCAACGATTCTCGCGGAATCCATTTACCGCGAAGGTCTGCGTAACGTGACCGCCGGTGCAAACCCGACTTCGTTGCAGCGCGGCATCATGAAAGGTGTCGAAGCAATCGTCGAGGAGCTGAAGAAGCTCTCGAAGAAAGTCAGCGATCGCACCGAGATCGCACAGGTCGCAACCGTTTCGGCCAACTGGGACAAAACCATCGGCGAGATCATTGCCGATGCGATGGACAAGGTTGGCAAGGACGGCACCATCACCGTCGAGGAAGCGAAATCCATCGAGACCACGCTGGAAGTGGTCGAGGGCATGCAGTTCGACAAGGGTTATCTGTCGCCCTACTTCGTGACCAACGCGGAGGCGATGGAAGCCGCTCTCGAAAACGCGTACATCCTCATTTACGAGAAAAAAATCTCGAGCTTGAAGGACCTGCTTCCGTTGCTTGAGAAAGTCGCGAAAGCCGGCCGTCCGCTCCTCATCATTTCTGAGGACGTGGAAGGCGAAGCGCTGGCAACCCTCGTAGTGAACAAATTGCGCGGTACGTTGCAGGTCTGCGCGGTCAAAGCTCCGGGCTTCGGGGATCGTCGCAAGGCGATGCTGGAAGACATTGCGGTGCTCACCGGCGGGCGTCTGATCAGCGAAGATCTCGGCATCAAGCTGGAGAACATCAAGATCGAAGATCTCGGCAAAGCCAAGCGTGTTACCGTCGACAAGGAAAACACGACGATTGTCGAAGGTTCAGGCAAGAACCAGGACATCCAGGGCCGCGTCGCACAGATCCGTCGTCAGATCGACGAGACGACCAGCGATTACGATCGCGAGAAACTGCAGGAGCGCCTGGCGAAACTCGCCGGCGGCGTTGCAGTCATCAACGTCGGCGCTGCGACTGAGACCGAGATGAAAGAGAAGAAAGCGCGCGTTGAAGACGCGTTGCACGCCACGCGTGCGGCGGTCGAGGAAGGCATCGTCCCAGGCGGCGGTGTCGCATTACTGCGTGCGCAGAAAGCGCTCGAAAACATCAAAGGCCTTGAGCGCGACGAGAAGATCGGCGTGCAAATTGTGCGCCGCGCCATCGAGGAACCGACGCGTCAACTTGCCGATAACGGAGGCGCAGAAGGCGCGCTCGTTGTCGAGGAAGTCAAGAAGCGCAAAGGCAACGAAGGTTACGACGTTGCTACCGGCGAATACACCGACCTGGTGAAGGCCGGCATCGTCGATCCAACCAAGGTCACGCGCAGCGCGCTGCAAAACGCAGCGTCCATCGCAGGCCTGTTGCTCACCACCGAAGCATTGGTCACGGAGATTCCTGAAAAGGAAAAAACTCCTCCAATGCCACCGGGCGGCATGGGCGGCATGGATTACTAAGCCGAATGACAGTATGAATTCGAACAGCCGGACTCGAAAGGGTCCGGCTGTTTTGCTTTTTGGTGACCATTTCCACCTTTTAGAACGCGATCGACCAGCTATGCTCCAACGCGACGATACGCGCCTCGCCTTCACGCGAGTCGCAAGCTATCGCCTCGTCCCGCGCGCTAAATCTTCGCGGCGAAGTCGGAGATCGGCAGGTAAATCGTGAAGGTTGACCCCACAGGCTGCGCCGGCTTCACCTCCACGCTTCCGTTATGCGCCTGCACGATCGCTTTGACCAGACTCAAGCCCAGGCCGAGGCCATGTTCGCTGCGACTCTTGTCCGCGCGGTAAAGCCGTTCCCAGATGTGCGGCAGATCGGCCTCGGCGATACCCTGACCGGTATCGCGAAAACTGACTTCCACCCGGTCGCCGCGCCGCTCTCCGAAGATCGAAATTTTTCCAGCCGCCGGCGTATACTTGATCGCGTTGTCGAGCAGGTTGGCAAAAGCCTGGCGCATCCGAGCGGGATCGAGTTTGAGAATGAGAGGTTCGGGAAAGTCGGTCGCGATCGCAAGGCTCTTTTCTTCCAGAACTTGGTCATAAAGATTGAGGACCTCATCGATCAGAGTGCGGATCTCTGTCGGTTGCAGTTGGAGCGTCATCAAACCCGATTCCGCTTCAGCCACATCCATGAGGGTGTGGATGATCGTGCCCACTCGCTCCGTTTCTTCGAGTGCGTCGCCGATGTTCTCCTGCGTTTTCGCATCCGCGCTTTCGAGCACGGCATTCTCCAGGGTCGCGCGTAACCTGCTCAACGGCGTGCGCAGATCGTGCGCGACATTGTCGAGCGATTCACGCAGGGCCCGGAAGAGCGACTCGTTAGACTCAAGCATCTGATTAAACAGGACCACCAGATCCTGGAGTTCATCGGCGGTTTCCCGAGTGGGAACCCGCACGTCCATCCTGCCGGTATTGATGATGGCTGAAGCGGCGTGCACAACGTTCCGCACGGGCCTCATCGTGCGTCGGGTCAGAATGGAGCCGCCGGTGAAAGCCAACAGGATAACTGGCGGGATGACGAGCAGGAAAACCTGGCGGAATTTTCGCAGCAAATCAGCCCGGCTCTCGCCGCTTCGGCCCATCTGAAGCACCGAGTCGTCAGGCAATGTCGCCGTCTCGATCGTCAGGTCCATTTCCAGATCGCGCGCGAGCCGTCTCCATTGCACATGGGACGGCCCGCCGCTGTGATCGAGCAGGTTCAGATCACGATCGCTCCAATCGTCCGGAACGACGAGCAGCGGAACGCTGCCGTTCGGTTGCACGATACGCACAAAGAACATCGCGTGCCTGTGCGCGCGATTAATTCGGCTGGCCCAATCGCGCACCGCAGGAACCCCGCCCTGACCATAGACTGCGAGGCCTTCGCGCAGACGAGCTTCGATCAATCCGCGATCCTTGCGATCGATCGCCGCGCTCAGGAGCCAATAAATCAGCCCGAAGAGCAGAACGGCGCTGGCCATAAAAATGAGCGCGTACCAAAGATTCAGCCGGAAGCTGAGCGTGCGCGTGAACTCCTTAAGGCGCCTCCAGGACATATCCCATTCCTCGCACGGTGCGGATCAGCTTGGTCGGGAAACCTTTCTCAATCTTGTTGCGCAAGCGGCAGACGAGCACGTCGACTACATTGGTTTGCGGATCGAAGCTATAATCCCAGACGTGGCTCAGGATCATCGTTTTCGTGACCACGCGTCCCGTGTTACGCAGCAGATATTCGAGCAGCGAGAACTCCCGCGGGTGCAGTTCGATCTGTTGTCCCGCGCGCGTGACCTTGCGGCTGCTGAGATCGAGCGTGAGGTCGCGCGCGCTTAGACATGTCGGCTCGACCACCCGCGACGAACGGCGCACGAGCGCATTCACCCGCGCGAGCAATTCCGCGAAAGCGAACGGCTTCGCGAGATAGTCGTCGCCGCCGGTTTGCAGGCCTTTCACGCGATCGTCCACGGTCGCCTTGGCGCTTAGGATTAACACAGGCACGGTCGCTTGCTCTTTGCGCAACTCCCGCACGAGCGAGAGACCATCCAGACGCGGCAGCATGACATCGACGATGGCGGCGTCATAATCATTGCCCTGTGTCATCACGAGCCCTTCCTCGCCGTCGGCGCAATGATCCACTGCGAAGCCCGCCTCTTCGAAACCTTTTACGATGAAGGACGCCAGCTTGCGATCATCTTCGACAACGAGCAGACGCATGCGCTGTCAGCTTCGCTACGATCGCGCGTAACCGCCAGCGAGAATTCATCGCCGGGCTTCGCTGCGCCTTCCGCGGTTTTGCATTACTCACATGTAATGTTCGCGCAACGTTCCGGCCACTTTCAGATGGGACGCTTCGGTCATGAATCAAACAATTACAAAACCAACGACAGGCATGACGGGCTTCCGGCTCGGCTCCGAAATCACCGGCACAACGGTCCACAACACCAAGTCCGAAGAGCTCGGGACAATCAACGAACTCGTCGTGGATGCGGAAAAGGGTAACATTCGATTTGCCGCAGTGGGAATCGGAGAATTTCTCGGCATGCGCGAAACGGATGTGATCGTGCCTTGGCGCGCGTTCCAATTGCGCCCAAGCAAAAACGGCGGCAATATCTCCTACGTGCTCAACGTCACCCGCGAGCAACTCGAGAAGGCCCCGCGCTTCGATCGCGAGAAGCTCGATCATTTCTATCCCCGCGAAATGTCGGAGCCAATCTTCCGGCATTACAACGTCACCTGGGCGTAACCAAAACGGAAGCGCTCGGAGCCGTCAGTCATACTGATGACGCACCAAGCGCTCCAGGGGCCTTTTTAGGCTAAACAAGAATCAGCAGGCCCGCTCGCAAGGCGGGCCTGTTTGTTTTGCTCCGAATCGATGGCCCGATGCCGGCCTGAAGTTCCTTTCCGCGCTGCAATGGGAGAACGGTAAGGGGTCGGTCCTCACCTTTGACATTCGCGGCTGCCTTCCGGTTCGCCTCTCCTGAGCAAATCCGTGCAAACCTGTGTTCATCTGTGGCTACATTAGCGGATTCGTTTTCGCAGAGCTTGGAAGAAAACTCGAGTGGTGGACAGCTGGGTCGTAGATGATGAGCCTTAGGTGTCGCTGCATTTTCTGGGCGCGGAACATTACGCGCAGCGAAACCGTTAAGATCGACATCTTTACGGAATGCACCTAGTGAACGTCTCGGCCGCATTGCAACGTGCTGCCTCTGGAATTAGGATGGCAAGATGAGCCTGACGGAGATCAAAACTGCGATTGAACGGCTCTCGTTCGAAGAGCGGGCCGAGCTGGCCGCGTGGCTGCACGGTTGGAAAGATGATGAATGGGACGAGCAAATGAAGCGCGACATCGCCGCTGGCAAATTCGACGCCGTTCTGCGGGAAGTGGATGACGACATCAAGGCAGGGCGACTTAGCGACATGCCGTGAAGTCCAGAACGCACCGGCGTTTCTGGGATCGCTTCGATAAATTACCAGCAGACGTTCAGACACTCGCCGGTGAGAAGTTTCGACTCTGGAAGCGCGACGCTTTTCATCCATCCCTTCATTTCAAGCCACTGATCGGCAATGTCTGATCAGTCCGAATCGGAAACAGCTATCGCGCTCTCGCGCGTCGGCATGGTGATCTTGCGGTGGGGTTTTGGATCGGCACGCACGAAGACTACAACAATTTCATCAGACGACCACGCTAGCCGCTGAACTACTCGGGCAGCGTTTCGCCCGATCCAACGATCTCAGCCGGGAAATCTTTGAGCTTCGGTAAACCGTCTTTCATTGGCAGCACCGTTTCTTCGTAGTTGAGATGCACCTTTGGTTTGAACGGAAAATTTCGGAGAGCGCCGATGCGCACATCTGTCAAGCCGAGCGTCGGATGATCGACCAGGATGTGGCCCCCGCACTTTGTGCAATAACCGCGGTCGCTGATGTCGCTGCTCTTAAATCGGCCAAGGAATTCCGCGCCTTTAGTAACATTTACGTCTTCCTTTTTCCACAATGTGATCGCGCTCACCGGCGCAGCGGAATAACGCCGGCAGTTCTCGCAATGGCAGTAACCCATCTCCAAGGGTTCGCCGCGCACCTCGATCTCTACGGCTCCACAGTAACATCCGCCTGTATGTGTCTCTGGCATGAAAAAGATATTAATCAGGAAAGCAGGAACCGAGGAAAGGGATTTTCAAATCAGGCCGAAGGCTCGCCGTGGAGAGAAATCAGAACAATTAGGATGTGGAAGCAGAAGCCGGGGAAGATTAATCAGGAAAGCAGGAACGCAGGAAAGTTGGTGAGGGTTCCCGCTGCTCCCAAAGTAGAAAACACATTTTCCTACCTTCCTGAGCTCCTGATTCACTATTCCTGGGTTGAAACTCAGTCGCTACCCTCGCTCCTTCGCTGCTACCCCTCGCAGCTTTACCTTCTATCTCGGAAATCCCTTTCCTCGATTCCTGCTTTCCTAATTCAATTCCTCTTTTCTTGCCTAGCAGAGGGCTTCCACGGCGGCGATCGCCCCGCCAACGACGCCACCTACTACGCCGCCGATAGGGTTCCAGCCGCTCATTCGCAGACCGCCAAATGCGCCACCGGCGACGCCGAGCAGGATATCACGCACCGGATGCTGTGATTTTTGCGCTAACATCCGGGCGTGGCGGCCGAGCTTGTCCGGCGAACTAACGGCATAATTCGCGATCGCACCGACGATCGCTAATGCGACTGGGCTCGTGTTGCGATCCGTCAGCAGCCTCTTGTGCAAGGCCTGTGCATAAGGGACAAACTTTTGGAATTCGGCGTCGGAGCCTACAGCGAATCCGCGCTTTCCTAGCTCGAGAAGCACACGCTGTTCCGCTTCCGATACAGCGCCGCCACGCGCCAGTTGGCGAATAATTTCGTCATACGCTTTCTTGCGGTCAGGCCCAAGCTTGTCGCGCAGCCGAAAGGCTTCCGCCTGAAGATCACTGAACTGAATTCCGGCCGAGGCTGCCAATGCTCGAACCGAACCGCCGCATCCGCAATCGTTACTCATAGTACACGAAGCTTAGCCGATGCGTTGAATGGGCAACAGCCGAAAACCCAGAAGGGCAGAATCTGGATTAATTAGGAAAACAGGAAAGCAGGAACGTAGGAATCCGGAGGAGGATTTTAGAATCTGGAAACCAGGAACCGAGGAAAGGAATTTCCGAGATAGAAGGTAAAGCTGCGAGGGTAGCGACTGAGTTTCCAACAGGAAGCCTGGAAAATTAATCAGGAAAGCAGGAACGCAGGAGGTTTCTCCGTTTTGTTTCCTCTTTTCCTGGTTTCCTAATTCACTTAGTAGCCCAGAGCTTTTTTTCGGTCGTTCGCAGTGGGCAACGCATCCTTGCGGACGGTGATTGCCGGTGCGCCGGAATCCTTAATCTGGTTCGCCTCGACCAGGTTGAACTCGATGTCCTTGGTGTACTCCGTAGGAACATCCGCGTCGGCGTAGATCGCGTGAACGGGGCAGACTTCCACGCATGCCATGCAATCGATGCAGTCGTCGGCATGAATCACGACCTGGTTTTCCATCTCGTAGAAGCACGCGACAGGGCAGACTTCTACGCAGTCGGTGAATTTACATCCGTTACATTTCTCGGTCACAACGTGGGCCATGGTATTTCGATGATTAAGGTTTTCCGTGAAAAAACTCTGTTACGAGTATTGAGCGACGACTGCGAGTCAAATTCTGGTTTCGTTTTTACTCTGAATCATTTGCCGCAATAACCAATTCGGAAGTCCGTCGGCGTGCAGAGGACTGCCCGCCCTACCGATTCGGATGCCTTCGCCGTTCGTTGGTAGGGCGCGTCACTCCGTGCGCGCCGGCCGCGAATTGGCATCGCCGCTCCGGAACACGATCGCTACGGAAAACGTGACGATCGTGCCGAAGCAGATCCACCAGGGAAATGCTAGGACGGGCAGCCAACCGGGCTGAGAATAGAGTCGTGCGCCGAAGATGCCGGCGATGCTGTTTGGCAGGCCGCTCAAGATCGCAACGACGATGAAACCGATGATCATTGCGATGATGTTTCCGGAGTCGTTGCCGCGGCGTTTGGTGAACATGCCGCACAAGAAGACGCCGAGCAGCGAGCCGTATGTGTAACCGAAAATCCCGAGCACGATGGGAATGATCCGCACGTTCGGGTGAACGATTACGAGATAAGATGTTGTCGATGCGACCACAATCATCAGGAACGAGAACCAGACTGTGGCCCAGCGGACGGCGCGCAAGCTTTGTTCGTTTGTCGATGCAGGATTGATGTAGGGCTCGTACCAATCCCGAGTAAAACTCGTGGCCAGCGCGTTAATGGCTGTACTGAGCGATCCCATCGCGGTCGCAAAAATTCCCGCAATCAAGAGCCCGCGCAGCCCGACCGGCATCTGGTACAGAATGAAATGGCAGAAGGTTTCGTTCGGTGTTTTCGACAAAGTTGGATCGGGATGAACCTGATAGTAAGTCCAGAGCAGCAGTCCGATGCTAAGAAAGATGAATGCGATCGGAATGTCGGCGAGTCCGGAGAGAATGAGGGAGCGGCGGCTGCGGCGAATGTCCTGCGCGGTCAACATTCGCTGTACCATGTCCTGGTCGGTGCCGTGCGTGGCCATGGTGATGAATGTCGCCCCGATTAATCCTGCGAAAATCGTATACTCGGTTTCGAACATGCCCTTGATTTTCGCCCATCCCGTCCTGGCTGGGTCGAGGCCGGTGGTCAGAAAATCGGAAATCCCGAACGTGCCGTGGCGTTGGACGATTTCATCCCAGCCGCCGGGGATTGCCGAGTAAAGCAATCCAAGCGCAATGAGTGCGCTGCCAATCATGATCGAAGCTTGAATCAGATCGGTCCAGATCACGGCCTTGATTCCGCCGAGCGTGGTGTAAATAGCGGTCAGAAGGACGATGCCGATTGTGGCGCCGATGTAGATCCAAAGGGTTTGAATTTGATTGGGACGGCTGCCGCTAATCATTTCGTAGGCCAGAGCGAGCGCAATCGCGGCGACATACAGGCGCGCGCCGGATGCCAGCAGACGCGTGACCATAAAAATCGCCGACGCAGCGTTTTTCGTCGGAACGCCAAAGCGAGCGGTGAGATATTCGTAGATCGAATAGACTTTGTAGTCGTAGTACGGCTTGATGAAAATGTAACTGACGAGGATCCGCGCCAAAATCGTGCCGAGCGCCAGTTGCAGATAAGTATAATTGCGCTGTGTAAATCCTTCGCCTGGCGTGCCAAAAAATGTCCCCGCGCTTGTCTCGGCCGCAATGAGCGAAGCGAGCACAGCCCACCACGGAATTGCGCGACCGCCGAGCGCGAAGTCTTTGAGATTTTCCTCCTTCCGGCCCATGTAAAGGCCGATGGAAATAATTAGCGCAAAGTAGAGGAACAAAACCGCGCTATCGATCGCCAGCCGTGCGTCCATGTCGGCGGTGATTTAGCCACAGATCGACACAGATTTACACAGATAATCTGACGATTTCCTCTTGCTCGTGCTCATGCTCGTGATCGATGCTGCAAGGTTAGTTTTTCGCTCGAGCCAAGCTTCTACCGAGGGGGATGTTGAAATGACTACGGTTTCGGCGCCTCAATTACCATCGCGTTGAGGACAACGCGATCCACCTATGAATTTCACAAAAATTCGCGCGCCTGAGTTCGATCTCGCGAAGACGCTCGATTCCGGTCAGGTGTTTCATTGGGAAAAGGCCGACGGCGGATTTGTCGGAACGATTGCCGACCGCGCGGTATACATCGAGCAAATGGGCGAGTTATTAAAAGTTCGCGATGGCGAGCCGCCATCGCCCACACGCGGGCCGCGTGTGCTCCCAGGAACTGTTGCGCGTTATTTCGCGCTTGATCATCCGCTGGCGGAGATTTGCGATTCGTTCCCGAAGGATCCGGTCATGAATGCTGCCCGCGATTTTTGTCGAGGGTTACGCGTCATTCGGCAGCCGAAGTGGGAATGTCTGGCCACATTTATTTGTTCATCAATGAAACAGGTGGCGCACATTCGACAGATTTCGCTGACGCTTCGGAAACGGTTTGGCGAACCACGGAGGGCCGGCAATCACGCGGTTTACACCTTTCCGTCGCCGCGGCGAATTGCGGAAGCCTCGGAGTCGGCGCTGCGCAGGTGTGCGCTCGGTTACCGTGCGAAAAACCTGCGCGCGACGGCGCGACTGGTCAGTTCCGGCGAAGCGGATCTCGAGGCGTGGCCGGCGCTTGGTGACGCCGAGCTTCGAAAACACCTTTGCGCGTTGCCCGGCGTGGGGCCGAAGATCGCAAACTGCGTGATGCTGTTTGCGTACGAGCGGCTGCGCGCATTCCCGATCGATGTCTGGATCGAGCGCGTGCTAACGCAGCAATATTTGCCGCTTGGAAAGAAAATGACGACCCAACGGCTTCGCGATTTTTCCGAGAGTTATTTTGGCCAACATGGCGGGTATGCTCAGCAATACTTGTTTC
Organism: uncultured Verrucomicrobiae bacterium; assembly: GCA_963757675.1. GTDB lineage: Bacteria > Verrucomicrobiota > Verrucomicrobiia > Chthoniobacterales > UBA10450 > Udaeobacter. The sequence goes on along the minus strand of CAVWTH010000011.1, from coordinate 37,489 downwards.
ATCATGCCCGGACCGGTCGACGCGGCAATCGGGCGATTGAGGTCAATCGCCGCTACCTCGGACGCAATGAACGGAGGTAGGGGCGGTTGACCTGAACCGCCGGGGGTCCGCGGCGCAAGTTGTCAGCGCCTGTGGCCTGAGATAATGTTCCAGCCTTAGAAGAGCGTCTGCGCCCGAATGCTTCTTTACCAAGCGATCATTGCTTCATGACGACGGCTGACATTGTTTTTGCCCAGCCCGGCAATCCCGACAAGCTGCGGGATTACGAACAAAACACGCGAACAGTTTTCTGGGCGCTGCTTGTGGCGATTCTCATTCATCTGGTGGTAGCGTTTTTGCTCGCTGCCTTCAGCGGCTTTTTTTCGCCCAGCCTTCCGGCGCCGGAGAAACCGGTGGAACTGACGTTAATGGATTTATCGCCTGCGTCGATGGCTTCGAAAAATTCCGCGTTTATCGAGACGGACGAATCTAAAAAAGCACCGGAGCCGAAAGACAAAACATTTGAATCAAACGCCAACTCAATCGGAGCGAGCGAGCTGGCTGCCACTGGCGAATTGCCGTTGCCTTCGCAAACAGGAAAAGACCGCCCGTTAATGGATTTCGAAACAAATCCGCACTCGCTTGAAACAAAGGGCGCGCAGGCGCAGCAGAAGGCAGCTGTTCAACAGAAGAGTGCGCAGCCCGCCGCGCAGCCCGAGCCTGTTACAGCTGCGGAGCAGTTTGCATTACTGACACGAAAATCAGCGGCTGCGTTGGATGCCGCCGCTGCATCGTCACAAGCGCGATCGGCGTATCGTCGCCAAAAGGAGCGGACTCAAATCGCGGGAAACATTACCAACCGCGGCATTTCCTCCGTAAATGCCCTGGGTACACCGCTTGGCCGCTACCAGAAGATTGTGGCCGATTCAATCGGCTCCCGCTGGTACACGTATGTGGAGCAGAAACGTGATTTGATTAATATAGGCACGCTGCGCCTTCGATTTGTTATCGATCCAAGCGGACGGGTGAAGAATCTTAAAGTCACTGAAAACAGTTCGAACGAAGCATTCGCCAGCGTTTGCGTGCAGTCGGTAATCGAAGCCCACCTTCCACCGATTCCCGCGGACGTGGCGCAGACGTTGCCGCCTGAGGGCTTGGAAGTGGAAGGACTGGGGTTCATCATTTTTCCTAACGGATGATCATCGCCTGGATCATTGCCCAAACAGCCGGAATCGTGGATGTCGTGCTCGGATTTTTCGCCAGGGGCGGCCTTTTCATGTGGCCGCTGCTGGCCTGCTCGATCGTGTCGGTGACAATCATGATTTTGCGTGGCCTGGCTTTGCGCCAGAAAAACGTGTTGCCGCCAGCAGTCGAAGCTGAAATAGAACGGCTCGCTCCGGGCGAAAATCCCGAACGGCTATCACGCCTGGTCTATCATGATCCTTCGTCGTTGGCGCGAATCACGCGCGTGGCTCTGCAACATCTGCGTGGGCCGCGTTCGGAAAACGTTGAAGTAGTCCAAACGCGCGCGCGCCACGAGATGGTGCGGCTGGAACGCGGCCTCATCATTCTTGAAATCATTGTGGGCATTGCACCGCTCCTCGGGTTGATCGGCGCGGTCTCCGGGTTGGTGCACGTTTTTTCCAATCTCGGTCTAAGCTCGGGCGCATCCGACACGCGCCAGATCGCGCTCGGGATCGCCGAAGCGTTGAACGCAACCGTGTTCGGACTATCGATCGCCGTGCCGACGCTCATCGGGTTCACCTATTTTTCCCGAAAGGTGGAGGTGATGTCGGTAGAGATGGAAACGCTCGTCGTCGAGTTGATCAACAACCTCTACTACGGCCGCGCTACGCGCGAACCCAAAACAGCGCAGATTCCGACGTCGGTCGCGTGAAGCGCGCGTCGCATTCGATCACATGAAATTTTCAGTGCGAAGACGGCGGGCGCCCGTCATTATCATTGTTTCGCTGGTCGATATTCTCATCATCCTGCTGATATTTTTCGTTGTCTCGACGTCGTTCAAAAAAGACCAGCCAGAGGTTCAGATTAATCTACCGGAATCCAAGACCGCACAAAAACGGCCGTCTGAACTCGATCACGCAATCGTGAGCATCGATCGAAATGACGAGGTCAAGCTGGATGGACGGGTCATAAACGTGGATGGACTGGAAACCGCGGTGCGCGAATTGCCTGAGCAGCGCAAATCCACGCTCGCATTGCAAGCGGACAAGAAAGCATCGTTCGGTACAATCATTAAGGTGATGGACGCGTTAAAGCTGGCGGGCGTGCGAAACTTACCGGCGTTCACCCGGGAAGAAGGACCATGATTCTGCCGATCTTGCAGTATGGCGACCCGATCTTGAGGGCCAAAGGTGAACGGATCGAGAAAATCGACGATCAAGTTCGGGAACTGGCGGCGAACATGATTGAGACGATGCACGAGGCGCATGGTGTTGGGCTGGCAGCACAGCAGGTCGGCGAGGCCTTGCAGCTTACCGTGCTGGACGTTTCGGCTGTTGAAGACCGGCCAAGCACGCTGAAGCTAAGTGGCAAAGATGTCGATCCGAAGAGCGTGATGCCGATCGTATTGATCAATCCGGAAGTGGAGCTGCGCGGCGAAACCGAAGTAGGCGTGGAAGGTTGCTTAAGTTTTCCCGAAATCACGGGCGACATCGAAAGGGCGCAGTCCGTGCTGGTGCGCGCGCAGACCTTGGAAGGTGAGATGTTTCAAATCGAGGCGGGCGGACTTCTCTCGCGCGCGATTCAACATGAGCACGATCATCTCCACGGAATCTTGTTCATCGACCGGATGAACTCGGCGGCAAAAGCCGCATTGTCGAGTCGGCTGAAACGATTGCAAAAGGAAACCCGACGCGGCATCAGGCACCGCGAAGAAATCGTGAGCGAGACGACGCTGTAGCAGCCTCAACAAACATGCGCTTTCGAGGGCTGTAGCGTCCGCTGTCCTCAGCGGAGATGGCCTTGCCGTGCGAAAAGGGATTTGCGCTGAGGACAGCGCACACTACAGCCTTTTGTCGTAAGCTATTGTGCGAGAAATCCGGTCAACGGGCTCGTGGCCGATGCGGCGTTGAGTTTATCGGCTAACCCAATCTCCCGCGCTTCGCGTCCTGCCTCGATTGCTTTTTTGAATGCTTTCGCCATGCGAACGGGATCGGAGGCGATTGCGATCGCCGTGTTCACGAGCACTGCATCGGCGCCCATCTCCATCGCTTCGGCGGCGTGACTCGGCGCGCCCAACCCGGCATCCACTACTACCGGTACGGTGGCCTGTTCGATGATGATTTCGATCTGCGCGCGCGTTTCGATGCCGCGATTGCTGCCGATAGGCGAACCGAGCGGCATCACCGTGGCCGTGCCGATGTCCTGCAATCGTTTCGCCAGCACTGGATCGGCGTTGATGTACGGAAGAACGGTGAACCCTTCCTTCACCAGAATTTCCGCCGCTGCGAGCGTCTCAACCGGATCGGGGAGCAAATAACGCGGGTCCGGATGAATCTCGAGCTTGACCCAGGTCGGCAAACCTGCGCTTGCCGCCAATCGCGCGAGCCGCACGGCCTCTTCTGCATTCCGCGCGCCGCTTGTGTTTGGCAGGAGGAGAAAGCGTTTGGGATCGACAAAGTCCAGGATGTTTGCAAACGGATCGTGTTTGCCCGAGAGATCGGCACGGCGCAGCGCTACGGTGACGAGCTCGGTTCCGCTGGCTATGAGCGCGTCGCGCATCAACTCATTCGACGCGAATTTTCCGGTGCCAACCAGCAGACGCGACGCGAACTCGCGATCGGCGATCTTCAGTTTCGATGGCTTGTCCGCCATGCTGCGAAAATAAACGAATAAGCAGCAACGTGCGAATGTAGATCTCCGGGGAGCGCAGGCTGCCAGCCTGCTGTCGTCGGCAGCTTGCCGACGAGTGATACCACGTGGCGAGGACGATTCTCATCGAAGGTTCGAAGATCTTTTCGGCAGGCTGCCGAAAAGGACAGGCTAGCAGCCTGCGCTCCTCGGAGGCAGAACGCGCGTGCGCGTAATTCCCTGTTGTACGAGCCGCGCAACCACGCGATAGTTCACAATCGTAATGACGAAATTTGATCTTCGCAGGCAAGATTGCCTCACAGGAATGTCGCGGCTGGCAGATGGAAGTATTGATCTTGTGGTAACGTCGCCGCCGTACAATCTCGGAATCAGCTACGGGCAATATTCCGACCGGCAGGACCGGCGATCGTATTTAGACTGGTGTCGCGAATGGGCGGGACAAATCCGGCGTGCTTTAAAACCGGACGGTTCTTGTTTTCTGAACATCGGCGCGGCGCCGTCGAACCCAATGCTGCCGCACGAAATCGTGATGATGTTGCGCGATCTATTCGTACTGCAAAATACGATTCACTGGATCAAATCAATTGCGATTGAAGATCGTTGTAGCCGTCGCCCTGTGGGCGACGCGCGCGCTTCCCGCAGGGAAGCGGCTACAGCAATTCGCTCGCACGGCCATTTCAAGCCGATCAATTCAAAACGGTTTCCCAATGATTGCCACGAATACGTTTTTCATTTCACAAAGTCCGGTCGCGTCGAACTGGACCGGCTTGCACTTGGCGTTCCGTATCAGGACAAAAGCAACATTTCGCGCTGGTCCCATACTCGCGGAAACGATCTGCGTTGTCGCGGCAACACGTGGTTCATTCCGTATGAAACAATTCAGAGCCGCGAGAAAGAACGTCCGCATCCGGCGACGTTTCCGGTCCAGCTTGTCGAATGGTGCATCAAGCTGCATGGAGTGCCGCGCGTCCACAGCATGCTCGATCCTTTTCTCGGCATCGGAAATTCCGCGGTCGCGGCGCAGCGCTTCGGTGTGAAGAAATTTATCGGATTTGAAATCGATGAAGCGTATCTCGCGGAAGCGAAGCGGCGGGTTACGAGCGGCCGCGGCGCCCGGATTTCAAAAGTGAAATTTACTTCGACAGCATTGACAGCACGGCATCGCCGACCTCCTGCGCGTTGACGGCTTTCATGCACCGGAAATCGATTGGACATTCGCGGAGAAAACAGGGGCTGCATTCCACGTGATGACGCAAAACAATGTGACCATTGCCGAGTGGGCCGGTCAGGCGCGGTTCGGTCGACCCAAAAATCGCCACGACGGGCACCCCGAGTAACGAGGCAAGATGCATTGTGCCGGTGTCGTTGGTGAGCAACAGACGGCACTGCCGCAGTTCATCAATGAGTTGATCGAGCGTGGTCTGGCCGATCCGGTTAACGCAATGTTCGCCGATGGCCGTGGCGATCTGTGTGCCTACTGCCGCGTCGTTCTTCGTCCCGAACAAAATCCATTGCGCCGATGATTGCTCGCTAATCTTCGCCGCCGCCTCGGCGAACCGCTCAGGCAGCCATCGTTTGGCCGGACCGTATTCAGCGCCCGGGCAAAGGCCGATGAATGTTTGATGTTTGATGTTTGATGTTCGATTTGGACTCGGAATTTGAAGGTTCGACGTTTCTGCGCCGCATCCGCGCGCGATCCGAAGAAAACGGAGCGAATGATGTTCGGGCGGCCCGGGCTTTCGCGGCTCGCGAACGATTTGGTTAACGAGCCAACTCCGCCAGTGACCGCGATAGCCGACTCTGCGCGGAATTCCGCTCAACCAGGATTCAAGCGCGACGCGCAACGAATTCGGGAAAAGGATTGCGACGTCAAAAGGCATTTGCTCCCTGAAAAGTCGGACGACTGGAAGAAGTGAATCATCTGGCAAAGGAATGATTGCATCTACTTCCGGAATGAGCTTCCACATCGGCGCGATTTTTGCCGGCGCAGCCATTGTAACGTGAACGTCTGGACGCCCATTCTTGATTGCGCGCACGGCGGAGACGCTCATGACGGCGTCGCCCAGCCAGTTGCTGGAACGGATGAGAATTCGGAACGGTTTCAGATCACGAGCCGAAAATCCGGGCGGCAAATAAACGCCGCGTTTGTAGTGTGCCAGAAGAAAATTCAGGCTCAGGCGTTTTCCAACGATTATGCACCCAAAACCAGTCCTCCGGCGCACGGCGGATTTGTTGCTCGATGACTTCATTTATTTTCGAGGTGAGCTCTGCAATCCGCGCGCCGGTCTGGTTCAAAGCGTTCGGCGAATACCATGCGCCAGCGCGCCGGTTCCGTGGTGTAAACCGCAGCCGCGATCACCGCCGCGCGAGTGCGCTTGGCCAGCAGAGCTGGCAAAGGCGAAGTTGACGCCAGTCGCCCAAAAAAAGGCGTCCAGACGCCATGATCGCCCGCATGCTGATCGGACAAGACGCCGACGCCCCCGCCCGAACGCAGCAACTCGATTACCGGCTCGAATCCGTCGTGGCGATCGAACAATTCCAAGCCGGTCTGGCTGCGTGTCCGCCGCACATGCTGGTCAATGAAACGGTTGCCGAGCCCCTGATAAATGCTCGCGTTTCTGCACAAACCCGACAAACTTCGGCATCAATTGCGCGAATAATTCCCAATTCCCGAGGTGACTCAGGACGAGCACGACGGGAACGCCCGCTCGAAATTCGCGCGCCATGGCCTCGATGTTTTCGACCTCCACCCGCTCGAGAATCTTTTCCGGTGACATCTGCGTGAGTTTTGCGCTGCAAAGCAGATTCGCACCGAGCCGCCGAAAATGCTGACGGACGAGGCGACGCAATTCGCCCGGCGATTTTTCATTCGCAAACGCAATCTCAAGGTTGCGCGTTGCCAGACGGCGATATTTCCCGGAAAACATCCACGTGCACGCGCCGAGGAATTCGCCGAAAGCAAAGAGAAACGGCAACGGCAGCGCGGCGACGACGGACGAGCCGGCGCGATAAAGAAGGTAAACAACAAAATCCAGCATTGCGGAGCGGGCGGTGTCCCGGGGTCGCGCGGCAGGGTAGATTTGCCTGCAGCTTGCTTCAACCAATATAATGTCGCGGTGTTGTCGTCCTCTTACTCCTTTTCCCATCCCGATTTCGCGCGGAGTATCGCGCGGAAATTTGAGCAGGGCCGCTTCCTCGTCATCGGCGGTGACCTTCAGGAACTCGAGCGCCAATTTGCTGAAGCGAAAAGAGAGGCTGTGGCGTGCTCAACCGGTGACTTGGTTTCAAAACTGAGCCAGGAAGGAGCAAACGCCCGCTTTGAAACTGCGGTTTGGTTCTATTCTGCGGGACAGAGCGACGATCAGCCCGCGGCGGAAGCGCTCGCACTTTGCGTGGACAATATCGTTCTCATCCCCGGCCCCGGCGCCGACGGCGCAAAGCGGCGCCTGGGACTGGTTCAGCGCTTCCGCCGGCTCGGATTTGTACCTGATTATGGATGCGACCTGACAGACCTGAGTTCCGCCGCGTTATCCCTCCGCAATTTGCGGGGCAAAACAGCCGGCGACTTGGTACCGGCGGCGGAGGCAGCATTTGCCAGGCTCAACAGGCAGATCGCCGCGTTGCGGCACGCACTTGAACTCCGGGGCTCCGAATTACAGGACGCGCATGATCACATCGCTGCGCTCGAAGAAAAGCTGCTCAAGCTAAAGGAATACCGGCGCGAACTGAAGCGGCTGAAAGAGGAGAGGCGGAGTCTACGCAGCTCCGCTGAGCGTAGAATTGGTCAGGTATTGCTCGCGCCTTTTCGTCTTCCAACAAGACTGGCGAAAAGAGGCTGGAGAAGACTTAATCCCAAGCGGCAAAACCGTGCGACAACCGAATACGGGACGTGGTTCGAGAAGCATCGCGCAAACGCGCGGGATTTGCAGCGGATGCGCGAAGAGTCGCGCATGTTCGGGTCTCGGCCGCTGATTAGCATCATCACGCCAGTTTTCGATACGCCCGTTCAGCGCCTTGAGGAAGCCATCGCGTCGGTGCTGGCGCAAGCTTATGAAAACTGGGAGCTCGTGCTAATTGATGATGGATCGACCGAGCCCGATCTCCTCCGCGTGCTTCCTGAGCTTGCGGGGCGGGACCAGCGGATCGTACTGGCAAGCCTGGAAAAGAACGAAGGCATTTCTGCTGCGTCGAATCGTGGGCTCGCGCTCGCGCGCGGTGAATGGGTCACTTTTCTCGACCACGATGACGTCCTTGAGCCGGATGCGCTTTTTCAACTAGTGCAGCTTTTGCAGACGCAGCCCGACGCCGATCTCATTTACACCGACGAAGACAAGCTCGGCGACAGCGGGTTCGAAGCCCCGGTGTTCAAACCGGATTGGTCGCCCGATTTCTTCCTCTCCTACAATTACGTCGGTCACTTAACTGCCATCCGCCGCGATGTAGCGCAAAAAGCCGGAGAATTTCGTTCGGAATTCGATAGCGCACAGGATTACGATCTCTTCTTCCGCGTTATCGAGCTGACGAACCGGATCCATCACATTCCGCGCGTCCTATATCATTGGCGGCGAAGCGAAGGCTCGAGCGCGATCAGTGTCCGCCAGAAACCGGAACAGCTCGATGCATCGCGGCGTGCGATTGAAAATCATCTGAAGCGTGGCGGCCAGCCGGCCCATGTCGCCGTGGACTGGCGCACTCACGCGTTTCGCGTGAGACGCGAGCTGTCGGAACCGAAGAGAATTTCGATTATCATTACGAATCATCACGGCGAGGAAACGCTTGAGCGATGCGTTCAAAGTCTGACGAGTGAAACAGATTACCCGGATTACGAGATTCTCATCGTCAAGAGCGACAAATCCCCTCCCGCATCCGCAGGCTTTTCCCGTTTCCCGCATCGTTTGCTGAATTTCTCAGGCATGGCGAGTTACTCGGCAGCGAAAAATTGCGCGGCCAAGGAAACCAACACTCCATGGCTTCTTTTCCTCGACGACAGGATCGAAGTGATCGATCCGGAGTGGCTCACGATTATGGCCGAGCATATCCAGCGACCGGAAGTCGGGGCGGTAGGCGCGCGTTTGTTGAACCCGGCCGGAACCGTCGAGCATGCGGGAATTGTGGTGGGCGTCAATGGAACCGCCCAACCCGCTTTTCGCGGCTTCCCGGCGGAGCACCCCGGGATGAACCGCCAGTTACAGGTGACCCGCAATTGTAGCGCCGTGTCGAGCGCGTGCATGCTGACGCGGCGCGATGTTTTCGAGCGGACTGGTGGGTTCGATGAAAACCTGTCAGATGCGCTCGCTGACGTCGATCTTTGCTTTAAGATTCGACGCGCGGCCCACCTGATTGTTTACACTCCTTTTGCAAAGCTTTACTGGCATGAACCGGAACCCTACAAAATCGGCGCAAGCAGCGAGGCTGCGATGCGACAGCGTTGGGCCGACGTTTTGGAGCACGATCCATATTACAATCCAAATCTTTCTCGCGAACGCGCCGATTTCTCGCTAGAACTCAGCTCATAGATATCGCTGTCATGTTGAGCGAAGCGAAACATCTCTGGTATTCTCATCACCGATGGCCCGGAAATGATCCGAGATTTTTCGCTTCGCTCAGAATGACATTGGAAACATGAGCACGCGCAAAAGAGACCTCTGGCAGGGCATCGACCCTGCGACACAAAAGGCACTCAGTGCTCGTGATTATCGCAAGGCGTCTTTCGCGCAGGAGCTTTCGCAACGAGGCGTGGACGCCAGTGAACTCGTTGTCGCAGACCACAAGCAGGGCAAAAACGTCGGCGGCCACCGCACACTCGCCTATATCACAGGATCGCAATACACACTGGGCGGCCCAACAGTGGACTCAACCGGGCTGTCTAGTCCGGTCACGCTCATCGGGGCAACCTCAGATTCTAAATTCGCTGTCGTACGCGACGCTACGGGCAAGACAGCCAACGTCAAATTCGCGAACATCGGCGTTCCGTTAAATCCGGACGGCACGCTATCTACCGTCAAAGACTGGCCGCGCGCCAGCGAAGTTAAAGACCCCTGGATCCCGGGCGTGGAAGTTTTCGCGCGAAAGATTCACCGACAGCGCCATCGAGGATTCTTTGGTGAATTTGTGCGGCGCGACGACGGGATTCTCGCGAAGATAGGTCTCTGGCCGAAGCAATGGTCGGCTGCGCGAATGTTTGCGAACACGGCGAAAGGTTTCCACGTGCATCCGCCCAGCATCCCCGAGGGCAGCACCGCGGCGGATTGGTTGCGCCGCTTGTTCGTCGATGAACCGGACAACTATTCACTCCGCCGATACGATGACGAGCAATGGGACGTGATGTTCTTTTTGCAGGGACGAGTTGAGATGATTTTGTGCGATGTCCGGGCAGGGTTGCCGCGACGAGTTATGCGATTCTTTATCGACGGCGACAATCATCCCGGTAAGAACAACGCGGGCGTGGTCATTCCACCCGGCGTGACGCACGCTATTCGCGTCGAAGGCTCGGAAGATGTGATCATGGTTTACGGAACGAGTACGATCTTTCATCCAGAATTTGAGGGACGCATCGCGAGCGAAATCGAAACCGCAGAACTGCCGCTCTCCTGGCAGACCTTTTTGGACCAACCAGGAAAACAGGAAATTAGGAAACAGGTTTAGGATTTTTCCTGCGTTCCTGCTTTCCTGAGAAAATTTTGCAGTGAAGCGAAGCTTCGATCCGGCTGTATTGGAGATGATGGATCGGCCGCAGTCGGTTTCTCCTGAGCTGGAGCGCGATCTCGAACGGATTCGACAACTTAACCGCTGGTTCGGTAGTTATCGTCTGGTCTTGCGTTTTATGCGCCGCTGGATCAAACTCGGCGCGCGAATGCGCGTAGCGGATGTTGCCACGGGCTCGGGCGATATTCCGCGGTTGATTGTCGATTTCGCACGAAACATAGGTGCTCACGTCGAGATCGACGCGATCGATAAACAAGCTGCGACACTGGAAATCGCCACGAAATTGAGCGCCGGCTATCCGGAAATTTCCTACCGCGAAGCGGACATTTTGGAGTGGGATCCTGTCGAGCCATACGACATCGTTCTGTGCACGCTTGCGCTCCATCATTTCAGCGACGAAGACGCTGTGAAAGTCCTGCGCCGATGCCGCGAATTGTCGAAGAGATTCGTTCTGGTGTCGGATTTGCGACGCGGATTTCTCGCCCGGGCCGGCGTTCATCTTTTGACCGCGCTGATTTTTCGTGAACCAATGACGCGCCACGATGCCCGGCTTTCCGCCGAACGCGCATTCTCATTTTCCGAAATGCGCGATCTCGCGGAACGGGCCAGTTGGCAAAATTTCAGGCATAAGAAATTTCGCCTTGCACGGCAGGCAATCTGGCTTGAATGAGATTAAGAAGCGATTCGCTTCGGTGCGATGCAGGCGCGGGAATCCCTGAGGTTCCGCCCGTGAAAGTGTGCTGAAATTAACCAAACAAGGAGGTGCGTAGTTTATGCCGTTATTGAAACCAGACCCGACCTTTTACCCGTCGCCGCGGTTGGCGATGCAGGCTCCCCCGGAAAAGCACGCGTTCGTCGCCGCGTTAAATCCACCCGGCAGCAAGCTGAACGACGCACTTCTGGTTGTCGATGTTGATCCCGAATCACCGACGTACGCTCAGCGCGTCGGCGAAGTGAAGATGCCAAAGTTTGGCGATGAACTGCATCACTTCGGTTGGAACGCGTGCAGCTCAGCGCTCTGCCCGTATGCACCGCATCCCCACGTCGAACGACGCTATCTGGTTGTGCCGGGGATCCGTTCGTCGCGCATTCACATCATCGACACGAAGCCAGACCCGCGAAAACCGGAGATCGTCAAAGTGATCGAACCCGAGGAAGTTTTTGCGCGCACCGATTATTCGCGTCCGCATACTATTCACTGTGGACCAGAAGCCATTTACGTTAGCGCGCTCGGAGATCGCAATGGGGACGGCCCAGGCGGCATTTTTATGCTCGATTGCGAAACGTTCGAGGTGCTCGGGCAGTGGGAAGTGGACCGTGGTTCGCAATTCTTACATTACGATTTTTGGTGGCACCTGGGATTCGACACGCTGCTGAGCAGCGAATGGGGCACGCCGAACATGATCGAAAACGGAGTTCAACCGGATCTGCTTCTTGGCGGCAAGTACGGACATCAAATGCATGTCTGGGATCTGCGACGACGGCGACATCTTCAGACGCTCGACTTAGGCAGCGAGCAACAGATGGTTCTCGAAATGCGTCCCGCACATGACCCAAGAAAAGCTTATGGGTTTGTTGGCGTGGTCGTTTCGATCAAGGACTTGTCAGCATCGGTTTGGCTCTGGCATCGCAGCAATGGGGCATGGGAAATCAAAAAGGTGATCGAAATTCCCGCCGAACCAGCCGACCCGGAGAAGCTCCCGGCGCTGCTGAAAGGTTTTAAAGCCGTGCCGCCACTCGTAACGGACATTAATTTGTCTCTCGACGACAAATTTCTTTACGTCTCCTGCTGGGGAACGGGCGAGTTTTTGCAGTACGACGTTTCCGACCCATTCAATCCGAAGAAGACCGGGTCGGTGCGCATCGGTGGCATCGCCAATCGCACGGCGCACCCGAAGAAGCCGGATCAGCCGCTCTTGGGCGGCCCGCAAATGGTGGAAGTCAGCCGCGACGGAAAGCGAATCTATTTTACCAACTCGCTTTACGCGGCGTGGGACGAGCAATTTTATCCCGACGGCGTAGGCAGTTGGATGGTCAAGCTTGATGCTGACCCAAAAGGTGGCATGAGGTTCGACGAAAACTTTTTCGTCGAGAGCAAGGATTACCGAGTTCATCAAGTTCGCCTCGAAGGTGGAGATTCTTCGAGCGACTCCTTTTGCTTTCCGTGAGTGACCTCTGGCCTTGGCTGGTGGTCTTTGGCCTCGGTCTTTTTCACGGAATCAACCCGGCGATGGGCTGGTTATTTGCCGTGGCGCTCGGGTTGCAGGAGCAGAAGCGCGCGGCTGTGTTTCGTGCCCTGCCGCCGATGGTGCTGGGACACGCGCTGTCCGTGGGGATCATCGTCGCTGCCGTGCTACTGGCACGCGTTAGTTTGCCATATCGCGCTCTGAAGATCGCCGCTGCCGCGATTTTGTTTGCCTTCGGCTTGTATCGCCTATTGCGTTCGCGTCATCCGAACTGGGTCGGCATGCGAGTCGGCTTTGGTGATTTAACCCTTTGGTCTTTCGTCATGGCATCAGCACATGGCGCAGGATTGATGCTCGTTCCATTGTTCCTGGGATCGCCGGGTGCTTCCGACGCGCACCACCACGGTTCTCACCATGGCGCTGCATTTGCGAATTTTAGCGGGCCTTCTCTGCTCGCGGCTTCGGTCGCAGTACACACGTTGGGATATCTTCTAATGACCGCGCTCATAGCGATTTTGGTTTACGAAAAACTCGGGGTGGCAATATTGCGCCGTGCGTGGTTCAACATCGATCTGGTGTGGATGGTCGCGCTGATGATCACCGGCGCGTTCATCCTGCTGTTTTGATTCCTCGAGTCGCGTCGATTGCTTGTAAAGCGGCAGAGCACTGCCGCACTCCAAAACGTGTCCGTCGCTCCAAGTGTCAATCGGCTACGCTTGCGTCGTGGAGTGCGGTGCTGCTCCACCGCTTTCCGTGATTGGTTCTTGATTCAGGCGCGACTAGCGATTTGATGTGGCCGTGTGAAAATCCTGACTACGATCGCGGACGCGCAGGCGCAGCCGCATACAACGCGGCGAGTGCTCGTGCCGACCATGGGCGCGCTACACAAGGCGCATGGGGAGTTGATTCGGGTTGCGCGCGAGATGGCCGGCGACGATGGCGAAGTCATTGTTAGCATCTTTGTGAATCCGCTCCAGTTTCAGCCCGGCAGCGATTACGAGCGATACCCGCGCCCTGAAAAAGCAGACGAAGAGTTTTGTCGCAATACTGGCGTGAATCTTCTATTTCGTCCGTCAGTTGAAGAGGTCTATGCAAACGATCGTTCCACATTTGTAGAAGAGACTTCGTTGTCGAGCACTTTGGAGGGAGCATCGCGGCCCGGACATTTTCGCGGCGTTTGCACAGTGGTCGCAAAGTTGTTCAATATTCTAGCGCCCGACGCGGCAGTGTTTGGCGAGAAGGATTTTCAGCAACTGGCGGTTGTTCGCCGCATGGTGCGCGACCTTAATTTTAACATCGACATCATTGCCGTGCCTACGGTTCGGGAGGGAGACGGACTGGCGTGCAGCTCCCGGAATCAATATTTGAATCCAGACGAGCGAAAGCAGGCGACCGTGCTCTATAAGGCCCTGCAAATAGCGGCAAATGCCGCCGAAAAATCCCCCGGCGATGTTACCGCGCTTGCGCGAAAGGTGATTAATGAAGCTCCGCTGGGGCGGATCGATTACGTGGAGCTGGTTGATGCCGAAACGTTGCAACCGGTCGAAATAGCCGGACCGGACACGGTCCTCCTATTGGCGGTGTTCTTCGGCAAGACCCGGTTGATCGACAACGTCCACCTGCCGTACCGCCGTAGGTCGTGATTCGAACTATCACCTATTCAAGTCCAAGGGCGGCGGTTCCGCCAGGCAAGATTGCCTGCGTCACAGAAGCGACTTAAAAAAATTCACGCTTGCCTGAGGACGCGGAATCAGATAGAAGAAGCGTCGGTCCGCATGAACAGACTTCTGGTGGTTTGCTTCAGTCTTGCAGTTGCTGGCGCCCCGAAGGTCTTCGGGGACGAGCAATCGACGTCTCCTTATGCGACGGCGGCGGATTTCGCCAAGTACGCCATGAGACTGCGGGAACAGGCGTTGATCAAGGTGGAACCGCAGGTGCTTATCCCGACCAGCTCCCGGCCCGCGATCCAGCGTTATCCCTGGAAAGCGAACATCGTCACCACCGTGTTCTGGGTGGGCGAACAGGCCAGCGGAAACAATCCGGTGCCTAACTACAAGAGTTCGTGGGATTTAAATTGGACAGCGAATTATGGCGGCACGGACACCCCGGATCAGAGCGCGCGCCGGAATTATATTCCCATTGCTTTCGTCCCGCGGCAGAATCCGTTCTACTTCGCGCTTCCGTATAACGACGTTACGCATGGCCAGTTCAAGCCCGAAGCGCCGCTCGTTATTCCTTGGTTTAAGCAAGCGTACACGGGGCCGGGACAGTCGGTCTGCCGCAACCGTTGGATCGCCATTCGCAAAGGTAATCGCATCTGTTACGCGCAATGGGAGGATTGTGGCCCGTTTCGCACCGACCATTTTCAATATGTTTTTGGGAATGAGCGACCGAAGCCGAATCTTAACCATGGGGCCGGATTGGATGTGTCCCCCGCGGTTCGCGATTATCTGGGGCTGGCGCCGACTGATGTGACCGACTGGCAATTTGTGGAGGTTCGCGACGTGCCACCGGGTCCCTGGCGAAGCTACGGCGATAACAATCACTTCGTTCTTGCGCGACGGCAAAACGAGCAACGCGTAGCGGCGGGCGGCGGCGGCGCGGCGAAGAAATAGGCGTTTAAGTCTTCTAGGTCGAACGCTGTAGCCACGGCCGTCTCATTTGGTTTAAGCGCTTACGCCTGTACCGGTGGCAGGTCCGCGTGCCGGGCGGATTCCTCCTGCGCCAAACCGGTGGCTATAACGTGAATTATTTCAGTTCTGACCGCCCGGAGAAGATGCAGGGGATGGCGGCGGCGTGACTGAAGTCACCGGAATGGCTTTCGGCGCAGCCTTTTCAGTGGCCTGCGGAGTCGGGCGCGGCGTCTCCGGCTTCGCCATGCCAATCAACTCCGATACGGTGACGAACTTGAAACCCTTGGCCTCAAGGGCATCGAATGTGGAGGGCATGGCTTCGATTGTCCCCGGGTGAATGTCGTGGGACAAGACGATCGAACCGGGTCGCGTCTCTTTCAGAATTCGACTGCGAACCACTGCGGGCCCGGGCCGTTTCCAGTCGAGCGGGTCGACGTCCCAGAGAATGATCTTGTATCCGAATTCATCATGGATCCATCGTTTTTCTCGCTCCGTAATCGATCCATACGGCGGGCGCAGCAACGTGGGGCGCGCGCCTGTAGCGCTCTTAATTGCATCATCGGTGCGCCGCAATTGGCTGCGAACGTTTTCCTGCGACATTTTGCCGAAGTTGGGATGCGACCAACTGTGGTTCGCGATTTCGTGACCTTCGCGTGCAGCGCGCGCAACGACCTCGGGGTGTTCCGCGACGTTTTCGCCGATTACAAAGAATGTGGCCTTGATGTGATGGGCGGCCAGCAAATCGAGCAGTTTCGGCGTAAGCACTGCGCTGGGTCCATCATCAAAGGTCATGGCGATGTACGGCCCATCCACGTGCACTGAATTAAATGTGATCGCCGGTTCCTTCGGCGGAGCCGGGGTTTTTTCCCGCACTGCCTTCGCCGGTGGCACCGAAGGCTCGGCTCCGAGCGCGAATGTGGAAGTGAACATGGCTGCGCCAGCCAAAAGCAAACGGTAATTAGCCACGGATATTAGATTAAAAACTGAAAGCGTGTATGTAGCAGAGCCCGGCGATTACGCAACACGCAGCAACCGATACCCGGTGTTTGCGGGGAGAGATCGCCGCGGGGACCGTTCTTCCGAAAGCTGACGACCGCGTTACTTTTGCGCCACGGTTGTGCTGCCGTAAACCCTTGACAAAGAGCCGGTGTGTTGTTGTAAAAGGAGCGCGGCAGTAACTGGTCGCGGGCGCATGAGGCATTCCATTTTCATTGTCGCAATTTCCATTTTCTGCCTTTCTGGTGTCGTTGCGCGTGCGGGCAGGCAGGTTAACGTCACTCAGGAGCACAACAATCCTTCGCGCGACGGCGTTTACATCGATGCGGCATTTACGTCTGCAGCCGCGGCCAACCTGACGCGCGACCTTAGCTTCAACGGCACGATCTCCGGTAATGTTTACGCCCAGCCACTTTACATCGAGGGCGGTCCGAGTGGGCCGATGATTATTGCCGTGACTGAGTCGAACAATGTTTACGCGCTCAACGCCACGACAGGCCTCCCGATCTGGTCGCGCACCGATATTGGTCCCCCCGTCCCATCCACCCCGTGCGGAGGTTTTAATCCCACTGGTATCACCGGGACGCCGGTTGTCGATCTCGCCTCCCGAAGACTTTTCTTCGACGCATTGATCGACGGAACGACCAAGAAGCATTTTATTTATTCGTTGGACGTGGACACCGGCGTCACAGCGCCGGCTTGGCCGGTGGACGTGAATGCCGCCGCAAGTTACAACGGCATCAACTTTGTTTCCCTGGCGCAGGAAGAACGCGGTGGCCTGGCGCTGGTGAACGGGATCGTGTACGTATCTTACTCTGAGTACTTGGGCGATTGTGGCACTTATCACGGCTGGGTGGTCGGTGTTGACATCAATAATCCTTCTAACGTTGGAGGGTGGGCGACGACAGCCATTGGGGGCGGAATTTGGGGTCACGGCGGCGTTGCCAGCGACGGCACTAACATGTTTGTGGTCACGGGCAACACGTTCAACACAGGCGGCAATTGGATGGGCGGCGAAGCAATTATCCGTTTGCAAGCCGGACCGACTTGGACTGGTCAGCCTACCGACTACTGGGCGCCTACCAATTGGTTTTCGCTCGATCGTCGCTATGTGCGTTGAGACGCATGTCTTCGTCCAAATCGTGAGCTGAGACATGATTGCGTCGCATCATGCGGATGTCGCGTTCGCCGTCGCGTACGATCACATCAGGCCTGCCTTTGACCAAAATTCCGAAGCTGTGTGAGTAGTATGCCAGATGCGCGAACAAGCGGTGGACTATCACCAGAACTACGCCTCCGCCGATCGTGGCGAAGAAAGGCGCCGAGCCGTTGATAGCGCGCGAAAGTACGGAGGCGAGAATTACCAACAAAACGGCATCGAACGGGGTCCGCTGCGCCAGGGAGCGCTTATGCCCGATCCGGATTGTGATCAATGTGGCAAAGAAGACGATGATTCCGCGAAGAGAGACTTGGAGGAACGTCAAATCCTTCGGCTCCACGCCCAACCCGAGTAACGTTTGAAACAAGCTCCAGAATGCATTCATAGACGACATTGTATCGTGCCGGGCAATTTTTCACGCGCATGACACTCCTCTGAGGCGAGATACGCGATTTCTGTGACCGACGGGTGTTGCTCAGGCTTGCGCGAGAAACCTTCGCGTGGCATAAGACGAACTCACTCGGTTCAAATTAATCCGGTACACAACGTTTATGGCAACAGTTCCGCCTCCATCTCGCGATGTCGCACTGGAAACGGTTGTGTTTTGGGAGCGTTTCAAAAAACCAGTCCTTGCGGCGTTGAGCATTGCGCTGCTCGCGGTATTCGCCTTCACCGCTTATCGGTTTTATTCCGATCGCCGTGCGGCTGCTGCATCCGCCGAATTGACGGGCGCCGAAAGTGCGCAGGAGTACCAACAGGTAATCACCCGTTACTCCAGTACGCCTGCCGCTGCGGATGCGTACATCCTGCTCGCCGAAGCGCAACGGAAGGAAAAGAAATTCGAAGAGGCTAACAAAACGCTCGAAACCTTCATCGCGAAATATCCGAAGCATGAGCTTTTAAGCACGGCGAAGATGGCGCTGGCGGGAAATCTGGAGTCCATGGGCAAAGCGGATGAAGCATTGGCGATGTATCAGCAGATCGCGTCGGCTTACCCGAACGGATACGCAGCGCCACTCGCAATGCTTTCACAGGTCTACATCTTGAAGGCGAAAAATCGGAACGATGATGCGCGACGCATTTGCGAAACCATCCTCACCCAATACCGGACAAGCTTTTGGGCCGGCGAAGCGATGCAGCAATTGCGCTTGCTAAAGCCGATTACGGCATCCACTCCGCCACCGACAGCGGTGCCAACTGTCCCGCCGATGTTGGCGGTTCCTGCCGCGCCCGCGCCGCAAGCTCCGCCCGCGCCAAATCAGCCGCAGGGCGTGCCATCGCCAAAGAACCCGTAGAGCGATGTTACCAAGCCTCACGGCACGCGTCCGTGGATGGGTCACAATGATGGTAAAGCCTGGCAACGTTGTAGCGTGCGCTGTCCTCAGCGCAGTGTCTCACAAGGCCAAGCGAGCGTGAGTCCGCTGAGGACAGCGGACACTACAGCCCCAGCGTGGGAACTAATTCGGCCTTACCGTTTCGAGAACTGGAATCGTTTCCGCGCGCCGGGTTGCCCGGATTTTTTCCGCTCTTTCATCCGCGGATCCCGACGCAGTAAGCCCTCTGCTTTGAGTGGGGCGCGCAAATTTACATCCACTTCAAGAAGTGCGCGCGCAATCGCCAACTGCGCCGCGCCAGCCTGGCCCATAATGCCGCCACCACTGGCCCGAATAAACAAATCGTAAGTATTCACCGCCTTGGCTGTTTGAAGCGGTTGCAGCACGACGTTCTGCAAGGGCACGGTCGGGAAATAATCTTCGAAGCTGCGGCCGTTGATGTCGATTTTGCCGCTGCCGGGCATCATACGAATGCTTGCAACCGACGTTTTGCGGCGGCCGGTGGCGATGAACTCCTCAGTTTCTGGCATAGGATTTGGACTTCTAAAGTTTGACAGTCTCGGGCTCTTGCGCAGCGTGCGGATGCGAGTCGCCGCGATAGACTTTTAGTTTCCGATATACCTGCCGACCGAGTCGATTGTGCGGAATCATTCCGCGCACGGCGCGTTCGACCAGCAGTTCGGGATGGCGCGCACGGCGCGCCCGGACGCTTTCCGATTTATGTCCCCCGACGTAACCGGAAAAGCTCATGTAACTTTTCTGTTCCTCTTTCTTTCCAGTAACCCGGACTCTCTCGGCGTTAATGACAATGACAAAATCGCCGGTATCCACGTGTGGCGTGACAATCGTTTTTCCCTTGCCGCGGAGCAGGTTGACAGCCTTCACCGCGACGCGGCCGAGCACCTGGTCCTGGGCGTCAATGACCCACCACTTTCGCGCCACTTCGGAGGCTTTGGCAGAAAACGTTTTCATCTTAGAAAAAGGGCAGGAAAACTATCGGTAACGCGAGTCCCTGTCAACCGGGGACTGGTGTAACAAACAAAGTAAAGCGTCGCGCATATGGGCGTGATCGCAAATGGTCGCTGGCGAAGTTTGATCTGCGCGCTTAATTCTCTGCCCATGTCGACCTCGACTCAAAAGACTGCGATCTCGCCCCGGCGCGACGAAGATTTTCCGGAGTGGTATCAGCAGGTGATTCGCGCTGCCGAATTGGCCGAGCCTTCGGATGTGCGGGGTTGCATGGTGATCCGTCCGTGGGGATACGGAATCTGGGAGAACATGCAACGTCAGCTTGACGCGATGTTTCGCGCGACTGGCCATCGCAACGCCTATTTTCCGCTTTTTATTCCGCTGAGTTATTTCGCGAAGGAAGCGGAACACGTGGAAGGGTTCGCCAAAGAATGCGCGGTAGTCACCCACACGCGACTTGAGGCGGATGCCGACGGGAAACTTAAACCCGGCAGCCCGCTGACAGAACCGCTGGTGATCAGACCCACTTCAGAAACGATCATCGGCGCCAGCTACGCGAGATGGGTCCAATCGTATCGCGATCTGCCAATTCTGATCAACCAGTGGGCAAATGTCGTCCGCTGGGAAATGCGGCCGCGGCTGTTTTTGCGCACCACAGAATTTCTCTGGCAGGAAGGCCACACGGTCCACGAAACCGAGGCAGAAGCGCGCGCGGAAGCCCGGTTGATTCTTGATATTTATGAACGTTTTGCCCGCGAGCATCTGGCGGTTCCGGTTTTCAGCGGCGAAAAATCGGAGAGTGAACGTTTTCCCGGTGCGGTGCAGACGTTGACGATTGAAGCGATGGTACAGGATCGCAAAGCCATCCAGGCGGGAACGTCACATTTTCTCGGCCAAAATTTTTCTCGCGCGAGCGGTATCCAATTTCAAAATCGCGAAGGTAAACAGGAATTCGGCTGGACGACGAGCTGGGGGGTGAGCACGCGACTCGTCGGGACAGTTGTGATGATGCACAGCGACGATGATGGCGCTGTTCTGCCACCGCGGGTTGCTCCCACCCAGATCGTGATCCTGCCGATTACGCCGAAAGAGGAAAGCCGCACAAAAGTTTTGGAAGCTTGTGACAAGCTGGCAACCCGCTTGTGCGAGAGTCGGTACGCCGACCTTCCCATCGAGGTAGAAGTCGATGGGCGCGAGCTCGGCGGTGGCGTCAAGAATTGGGAATGGATTAAGAAAGGCGTGCCGGTGCGGGTTGAGATTGGACCGCGGGATATGGAAAAAAATTCTGTTGTAGTGAGCCGACGTGACTCGCCAGTAAAATCGAAAGAGTCGATGCCGATGGACGAATTCGCTACGCGCGCTCCGGAAATCCTGGCTTCGATTCAGGATGCGCTATATGCCCGCGCGAAAAAGTTCCGGGACGCGAATACCCAGGCGATCAATTCGAAGAAAGATTTCTACGATTTCTTCACACCGAAAAATTCCGGTAAACCGGAGATCCACGGCGGGTTTGCGCTCGCGCACTGGAACGGTTCGCGGCAGATCGAGGAACAGGTTAAGAACGATCTGAAAGTCACGATCCGGGTTGTTCCGCTGGATGATTTCGCGGAGCCGGGGCAATGCATTTTCACCGGCGAACCGAGCACGCGCCGGGTGGTTTGGGCGAAATCATATTAGCGACAGGCACGCAAGTGACGCATGGGACGTGCGAGTTGACTGTGCGGCAGTGACTTGTTTATTTCCGCCCGCCGATGCAATTGAAGCTCTATAGCCGCGAGTGGTGTTCCTGGTGCATTGACGCGAAGGACTATCTCAGCGAGAAAGGCTACCAGTTCCAGGAGATCGACGTCGGCAGCGACCGGCAGGCATACGAGGAGATGAAGCACCTTTCTGCGCAGACCTACGTGCCCACCTTTGTAGCGGGCGATAACGTGCTGGCAAATTTCGACACCGAACAGCTCCAAAAATTTCTGAGCGAGCACCAGATTAATCCATAGGCACGCTGCGTTGTGATGCTTTTCGGTCTCCTCCTTACGCTCGGTGTGGTCGTGCTCAGCATCGGTCTGCGCACTTTTCATAATTCGTATGTGCAAAAGGCCGGCGCGCTCGGGATTCTCGTCGCCACTTTTCTCGGTTTTTACTTTGCTACCGATAACTGGCTGTGGGGTTTGGTCGCCGCAGCAGGCTGGCTGTTTCTGCCGTGGCTGGAAATTCTCACCCGGATTCGTGCACTGCGGCTTCCGAAGGAAAAACAGCTTCGACCGAAGAGTCCGCCGTCGTCAGACACTTTCCCTGCGCTGAGTGAAATCACACGCGAGATCGAGGACGAAGGGTTCGTGTACGTGGACGATGCCGGCTGGGACTGGGAGGATTACCGGCAGTTTTTCCGCTTGTTTTACAGAGAAGAAGATCGCGCCCAGGCCGCGATCTGTTTGAATGAGCAGCGTGATTTTTCGTTCTATTACCTGCGCATTTCTTCGCGCGCTAAGGACGGCACGGTGTGGACCACGTGGAATTACCCGTTGTCCTATGGGTTAAAACTCTCTCCCGCATTCCGCATCAATCGGCAGCGGGCGGACCGATCGTTCTGGCAGCTTGACCAAAGTCATCGCGAGTTTCTCCAGCGAAACCGAGTTGATCCGGCAGATATCGAACCACTCGATGAAGAGCAGATTCAGACGGATATCGAGAGAGATCTGCGCGACCAAATCGCGCACAACATTCACAAAGGCGTGCTGAAGCAAACCGCCACGGGCGACGTCAAGTACTCCTGGCGGGGGATGATTTACCTTTGGTGCCAGTTTCTGGTAGATTTGGTGCGACTATAGTCAGCCTGAGCGGAGCGCAGCGAAGTCGAGCGATGTCGTCGCTAAGGTAGGGCGGGTCACTCAGTGCGCGCCGTTGCTCGCGTAACCCGCGGCGTGCAGAGGACTGCCCCCTACCAACGCCGGTCCGTGAGATGTTCATTTGAACTTGCGGTCTATGGGATTCGCATGATCGTGTTCGCATGTTGACTGAGAGGCAGAGGAGCGTGCTTGATTTTATTCAGCGCGAGCAACGCGAAAAAGGTGTCACTCCGAGCACGCGTGAGATCCAAAATCATTTCAGGTTCGCCAGCCAGACGTCGGTGATGCAATACATTGCCGCACTGGAGCGAAAGGGTTTTCTCAGCCGGCACGCGCGCAAGGCCAGGGCGTTGATCACTCCAGCCATGAAGGTGCGGATTACCGACATTCCAATTTACGGTCAGATTCCGGCTGGGATGTCGGCATTGACTGAGCAGAGCATCGAAGGACACGTGTCGCTGGATACGCGTTCGGCGAACGTGTTGAAAAATCGCGGCACGTTTGCGTTGCGCGTCCGGGGCGACTCAATGGTTGGGGCCCACATTGTGGATGGCGACATTGTGATTCTGGAAGACACCAAAGAGGTGCATGACGGTGACATCGTTGCGGCGTTAATCGACGGCGAAACGTCATTAAAGCGGTATGTGGTGGAGCGTGGCAGGCCATATCTAAAGGCGGAAAACCCGCGCTATCCGGATCTGGTGCCGGCTCGGGAACTCGAGATTCAAGGCGTGATGGTGTCGCTGATCCGTAAACAAGAACGGCGGAAAAGGCATTGAAGCAAAGAGCAGAAAGCGAAAGAAATGTATAAATGTTCTCTTGAACATATTCCTCGAGCACGCCATGGTTATGTCCATGGCTGCGAGCGCAAAGATTCTCGATCTTCGCAAGCTGCTGGCGGAGCGTTTTCCCCGTCCATCGCTCACTGCGGCGAAGCGTTTAATTACCGGCTTATCTTTTCTTGATGAACCAATTGGCGGCGGATTGCCGCAGGGTGCGATTACCGAGTTGATCAGTCCGCAAACAAGCGCGGGCAGCGCGTTGCTTATTCACGCTCTTATCCACAGCGCATGTCGCAATAATTATTTCCTGGCGTTGATTGATGGCCGCGATTCCTTTGACCCCTGCGGATTGGATAATCCCTCGATGCGAAACTTGCTTTGGCTCCGGTGTAACAAAGCATATGAAACCATCAAAACGGCTGATCTCCTTTTGCGCGACGGTAATTTCCCGCTGGTAATTGTCGATCTGGTGCTGAACGCACCGAAAGAATTTGGAAAAATTCCGCAAACGAATTGGTATCGTTTGCAACGTCTGATTGAGATGGTCCCAACGGCATGTCTGGTTCTCACGCGATATGAAATGGTCGGCAGCGCGCAACTGAAACTGGTTCTGGAAAATTCCTGGGACCTTAAATTTTTTGAACAGGACGCGTTTTCACGGCTGCGAATTGTTGTGAAACGATCGCATCCTCAATCAGAAATCAGCTCAGAAGTCAGAGCTCAGTTAGAATAATGTTTGCCACCATTCATTTACCGAATTTTTATCTTCAGGCGGTTACGCGGTACCAGCTGGAACTGTGCGAAAAACCAGTAGCGTTGATCGAAGAACAGGAAAGGAAACCGATAATCTTTCAACTGAACGAAGTCGCGGAAAAGGCCGGGATTCGAAAAGGGATGACCCCCAGTCAGGCTTTGGCTCGATCCTTGTTGGTGGTGATCAAAGTTCGTGCGCTCATGCAGGAAAAATCGATCCAGGAAATCTTGCTTCACCACGCGTTTACCCTCAGCCCGTTTGTGGAAGATACTGCGCCGGGTCTTTGCACGATTCAGTTTAGAGACTGCCGCAATTTGAGCGAGAAGGTGTGCCGCGTTATCGAGCAATTGCGCGAGTGCGAAATTCACGCTCAAGCCGCAATTGCTCCGACGCCCGATGCCAGTTTTCTCGCAGCACACATGGCCCAGCCAGTGTTGCAGATCGAAAATGCAAGAGAATTTCTCGCGCCTCTGCCGATAGAAACTCTCGCCATTGCTGGGGCATAGATTGGGCGCCCCGGATGCTCAGCGGTCCTTTTTGGTTTTCCCGATTTCTTGCGTTTGCTTTACGACGAATGCTTTTATCCGGGAATACTCTTTCTGGGCTCCATTGGTAAAATTGCGCGGCCCGTACTCGAACAGCACGACGAAGCAAAACGCCAGCACGATGAACAGGCCGAACCAAAACACACCCCGCAGAAGCGCCATCTCAAAACAGTAGTCGGCCGAAATCCTGGATCAACCGCCGTGACGACTCGATGCCAGTTGCAAGCGACGAGGCGCGAGGATATATGAATCGCTCGCACCCAAACGGGTAGGTACCGAAGTGGCCAAACGGGGCAGACTGTAAATCTGCTGGCTTTACGCCTTCGCTGGTTCGAATCCAGCCCTGCCCAAATTCCCTGGAACTGCTATTTGCCGAATCTAATAGCCTCTTCGCTGGCCACCTTCACGACGGCCACCGTAACCGCCACCGCCATAGCGTCCGCCGCCGCCGCCGCCGCCGGGCGGCCTCTGCTCTCGCGGACGCGCCTCGTTCACGGTCATTGGCCGGCCCTCCATAGTGTGGCCGTTAAATTTCGAAACAGCGTTCTGCGCTTCTTCCTCCGAACCCATGGTCACAAAAGCGAACCCACGTGATTTGCCAGTGAATCTGTCTTGCATGAGAGTCACTTCCTGCACAGCTCCAGCTTGCGAAAAAAGTTCCTGCAGTTCGTTCTCTGTGGTGTTGAAGGGGAGATTGCCTACGTATAATTTGGTTCCCATTGAGTTTATTCTAGAAAACGCAGCCAGGTAACTGTTTCCGCTTATCGGATTTCAAATCGCCATTGAATAAACTCAACTGACAATCCACCAACTTCCGGGCTCCCGTTTCCCGTTTTGCGGTCACTTGTAGAATGCTTCCTCTAAGAAAGCAATAGAAATCAAGGGTCAATTTTTGGCATTCGATTATGGGTCAACCGGGTAGAGAACGAATCGCAAAGGCTCCAGCCCGCGTGGCAGTTACGGCCGCTGGCGTAGTCAGCCCGCTCGGGTTTGGCTTGGCCGAAACGCTTGAGTCGTTGCGTAGCGCACGGGATTGCGTGACCCCGGTAATGCGCTTTTCCGTCGCGCAGTGCCGGTGCAAGACCGCTGGTCAAATCGCTGACGCACGGCTGCTCGCCAGCTGCGCCAAAACGCTGCGGTCTGGGCGCCTCCATCGCGCGGCGCATATGATGATCCGCGCGCTCGAAGAAGTCGTAATGCAACAGCCTGCATTTGAACCAGAGTTGGCAGTGATCGGAACAACGAGCGGCGGCATGTCTTATGGCGAGCGCTATTACCGCGCATTGAATCGAGCAGGGGATTTACGGCATGCGCCGACCTGGATCGCAAATTACCCCGCGCAAAAGCCCGTACTCGATGCGCAGGCGGCGTTTGGAATTTCAGCGCCGTGCCGAGTGATTGCGAACGCCTGCGCGTCAGGCACAAATGCAATCGGGCACGCGTTCGAATGCGTGCGCTCGGGTTCATACCAACGCGTGTTAGCCGGCGGTTATGACGCACTCGCGGAAATGGTCTTTGTCGGCTTCGACTCACTTCAAGCCTCGACGCCAGAGAAGTGCCGGCCGTTTGATCGGCATCGATCTGGCATGGTGCTCGGTGAAGGCGCTGCAGTTCTGGCGTTAGAGAATCTCGATCTCGCCCGTGGACGCGGCGCGCCTGTCCTCGCGGAAATCATCGGCTATGGCATTTCCACTGATAACTTTCACATTACACAACCGGAGCCTTCCGGCATCGGAGCGCGACAAGCGATGGAGATGGCTCTCCAGACCGCGCATGTGTCAGCAGCCGATGTCGATTACATCAACGCCCACGGAACAGCCACGGTGTTTAATGACGCAGCCGAGGGCAAAGCAATCAGTGCGTTGTTCAATGGCGTGCCGGTCAGTTCAACGAAAAGCATGATGGGTCATTCGCTGGGAGCCGCCGGCGCCATCGAGGCTGTCGTCTGTTTGCTTGCGCTTCAACACCAATTTCTTCCAGCTAGCATCAATTTCACCACTCCAGATGATGATCTCGCTCTCACCATCGTTGCGAACGAGCCGCGACCATCCGTAGTGAGCACAGCGCTTTCGAACTCGTTTGGATTCGGCGGGACGAACGCTTCGATACTAATGCGAAAATTCGAAGCATGAGTCTGGCGATTGCCGGGATCGGGTGGGTGACGCCTCTTGGAACCGGTATTGATTCAGTTTGGGAGCGGTTGCTCAACGGGGAGGAGGCCTCCGCCACAACGATTTCCGAAGATTTCGCGGAGCGCGTTTACACCGTCTTCCGCGTACCGGAATCGGCGATGAAGGGCCTTGCGAATCCCCGCTTGCGTCGCGCCAGTGCCATTTCGCGTTTTGCCGCAGCAGCTGGGTTGCATGCGTTGGAATCTGCAGGGCTAAAGCTCGACACGCAGACTGCCGAACGAATTGCGCTGATCTTCGCTATCTCAAATGGAGGCGTCATTTACACGAAACGTTTTTACCGCGAAATCGTCAGCACAGGTGCGCATACAGCGAGTCCGCTCCTGTTCCCGGAAACTGTGTTCAACGCGCCAGCTAGCCATGTTGCCGCCATTCTCGGCGTGACCGGCGCTACTTACACGCTCGTTGGAGACGGGGCAGTCGGCATTGCAGCGATAAACATGGCCAATGAGCTGATGAAGAATGAGGCTCTCGACTATTGCTTGATAGTGGGAACCGAAGAGATCGATTGGATATTATGCGATGCATACAGGCGGTGGCGCTTGCTTCGTATGGCGCCTCCGATTGAGCCATACAGTAATCAGAGCTGCGGAATGATTTTAAGCGAAGGCGCAGGTGCGGTTCTTCTCGCACGCAACGGTCTCGTCAGCATCGAACGCGCGCAACCGGGTGGATATTTTTTCAAGCGAACCAAAGCGGCAAAAATCTTGAAAAACATCCTGCGTGACCTCTGCCAAACAGAAATCGATCTTGTGATTTCAAGCGCGAACGGGACGTTTATCGATGGAGCAGAATCTCAGGCACTTCGGGAGTTTATTCCAAATGCGTTGGTTTACACGGTGAAACCGGCTTTGGGTGAGAGCGTTGGCGCAGCAGGGCTGTGGCAGGTGATCGCTGCGGCGCAGGCTCTGAGTTCGGCGGAGATTCCGCCGGTCCTTCATGCCGACTCGAACGTTTCGTTACGGCTTTCACGCTCGCGCACGCCGATTTCGAACGCGCAACGCGCAATTGTTTTAAGCTGCGGACTTAATCAGCAAGCGGCGGGTTTGCGAATGGCAATCCGGTGACACGCGAGACAAATTTCATTGGACTAGCCAGGTAATCAATCTCGCTGGCACGGTGGACGTTACAGCTCAAGATCGTTGGTCAGACAGTCAAAACTTTTTTACCCGAATCCGCTTGCGCGATGTAATAAATGTTTTTAATTAAGCGTCCGTTTTCCCCGCGCCAGTCGAATAGATGTGGCGGTTAGAACAGTCACTATGGCCAAATCAAAGAAAAAGAATCGTTCAGCGGCGAAATCCGCTGTACGAAAGCCGCGGCCAGTCAGCAAGCTTCGCGTCAGGAAAGTGAGGCCGAAAAATGCCGCTCATGGAAAGAAGACCGCTCGCCGCTCTCAGAAAAGAAACTTGAAAAGCAGCGAGTCGGCTGCAGCGGTGCTGCTTGGATTAAATCATCGCGAAAAGAAGCTGAATCCGTTCGTCCGGAAACAAAAGGAAAAACTTCTTCAGCTTCGGGACGCGGTAGTCGATTCGATGGCTGGTGTGGCTCAGGGTACGCTTCGTTCGCGCGCTGAAGGTAGCGAAGCTTCGGCTTTCGGAATGCACCAGGCTGATGCCGGATCGGACGCATACGACCGGGATTTCGCTCTCAGTTTGCTTTCGCAGGAGCAGGATGCGCTTTACGAAATCGATGAGGCGCTCAAGCGGATTGAGATCGGAACGTACGGAAAGTGTGAAATGTCAGGTAAACCAATTCTGCGTGCACGTCTTGAAGCGATCCCCTTCGCCCGCTTTACGGTGGAGTGTCAGTCGCAGTTGGAAAAACAGAGCAGAGCCTCGCGGATTCGTCCATCAGTCACTTCCTTGTTTGGCTTGACCGAAGAGGATGGGGCTGAGTCCGAGGAGGAGGAAACCGCTTCGCCGGAAGTGAAGGAGTAACCGAGTCATGGCACAGGAGATTGTCACGCTTGAATGCACGGAAGCCAAAGCGCTCGGGAAACCGCCTTCGCGTTACATGACGAGCCGAAACAAGAAAAGCCCGCGCACGCCGAACCGGCTGGAGAAGAAAAAATACAATCCGTTTTTGCGGCGTCGCACCTTGCACCGCGAAATCAAGTAATCAACAATGCAACCGAAAACTCCAAAACGCCGTTCCGCATTCCGCCGCGCCAATCGGCCGATGCCCCGCCGCCGGATCGACATCGCCATGGAGGCGATCGATTACAAGAATCCTGATCTGCTGAAGAAATTCGTCACCGAGAGTGGCAAAATTCTTCCCCGTCGCATTACTGGTATGCCAGCGTACATGCACCGGAAAATCACGCGGGAGATCAAGCGCAGTCGTTCCGTGCTCTTAATGAAATAGCGCGCTGTTCTGAACACGCGCACTGGTCTGACGGACCTGCCTACGCCTTAGGCGTTCGCTCGCCTTCTTCGATCAAGTTCCAGAACTCGCGCGTTTCGCCCAGTTGCGCATCCTCGGAAACAGGCAGTTTGCTACGGAAAAGGAAATCGCGAAGCGTGTTTTTGTGCAAAACGCGATGGACCTTGATGCCTTCGTCGGTTTTGGCGAAATAAATTCGGTAATTCTTGGCGCGATACCGGTAGAGTTTTTTCCCTTCGCGTTCGATCACGCCGAAGCGCTCGGAATCGAGCTGGTCCAAATCTTCGGGTAAAATTTGGAACTCGGCCAGCAACTCAAGCTGCAATCGTTTCGGCAACGCCGAAATCTCCGCCGCGCTCAGCTCGTTGAATATGATTTGGAACATCGTGTTAATGCTTCAAGTCGACTTTGGTCGCTTCTGTTCCTTCTTGATAGGACCACAGAGACTATCAACGACTAAAGTGTAAACTCGCCGCACCCGCGCGCCAATGCGCGTAATAATTTCCCATGTGATTGTCCCGGCTCTCTCCCCCAATTCAGCGCAGGAAATCTCTTCGCTTCCATCGCGTCCCATGAGAACAACATCGTCGCCTACCTGCACATCATTGAGCCCGCTCACATCGATCACGATCAAGTCCATCGTCACCCGGCCGAGAAGGGGGCAACGATTTCCGTGCACCAAAACAGCAGCGCCGCGATTGGAAAGATGCCAGGGATAACCATCGGCGTAGCCGGCTGATAACGTTGCGACCCGCATATTTCGCGGCGCGATAAACGTGCGGCCATAACTGATTGAGCTGCCTTTCGGCACGTCGCGGACCAGACAAATTCGTGTTTTCCACTTCATCACAGGCATGAGCAACTCCCGAAATTCCGGCAGCGGCGAAATGCCGTAAAGCATGATCCCGGCGCGCACGATCTCGAATGTCGGCTGATTGAAAGCGAGTGTCCCGGCGCTTTGCAACACGTGCGCCTTGTAAGTTCCCGGAACTTCTGCACGGATTTGCTCAACGATTTTCCGGAAACGGACGAGCTGATCCCGAGTGTATTCTGCGTCTTCGTTCGATACCGGCATATGGGTCGATATGCTGTGGATCTGAATATTCGGCAGCGCCGCCGCGCGTTTGAAAACCTCGCGTGCCTCACTCTCCAAGACGCCCATTCGGCCCATGCCGGTGTCGATTTTGAAATTGACTGACACCGGCTTGAGTCGATCGAAGGCATGGGCTTCCTCCAAACTGGAGATCGTCGGGATAAAACCGCGCTCGGCGATTATTGGGCGTTCCTCCGGAGTTGCCGGGCCGAGAATGACAACGGGATGCGGCAGCGAATCACGCAGCGTTACCGCTTCTTCAACATTGGCGACGCCGAATAATTGCGCGTCATCGGCCAGCGCTTGCGCAACACCGACTAATCCGTGCCCGTAAGCATTCGCTTTCACCACGGCCAGCATTTCGGCGGAGCCGATTCGATCCCTCACGACCTTCGCGTTATGCCGCAACGCGGCGCGATCGATTTCAGCCCAGCAACGGTATGTTTGTTTCATTTTGGGAGAGTGATGTGTGGTTCGCGCATATAAATTGGTTCCAGTGGCGGCAGAAAAAAGCTGTGTCGCCTTCCTCCGCAAGTCTAGCCAGCACGAGAGCCGAAGGGAAATGAATCACCAGTTGATCAAATTGCGGAAGCAGCTCGGAAGAAAACACCGGCATCGCCGGCTCGAACGATTCGAGTTTCGCTTTCAACTCGGGCCCGGAAAGCAACGTCGGGCCTTCGATCAGTTCATTCCTGAGGATGCACGCGAGGAAGAAAGATTTCCTGCGCGCATCGCCAACGACGCAATATTCCTCCGCATCGGATTCCATTGCGCAGATCGACGGCCAGCCAATCAAGTGCGCGTCGCTACAAAGTTGTATTCCGATCGCGGCCGAGATGGCAATGCGCGTTCCCGCATACGAGCCGGGGCCAAGCCCGACAATGATCGTCTCCGGCGCTCCAAATTCTTTTCTCACAACCTGGAGATTCTCGAAAAACGCCGCGGAATTTTTTCTGTCGTTAGGCCATTCGCGCACGAACTCGACTTCCGCGTCCAGCCAGGCAACGCTGCCGCGGGCGGTAGAAAGTTCAAGCGCAAGGATTTTCATCGATATCGTTGAGAGTTATGATCCGCTGACTTTCCGATTTCATTTCAAATGAAATCCAGCGTGCATTCTCGGGAACCAAATTAGGGAAGCGATCGGCCCATTCGATCACTGAAACGCCGTCACCAAAAAAATAATCGTCAAGGCCAAGTCGCACGACTGATTCCTGGTTTTCCAACCGAAAAAAATCGAAATGATAAACGGACAATCGCCCTCCCTGATACTCGTGCATGATCGTAAACGTAGGACTGCTTACTGGGGTTTTGATCCCAATCCGGCGACGAGGCCTTTCGTGAACAAGGTCTTGCCACTGCCCAGCTCGCCTTTGAGAGCCAGCACCGAACCGGCATGGACTTCCTTCGCAAGTTTCTGCCCCATTGCTTCCGTTTCAGCGGGACTGTTGGAAATGATTGTAGCCACGGGGCAATCTCGTATTGCGTGTTGGGATCGCGGAGTTAACCCGCCAATTCGAGTCAATAATAGTTTCGGATATTTTCGCCGCCACTCTCGTTCCAATCGACGTCTGTCGCGCGGCGAAATGGCGAAGAGCAATTCGTAGTCCTCGCCTTCGCAGATTGCGTCAGTGGTCGTTGCGCCACGCCCGATCGGCAGACTTTCCAAGTCGACGTCGAATCCGAGTTTGCTGGCACGGGCGAGTCGGGGAAGATCGGCTCCGAGTCCGTCGCTTAAATCCATCATCGCGTGAATGGAGAAATTTTTTGTAAGCCAGCGCGACTCCGCAATACGCGGAATGAATTTCAAATGCTTTTGCTTTAGCGCGCCTCCGAGCCGGCCTGTAACGAAAAGAGCGTCGCCGGATTTTCCGCCACGGCGCGATACCGATCGAGTCGTTTCCACAAACCCGATTACACTCACGGAGATCGCGATCGGCCCCGGCGTGCTGCTTGTTTCGCCGCCAACGATGCGAACTTCGAAGCGATTCGCAGCCCGGCGCAGCCCGCGATACAAGTCTTCTTACCCAGGCGGTATTCGTCTTCCGCGGAACGATGAGCGTGATCAGCGCAAATTGAGGCAAGGCTGAGGTCGCGGCAAAATCGCTCAACGGGCGCATCATTGCTTTCCATCCGACGTCCAGCGCGTTCGTTCCCCGCACAAAATGCACGCCTTCTACGACACAGTCCGTTTTGAGCACGAGATGTTTATTGGCGGCAGGAATCTTCACGACCGCGCAATCGTCGGCCGCGTGCGCGAAGATCCTCCGGCTTTTTCCACGCGGAAAATGAAGCAAAATTTTGTGGAGGAGCCGGTCTTCGCCCAGAGCACCGACATTCATTGAGAAAAAAGCTCTGGAAATGCGAGGGCAGTGAGAGTGACCGAGTTGAAAAGCGAATGCATTGTCATTGAGACGAGGATGGAGCCGCTCCACTCGTACGCAATCGCGAGACAGCAACCCAGAACGAACAACGGTACGAATGAGGGAAAGTGTGCGTGGGCTGCGGAGAACAACAGTGCACTAAGTACCACTCCGAGAAGGCAGCCAAAGTACCGTTTGAGCACGCCGTAGATGAAAAATCGAAAAAGAAATTCTTCGAAAACCGGTGCGATCGCCACCGCGAAAACAATTATCATGATCCGCTGATCGATCGTGCGCGATCCACTGAAGAACTCGACAATGCTCTGTTTGCTTGGATCACCACCGAACAGCCGTTGATTAATTGCCTCAGATAAACCGATCAACGGATAAGCAAAAAACAGGAGGATCGCTCCGGTCGCTAAGGTTCGAAAAAAACTGATTCTGAAAAATCCGGCCAATGCTCCCACATCAAAGCCGCGGAACTGGAGAAGACTAACTATGACGAGCACCACGAAAGCGATGAAAAGGAAATTTGCCAGAAGATTGCGCGCGCTAAACTGCATCGACGGCTGCGAAACGGTTGAGCTGATGGTCAACAAAAGAAAAAGGGCCAGCAGTCCGGCCAGAATTGCTTCCGGCAACCCAAAGCCTCGCGCCGGCGCGTCGGTTTCGGTGTTCCGGTCCGGCACTGATCTGATAAGTCAGTGACAAATAGACACAAGTACTGGCAATCAGGTAAAGAGCGGAAAGTAAACCCAACACGAGGCTCGGGGCGGCTCCGAATGCCGCGAAGAGATTCCCGGATAGCATGCAGGGTGTGCTGTAGTGTGCGCTACACTTAGCGCCTAGGGAGCATAGTAACTAGGCAGGAAATAAGCGCGTCCTGATTCCAGTTGCGGCACGAGTTGCTTCGGAAGTTGCAGTTCGATCTTTGACTCCGATTGTCCAAACACTCGGAACAAGCGGGCGAGGCTAAAGGGTGGACCGTACTTTACTACTTTGGCATCCGGCGCGTTCGCCAGTTGCTTTGCTTTCATGAAGGCGTCGTCCAATTCACCAAGACCATCGATCAGTTTGTTCTTTAATGCTTCCTTGCCTGAGAGGATCCGGCCATCGGCAATAGTGTTGCGCAGAAGATCAGCCGGCAGATTTCGCTCCTTCGCCACGATGCCGAGAAATTTGTCGTACGTATTCATAATAAAATTCTGCACGAGGTCCCGTTCCTCCGGCGTGATCGGTCGTGCTCCGTTGAGCATGTCCTTAAACTTACCGCTTTTAAAAACTACGGAGGCGAGTCCGATCTTGTTAAACAGTTGCTCGTAATTCAGCGTTTGAATGATCACGCCGATGCTCCCGGTGATCGTCGTTTCATTCGCCATCAAAAATCTGCCGCCGCATGAGACGTAATAGCCGCCGGAAGCCGCCAGCGAATCCATGTAGACGACCACCGGCTTCTTAGCGCGCGTCTTCACGACCGCGCTGTAGATCTCGTCGGAAGCGGTGACTTCTCCGCCGGGGGAATCAATCTCCAGCACAATGGCCTTCACGCGACTGTCTTCCCGCGCCTGTTGTAGTGCCGCGCGTAAGTCATCCACCATCGAGTCGCTGACGTTTCCCGGAATAGACGTGCTGATCAGGCCGCGCATTGTGATGACCGCGATCTTGTCCGTTGTCGCGCCCGCGCCTTTTTGAAGCAGGATCTCACGGAAACGCGGGATCGGCTCCGCTTCCCGAACGCCGAGGCGCTGAAAGGCGGCGATCATCAAGACAAAGTTCACGAACAGACTGGCGCACAACGCAATGAACAAAAAGATGCTGAGACAACCCAGCTTGCGATCTGCTGCCATACCGAAACGAAACTGCCGGAGAACTGCCGCGCGCACAAGCGCTTTTCACGCATTGCGGCGGCGATGAGGCGCTACTGTCGAGCCGATTCAACCTCCTGCGAAGTAGCGTAAGGCACGCAAATTAGGCAGAAAGAAGTAGGCGCCGCCGCGCACCGTGACGAATTGTGGCAGGTTGGACACGCGCTGCCGCAAAGCGCCGTTGCCAGGCATCTTGAAGGTGCCGGTACGGGGCAGTCCGGTATCGATTCACGGGTGTCCAGAAGCGGATCGCTTTCACCAGTTACGCCGGAGAACTTGGTGCTCGCCACCCAAGCGTTTTGCAGGAATTCGAACTGGCGCGCAATATTTGCATTCAGACAGACGAAATGTAGTCCGCGCGGGGACTCGTTAGGCGGAGTTGGCTGGCGCGTCTCTTCGAGCGATCTGCGGTTGGCTAATCCCATCGGCAAAACCAAATGGTTCATCTCCGTCGAGATTGCTGCTGCCAAGCCAGTGCGATGGCTGTTATTCCACGAATTCCAGTTCGATCGGAGTGTCGATGTATCCCTTGTCGTGCGCTTCGGCCAAAAAATTTCGAATAGCCGCGCGTCCGATCTCGCCATAATCACGAGTGAATTCATTCACATACATTCCGATGAATTGACTGGCGAGGTGTGTGTTCATGTCGCGCGCGTACGCGAGCGAGTAAGCCACTGCTTCATCGCGATGAGTGAGACCGTAGTCGATGCTTTCGCGAATGATCTCGCTGAGATCGCGGCGAACCGGCGGCGGAATATCTTTGCGCACGACGTTGCCGCCGAGCGGCAATGGCAGGCCGGTTTCGCGTTTCCACCATTCACCGAGATCGACGATTTTCTCGAAGCCGGACCGCGCGTAGGTGAGTTGCCCCTCGTGAATGATAAGACCGGCATCGGCGCTGCCGTTTTCTACCGCATCGAAGATTGTATCAAACGGAATGACCGTGAATTCGAATTCGCCGAGAAAAAGCTGAAGGGCCAGGAAGGCGCTCGTGAGCTTTCCTGGAACTGCGACTACGCGACCGCGCAAGGATTCGCGAGCAGCGTCGTCGCTGGTTAAAGCGTTGCTGCCTTCAGTTGAATGGTTCGGTGTTGGGCTTTTTCTGACCACCAGCGGTCCGTATCCATCACCCATGCTCGCTCCGCAGGGCAACAAGGCGTATTTATCCGCGACATACGCGTACGCGTGAATTGAGATCGCGGAAATGTGCAACTCTCCGCGGCGCGCCCGCTCATTTAACGTCTGAATGTCTTCCAGCCGATGTTCGAAGCGGTAACCGCGGAGATCGATCTTGTTCTTCGCCATCGCGTAGAACATGAACGCGTCATCCGGATCGGGCGAGTGGCCCAGGGTAAAGATTTCAGTGGGATTCTTGCTCATTTGGAATTCGTCATCAGAGCGTATTCGCGTTTCGTAGCTATACAAAGCGCTGTGTAACCCAATTTAGATACTTTCGAAGGGGCTGGACGAATTTGGCTGTAGCCGCCTCTTTGTGAGAGGCGCCGCTGAAATGCGCCATGCAGCGCCTTGGGATTGGCGTTTCGCACCGCGAAGCGGCTACAGTAAAAAAAAACAGCCGCCGCGCGGATTCGCGCGGCGGCTGAATTTGTATCGACGAGGCGCTGACTTCTCTAACAGCGCTCCTCGATAACAGTTTTATCGATTCCCTACCACTCGTGGCGCGGGGCGGATCATCTCCAGTTGAGCGCTCACTTTCTGAATCTGCTCGGATTGTTCCTTAAGAACCGCGGTCAGTGTCTGAATTTGCTTTTCCTGCAATGCAATCTTTGCCGCTTGCTCTTTCATTAATTTGTTCGCCGACGAGATAGGCGAGGCCGGACCACATTCGCCGAGTTTGCCGTCTCCATCTACGCAGACCGGGGTCGTCGCTGACTGACCCGAGATGCCAGCGATATAACAGGCACCGACGAAGTCGGGGTCGCCGATGCGGATCGTACCGTTCTCAATGTTGCCCTTGGGGCCAGCGGCGAATGGGCCAGCGGTAGCACCAATATAAATGTTGTCGCTACCTTCAACCCCGGATCCTGCCAGATCTCCGACCACGGTGTTATACGAGCCGCTTACATTGTCGGCGTAGGCGGAATCACCGATCGCGACGTTTGAAGCGCCGTCATCATTACTGCCGAGGGCATTAAACCCCATGGCTTGGTTAAACAAGCCAATGGTGTTGTTCCCAAGCGCGCTGTAACCGAAGGCGTTGTTTGAATCGCCGTCGATATTCGAAAACAGTGCTTGGGCGCCAACGGCCGTGTTGCTGTTCGCCTTGCCATTTCCGGATGAGTCATTGTTCTCAAGCGCGAGATCGCCAACGGCCGTGTTTGCAGCGCCGTGAATATTGAAATAAAGCGCCGACTCGCCGAATGCGTTGTTGCTGAACCCATCATCGTTGTTAAACAGAGCGAAGGCACCGAAAGCATCGCTGTAGTCGCCGCTACTGTTATACACCATGGCGTCGGTTCCGCTGGCCGTGTTGTTGTTGCCGCTAAAATTTAGCAGAAGCGCGGCAGCGCCAGTGGCCGTATTGGACTGCCCGGTGACGTTGAGGACCAGCGTTCCACCGCCAACACCGGTATTGAAACTGGCGTTTACATCACTAAAAAGCGAATACCAGCCAACTGCTGTATTTCCAGCACCCCCGACGAGGTTGGCAAGCGCGTTGCAGCCTTCGGCGGTGGTGAAGTTGGGATAGCACCCGTCTGGCGCCGGGGCGACCGCGCGCATTTGCGGCGCAAATGCAAAGCACAGGAGGTTGAGCGGTATGAGAAGGAACCCGCGCCGTAACGGCAGCGAGCGAGCCGGATCTCGTCCGCATAAAACTAACGATTTAACTTGCTTCAATGAATACATGGATGTG
>CAVWTH010000010.1:0-173390 GCA_963757675.1 uncultured Verrucomicrobiae bacterium | reverse complement strand
TCTGGGGAGCAGTCGCCGCGGCGACCGCTCCTCAGACCTTGAGTGCGCCGCCTTTCTCTCGTATTTTAGCAAAGGATGTTGATGCTGCGATTATTGATGGTGACCGGGTTGATGGTTGGTACGCTCCACGCGCAATCCCCGGCGGAGCAAAAAGTCCGGGACGCGATCAAGGCGCCGGAATTGACTGTCGTTCATCTTTGGGCGCCGTGGTGCTCTAATTGTCAGGCCGAACTGAAAACCGGCGGCTGGACCAAAATGATCGAAGAAAATCCGCAGGTGAAATTTTATTTCCTTTCCGTTTGGAACGATGGCCAGGACGGGCGCGCGATGCTGAAAAGATTCGGGATTGCCGATCAGCCGAACGTGACGATTCTTGCGGACCCCGGTCCGCGTCGGGGCGAAAACAAAATCAAGCAATTTGCCGGTCTGACGCTCAGCTGGATTCCGTCGACTTGGATTTACAAAGGGGGTGATCTCCGCTACGCATTGAATTACGGCGAGGTTCGCTTCCCGCTACTCCAACAATTTCTGGCAGACAGCCAGTCGGAGTGGTCGCACAAAGGCGAACCTTCAATCGAATAGTTTATGAGTCACCCTTCCGCTGCACCCTCCATTGCGCATGACAAGCCGCCCGAGATCTTGTCGCTCATCGGCGATACGCCGCTGGTGGAGGTGACGCAGTTCGACACCGGACCGTGTCGGCTTTTTCTCAAGCTCGAAAATCAAAATCCCGGTGGTTCGATAAAGGACCGGATCGCATTGTCAATGATCGAAGCGGCAGAGACTGATGGAAAATTGGAACCCGGCGGGACGGTAATTGAAGCGACGGCAGGTAACACGGGTCTTGGCCTCGCGCTGGTGGCGGGCGCAAAAGGCTATCGCGTTTTGCTTGTGATTCCCGATAAGATGTCGCAGGAAAAAATCTCGCACGTGAGAGCGCTCGGTGCCGAAGTACGGATCGCGCGATCTGATGTAACGCGAGGGCATCCCGAGTATTACCAGGATGTAGCGGCGCGGCTCGCCGAAGAAATTCGCGGAAGCTTTTATGTGAACCAATTTGTTAATCCAGCGAATCCTCTCGCGCACGAGCGCACCACAGGCCCGGAAATTTGGGAGCAAATGCGACACGACGTCGATGCCGTCGTGGTGGGAGTCGGTTCCGGTGGAACACTCACCGGACTTGGCAGGTTTTTTAATCGCGTAAAACCGCGGCGCGGTATCGAGATGATTTTGGCCGACCCGACCGGCTCTATTTTGTTCGAGTACGTCAAGACTGGTCAGATGGTTGAATCGGGCAGCTGGGCAGTAGAAGGCATCGGTGAAGACTTTATCCCGGAAATAGCCGACATGTCCCTGGTTACGGAGGCTTTCGAGATTGATGACGCGGAAAGTTTTGCGACGGCACGCGATCTCTTGCGCAAGGAAGGAATCTTCGGCGGCTCGTCCACAGGGACGCTTCTCGCCGGAGCCTTGCGTTATTGCCGCCTGCAAACAAAACCGAAACGTGTCGTCACGTTTGTTCCTGACACGGGTAATAAGTATCTCTCCAAGATGTACGACAATTTTTGGATGGCCGAGCAGGGGTTCATTCATCGTCAGCCGCACGACGATCTTAGCGATTTGATCTCGCACCGATACGAAGCTGGCGAAGTGATCACGGTGGGGCCGGACGATTCGCTGCTTACAGCGTTTAAGCGAATGCGCGACTCAAACGTCTCGCAGCTTCCGGTAGTCGACAAAAGTGGACGCGCCGTTGGCATCATCGACGAATCCGATCTCCTGGTGAAAGTGCACCGTGAGCCGTCGCATTTTAACGATCCGGTGAAAAAGGCGATGACGGATCAGTTGGAAACGCTGCCTCCTGACGCGAAACTTAACGACTTGCTGGGCGTGTTTGACCGCGGCCGAGTCGCTATCGTAATGGATGACAACAAATTTCTTGGACTGATTACGCGCACAGATTTGCTTTCCTATCTCCGGCTTCACATGCCAAAATCGTCCACGCCTGCGGAGCGCGAGTTCGTGTAAAGCGCCCCAAACCGACCATGAAAAAAGAACAGGGCTTTGCGACGCGCGCCATTCACGCCGGACAGGAACCGGACCCCACGACTGGCGCTGTCATTACACCGATCTACGCGACCTCGACCTATGTGCAGGAAAGCCCTGCCAAGCACAAAGGCTACGATTACGCGCGCTCAATCAATCCCACCCGACTGGCGTACGAAAAATGCATCGCCGATTTGGAAAGCGGGTCGCGCGGGTTCGCCTTTGCATCCGGCCTGGCTGGGATGGCGACAGTCCTCGAGGTGCTCGACAGCGGTTCGCATATCGTTGCGAGTGACGATCTGTACGGTGGCACATTTCGTTTGTTCGATCGGGTGCGCCGTCGTTCTGCCAATCTTGATTTTACTTACGTCGATTTGACCGACGCGAAGGATT
This sequence comes from uncultured Verrucomicrobiae bacterium, assembly GCA_963757675.1. Lineage (GTDB taxonomy): Bacteria > Verrucomicrobiota > Verrucomicrobiia > Chthoniobacterales > UBA10450 > Udaeobacter. The sequence goes on along the minus strand of CAVWTH010000010.1, from coordinate 170,951 downwards.
TCGAGCGCGCAATTAAGCCGAATACGCGCATGGTTTGGATTGAAACTCCAAGTAATCCGTTACTCAAACTGATCGATCTCGAAGCGATCGCGAAAATCGCGCGCAAAAAGAAGATCATCTCGGTTTCCGACAATACGTTTGCCACTCCCTGGATCCAACGACCGATCGAATCGGGGTTCGATATCGTTGTGCATTCCGCGACGAAATATTTGAACGGACATTCCGATCTGGTGGGTGGTGTCGTCGTGGTTGGCGGGAAGAAGGAACTCGCCGATCAAATTGCGTTTCTGCAGAATTCCGTCGGCGCAATCGCCGGCGCATTCGATAGTTTCCTGGTCCTGCGCAGCTTGAAAACGCTTGCTCTCCGTATGGAGCGGCATTGCTCGAACGCGCTTGAAATTGCGCGCTGGCTCGAAGACCAGCGTGAGGTCAAATCAGTCCATTACCCAGGACTAAAGTCACATGCACAACACGATCTGGCCCGGCAACAGATGCGCGGATTTGGCGGGATGGTCACGATCGTTTTGAAAACAGATCTCGCCGGCACCCGGCGTTTTCTTGAAAACACGCACTTGTTTGCGTTGGCGGAAAGCCTGGGTGGCGTGGAAAGCCTCATTAACCATCCCGCACTTATGACGCATGCCTCCGTGCCGAAGGAACAACGGGAGAAGCTTGGTATCACTGATTCACTTGTTCGCTTGTCGGTTGGCGTCGAAGATGTGCGCGATCTAATCGACGACCTAAAGACCGCGCTCGAAGCGATATAGAGCACAGCCGCCGCGGCTGCGTGGTAGGGAAACGGCCCCACAGGCATGATGCCTGTGCTACAATAATTGCCATGTCCAACACGTTTGGTCAGCTCTTTCGCGTCACTACTTTTGGTGAATCGCATGGCGGCGGTATCGGCGTGGTGATCGACGGTTGCCCGCCACGCATTGAGATTTCCGAAGCGGAGATTCAAAAAGAGCTGAACCGTCGCCGGCCCGGTCAAAGCAAACTCACGACACAGCGAAAAGAGGAAGACCGGTGCGAGATTCTGTCGGGCGTCTTTGAAGGGAAAACGCTCGGCACACCGATCGCGATTCTTGTCCGAAACAAAGACGCTCGACCGGAAGATTACATCGAAATGGCACGCAAATTTCGACCGTCTCACGCCGATTACACCTACGAGGTCAAATACGGAATTCGAAACTGGCAGGGCGGCGGTCGCGCCTCTGCTCGCGAAACGATTGGTCGAGTCGCGGCGGGCGCAATTGCGAAAAAGATTTTATCAACGTTCCATGCGGGCTTCGAAATCGTCGCGTACGTCACGCAGATTCACGAGCTCTCGGCGAAGATCGACCGGTCGACCGTTAGAATCAAAGACGTGGAAAAGAATATCGTCCGCTGCCCGGACGCGGCTGCTGCGAAAAGGATGATCTCCTTGATCGAGCAAATTCGCGATGAGGGTGACTCCATCGGCGGCGTAATTGAGTGTGTTGCGCGCGGCATTCCGGCCGGACTGGGGGAACCAGTTTTCGACAAGCTCGAAGCAGACCTTGCGAAAGCAATGTTGAGCATACCCGCCGCGAAAGGATTCGAGATCGGTTCTGGATTCGCGGCAACCGGCATGCGCGGCTCGCAACATAATGATGCATTTGAAATCCGCGCTGGAAGAATTCGGACAGCAACGAATAACTCCGGAGGCGTGCAAGGGGGGATCTGCAACGGCGAGGACATCTACTTTCGCGTCGCGTTTAAGCCCCCCGCTACTATTGCGCTTCCTCAGAAGACCGTCACACGTTCAGAAGATCAAACCGCGCTTGCGGCCCGTGGACGCCACGATCCATGCGTCCTTCCGCGAGCCGTGCCGATTGTCGAAGCAATGGCCGCGCTCGTTCTCTGCGATCATGCGCTCCGGCAACGCGCGATCCAAGAGTGATCGCAAATTGTAAATTTCAAATTGCAGATTGTTAGGTATGACAGCTGACGAATTAAAGCTGCGGACGAAGCGATTTGCGTTGCGGGTTATCGCGCTTGTGGCTCCGTTACCAAAGACAATTACTGGAAGAGCAATTGCCAACCAGCTCGTTTGCTGCGGCACGTCAGTGGCTGCAAATTATCGTGCTGCTTGTCGCGCTCGTTCTCGAAGTGAATTCGTCGCCAAAATGGGCGTGGTTCCTGAGGAGGCGGATGAGACTCAGCTGTGGCTCGAATTGATTGTCGAGTCGAAATTACTTCCAGTAAAACGAGTTGAGCCCTTGCTTACAGAAGCGAGCGAATTGGTCGCGATCTTTGTAGCCTCGCGTAAATCGGCATCGTCAAATTTGAAATCTACAATTTGAAATCTGCAATTCCATACATCGCCGCGATCGGTCTTGAAGTGCACGTTCAGTTGAAGACGCGCTGCAAGATGTTTTGCGCGTCTCCGGTTGAATTTGGCGCCGAACCGAACACGCACACCTGTCCGATTTGCCTCGGTCTGCCGGGTGCGTTGCCTGTGATGAATCATGGGGCGTTGCGCATGACGGTGCTGACCGGATTGATGCTCGGATGCGACATCGCGACGGTCAGTAAATTCGATCGGAAAAATTATTTCTATCCGGATATGCCGAAGAATTATCAGATTTCGCAGTACGACATGCCGCTGTGCACGAACGGTAGCCTGTTGCTGCACGATCTCGCGTATCCGAAGGATGCTAAGAAAGATATCGCCGCGCCGGACAAGGAAGTGCATCTGGTGCGCATCCATCTCGAAGAAGACGTGGCGAAGAGTTTCCATTTCGAAACAACAACAGGCATCGATTTCAATCGCGCCGGGACCCCATTGATGGAGATCGTGACGCAACCGGAGATTAATTCGCCAGAGGAAGCGTTCGCGTTTTTAACGGCGTTGAAACAGATCTTGATCTATGGAGCGGTGAGCGATGCCGATATGGAAAAAGGACAACTCCGGTGCGATTGCAATGTGTCCGTGCGACCTGACACACAAAATGAACTTGGAGCGAAAATTGAAATCAAGAATCTGAATTCAATCAGCGGCGTGCGGCGCGCTCTCGCTTACGAGATCCGGCGTCAGATCGCTGTCTTGGAGCGTGCCCAACATCTCGAACAGGAGACGCGCGGTTGGGACGACAATACTGGCGAGACGTTTCTCATGCGCACGAAAGAATCCGCACATGACTACCGCTATTTCCCTGATCCCGATCTCGTACCGGTGAAAACTGAAGCCTTGTTAGCTGAGGTGCGCGACCACGTACCCGAATTGCCAAAAGCGAAACGCGCACGCTTCGTCGAGCAATATCAGGTGACCCCATACGCCGCCGCCGTCCTGGCAAACGATCTCGACCTGGCGAGATATTTTGAGGCCGCTGCCAAAGACGCAAACAAACCGAAAAATGTGGCAAACTGGATCCTGAACGATTTGCAGAACGCTCTGAGCGCCGCCGACAAATCAATCGACCAGTGTCCCATTCCGCCGGAGGCGTTGGATGAGCTAGTCAATCTGATCGATGACGGGAAGATCAGCGGCAAACAAGGCAAGGAAGTTTTCGCCGAAATGTTCGCGAGCGGCAAAAGCGCGGCGGCCATTGTGAAAGAAAAAGGGATCGAGCAACTGAGCGACACCGGCGCGCTTGAAGCCCTCTGTGACCAGGTGATCGCAGCGAACCCGAAGCCGGTGGCAGATTTCAGGGCAGGCAACGCTGCGTCACTCAATTTTCTCAAGGGGCAGGTCATAAAATTGTCCAAGGGAAAGGCTAATCCGCAACTGGTGGGTGAAATCTTAGAGCGAAAGCTGAAGCCTTGATCCCGCGTTTCATCTTGTCATGTCGAGCGAAGTCGAGACATCGCTAACTTCTTTTTGTCTGTCCAGAGATTCCTCGACTCCGCTGCGCTTCGCTCGGAATGACAAAATTGGATGGGTGATGAAATTGTAGCTGTGCATATTCTCATCGCCCCCGACAAATTCAAAGGTGCGCTTAACGCGCGCGATGTTGCGAACAACATCGCGAAAGGACTTCTCGATGTTCTGCCGGACGCGGCGATCGAAATTGCGCCGATGGCTGACGGCGGTGAGGGAACGGCTGACGCCATTTGCGAGGCACGCGGTTGTTCCTGGCTGGAATGCAGGGCGCACGATCCGCTCGGCCGCGACATCGACGCTCATTATGGATGGATCGAACACGAAAGAATCGCGGTAATGGAGATGAGCGAGGCTGCCGGCATGCGGCGGCTTTCTGAGACTGAACGCGATCCGCTCCGTACAACTACGTTCGGCGTAGGCGAAATGGTTCTGGAGGCCACCAGTCACGGCGCGAACGAAATCATCATTGGCCTTGGTGGCAGCGCCACCAATGACGGTGGCTTCGGCATGGCGCGCGCCCTTGGATTTCGATTCTTCGCGAAGACAAAGGAACTGACTGGAGCGGTGACAGAACTGGCGCAACTCACGGAGATCATTTTACCGGAAAAACTTGTAGGGGCGCTCGCCGCGGCGCGCGCCCGACCGAAAGACAGGCGGCTGACACAGCCGCCTCTACAATGTGCGTTGCCGAAAATTGTGGCCGCAGTTGATGTAAAAAATCCGTTACTCGGCGAAAATGGCGCGACCCGCGTATTCGGTCCGCAGAAAGGCGCGACCAAGAACGACATCGACATCTTGGAACGTGCGCTGACCAGGCTCGCGAACGTTGTCGCTCACGAATTCGGTTTTGACTATCGTGATGCGACCGGCGCCGGCGCGGCGGGTGGGCTCGGGTTCGGGCTGCTGAGTTTTTGCGATGCGAAAATCAATCCGGGATTCGAAGTCGTCGCAGAAGCCGTTGGCCTCGAAGACAAGATGAAAAACGCGGACCTCGTGATTACAGGCGAGGGGAGTCTGGATCGCCAAACCCTCGAAGGTAAAACGCCCGCCGGCGTGGCGCGGCTGGCGCGCAAGTTCGGTAAACCGGTGTTCGCAATTGTGGGCCGCGCAACTGTAGATCGTGAAGTTCGCGAAATCTTTGATGGAATTTACGAGAACGCGCGGCCTGGAATGAGCGAACAAGAAAACATGAGACACGCCGCGGAATTGTTACGTCAGAACGCGCGCGAGCTGGCAAACACATTCGGTGTGGGTCTGTGACAGCAGTTTACGGGACCTGCGCAATTGTAAGTTGTAGGGCGTTTGACTCGCTCGCTCCCGCTCTCTCGCTCTAACGAGCGGCCCGTCTATGTCGCTCGCGTCCCCGCGGCTCCATTCTGTGAACCCCGAAGGCATTCGGGGCTGACACAGACGCCCTACAGTCAATGAAATTCGCGGTACCGCTTTGATGTTTCGACGTAGCTCCACGCCCAGCGGGCAATATCATTTTGCTCGTCGAGTGTAAGTTGTCTGCGAATCTTTGCAGGGGAACCGAGCACGAGTGAGCCGGGTGGAATTTTGGTTCCCATCGTCACCAGTGCGTTTGCGCCGATGATGGAACGCGCGCCTACCTCGACATCATCAAGAATGATGGCGCCCATGCCCACCAGCACTTCGTTGTCGATCGTGCATGCATGGACGACTGCGGTGTGCCCGACCGTCACCAGTTCGCCGATGGAGGTAGGGTAGTTGGTATCCACATGGACGACAGCGTTGTCCTGAACGTTCGAGCGCGGTCCAACAGTAATGCGATTGATGTCACCGCGTAACACGGCGCCGTACCAGACGCTCGATTCCTCTTCGAGAATAACGTCGCCCAGCACGGTCGCGCCCGAAACAACCCATGCGCTTGAATGGATGGTGGGACCTTTTTGCAGGCGCGGCATGATTCCGTCGTGCCCGGTCGACAGCGAATCGCGTTCAGTATGCATTCGATGTTCGATGTTCGATGTTCGATGTTCGATTTGCAACTACTCGGATTCTTTCATGACGCGACCACGGCGACGCTTTTGGATTATCACGGTGAACCTCAATAGAATCGTATTTTGTAATTCTGGGACTTGCGCGATTATACGCGTCGCATGGCCGAGTTTCCTCCCGAACAGGTTACACCCTTTGTTTTCTCCGATCCCAGTGGCAAACGCTGGCCACGGCTGCGCCTGATTCTGCTTACGGGTGGCGTGCTGTTCTTTATTGCGCTGGTGCTTTTCGTTCAAACGCTCTTTGTCACACCGAAAATGAACGTGCCGTTTTCGTTGCGGCAGTTGAAAGGCCAATTGCGAGCGTTGCAAAAGCAGAACCCGGCCGGTCAGTTATCCCCGGCGTCACTGCTGTGGCAGAAATTTAGCGCGACACGGCAGGCAGCGAAAAAACTCGGCGGAACAGGGCCAACCACTTCGCCGCGCCCGCGGAAGAAGCCGCCCGATAACGAAGTGCGACTGGCATTCTACGCAAATAGCGATCCGTACAGCTACGCGTCGCTCGAGCAACATGCGACGCAAATTACACATGTCTGCCCGGAATGGATGACTGTGATCGATGGCCTCGGCGATTTGCAGATTGATTCCGACAGCCGTGTATCCAAGCTGGCGGCAACCAAGGGCATCGCGCTCATGCCGCTGCTGACGAATCTCGTCGGTGACACTTGGCAGCCCGAAGCAATTGAGAATCTCGCGCACGGGCCGGCCAACCGGCAGGATCGGTTTATCGCAGATGTGCTGTCGGTTTTGCGCAATGCAAAGGCCGCCGGCGTGGTGGTTGATTGGGAACAGATCGATCCTGCATACAAGAAGGACCTGACCGCGTTTATCGACAAGTTCACCGACGCATTACACGACGACAACAAGGAGCTATGGCTGTGCGTCCAGCCAGGGCAGGAGCTGGATTACATCGATATCGATGCGCTCAGCGACAATGTCGATCGTTTCGTGGCGATGTTGTTCGACGAAACCTCGGACACCGATCCGCCGGGGCCGCTGGCGTCGCGCTCATGGTTTGAAGGCTGGCTGCACGTGCTGTTGGAAGGTTCCGACGCGAAGCAATGGATCATCGCAATTGGCAGCTACGGTTACGACTGGCCCATCGGCGGCAAGAAGGCCGAGATGATCAGTTTTTCCGAAGCGATGAGCCGCGCCAACGACGCCGAGCTCCAGAGCGTGGATGTGCAGGGGCCGAGTTACAGTCCCTACTTTTATTTCCAGGATGAAGACGCCGAGCACGGGGTTTGGTTTCTGGATGCTGTGACGTTCCTGAACCAAGTCCGCGAGGTCCGGGACCAGAAAGCCGGTGGATTCGCGCTTTACCGGCTCGGCAGCGAAGACCCGGCGATCTGGGATGCGCTCAGCGTGCCGCGTGATTTCAAAATGGATAATCAGACGCGACAGGCGCTGGAACTGATCAAATCGACGGACACGATAACCGACGTTGGCGATGGCGAGATCGTTACCGTGGACGAGGATCGCACGGACGGAATGCGAAAGCTGTCTGTCGATGGAGACGGCTATCTGACAGCCAGGTATGTAAAGTTTGCCGAATTTCCGACTCTCTATCACCAGGGCGCCGGCGGCGAGCATCAGGTGGCTATTACTTTTGATGATGGCCCCGATCCTCGATGGACACCGAAGATCCTGGACATTCTGAAAGCAGCAAACGTGAAGGCGACCTTTTTCGTCGTCGGAGTGAATGCGGAGCGTTATCCGGCGCTCGTGCGTCGCATCGTCAACGAGGGGCACGAGATCGGGAATCACACCTATTACCATCCAAACCTGGCATTGTGCTGGCCGGAGCACATCCGGCTGGAGTTGAACGCGACCCAGCTATTGCTTGAGACCATCACAGGTCGCGCGACGACCTTGTTCCGTCCGCCGTACGCCGCGGACACCGGCCCGACAGAACTCAGCGAACTCGCTCCGCTAAAAATCGCCGAAGACCTTAATTACCTCGTGGTCCTCGAGAATATCGACCCGCAAGATTGGGCGAAGCCCGGGGCGGATATTATCCTGCGACGAATCAAACAACAAAGGCACGACGGCAGCGTGATCCTGCTGCACGATGCGGGCGGCGATCGCTCCCAGACGGTCGAAGCCCTTCCGCGCATTTTGGATTGGTTGCATACGCGCGGCGACACAGTTGTGCCGTTGAGCACACTGCTGGGAACAACGCGCGACGTGGTGATGCCGCCTGTGCAGGGCGATGCCCAATTCCTCAGCCGGTTCGTGAGCAGCACCGGGTTTCGCGTTTACCACAGCATCGAGGAATTCCTCTGGGCGTTTATGATCGTGGCCACAGCTCTGGTCGTCATCCGCACATTGATTGTGATCTGGCTCGCAGCTCGTTTTCGGCGCGGACCGAAAACAGATTTTGCGGAGCCGATCAGTGTGGTCATGGCTGCTTACAACGAAGGGAAAGTAATCGCGCAGACGATGCGAACGCTTCTCGCAACGGATTACAAAGGCGAAATCGAAGTCGTCGTCGTCGATGATGGTTCGCGCGATCAAACCGCTGCCGAAATTGAACACATTGCCCAAAGCGAACCGCGGGTTCGATTGTTACAGCAGGAAAATCGCGGGAAAGCCCGCGCACTCCAACGCGGCTTGGCTGCCGCGCGCCACGGCATCATCGTTTTCATTGATGCCGATACGCAATGTCAACGCGACACGCTCCCGCGTTTACTCGAGCCGTTTGCAGATCAGCGTACCGGCGCCGTGTCGGGTCACGCGAAGGTCGGAAATCTGCGCACGTTCATCGCGCGTTGTCAGGCACTGGAATACACCTGCGGATTTAATCTGGACCGCCGCGCTTACACCCGCTGGCAATGCATCACCGTGGTGCCGGGCGCGATCAGCGCCGTGCGCAAGGATGCAATTGACGAGGCAGGCGGGCTCAGTCTGGAAACGCTCGCTGAAGATACCGATCTGACTCTCTGTTTGCACAGGCAGCGTCAGCGCATCGTGTACGTGCCCGAAGCAATCGCCTGGACGGAAGCGCCCGAGACCGTGCGCGCACTGACGCGACAACGTTCTCGTTGGGCTTACGGCACGTTGCAGTGTCTTTGGAAACATCGCGACATGGTGTTCAACTGGAACTATCGCGCGCTCGGCTGGTTCAGTTTGCCGAGCATCTGGTTTTTCCAAATCATCCTGGTGGCTATCACGCCGATGGTCGATTTGTTCCTCCTGGCGTCGCTCCCATTCGGCGTTTGGAGCGCCGTGCTGCCGTTTATCATCATATTCCTGGCAATGGACGTGCTCCTCGGCACGCTCGCCTGCATTTTGGAACGCGAACCGATCCTGCGTGCCTGGCGCATTTTGCCGATGCGCCTGATCTATCGTCCGATGCTCAGTTACTGCATCTGGAAAGCCATCCTGCGCGCGATCAAAGGCGCGTGGGTCAGTTGGGGTAAACTCGAGCGCACCGCGAGCGTGCCAGTGCGAGTGTAATTAGGAATTCGTCGTGGTTCCGGTCGCGCACTTTGGTTTGCCCGCGGGCGCCATTCTCACTACCCTGTCTGACATGACATCGATCCGAGTTTCAAATTCAAGCAGGATTAGACCCAGAATCTGGGTCTTTCTCTTGAAATGCCCAAAAATTGGGTCGAATTCTCGTTAGGCGAAACTTGCGCGCAATCACATGGACTACGCGGAGATCGGAAAGAACCGGCGCAAATACGAGTCTGAAAACACGCCGGATGAAGAGCTGATTGCCGCTGTACAGCGGTTTCCGGAGCGGGAGCATGCCATCGCTGCACAACAGGTCCTCGTCGCTCGGCAGCGCGCGGGAGTCTTCCAGGCGCTCCACTTCGCAGTTCATGAACAACTCTGGTTAACCTATAAAGCAATGGAGCCGACCGCTACCCGGCGCGTGTTCACGTCTCAGATGATTAAAATAGCTTCATTTCAAGCAACGCGCGCTCACGGTAGCGGTGGCTCATCTTGTTCTCGTTAGACGTATGAAGTCGGGCGACCTCCGATGCTCAAATTGCCACAGCAGACGACGCAGCGTTTATCGCGCCGGGTTTTGCACCAAGTGTTCCTACTGGCATCGCAAGGCAGTGCGGATGAGCCGTGGACGCGAGGCGGCACGGCAACGTCCTACCGGGCATTCGATGAGCGTTGCGGAGCGCGTGTTGCAGGAATATGCGTGGCGCGAACGGCACTTGAATGCCCCTGATGTGGATCCACTCGCCGTAGAGGAGCTCGTCTGCGCTGTTGCGGCGGAGTGTAGATCCGAGATAGGTTTTTCCATTCATAGCTTGCTTAACAACCAAACGGCGGAGGCGAGACGCTGCATCTATTGTCTCTTCCTAGCTATTCTAGAGAACACGCCTTGTTCTGCACCGCGTCTTCGGATGTCGACACCTCCTCGGAAAGGGCAGTATTACGACGGGTGGGCCGAGTGGAGCGCCGAATCTAGGCGTGCTGCGTTCAACGCCTAACGAAGCGATGCAGCGAACCGCAAACGTCCCTCGGCCTAGCTTTGTCTGTTATGCGAAAATTATTTCTAACTCCCGCGGTCGCTGATCTTGTATCTCGTTGGCTCTAAGCGGGCATTCGCAGAACAAAGAAAGCAATCAATCATGGGACTAAAGGACTGGCTTGCTGGAAAAGTCGCTGGGCCACAGAGCTACGGCGATGTCATGGGAAGACATGCGCGAGAGCACGGCTCGGCCTTGGCGAACATGGTTTTCTTGAGTCACGGGACCCAACCGAATGCCGGTCCAGGAGCTATCTTTGATACGGCGGCAGACATGCAAGCCGCAGGATTCAAACCCCGCTTTCCGGAGATAACAGAAATGACCGTAGAATCCTTGGATCAAGACCAGCAGCTGCTTTTCAAGAGGCTTCAGGTAGCCATGATTTCGTTCGCATTCATAGTGTGGGCTTTTTGAAAAGTTCGACGTTGCCCAGATCGAGGTCTTGTCTTACGCCAATTCAGTTAGTTCTGCGGGGACCGCGACCGTTCTCAATTTGGAGAGGCCCGCTTCGGGAGACTTTTTGGAGCATTTCATCCTCCTGGCTGTTGCTGGTTCCGGAGCAAGATGTCGATACGGTTTTATCTGCACTGGAACGACCGGATTCGACCTTGTGGCTGTTCCATTGGTCGAGGAAACCGTGAAATCTATTGTGGGTGCGACACTGAATTACAAGTGGTGAAAAGAGCCAACAATATCACTGCAGCCAAGGCCGTAGGCGCACTGAGTTTCGCTTTTGCGCTTCACATCATCGGCCTGGCGTGGCTGAGTTCCAGGCAGAGTGCTCCCGCTCGCTAGGGTTCAGTCTCTGAAATTTTTGAAGTTTGTGGCGACGCCGAAATCGCGACTGCGCACGAATTGAATAACGCTTTGCAGCTCGTCTTTCTTTTTTCCTGTGACGCGAATTTGGCGGTCCTGCAGCTGGCTTTGCACCTTGAATCCCTGTGACTTGATCGCCTGAATAATTTCCTTGGCCTTGTTGCCTTCGAGGCCTTGCTTAATTTTTAATTCCTGTCGGGCATGCCCAACGGATGAGATCGCGGGTTCTTCCTGCTCGACGTTTCGCAGGTCCACGCCCCGTTTGGACAATTTACTGATCACAATTTCTCTGAGCGCTTTCAAATGCGCACCATCGTCGGCAATCAAAATAATCTTGTCCAGTTCGGGAATGATCTCGGTCTTTGCGTCCTTTAAATCGAACCGGGTAGCAAGCTCTTTGCGCGCCTGATTGATCGCGTTGTCGATCTCCTGCTTATCGATTTCAGAAACGATGTCGAACGAGGGCATAGGTTTGAATTTCAGATTTCAGATCTCAAATTTCAGATTTGTAGACTGGGGAATCACTCATCACGGATTGGCCTCGCCGATTCTAACATTTCCCTCGTCGACGTGAATCTTAATTGTGGCTTCGCCTCCACCGTTGACGATCTGATCGATCTTCGTTACCGCGGCATCCGGATTGTTGGGAACCGGGAGGTCATTGAAATCATTGGCGATTCTCCCATGCTTAACTTCGGAGAGGAGATGAAAAGCTGCGTCGCTGGGCAACCAGACCCATGCGTTTCCCTGCCTCATCATCACTTCGGCGGAGAACTTTTCGTCTTCCCACCACTCGTAGGACAGCGTGAGCGTGCCGCGGTTTATTCTAAGATTCAAGTTCGTGAAACAGTTGCGGGCGAAAATCCGTCCGTCGTCCAGCCGTGCACGCACTTCTCGCCCGCGCATCGCGTCCAGGAGAACTTCGCCAGCGTGCAGGTCGAGTTCGGAAATGCTGACCGTTGCCGGGACAGTAATCGTGTAATCAACCGTGCCCGACCGATCGGAGAGCGCCCAGTTTGGCTGCGGAGGAAATTTCGTGATGATTGAAACACTGCCCGGTGTTCTGGAGACCTCAATGGTAATCTGGCTCAATCGGTTGCGGCTATATGCTTTCTTAACTGCTTGCACCCGCAGCTCGTTGGCATCTGAGCCATAAACCATGACGGCGCCATCGCGGTTTTGAATAGTTATGTTTGCGTCAGGCTCGACCGGGTAAACCTGTTCGACAATCTCTTCGAGAAACCGGTTATCCCCATTGCCGCAGGCGTTGAGCAACATCAGCAGCGCAACAATCGTTGGGCAAAGCCAGTGACAGTTCGCAACTCGCAATCCGCATCCGCACATCTATTCAGGTACCATATCTGAGCGCACCATAGAGAGAGAATGCGATATCAAAATCGCTTTACTGAAGCATGTCAGCATGACGCGCTCATGACACTCGCGGTTGGGGTTCCGATTTCCTATTCCGAGCTGTCTAGTTTCAACTCCTTGTGCATCGCCTCGTAGGCTTGTTGTTGAGCAGTACTCCACGGACCTTGTTGACTGACAAACCAATGCTTCGCGATTGCCGCGCGGCCAATTTCAGTGTTCGAACAGCGGCGCTCGATGATTTGCATGTACCGGTTCCCCGTTTTCTCGTCGCGGTCTTTCACCCAGAGGCCCGCGGTGTTGACGACATCGGCAAGTTCCTCGGAATTTTCGGGCAACAAATCCGCAGCCCGGATCGCTAGAGCACCGGCAACCAGACGGTAATGAAAGCGTACGTTCGGTGTTATCCTGTTCTTCGCTAACCTCTTCAATTCGTCTTTCGAGGGCTTCAAAACAATGGGCAAGCTGATCTTTTTTTCGTTTCCATCTTTGTCATAGGACACGGTCTGATACTTCCCGGACTGAAATTCCCGGGCCAAATCGGCAAGTTCGAATTCGCCATTATCAACAAATGTGTCCGGCGCCGCTTCCGTTCCCATGAGTTCCATCCCGTCAAAACGGGCCAGCCATGCCGCCGTAAACCAGGCGCGGACGCGCTCCTCTTTGCTCAACTTCTTATCGGCTCCGTCTTTCAGAGCTTTCGCATATCGCTGCAAAATCTTGTCGTACGGCGGCCGCAAATATTGAGTTGCCTCCTCATAACGATCTTCGCGGACCAATCTGCGCCCGAGCAGATTTCGCAGCTTGTCGAATTCGACTTTGCCGCCTTCTGATTCCGGCTCAGTCTGTTGGTCGACGTAGCTTTTCAGTTCATTCGCGGTCAGGACGCGTTCGCCAACAAAGGCGGCATCGTTCCAGAGGCCACCTTTAAGAAATGTATCAAATGCCTGGACAAAATCTCCGCGCGTCAGGCGGAGTGCGCCGAGGTCGCCACTCGCGCTTTGATTGAACGACCAATGCAATCCTTCCGGACTCGTCTGGTATCGCGTCTCCGCGTCTGCCAAAGATTCCGTTGTCCATCCGGTATAGGATTTGATGTCGTGCACGCCCTCCCAAGCCTTCGCCATGGTCGTGGCGGCGTCTGCGAGTTTGCCCGCGCGCCGTTGCAGTTTCGCCTTCAGCCATAGCGCGGCGGGCGCGTCTTTTTTTGCAATCTCCAGCCAGCGTGCTGCGCCTTTATAATCGCCATTATTATAGGCAACCCAGCCGAGATATTCTGCGTCGTCTAATTGTCCGGGCTTCACTTCACTGATGACCGAGAGCCAGCGAGCACAGCGATTGACCGACTTATTGCCAGTCTCGTCCGCATACAAATCACGCGTCGATGCTGTAGCCAAAATGTGGACGGTGACCAATCGCCGCAACAGCGCGTCCTGCGCGGCGACTTTCAGCTTTGAAAGCTCTTTTTCCTGTTCCGCGCGCTTCTGTTCGTCGCCCCAACTTTGTCGCTCTTCAGACTCCGGACCATAGTTCAACATTCCTTCGACCGGCTCACGATCAGGGATCAAAGCTTTCAGCGAAACCACAGCTGAGTCGTCGCCCAGGGCCAGCTGAGTTAAGAAAAGCTGCGTCGCTTTTCCCGGGTGATCCTGTTTCCATTCGCTGCGGCCTTCCCAGCCGTAACTTTCCGCCGCCAAGCCCAATGAATCGGCGAACCCGTTCTTTGCGAGCTCGCGTGTGCGTTGAAACCATTGCGTCGCGGTCGGGTAATCCTTTGTCTTGAGCGCAAGCTTTCCCAACATGAACGTCGCCCACACCGTCCGGTAATGTCGATCTTGCTCCGGACGTTTAAGCAAATCTTCCCAAGCCGTACGCGCTTGATCCCATTGCTGGGTCAGATAAGCCGCAGCCCCTTTGTGATAATCTGCAAATTCAGAATCAAATTCAGCCGGGAGCGGTTTGAATGTACCCAGCGAAAGTTGAATCGAGTGCGTCGCGCGCCTCTTTGTGCTGCTCTTTCGCTTTGGTTGCATCGGGCGGCTTTATCCTACCTTGCTGCAACGCGACGTCGAAATCCTTGAGATCGGCCTCGGTAGTTGCGTCCTTGTTAGTGGTATTATCTTTCTCTTCTTCGTCAGTTTTCTGCTCGCGCTTTTCTGAAGCAGGAAGTTTCTCGGCCGGACGGAATTCCCCGGCCAACCGGCGGACTTCAAGGTCCCAATAGAATTCGGGTGATGCGTCAACATTTTTGCCTCCCTGATCCAGATAATTATCTGGCCCGTAATAACCGGTCGCATTGAGTCTTCCCGCTGACATGCAGACGGCGATAAACAGAGCCGATGTAATTTTGGCAGGAGACTTCATGCTGGCTTATTCATTGCAATGCGCAGATTGGTAGGCCGGGTAAACCGAAGCCAACCAATTTTGCATCTCCCGCCTGGCGCCAATCGAATCCGAAAACCTTCGACCGGACGAAACATAGCGCGCTGCTTTTCTGGATCTACAGTCCAACCTGCCAGGGCGTCAGCGACCGCGACGGATTCATCGTCCCAGCTGGCAATCACTGTTCCATCGAGATGTTCCTCAGCTTCGCCATTGTTGGCGATGGAAAGATCGATTGGGTTCTCACCTTCCTGTAGAACCTCGAGCTTATGCGAAGGTTTTCGTCCGGACATCACGGCCGCCAACGTTGGCCAACGCCAGTTGCGGGTGTCCGTCGCTACCGGCAATCGGTACCATAGAAGCTCCCGCAAGTTCCAAGGGCGGTTCTTTTTTAGTTCGCCGACGAGTTCGGCCATGGCATCCGCATCGGTCTCTAACTCCAGGATACGTGTATTGGGGGGCCAGACAGGTTGCACGCTATCCATCGCAACACTGAGTAGTCTCCCGGACGGCGCATAGCCTGCGGAGCATCGGTAACTTGGAAGAGCCACGGCGAAGGGCTTTCCATGCGTTGCGGCTTTCGCGATCCACTGCCGTGCCAATCGCGTGTCACACAACATCGCGCTAGTAGCTGCGGAGGATGTCGGGACCGAGTGAACCTGCAGGACGTAACTGTCTACTTCTCGAATCAGCCCATCGAATTCAGGTTCATCGAGCCAGGCAGGCAAAGTGGTGATTACGAACGGAACCGGCCGTACGACTTCTCGGATTCGTGACAACCACGCGCGATAACTGGACAGCTCCTTCTGTGGACAATCGAAATCCAACTGGAATTCCGTCAATTGAATGCCATGTGCCTTCGCCTGATCGCACAACGATTTCGCCGTTCTGCGAATCACAGGAATGGACGTACCGTCGGGCTTCGGATGTGACGCAACGCGCAACGCGACAGCGCAAGGCACGCCTCGCTCTTTAAGTGACTGCCAGTTGATTGACGCCGAAACGACGTTTGATTCTGACCCATTCCAACTCATCTCTGCGCCGAGGACAATCACGCCGTCCATTCGCTTGTTTGCCTCCGCCAGTGACGCAGAGTACTGCTGGCGTCCAATCGCGTTGCCACAAATAGCCCCGCTGCGACAAAGGCCCGGAAACTGTCGAACTCGTGTGATTGCAACCGCTAAAAGCGAGGCCCGTCAGGCATGAAAGCGTGGCGATTTTCAAAGCGTTCCGTTTCATACCCAAAGGGTGCGATCGAAGGTGCGATATTGGATGGCTTCGCTGACGTGCTCGGGTGCGATCTCCGTTTTACCATCGAGATCTGCGATTGTGCGAGACACCTTAAGGATACGATCGTAGGCACGGGCGCTTAAGTTCAATTCATTCATGGCCACGCGAATCAATTCCTGCGAATCCTGGCTAAGTTTGCAGTGCTGTTTCAACTGGCGCGTCGCCATGCGCGCGTTGCAATTTACTTTGCCGTTGTCGCGAAACCGTTCCTGCTGGCGTTCCCGGGCGCTGGCGATGCGCTCGCGAATGGCAGCGGAAGTTTCCTCGGCTCGTTCGCTGGCGACATCCCGGTATTCGACCGCAGGCACTTCAATGTGCAGGTCGATGCGATCGAGCAGGGGACCGGAGATGCGTTGACGGTACCGCTGTACTTGCACTGGGCCGCAGCGGCATTCGCGTTTGAGATCGCCGAAGTAGCCGCATGGGCAGGGGTTCATCGCGGCCACCAGCATGAACTCGGAAGGAAACGTGACACTGCCCGCCGCGCGCGACACGGTGACTTTTCCGTCCTCCAACGGCTGGCGCATCACCTCCAATGCCGACCGCTTGAACTCCGGCAGCTCATCAAGAAAAAGCACGCCGTTGTGGGCGAGGCTTACTTCGCCGGGATTCGGAAATGTGCCACCGCCAAGCAGACCGATATCGCTGATGGTATGATGCGGCGCGCGGAAAGGTCGCGTGGACACGAAAGATTGTTCGGTGTCGAGAAGACCGGCGATGCTGTGGATCTTTGTCGTCTCGATTGCCTCCTCCAGCGTGAGCGGCGGGATGATGGTCGGAATCCGTTTGGCCAGCATGGATTTGCCCGAGCCGGGGGGACCGATCATCAGGACGTTGTGACCGCCGGCGACAGCTACTTCGATCGCGCGTTTGACGTGGCCCTGACCTTTGACGTCGCTGAAATCCACGTCGTAACTTTGGTGCGCAGCGAAGAATTTGCTCAGATCAGCGCGAGTCGGCAGAAGCGCGAGTTCGCCGCGCAAAAAAGCAAACGTCTGCCGCAGATTCTGTACACCGTAGATATCGATCTTATCGACCATCGCGGCTTCGAGTGCATTTGCTTCCGGAACAAACAACGCGCGTTTGCCGCGACGTCGCGCCTCGAGCGCGACCGGCAATACGCCTTTTACGGACCGGACTGAACCATCGAGAGCGAGCTCACCAACAAAACTAAAGTTTTCGAAAGGCGAACTGTCGAGTTCCTCGGTCACGGCGATCATCCCCAGGGCAATCGGCAGGTCGAAGCTCGGTCCTTCCTTCTTAATGTCGGCAGGCGCTAAATTGATTGTGGTGCGTCCGCGCGGCCAATAGTAACCGCTGTTTGCTACGGCGGTCGTGACACGGTCTCGGCTTTCTTTCACAGCCGCGTCTGGAAGTCCGACGATGACAATGACCGGTTCGCCGCCCGCGCCATTTACTTCAATTTCCACCTCGTATGCGTCCACACCGTAAACGGCGGCAGAGTAAATCTT
Source organism: uncultured Verrucomicrobiae bacterium (assembly GCA_963757675.1). GTDB lineage: Bacteria > Verrucomicrobiota > Verrucomicrobiia > Chthoniobacterales > UBA10450 > Udaeobacter. The sequence goes on along the minus strand of CAVWTH010000010.1, from coordinate 153,268 downwards.
AGCCAGCATCGTGGCCGCAGAGTTGCAGAAAATCGCTGCGACGAAAAGCGTCAAATATCCCGGAGGGTTCAGACAGCACTGTCGCGTAACCAGCTACCGATGTTTGTACCCAATATGACTGAGTTCCATGATCCTTGTCACAAATGGATACAAGGGGTGAACTGGTTTAGCCGACTTGATTGCATTGGCTAAGAGATTCCTTGCTTCGTCCTTCTCCTTGAATCTATGCCATTCGTCTTTCATTCCGCGCCAATAAAACTCGTATTCGAGGACGCTCGTCGCCGTGTTATCCATCACGATAAAAAGCTTGGGGAACAGAAAGTGACACATCTTGCTAGAAAAGACCGGACTTTTGCCGCCTCGGATTTGGGAAGCCAGTTCAAAGAGAGGAGCGACATCTTCCCACGAGAGGTCTGCAATGCACGGCTCTGCCCCTGAAATCAACTTAGTATACTGGGCGGCAATTTCGCTCAGACGTTGAGCGCCACGTCGAGTAATCTCCTCCTTAGTTATTCGAGGTTTGCCTCCGCGATATGCACGCCATTGACCTAATCGCTTTACCGTCGCAGCCCACCATCGTTCCGTGGCTCCCGCTGATCTAGCATCGTAGATGTCGTAATATTCGGTATTACAAATGTCGTCAGGGAATTTGTGACCGTGTCGTTCCCACCACCATTTGAGGCCGCCGTCAAGATTGTTGAGGGTAGTGATCAAATCTTATGGTTTTTGGTCGAGCAGAAATGAGGCTTCCCCGTCACACAAGCGGAAGATAAAGTCAATGCGCATGCGACAACTCACCATCATACTGGCCGCATTAATGGTCGCTAGTAACGAAACAGAGGCTGGAATTCTCGACTGGCTGCGCGGTTCACCCGTCGATCCTGTTGCTTCATTCCAGCGTGGCGTCGCCCGCCTGCGGGAGCATCAAAACCAAGTATTTGGAGACGGCGTAGGCGTTACCCCTGAGCTAATCGAACCAGTCGTTGCAAAAGTCACGATCGTCGAAAACCATTCGGTTTTTTTTGTCCGTTATAATCTGCGTCTGGTATTTAGCAATAACTCTTGGGTAATCGGTTCATTCACGTCCACAATGGCTTACTTCGACGGCTCGGTGGTCGGAGCCGGCGCACTCAAAGATGTTCCGGAAACGCCGGACAGCCCGATGTGGAAGGCTATACAAGCGTGTTTTGTTAGCGATAAAGCAGCGGCAGCGGCGGCGACGGAGGCAGAGGCAGCACGCGCCGCAACCCGGTCTCCGCCGCCCGAATCCGATCGACGGGCGAAACCGGCAGACGAAGCAGCAGCGGCAGTGCCTTCGACTCTTGCTTCCGCGCCAACAAATAGCGAAGTCGACCAGTCGCGGTCTGCTGCCAGTCGCGCGCTCGAGAACGCCATTCGTGCAGTCGAGAAGCGGGACTATTTGAAAGCCGCCTCATACTTCGACGAGCTTTCTCGACTTGCCACGGACTCTGACTTGAAATCGAAGGCGCCTTCTGTCTCAAGTGCTCTGCACCGGCTGGCAGAGACGGGCAGCGAGGCTGACGCGCAGGAGGTTCTGGCGACTATCAAAGCGTTCCGCAGCAGTGTGGAACCGATTGTCACAGCGTCCGATGTAACGTGTTCATCCTTCAGCAAAATTCATTCGGAGACGCACGGTTCGACAACATTGAGGGATTTGTAAACTGTTGGTCTCAGTTCTACCGAGATGAGGTTTCTGACGACGTTACTCACGACCGAATTTTCTACTTGGATGAACTGCACTTAGGCGGCGATCTGACACACGAGAATACTCGGAAGCTATTGAGATGGAAAGATCCACGGCACCTTACGCATGTGAATAAACAAGGCGCGCCGAATCGTAAAGTTGAAAAAGTTCTGGCCAACATAGAGTCCATTAATTCATTTCGACGGCGAGAGAATACAAGCCACGATGATTTTCTCGAGTTCGTCTCTCGGATTTTCCCTTCCGAGGGCGCGGTTTATCGTGCCTTTCTATTTCATATCGCTGGACCAGACGAGTACCCGATTTGGGATGAGAACGTGGCTCGCGTTCACGCATTATTGACGACGCGAAAGAACGACGTGGATTGGCAGCATTACGAGGACTACCGCCGCTGGTTCAGAGAGTTAAAGACACAGCTAAAGATTGGCCATGATTTGACTAGGGAAAACATTGAAAAGTCGAAACGTCTCGACAGCGCATTGGTGACGTACGGGCAATTTCTCAAACGCTATGGGCAAGATTTCGATAGAGTGCCTTAAATCGTCGCAGGGGTGCGCGCGAAGGCCCCCATCCACACCGTAAACCGCGGCGGAGTAAATTTTCGCCAGCATCGCCGCACGAGAGTTGCAGAAAGAAGGGTTGCAGAAAAGCGCCAAATATCCGCCCCAGGTCAGATACAACGGATGCGCTAAAGTATTGTCAAAAGATCAAGAGGCCCTTCGGACAACCCTGCATGTATTTGCCAGAAAAACCCCTAGAAAAAAAATTGAACAACGGACATCCAAAGGGTGTCACAAATTCGAATATTTAACCTTGTTAAATACTTCACCGGATGCTACAACGCGCGATCAACGAGGCATCGACGAATACAGGTTATTGGAAGGTGTCGGTTCGATCCCCCCAAATGAACGATGAAAAAGAGTTATATGGCTGCTGAAGATAGCGATACAGGAATTAAGATTTACCTGCGCGAGATCGGGCAAATCCCGCTCTTGACCCCGGCGCAGGAGATCGAGTTGGCCGCTAAGATTAAGAAAGGCGACCGCGAAGCGCGCGCGCTGATGATCCGATCCAACTTGCGGCTGGTAGTGAAGATCGCGCACGATTACGCGAACCTTGGTTTGCCGCTTCTCGATTTGATCTCTGAGGGCAACATCGGCCTGATGAAGGCGGTCGAGCGGTTCGATCCGGCAAAGGGCGGAAAGCTAAGCACTTACGCCGCATGGTGGATCAAACAGTCGATCAAGCGGGCATTGGCGAACCAAAGCAAGACGATCCGTCTCCCTGTGCATCTCGTGGACAAGATCTCCAAAATGCGCCGCGTTTCTCTGCAAATGAGCGAAGAGCTTGGACGCGAACCTACTGACGAAGAGCTCGGCGACGAGATCGGCATCGCGAGCGGGAAAGTTTCCCAACTCAAGACTGTCTCGATTCGTCCGGCTTCGCTCGATGCGCCAATTAGCGACGATGATTCGACTGAGTTTGGCGAAATCGTCGGCGATGAAGAGGCGCAGACGCCGTTTGAATTATTGCGGGACAAGAACCTGCGCAATGAGGTCGGCGGCCTTTTGGACGTCCTGGACGACCGCGAGAAGAAAATCATCTTCCAGCGCTTCGGTCTGGACGGCGGCAAACCTAAAACCCTCGAGGAAGTCGGCAAAAAATTCGGTGTAACCCGGGAGCGCATTCGACAGCTGCAAAATATCGCGCTGTCGAAACTCCGCCGCGCGCTGGCTAAAAAAGAGCGCCCGGTGGACGTCGAACTGCCGGTGGAAGCTTAATGCTGTGGCCGCTTCCCTGTGGGAAGCGCATCACTGAACTGCGAACACGGGCGCGGTGTGCCGCTCACAGAGCGGCGGCTACAATCACTTCAGAACGCGTAGTTGAATCGAATCGATCATTGCGTGGCCCATGGTCATGTCGCTGACAATCACCATGCGATTACCCGACGCCGCCAATTTGTTTCTGCGCAGAAATTTCTCCGCCGACGCAATCGTTTCGTTCGCGTTTTTGCCGAAGTCGATGCGAAAGGGTAAAACTCCCCAATAAAGCGCCAGTTGGCGGTAAACTTCTTGGTTGGGAGTGAAAGCAAAGATCGGGGCGCGTCGCGGCCGCAGATTCGAAGTGTAACGCGCCATTCTGCCGCGCAGGGTAAACACGACCAGCTTCGAATCCGGCAGGGAGTCCGCCAACATCACGGCTGAAGCCACCGTTTTCTGCCGAACATTTTCGAGCAACGCATCTTTGGCATAATCAGCGCCGCCGCTTCGCTCGATGCGCATCGCCACGCGCTTGAGAACTTCGACGCACTCTACTGGATAGCGGCCAAGCGTTGTTTCAGCGCTCAGCATGAGAGCGTCCGCCTGTTCGAAGACTGCGTTGGCTACGTCCGTGATCTCGGCACGCGTGGGCATCGGATTTGTGATCATCGATTCCAGCAATTGCGTGGCAACGATGACCGGCTTGCCCAAACGAATGCATTTTTTCACGATTCGTCGCTGGATGATTGGCAGCTCCTCGATTGGACATTCGATTCCCAAATCGCCACGCGCGACCATGATCACATCGGCGCATTCGATCATCTCCTCGATTGATCGGACGGCGAGTTGATCCTCGATTTTTGCCACGATCTGCGCCTTGCTTTTTCTCTTCACCAAGAGCCGGCGCAGCTGTTCTATGTCGCGCCTTTCCCGCACAAAACTCAGCGCGACAAAATCCAGTCCAAGCTCCGTGCCTAGCGCAACGTCGGCGATGTCCTTCTCAGTAAGCGCTGGCAGATTCACATGAATGCGAGGCAGGTTGATATGACGCCGCGAACCGAGCACCGCATGCGTCAAGACCCTGGTGAGCACCCGGTCTCGTCCTTTTTCCATCACGACCAATTTGATCAAGCCATTGTCGACCAAAATCGTATTGCCAACCGCCACGTCATCCGCGAACCCGGGATAATTCACGTCCACAGAACAAGGCGCCCTACTTTTCGCGCCGCGTACTGTGAACTCCAATACGTCACCCGGCTTCAGGTGGATATTCGTTTTCAGATCGCCGGTGCGGATGGCCGGGCCTTGCGTATCGAGCAGAAGTGCAACAGGCCGGCCAACCTTTCGTGCGACTCTGCGGACCCGCGGCACAATCTGACGGACCCATTCGTGAGTCGCATGGCTCATGTTCAGCCGGCAAACATCAGCGCCTTCTTCAATGAGTTTCCTGATAGTCTCGGTCTTCTCCGTAGCCGGGCCGAGTGTGCAGATGATTTTGGTCTTGCGCACGAATTCGAGAGTTGGATTTCATTAACACTGGGGTTTAGTCCAGTGCAAATCTGTCAAACTGAATCGGCGGTTTTAAACGGCGATTCGACGTCGCTCGTTACTAACGGCAAAGCCCGATGTGATTGAAGAAAAAACGCGGCGCGCCTCTGTCAGGCGTGCCGCGTCGCGCAGTCAGCGTTTCTCTATTTCAGCTTGGCTTGGGTTTCTTTTGCCAGGTCGAGATGCTCCTGGATCATCTTGGCTGTATCGTCTGCAAACTTCTTCACGTCGGGATCGCTCCCACTGTTCGCTTCCTCCTTAAATTCCGCTAGGTCTTTTTCGTGATCCTTGACCATCATTTCCATGTATGCCTTATCCGAAGTCCATTTACCGCTATGCTCTTTGCTGGGGAGTTGGACTCCTTTTTTCGAAGCAATGGACTTGAGCTCATCGTTGGCTTTCCCGTGATCGGTGACCATCCGTTTGCCGAATGATTTCACGTCGTCGCTTTTGGCATTCTGTTCAGCCAATTTCCCCATCGCGACTTCCATCATTCCGCCCTTTGCGGCTTTTTTCATGAACGTCTTATCTTTTGCGCTCAAGGACGAACCCTCGCCGGCGGGAGTGGTTTCCGCGCTGGCCACTCTGGCCAAGCTTATCGCCCCAATCGTTAAAGCAAGGATAGATAACTGCGAAACAATTTTGATTTTCATGGTTTCCTTTAGTTGATATGTGCCGGGAGATCTCCCGGCACAGTTGAGAATCGAAAACGGCCGGCCGTTTGGACGCGAAGAAAGTACCGTTCGTGTCTCTGCCGTGTGCGTGTCGGGCCCTAAGATCCGGAGATATTTCGTTCGTACGAGCTTTCAACGCGCCGGGCCACGTCCCGGTACCCGTAATCGACTTCGTAAATCTGCTTCATGCAGCCGAGCGATTTTTCCGGGTCACCCATCTGCTCGTGAACGAGTCCGAGGTTATAAACGATCTCCTTCTTCATCGCGTCCATCGACAAAATCTCCTGTGATCCTTGCTCCAGTTGCTTCAGTGCAAGATCGAGCATTCCAAGCTCGGCATAACAGCAACCCAGCAGGTTCATGGCTTTCAAGCGGACGTGCGGATTTTGCCGCGCGCGCTGCAACTCCGGCACAGCCTCGCGCCAACGCCCGGCAGTGAAAAGGTTTTCACCGAGTTCAAACCGGAGTTGCAGGTCAGTCGGATTTCGCGCCACTCGCTCCTGTGCATCGGCGACTAGGATTTGTGCACGGCTGATTTTGGCGGCGCGCAGTTGCTCGGATTTTTTCGCGTCTCCCGCACTGCAGTTGGCTAGAAATTCCTCGTGCGCAGCGATCTCGTGCTCGAGGCATTTAATTTTCAAATCGGAAATCCTCCGAAGCAATCCGGTGTCCCCGCCTTTGGTCAGATCGGCAGCATATTGATACCAGCGAATGGCTGACTCGAAATCATCCTTTTGCTCATTCAATGCGCCGAGGCGCCGCGCAAAATCCAGGTTTTCCGGTTCCGTCTGGTGACGCGCGTAAGTTTCGGCAATCTGTTGATCCAGCGCTTCGCCGGTAAGCCGGATCCGGCTCTGTTGCTCGAGTGAAATCGCTTCTTCTTTGTCTTTGATCAGGTCGCGATAACTTTCGGCCTGCGTCCAACCACCTCGCTTCATCGAACCGCGCGCCGAGGCGTCTTTGCCTAGACGAAGCGCCTGGGCATCGAGCGGGTTGATTGCCGTGATTTGATTGTATGCTTCCACTTCGTTTTCGTGGTCTCCAAGCTCATGATACAAACGACCCAGCTCATTCAGCACTTTCACGTCGCGGGGGTTTTCTTCGAGTAACGTCCGCAGAGCGAAAACGCCAATCTCAGGCCAACCGGCCGCCAGCGCGGCTTCTTTCAGAGACAGATTTGCCTGATGGTTATAAGGCTCCGCCTCCAAAACTTCCTCCAGCATCTCCACTGCGCGTTTCGGGTTCTTTTTGATTTCTCGCTGCGCCTTCATCACACCGATGGGCGCGGTCGAGATTTTGAAGAAGCTTTTCTTAGCCGATTTGCTTTTCGTGACCTCCGCGCGTCGCAGCAGTTGGCGGCCCGTAAGAAACTCTGGCTCGCTTTTGAGGATCTCCTGCAAGAGCGAAATCGCGTAACCAAAATTGCGCAGCTCAATGGCGGCCACCGCCTTTAGCCAGAGCGCACGCAGCCCTTCGCTCAATTGCTTCTCGGTTTTGGCTGGCATATCGCGCGACAGTTTATCACAAAAAACGGACGCATGCGGCAGCGCGCTCGAATAACCGTCCGGCTGCCGCGACGACGTCAGGGTGCCGAAGCGCGAAAGGTCTCGTTTATAACAGATCGAGCTGCGGCTTTTGCGATTCCGGCATCGGCTTGGCTGATCTTTTCCCGCGCGGCTTTGGTTTCGTGTCAGCGCGGTTTGAATTCTCGAGGTGGGCAAGAATTTCTTTGGCGCGATCGAGGATTTCCTTGGGTAAACCGGCGAGGCGGGCCACTTGGATCCCATAACTTTTATCTGCGCCGCCTGGGATGATTTTGCGCAGGAAAATGACCTGCTCATTCCATTCGCGCACGGCCACATTCAAGTTGCCGACGCCTTTCCGCTCCTCGGCGAGTTTAGTCAGTTCGTGATAATGCGTAGCGAACAGGGTGCGCGCTTGGATCTTGTCGTAAAGAAACTCGGCGACGCTCCACGCAATGGAGAGGCCGTCAAAAGTGGACGTGCCGCGGCCGATCTCGTCGAGTATGACTAACGACCGCTCAGTGGCGTTGTTGATGATGTTGGCCGTTTCGTTCATCTCAACCATAAACGTTGATTGCCCTCGAGACAGATCGTCGCTGGCGCCGACCCGGGTGAAAATGCGATCGACCAGGCCGATCTCGGCGCTGTCCGCAGGAACGAAACTACCGATCTGCGCCAGCAACAGGATAAGCGCGACCTGGCGAATATAGGTCGATTTGCCGGCCATGTTTGGCCCGGTCACAATAGCCATCCGAATATTTTCGCCATCCAGCTCTGTATCGTTAGGCACAAACTTTTCCTCGATGAGATTTTGATCGAGCACCGGATGGCGCCCATCTTTAATGATGAGCCGGAGCGATTCGTTTAAATCTGGCCGGCAATAACGAAACAGTCGCGCCGTCTCCGCGAGCGCGCAGAGCACATCGAGCACAGCGATTGCCTCGGCGGTCTGCTGGATTGGCTTGATTTCATGCAAGGTTTCGTCGCGCAATTTCTGGAACAATTGGTGCTCAAGGTTCTGGGCGCGCTCGTCGGCGCCGAGAATCTTAGCTTCTATCTCCTTCAACTCCGGCGTCACGAAGCGCTCACCGCCTACCGTGGTCTGCTTGCGCGTGTAATGCGCGGGCACATTCGCTAGATTAGATTTTGTGACTTCGATGAAATAGCCGAACACGGAATTATAACGGACTTTGAGCGATTTGATGCCTGTCACTGCGATCTCGCGCTCCTGAAGATGGCTGATCCAATTTTTGCCCTCGCGCGAGCCTTGGCGCAGTGCGTCAAGATCGGGATGAAAGCCGTCACGGAAAATGCCGCCCTCTTTAACGGCAAGCGGCGGATCATCGACCAGCGCTTTGGCCAGCTTCTCAGCGAGTGCCGGCATTTCATGGAGAGCGTTTTGCAGGCGCAGTGGTAGGGCGGACTCGCCGAGACCGCCGTGTTCCGCACCGTCCGGCGCGCCCAGCGATCGCGTCCTACCAAAATTTACACGCTCAATAAGTTTGCCCAGCTCAAGCTTGAGGGCGGGGATTTGCTGGATAGAACGTTTTCAATGCGACGAGGTCGCGCGCGTTGCCGGACGCCTGGCTCAGTCGTCCGGTAGCGCGCTCAATGTCCCGTATGGATTTTAATTCAGAACGAATGGATGCGAGCAAATCGGGCTCCTGCAAAAGGTCGGCGATGCTTTGCTGGCGTCGCTGCAACTCCGTGAGATTGCGCAACGGCTGCAAAACCCAGGCGCGCAGTCTGCGCGCACCCATCGGCGTGATACTGCGATCCAGAACGCTTAGCAGGCTCGCGTCACGCGTGCCGCGCGATTCGACCAACTCAAGGTTAGCTTGTGTGGCGGAGTCGAGCAGGACGTAATCCGCCGGTGCATCGCAGCGCAGGGACGTGAGGTGGTCGATTTTGCGCCGCAGTTGATGTTTCAAGTAATGCACGATCGCCCCCGCCGCAGCGACTGCCGCGGGCATCTGTGCGCAACCGAATCCGTCGAGCGATTTCACCTTGAAATGTTCGCATAGCGTAAAGATTGCCTGTTCCGGCAGAAATGCGTAGCTATCGTATTCGAGCGCGTGATCGATTTCCCCGATGTGCGCCTTCTGTTCCGAGCTGATCAGTAATTCGGCCGGCAAAACGCGTGCCAGCTGATCAAGCAGCGATTCTTGATCCTGCGCCTCAGTTAATCGAAACTCGCCGGTGCTGAGATCGGCGTATGCAAAACCGAACACACCGCTATCGGCATAGACCGCCCCGAGATAATTCGCGCGCTTGGCATCGAGCCAGCTTAATTCGCTTACCGTTCCCGCGCTGATGATCTGTGTGACTTCGCGATCGACGATTTTGCGGCCACGCTGTGGCTCGCTCATCTGATCGCAAATCGCAACGCGCCGTCCGGCCTTGATCAATCGGCGAATGTACCCGTGCGCCGCGTGATAAGGCACGCCGCACATCGGCACCCCATTCCTTTTGGTCAGCGCCACGTTCAGCAGTCCCGATGCTTCCTTCGCATCGTCGAAAGAACATCTCGTAAAAATCGCCCAGCCGAAACAGCAGGAGCGTGTCAGCGAGGAATGCTTTTCCGCAGCCGCTGGTACTGCTGCATCATTGGCGAAAGAGCGTCCTTCATGATGGAGTTTACTTTGCCAGCCTCATTCGAACCACTTGAGACGAGTGACCGGTCTTTTTTAGTAGAAACAGGAGTAAATACAATGGCGAATGCACTGCGGTTACACTGGTGACTGTCGACGGAGTGCAGAAGGTGAAATTTTTATATAATGCGCGTTAAAACGCCTGTTTCGGCTTAGATTTGACGGGCAGGGCTGCGCCGAGTAGGCTCCGGCTCCACTGATCTAGAATTTCCAAAGCGAGGAGAGTGATTATTGATGCCAGAAGTCATTGTGCGCAAAGGTGAACCGGTCGACCGCGCATTGAAACGGCTGAAAAATAAGCTGGATGCCGAGGGCATTCTCGATGAGGTCCGCCGTTTGCGCGCTTTCGAGACGCCTTCGCAAAAGCATCGCCGCAAGGCGAGAGCAAACGCCAAGCGCGGCCGAATGAAGTTCCGCTTCAATCCTTCTTAAACCTTGAGTGTTGGAGGGTTGTACGGTCAGCGGGGATTAACTGTATAGCCCTTCAGCCATTTAGCGTTTAATTTTTTTGAGCGAATAACTCGCTTATTGCCCGCACCAGCCCGTCGATATCGTGCCGGCGCGCCTCGACATCGACGTTATATCCCTGATCACGCACTGTCTTTGACGTGATTGGTCCGATGCTCGCGATTCGCATTCCCTTGGGCCAAGGCAGACCGAGAGCGAAAAAGTTTTCTACGGTTGAAGAACTGGTGAACGTGATCAGGTCGGCTCCATCCTGCGCCAGTTGCCGCTGTGCTGGGCTCGTATCCCTCGTCTCCGGTAGAGTGCGATACGCGAACGCTTCGTCCACGATTCCGCCCGCGGCCGAGAGTCCCTTGGGCAAAACGTCGCGGGCCTTCTCCGCGCGCACGACAAGGATCCGCACATTTTCGATGCTTCCTTGTTTCTTGAACTCGCGCACCACCTCTTCTGCTACGAATTCTTCCGGCTGAAGATCAACGTGCAGGTGAAAATCCTTCACGCGCCGCGCCGTAGCCGGTCCGATGGCAGCGATGCGGGCGCCACCGATCTCGCGAGCGTCATCGTAAAGCTTGAAGAAAATGTCGAAGAACGCTTCGACTCCATTTGCGCTCGTGAATACGATCCAGTCGTACGTGTGTGCGTCCTGCACCAGTTCCGCGAATTCGCGCAAATCTGTGGGCGGCTCGATCCGGATTGTCGGCAGTTCGATGACGTGCGCGCCAAGTGCGCGGAGTTTATTGCTTAGTACGCTCGCCTGCTTTCGAGTTCGCGTAACGACGATTCTCTTTCCGAGAAGCGGGCGCTTCTCGTACCAGTTGAGGGTGTCACGCAACGAAACAACATCGCCGAACACAGCCACTGCCGGCGCTTCAAAATCGTTCGCCATCAGCTTTTTGCGCGATATTCGAAAGCGTGCCCGTCAGTGTCTCCTGCTGACCGGTTGTCGCCCAGCGAACCAGTGCCACCGGCAAATCGCTGCGCACGCCGTGCTTCAGCATCTCGCTCGTGACGCTCCCGAGACGCTCCATGCCCATTAGCATCACTTGTGTGCCGCCAAGTTTTGCCAGCGCGGCATAATCGATTGCGGTTTCCGTTTTCGTTGGATCTTCGTGGCCGGTGAAGAATGTCACATGGGAGTTATGTGCCCGGTGCGTCATTGGAATGCCCGCATAAGCCGGCCCGGCGATGGCCGAAGTGATTCCAGGCACAATTTCAAATTGAATTCCGGCGCGGGCGATCTCCTGCGCTTCCTCCGCGCCTCGGCCGAATACAAATGGATCGCCTCCTTTTAGTCGAACGACCTGATTCCCTTCGCGCGCCTTGTCGACCAGCAGCGTGTTGATTTCCTGCTGGGTCCGGCTTCCGCCCGACTGTTTGCCGGCATAAATGATTTCTGCGTCGTCTCGCGCCCAGCCGAGCATGTCTGGATTTGCCAGATGATCGTAAACGATCACGTCCGCGATCTCGATGCACTCTTTTGCGCGTAATGTCACCAGACCAAGATCGCCCGGACCTGCGCCAACCAGGTAAACTTTGCCGTTCCTTGCTCTCGCTCTACGCTATCATCACGAAGAGTGCTCATGCTCCTAATGTTGCATTATTCGCAACAATTCTGCTGCCAATCTCTCGCCTTCCTCGGAGGCGCCCTCTACTTCAGCTTTTTGCGGCGCCCGGGATTCAGCTTCGAAGACTTGCCCGCGCATTTTCATCTTGCCGTGGTTGATAGTCGCAAGCACGCCCACCGGGAAGTTGCAATCAGCCTGCAGCCGACGCAAAAATTCTCGCTCCGCCTTCAGACAAAGCAACGTTTCTCGGTCGTTTATTGGATCGAGCATAGACTTTGTGCTTTGATCGTCGGCGCGAATTTGGAGAGCAATGATTCCCTGACCGCCCGCGGGCAGAAAAGTTTCGCGCGGAAGAATCTCAAGAAAAAACTGAACGCCGTCGAAGCTGAGTTCGTTAGTGGTCGCCGAAAAGCCGAGGCGTTCCAGTCCCGCGCTAGCTAACACAATGGCGTCCCACTGGTTGTTGGCGAGTTTTCGCAGCCGGGTTGGTACGTTACCGCGAAGATCAACAATTCGGAGATCCGGGCGTTTCCAGTGCAGCTGATGTATCCTTCGTACGCTGCCGGTTGCCACAGTTGCGCCACGGGCAAGGGAAGTGAAACCGCGCGCGTGTTTTGAAACCAGCACGTCGTTCACCGATGCCCGGGGAAGAGCCGCCGCGATTTGTGCGCCCGGACTGGTTTCACTCGGCAAGTCCTTTGCGCTATGGACAGCCACATCCACCTCGCCGGCGAGAAGCGCTCGCTCGATTTCGGCTGTGAACAATCCTTTCCGGCCCGCATGGAGATCGACAGGTTTGGTATTATCACCTCTCGTCACGATGATTTTGGTTTCAATGGCTACGCCCGCATCCACCTGGTGAATCGCTTCCTCAACAAGCCGCGCCTGCGTGCGCGCGAGCTCGCTGCCGCGTGTGCCGAGGATGAATTTTCCAACCATCCCAAGACTGTAGCGCGCGGTAACTTGCAGGGGAAGCTGTCAGCTTCCTCTACAGCTCGGATGCGCGAAGCGAGCTTTCTCCGAGCGAAGGCTGCTCAGCCGTCTGCGAGACGCGACTCAATCCTCGTGGAATTGAATCGATAAAATCAGTGATGTGATCGGCGATGATCGCTTCGGCCGCTGCGACCTGCTGTCGTCGCATAGCAAGCGATTGCTCCGCGACGGAGCGGATTGAATCGATGTCGTAAAGATAAACGCCTTCCATCTCATTCACGTTGGAATCCACGTCCCGGGGCACGGCGATATCGATAATGAAAAGCGAGCGATCCAAACGCTCGCGCAGCATTGGCCCGAGTATCTCGGGCGTCAGTAACGGGGTCTCCGACGCTGTGGATGTGAGCAAAATGTCAATCTCAAGGCATTGCGTAGTCCAATCATCAAACGGCACCGCCCGGCCACCTACGGCCTGCGCCAGCTCGCGCGCGCGATCCAGCGAGCGATTACTGACGCGAAGATCGGTGACGCCGCGCGAGACAAGCGCACGCGCGGTGCGCTCGCTGGTTTCCCCCGCGCCGAGCACGAGGACTTTGCACCGGTTTAATTTGCCAAAAATTCTTTGGGCTAATTCGACCGCGACGGAACCGACCGACACCGCGCCGCGCGCAATGTCGGTGTGCGTGCGCACTTGCTTTGCCACGCGAAAGGCGCGCTGAAATAAACGGTGCAAGTATGGACCGACTGCTCCGGATGTTCTCGCCGATTCGTACGCCTTCTTTGCCTGCCCGAATATCTCGCTCTCACCGACCACCATTGAATCGAGCCCGGAGGCGACCCGGAAAAGATGCTGCACGCATTTGTCGTCCTCGTAGCGATAAAACGGAGGCGCGTAATTGTGTGGATTGCGATTTGTCTCACCTACCAGGCAACGCGCAATTTCATCGGTGGACACCCGTTTGTCTGACACTGCGTAAACCTCGACCCGGTTGCATGTCGTCAGCAGCAATGCCTCGGTGCAACTGCCCTTGCGCACGATCGATTCCGCCGTGGCGTTGCCCGCGAACTGTTCCCGCGTCGTGACGTTCGCGGTGTGATGACTCAATCCGATACAGAAAAGATTCATGGCATCGGATGCAGCTCCGCAGTGAATGTGATTCCCCACAGAAGCGCCAAAGCAGCGCTAAAGCCGATAATGCATAACGCGGCCACACGTTTTGGCGCGAGCCATTTGAGATGCCGTGCTTGCAAGATCACCGCGTAAAGCAGCCAAAGCGCAATCGCGGCTACGACCTGAGTGCGGGGCAATGGGTGGCCGGTAAAGAAACCGCTCACAATCCCCACGGTGTAAAGCGCAAAGCCCCACCACAGGAGGCGCGTGATCGCCGCGAACAGATTTGTCAGAGGTGGCAGATGATAAAAAATCGAATGCAGCTGGTGCGTTTTGAGTTGGCGCTCCTGCAGGAGATACATCACGCCGGCGATGCAAGCGAGCGCGAATGCACCATAGGCTACCAGCGAAATCGATGCGTGAAACTCCAGCCAGGAATTCGCGGAGAGTTGTACGGGATGCCGAACATCGATCGGCGCAATAAGAGCAAAACCTTGGAGCAACAATACCAGCGGCGCGGTGAATGCCCCCATAAGCGAAAGGCGATACGCCGGGCCCACCAGCATGTAGATCAAAGCTACCGACCATGCGAGAAAGACAAAAACCTCAAAGAGATTTGTGATCGGACAACGTCCCAACTCATGGCCGCGGACCGACATGAAAGCTGTCTGGAAAACAAAGCCTAGCCCGATCGCGAAGAAATTGAACCGCAGCGGGCGAAACACTTCCGCACGCAATTCGATGGCGGTGTGTACCACCGCGGCGAGAAAACAGACGGTCGAAGCAATGAGGAGATAACGGTCCACCGGAGCCCACTTTAGATCGAGTTGCATACTTCGTAAATCTGCTTTAGACGGCGCTGCGGGACACTGACACAATTCGGAAACGTATGCATAGTTGTAGTCTTCGCCTTGTTATCACAGGCGTGCTTCTTCAGACGCTCATCGCCTATTGCAGTGCTGGCGACGCGGTTTTCTCTAGGAACGGCGAGCGAATTTATGTGGCCCCAAATAGTGACGTGCAACCCGCAGTCCAAGAAATCGACCTTGCTACAAAGACAATTCGCACGATCCCGCTGACAGAATTATCAGCCGGCGACTGGCCGCGTGGGATTACGTGCTCAGATGGGGACAAAATCTTTTTGACTACGAAAGGGGGTCTTTGGTCGTTGGATCCAAAATCTGGCACCCTGACAAAACTTCGCGATGCGTCGGGGGGAACAAACTTCTGGCGAATCGCCTTCGATCCGAAGATCCGTGCAACGTTTGTGTCAACTGATGATCGAGAGAACCCTCTGTTCATGTTCAGGAGTGAGAATGAATGGATTCCCGTGCGCATGCGTCGCCATCCCTATCCTTCGTGCCTGGTGTTTACCGCCAGCGGGGAATTGTTCTTTGCCGCATACGGTGATTTATGGTACGGCGAGCTACAGACTGACACTTTCGACGGAGAAGACCACTTCTCGGTGGCCGCGTACCGGTGCGCTCCGGTTGCTACGCTCGAAACTGAGAATGCCAGTCCATCTGAAGTTGGCGTGGCGGACATTGGAGTGAGTCGCGAAGCAGTCTACGTCCAATTATCAAGAATGGGCGGCTCCGGAGATGGATGGTTCGCTCGCTTATCAAGACCGATTATCAAGCGCTCGGATGACGGTGGGTTTGATCCGCTTTACAAACCCCAGGAACGTCTTCCCATCTATCAAAAAGCGCTTGGCTCTCTCGAAATTCTCGGCGAAGACTTTCGTGCAGGTGAGATAGCTGTTTCGCCCGACGAGCGACGAGTTCACTACCTGTTGCACGGCAAACATTGGCTCGTGACTAACGGCAAGACAGAAGAGCTGCATCTAACAAAGAAATAATTCCATTGTTTCCATGTGCCGTTTGTTGAAACATTCGCAGCAACGAACACCTTCTTCTTGTCCTGCTGTTTATTCGCACCAATGAGCGCGGAGATTGTCGAGAAATTGCGTGCCGCTGTGCGCGACGTACCTGATTTTCCAAAGGCAGGCATCGTGTTCAAAGACATAACGCCGATTTTGAGCGATCCCATTCTGTTTCGGGCATCGATTGATTTGTTCCTGGAGCGTTGCTGCGGAAGACATATCGACAAAATCGTCGCCATCGATGCACGTGGTTTCGTTTTCGGAGCGGCCGTAGCATACCAACTAGGTATCGGTTTCGTCCCGATCCGGAAACGGGGCAAGCTGCCTTACACGACCGAGGCCGCGAAGTACTCGCTCGAGTACGGTGAGGCGGAAGTGGAAATGCACACCGACGCCGTGACAGCCGGCGAGCGAGTGGTGCTTGTGGATGATTTACTGGCGACCGGTGGAACGTCGGCTGCCGCAGCTGTGCTCATCCGCAAAGCCGGCGGAGACCTCCTCGAAGCGCAATTTCTTGTTGAGCTGGAATTCCTTCACGGCCGAAAACAACTCGAGCCGATACCGGTCACATCGTTTCTGAAGTACTGAGCTGGCGTACAGCTCAGGTGAAACGGGCCTGGCGCGTCAAATTCGTTTCGCTCTCGTTCTGAGCGAAGCGAAGAATCTCGGCTCGGTTTTGAAAGCCCACCGAAATAGACCAGAGATGTTTCATTTCGCTCAACATGGCGGCGGCATTTGCGGAGGAAGACAAAGTATCCAGATCCTTAGCTCTGCCGAATCCTCAGATTTTGGCTTTTAGATTTCTGACTCTAAATTGTTACGCAACTCAAGAGCGCGATGAAAGGATCTCGAGAGCTGGAAAAAGTTCTGGCGCACGCCGAAAGCCGCCTTGCCCCTACAGGGACGAGGCGTCCAACGGAAGTGCTTCCGAATTACAAAAAATTTCTCAAGGTTGAAGAACACCGCTTGCGCCTGAAGCACCAGGCGGGCGATAGCGGGCGCGAGATTTGCATACGCCGCGCCGAACTGGTCGATGTTTTATTGCGATACGTCTTCGGTGCCGCATCGTCCGCGGCAGGTCGCGGCAACGGCAGGTCTGATGTTGCTCTCGCTCTGATTGCTCTTGGCGGGTATGGACGGGGCGAGCTCAATCCGTTCAGCGACGTTGACGTCATGCTCTTGCATCGACAGGGCGCCGAAGTTTCACCGCACCTAGAGGAGATGGTGAACCAAATCTTATACCTCTTGTGGGACAGCGGCTTCAAGGTTGGACACTCCACCCGTTCAATCAAAGAAGCCATCGCCCAGGCCAACAGCGACATGCGAACAAAAACTGCCATGCTGGAAGCGAGATTTCTCGCCGGCGACACTGAGTTGGCGCGAGAGTTTCGGAGGCAGTTTCGCTCAAAATGCGTCGTCGGCCACGAACGGGACTACGTCGAGACGCGTATGCAAGACCAGGTAGCCCGTCACAAGAGATTCGGTGACAGCGTTTATCTGCAGGAGCCCAATCTAAAGAGTGGCTGCGGCGGATTGCGCGATTATCAAAATCTACTTTGGATCACCTACTTCAAAGAGGGCTCGCTTAGCACCAACCATCTCGTTGGTAAAGATTGGTTGAGCGAAAGCGACCAACGCCGGATCGAGAGGGCATACGATTTTCTCCTGCGCTTGCGCACGGACTTGCACTACGCGACCGGGCGCGGCACCGACATATTGCATCTTAATTTGCAGGACCAAATTGCGACTCGGCTCGGTTATTCGCCTCGAAAGGGCCAGCTGCGCAGCGAAGCGCTCATGCGTGACTACTACCACCACACCCGGAATATCCTGCGGGTCACGGAGCGCATTACCCAGCAATTTGTACGTGGACGCGTTACCAGCAAGACCCGCGCTCTTTTCAGTTTCCTTCCACTAATCCGAGCCGACAAAACTCCGATTGGCGACTCTTTCTTTATTCGAAGTAAACAACTGCATCCGGCGCGTCGCGATGTGTTTCGTAACGATCCTGACCAGATGATGCGCGCCTTTGAACTCGCCCAGGAGCGCGACCTCTATCTTAGCCCGGAAATGGAAGACTTGTTGAGCAGAAGCCTGCGCCATGTGACCCGGACGTATCAATATGCGCGCGGACCGCGTATGATTTTCAAATCGATTCTGTCTCGAAAAGGCAGAGTGGGGCGTATCCTGCGAATGATGCATCGGGCCGATTTTCTTGGCCGCTACATTCCCGAATTCGGCCAGCTCACGTGTCTGGTGCAGCATGAGTTTTTGCACCGGTACACCGCCGACGAGCACACGCTCGTATGCATCGACAAACTTGATGCACTGGTGGAGACCGCTGATCCGAAACTGATTCAATACGGCAAACTATTTGAGCAACTGGCGGACCCGCTGGTCCTCTATCTCGCACTGCTCTTGCACGACAGTGGAAAGGCCGTCGGCCGGCCGCACTCCGAAGCGAGCGCCTTATTCGCCCAGCGCGTCGCCGCCCGTTTGCAACTGTCATCCGAGCAGCGGAAATCGCTCATATTGCTGGTCGATCATCATCTCACCTTATCTATGATGGCACAGCAGAGGAACCTGGATGATCCGGCCACGGTGATGGAATTTGCGCAAATCGTGAAGGACCAGAAGAACCTTGATGCCCTCATGCTGCTTACTCTGGCGGACGGCCAGGGCACGAGCGCGGAAGCGTGGTCAGATTGGAAAGAATCGCTGGTGTGGCAGCTATTTCACGAAACCTCACGTTATCTTACCGATCGGAAATCCTATTACGAACAGACTAGAATCGCGCGGGAAACCTTGCGCGCCTTCGTCGCCGAGAACCTTTCACCGGACTATGCAGAGGAGATCGAGGCGCACTTTGAGTCCATGCCCGACCATTATTTTCGCGCCACCGATGTGCCGGAGATCGTCGAGCACGTAAAATTGTTCCGGTCGTTTTTGGAGAACGTTTCCAAGGCGAAAGAATTTCCACTCGCTCCGGCGGTCAAATGGAAGATGGTGCCAGGGCAGGGGCACACCGTAATGACCTTCTGCACATGGGAGCGCGAACGGCTCCTGGCAAAAGCCGCGGGTTCCTTTGCCGTAGTCCCGCTGAACATTTTGAGCGCCGATATTTTTCCGCGCGACGATAATGCTGTGCTTGGCGTGTTCCGCGTATGCGACACCAAAGCGCAGCCTGTTTCGAATCCGCGCGATTTCGAGCTCGTAGAACAAACTTTGTCTCGAGCACTCGAAGAGGAGAGCTTCGATTTTGTGCCGCTCATCGAAAAGGCAAAGCGCTCAAGTCGTCTTACCGCGGCGGGACTTGAATTTCCGATGCGCATCGCCATCGACAACAAGATCCATCCGACTTACACGCTTCTTGAGTTTCAAGCGCCGGACCGTATCGGACTGCTTTACGATGTGCTGAGATGCCTCGATCGCGAAAATGTTTTGATCCCGCTTGCTCGCATTAACACCCAGGCCGGCGCGGCCATTGATACGCTGTACGTCGTCCACGGCTCGAGTCATGCGAAGATCACTGATTCACACCGGATCCGGACCATTCAGCAGCATCTGAAGAATGTGATTCTCGGAGACTCGGCAAAACCGTAGAGAAAACACGAGCGTTTCCATGCTTTACTGCGAACTTTTTTGATCTTATGAACGTTCTGATTCTTGCCGCCGGATACGCCACCCGCCTGTACCCGTTGACGCTGAAAAAAGCGAAGCCGTTGCTCGTGGTTGGGGGCAAACCGATCATTCAATGGCTGGTGGACAATCTCGCGGGCGTTCCCGATGTGGAAACAATCTATGTGGTGACGAACGACAAATTCGCCGCGGATTTCCAAGCGTGGACCCAGGAGTATCAGAAACGCCATCCCGAATTTAAATTCAAAGTCGTTAATGACGGTTCCACCAGCGACGAAGATAAGCTGGGCGCGATTGGAGATATCGATTTTGTTGTCACCAATGAGAACCTGTCCAAAAGCAGCTTGTTAATCGCTGCCGGTGATAACCTGTTCACCGACTCGCTCGCAGATTTTGTGGCCCGCGCCAAGGACACGGAAGTAACCGTTGCCGTGCACGACGTCGGCGATATTGAAGCGATCAAGAAATACGGCAACGTCGCTGTTGATGCCGAGGAAATCATCACCCGGTTTGAGGAAAAGCCGCAAGAGCCGCAGGGAACGCTCGCTGCGATCGCTCTGTATTATTACTCGCCAGCTATCCTCTCGCTTTTGAGGACGTATCTGGTTGCGGGGAACAATGCGGATCAGCCCGGCCGTTTTGTGCAGTGGCTCCACACGCGGAAACCGGTGAAGACGGTCCAGATCAGAGGCCTGTGGCTCGACATCGGAAGCAAGGAAACACTTGAGAACGCGGACAAGATATTAGCTTCTCCACGTTAAAACGCTAAAACGGTTGCAAGGGTTACAAAGGTTACAAAGGGAGCCGATGTAACGATGTAACCTTTTTAACAAATCACGTTCACTTTCAGCCGTCCCTCATCAAACTCGATTAGGTCGAAGTAGGTCCGAATATCTTTGCGGCCTGCGCCCCCGGCTTCTTTAAGAAAATGCAGGAAACGCGCCTTTTTGGCGGCCGTATCCGGATGGCGCAAAACCATCGCCTCATTCCATTGCTCGATCGCTTCGGGCGAATGTTCGGCACAGTTCTTCTGCACCCAGTCCAGAATTGCCCCGTCATCGTCCAGCTTGTTAGCCGCCTCTTCGAACGCGTCGCCGTCGATTTTGAGAAACGCGAGCAAATGTTTGTCGAACCCAACGGTTTTGTAGTTGTAACCGTCAAGCAAACCTTTGCGGTGCAGCCTCGCCTTATCGATCAAACGCGGCAGATGCACATAATCGCCGAGTTTCTCGTACGGACTGCGTGGATGCAGCCTTCGCATTGAAGCGGATCGTTGCTACGTCGCTGGTAGCGGCTGCGCCAAGGGATCCGGAAGATTGGACTCCGTCCCGAGTGGAACCGTCGGCTCTCGTTCGCCCAGCAATTCTCCCTGTGTCAGACCGATCTGACCGATCGCGAGCTGGCCGGAAAACATTCCGCCTTTTTCCACGCTGATGGCGCGTGCTGTGACGTCTCCTTCCAGGCAACCTTTCTTATGCACCGTGACCGTTTGAGCAATAATCTCTCCTGACATCCTGCCTTTGATTTCGATGTTCTCCGCACGCACCGTCCGAAAGCAGTGAATATCAGCTTTGCGATCCACCACGACACGTCGAGCGCTGATACGGCCGGGAATTTTGCCTGAATAATTAATGGTCGCTGTGTCGCCACAATCCAGATTTCCCCGCAGCCTGCCTTCGATCAGAGCGGACCCGCAAACCACGCTGCTGCTGGCCAGATCGCCCTTGCCAGACAGGTGCACGTTCCCGCGGGTGCGAATGCTTCGGCTGAACCCGCTGGTGATCTTGTAGTCGCGCAAATCAATGTGCGCGCTGCATGAGGGACAGATTGTTGAAGTCGCCGCGCCAGAAACCTGTTGTTTCCGTTTACAGTCGAAACATTCGACGACAGAAACGGTTTGCCGCTTCCAAAAATCCTCGAATCTGCCAAAGATGGAGGAGGAGGTCTCTTGCGCGGGCGGCTCTTCCGTTGTCCGCAGCTTCAGACCGGGTTTCGGCGCGAAAGGAGAAAACGAACGGCCACACTGCCGGCAGATCGAACTTTTCGCCGCCGCATATTCCATCTGCTTGAAGCCGCAGTGCGGACATTCCGCACTGACTTTTGCAGGCGCCGGGTTGGCCACTGGATGTTCGCCAGAACCTTTCTTTTACGCGCGCACTCCGAATGCCGCCTTGATCGGCTCACTGGACCGCACAACTTCAGGCCGCGGTGCGGCTTTGGCGGAAACGGCTCCAGTCGTGACTTCGGATTTCCCGATAAAAGTTGCGCCTTCTTCAATCACAAGACGTGCTGCTTTGAGATCGCCCTGCAACACGCATTTGGATTTTAGCTCGCAGCGTTCGCCAACGGTGATGTTGCCGTGCACCTTGCCATAGACGGTGATCGATTTGGTTTTGATTTCACCCCGAATCTCAGCGTTTTCACCGACTGTTAAAACGCCGTCAGAGTTGATGTCCCCTTCGACTTTGCCGTCGATGAGCAGTTCTTTTTGGAACTTGATCGAGCCTTTGATTTCGACATCGCTCGAGAGGATGTCTTTGCCTCCGTGATCTGCCATAGGATTAGGTTTTGGATTTGGTTTATCGATTATGGTTGGTATTGATGCTGACTCTTCGCGACTCGCAAGATGACTGTTGTCATCTGGGTCCGGAGTCCGCGGTTCTTCTCGAATCGGGGGCGCCGGCCTTTGCGGGACGAATCTTTTAAGCATCTGGTAGTATTGTGACACTCGTCGACGCCTGTCAACGGATTCTCTTTTCCGAGTGAAAAGTTTTTTATTGTTTTATCACTCAACGCTCACAACCCGGTAGAGCTTGCAGGCGGCGTTTTGTGCGGAAAAAATCAGGAACCGCGGGGCCTGGCTGGGTGTTCGGTCCAACGCGCGACATAGAGGGTTGAGGAGGCACTCGCTCGTTCACGATGGCCGCGGAGTTTTGCGTCACCCGTTCGGAATCGTACACAAACACCCACGTCACTCGGCGTTTCTGGAGAATCTCGCGCGCTCGTTGCAAATCCTCCGAAAGAAAGAATCGCGCGCTGTCCTCGGTCCCGTTAAGACTTTCATGAGAGCTTCCCGCGACTCCGGGCTGACCGGACCAATACGCGATCGAAGGCGAAAGCCACCACGGCGCGAGAAACGGATGCACCTCTGACGATCGCAAACTGAGCGCAAGCTCCCGAATCTGCGCCGATTCAATTCGTTTTTCCACGCGACTCGCCAATTGCTCTTCGTTCGGCCAAAGCTTCTGATCCCAGTCGCGCAAAATCGGAAAGATCGACAAGACAAACGCGATCCAGATTGCCACGCCCGATTTGATTGGAGCAAGCAAAGCGGGAAGCGCGAGCGCAAAAATTAACACAAAAAAGTATCCCCAGCGGGCCTGCCAAATAGTTAGAAAATAGGTGGCGATCAAAAGCACATAAACTGGTAGGAAGCGCAGTTCCTGTGGGCCGTTTCGCCTTCTGATGCACGTCCAGATGAGAAACGGTGCGACCAAAAGCAGAAATCCGCACCATCGGAACCAGACTGGATTTACGGGCGACAGGTGCGCGAGTTCGCCAATCGTGCGCGCCCAGTTTTCAAAACTCGGGTTTGATTGAAAGGTCGCGACCGACGGAACGCGTCGCTCAATCAAAAGCGCGATCACAATGATCGCGGCGAACAAAATCCACCCAGCGCGACGAGCTCGTCCGAAAAGCGCCGCGCGGTTAATCAGAAAGGCCGTGGCGGTGACGATAAAAAAGATCACGAGCGGCTCGTAAGCAGAGACCCACAGTGCAAGTCCCCACGTGACTCCGCTCACCGCAGCCCATCTATTCACTTCTGCAGAGGCAGCTTTTTCCGCTGACTTCATTTGCACACTCCACTCTGCGCAAATCCCAATCGTCACCAGCAGGATCAACAACGATTGATGATCGGGTCGACCAAGCTCCGTTCCGTGAACTAGAATCGGACTGATCGCGTACAGGATCAGCATTACCCAGCGATATCGGAATCTCATCCGACGCGACCACCACCACAGAAACCAGCCTGTAATCAATGCAAGCAATGGTGAGATCCACGCGCCGGCCAAATCGAGCGACTGGGCCGTGAATGACTTCAGCGCAAGCGACAGGCCGAGAATGAGATAATCGAATGGCGCAGTCGTATGTGGCGTCGTTCCGTTCGGAAAATTTTCAAAATCATGATGCCGCACGATTAACCCAGGCTTTTGTGCGCACATCTGCACGCGCGTCATCCGCGCGTAGCAATCCGCATCGACAAAGTAAATGTTCCCGGCGACAAAAACGTCCTGATAATTCGCGCAGCGTGTCGCCAGAATAAGCGCGCTGAGAAAGGCGATTTCGATTGCTGCGACGATTCCGCGAATCACGGCACCATCCCAAATCCGCAACCGACGATTCGCAATCCGAAATTTCGGCGAACAACTCCCCATCGACAATTGAATATTGGACGTTGGACGTTGGATATTGAATGTTTCCGCTCGCCAAACGGGCCTGTAGCTCAGCGGTTAGAGCAGGGGACTCATAATCCCTTGGTCCCAGGTTCGAATCCTGGCGGGCCCAACCCCCGGAAAGCTTTCTGGGTCGTCACGCTGTGACGCTCCTTGTGTTCGTGCGTCTCGATGACGTTTCCTGCGTTGTTATAAACGCGGATCACATTATCTTATTGAACATATCCGCTGTTGGGTCCCAGAAATCTCCTGCTAGGCCCAGGCTGGCAAAGATCGTGCGCATCTCGTCTGGCGACTACGCACAAAGCCGCGCCAGCTTTCGCTCAGGGGAAATTTGGGATGGATCGCGAAAAAATGAATCGCTTCGCGCGGACAAACACTACTTGATGGTGAAGAGGATACTGGCGGTCTTGCCTTCGCTCACCACGCTCATGAGATAATTTCCGGCAGCAAGCTTCTTTCCATCCATCGTTTTGTCGATGTTCGTTTTGCTTTTGCCCTGGAGCAAAATAACCGCGGGCGTTGAACCTTGGACCGGTTCGTTCTTCGCATTCACCATGTTCACGTTCACAATGATCATGCCGCTTTTCGATTCAACCGACAATTCCGCATCCGCCGCCACCGGATTTTCGATTTTCGCGAAAGGCGTGCCATCCTTTGCCGCCTGACCGCCGAGACTGACGGGAAAAGGAAGCGAATCGCTTGCGAAGAGAGCAGACGTAAAAGCTGCAGAGATGACGAGAAATAAAAGAAGATGTTTCATAAGGAATAAGTTGATGCAGGATTCCAAGCAGGAACGCAAGACTGGAATCTCGTCATTCGGAGTAGCGAGCGCAAAAGAGGAAGAATCCATCAGGGGTTGAGTCCGCGTACTACTGTCGCGGGCCGCTTTTGAGCTCGACGAGGATCAGATGCATCGTCGTGTCGCCGATGTTCTCCGCGGCATGAGTTAGAGGGTCGCGATAGACAACTTCGCCCGTTCGGAGGGTACCATCCGTGATTTTGCCATCTGCTGCGTAGTTGCGATACCGGCCCCCTTCCAAGACATAAATGACGTTGGCAGGGTGCGAGTGCACCTGCTCTTTGGTACCGGGCGGCAAGGTAGCTTCGAGGACACGGACACGATCGTTTTCAAATCTGACGCGTATCGTTTTAGAATTGACGACGGCCGGATCTTGCGCGTATGCAGCCGTCACTTGGACGCCGACGAGTAAAGCGAATATGATTAGAGATTGAATAGGCATGACGATGACCTCCTGTGGGGTCAATTGCAACTCGTTAGTGTGCTGAGGCGGCGCATGACGTATTCGGAAATCATCGCTAACCATCTCAGCAAAGGCGGATGGAGCAGGGGCTGTGTGTCAGCCCTTGATTAGGAGGCGCGAACGATCTCGATTGTTGACGCGCATCGCGCCGACGGAAAGCGTTTCATCGTGCGCGCCGATGAGAAACTGACCGCATTTTTGGAATTAGAAAGGGCGATTTGTATTCACCTATTGAGCGAACAATGCTGACCATAATCGCGGCGACGGCTGCAAGCCCTACGTTGTGCACGCGGATGAGAAGCTGACTGCGTTTCTGGAACTTGAAACGGCGGTTTGCGCTTGCGAATTGCCAAGGCCGCCGCCGCGCTCATTTGCGATTACTAAAGGTGAAGAAATCTGAATTGGGGACTGTGGGTAGAAAGCTTGCTCCCCGGGAGTTTTCTTCACCTTTTTTCAGAACGTCTCGCCTAAAGCGCGGGCAAGGGTCAACCAGCTGGGGCCAAACTAAAGAAGGAAAAATAAGCATGAAACTTCAAAACGTAATTTGGATTCTGAACGGGACTGTCTCGATTGGGCTTTTGCCGCGCGTGCAAGCGGTAGTTCCTGCGCCGGATAGGGGGTATGCCCGGGGGCAATACTGCGGAGGGGCAAAACGCCCTTTTGAGCCTCACGACCGGCGGTTACAATACGGCCGTCGGTTTTCTCTCCCTCGGGGGCAACACCACGAATAGCTTCAACACAGCCATCGGCGCTGGGACACTCCTTGCCAACACCGCAGACCAAAATACAGCTACTGGCGCCGGGGCGCTTTTAAGCAACACCACCGGCGACTCCAACACGGCCAACGGCGTTGACGCGCTCTTTGCGAACACGGGCGGCTTCGGCAATACGGCCAACGGTGCGCAAGCGCTCTTGAACAATACCACCGGTTACGACAATGCTGCCGACGGTTCTGGTGCGCTCTTTAGCAACACGACTGGCAACGACAACACGGCCATCGGCAATGGTCACTTGGGCGCTTCTGCCGGCAGCAGCGTCACCACGGCCAATCACGTGATCTGCATCGGCTCCTCTGGTGCTAACGTGAGCAACAGTTGCTATATCGGTGAGATCTTCGGAGCAGCATCTCCCGGAGGAATCACCGTGTTCATTGATTCAAACGGCAAACTTGGCACGGCCACCTACTCCCGGCGGTTTAAAGAGGAGATTAGGCCAATGGCGCAGGCGAGCGAAGCGCTATTCGCGCTAAAACCGGTCACGTTCCGTTACAAAAAAGAAATTGACCCGGGAGGCACATCGCAATTTGGACTTGTGGCCGAGAACGTGGAAAAGGTGAATTCTGACCTCGTGGTCCACGACAAGGAAGGAAAGCCTTATAGCGTGCGCTACGACCAAGTAAACGCGATGCTGCTCAATGAGTTTCTTAAAGAGCACAAGGTGTTTCTGGAAGAAGAACGCAAAGTGCAGGAATTGGAAGCGAACGCTGTGAGGCAAGAAGCGAACATTGCGCAGCAGAAGAAGCAAATTGCAGCACTTGCTGCGGGCCTACAAAAAGTGAGCGTAGAGCTTGAAGCGAGCAAACCTTCGCCCCAAGTGGTCAACAATCCCTAAAGCCACGCCGCCCCACAAAGCAGCATCATTGCACAATTAGCCGTCACGCTTTCACCCCGTGGCGGCGTCGATTCAGTTTACACACTTTTCAACGGCGGTGAATCGCGGCGATGAAGCGTCGGATCCCCTTCGCGTCAAGACATCGAGGTCTTCCATTAGGCGTGCTTCGTAGAAGTTACATTCGGGCGAATCGCCATTTGGCTCGATCCATTCGGGATGTTGGATCCGGAGGTCGTCGTGAATCTGTTGGCGGAGCTCGGCGATTGAGTTCGACGTTCTTGACGCAAATCTTGCCCTGAGCCGCGTCCCGAGCGCACGACTTTGGCCGCTGCAGCTTTTCATCCCAAAGCGGAACCGTGCGACGGTCAGCCTTCCTCAGCAAAGTCGGTTGGAGTTGGGGCTGCGTTTCAACGCGAGATGAATTGGACCTCCGTTACCGGTAGGAAGGGTAACGGCGTTACTGGTCTGATCCTGCGCGACACTTGTCTAGCACGATGCTCAAGCCAGGAGACTTGATATTGTATGGTAGATCATCTTCTACTTTCCAAGGCGGCGAAAGTGGCCATCTATTAAGACGCTTATCTATCGCAATCTCGTTTTGTGTTGGCGGGTCTGAAGCGCTTTGAATAACGGTAACTATGCGGAATTCGGTTGTGCGTTCAGTCAGCTTGAAGCAGACCAGGTATGAGTTGCGATCGCGCTTCACTCCGGCGCCTGGATTGGTTATTACAACGTGAAAGAGATAAAACGGCCCATCTTTGTCTACAATGCCTACTTTCTCGAAACTCGCTGAGAAGGGGTGCGTCACACCATCCCACACCAGGAATTGGGCTTGTCTGCGTGCGATATCATCATTGTTAGCAGCATCAAAAAGCCAGTCGAGACTTCCAGCGTGCGTTTGGAATGTAGCAACCGTTAGTGCGGTCAGTATAATAAGAGTGAGCTGTCGCATAAGGGTTGCCAGGGTCTAATCCGCCTGGCTCCTCTCGTGACCGCCCGATAAATGCGGAATCATGGAAATTCATTCTAGCGGGAAGTGCGACGTGACGCGACCAAAAAACTTTACGGTTCTTCAAAATCACCGTTGTGCTCGTGCGTCCCGATCACGTTTCCGGCCTCGTCGTAAACGCGAATCACAGCGCGATGTGAGTGGCTTCGACGCCTTCCAAGAGACTTGCTGACTTCAGGGCTGCTTCTCCTCGCACAGTTTTTGGAAAGCGGAATCAGTGCGCAAAGGATCCCAGAGCGGATTGAACCCTAAAACGGCCGGAGTAACGGGCCTTAGGCCGTAAAGATCGCCGCCGAATCAGTAGGCAATGAACGGATCGGTCATTATGATCCGGACTGGAACGTTATCGACCTGATCGGGCAGTTGCAGTTTGGCGTGGCTGGTCTTATCGACATACACCACGACCGCGGGGGCAGAGTTGTCCTCGAGCGCTCCAAGGCCAACGCCGAGCACTGCCGGTTTCGACATTAAATCGTGCCGATTCCGTTCCAAAATTCTGCTTGCGGCATCCAGCGCTTGTTGCGGAAGTTGGACTTCTTGTCCTCCGGGTTGCGCCGAGCAGTTCCCGCCGACGAAGCTTATGCCACTGAGTCCGGGCTGAGCGCCTAATTTGGTAAGCACGTCGTCGATTGGATTACCGATTGTATCTGAACTGCTGCCTGCGAAGAGAAGCGCAACCGGCTGATGACAGCTGTTGTTGGTTACAATCAGCGAGCCAGAGTCGCCGCCTGCACTAAAACTGCTGCTATTGATTACCACCTGGTTGGTATAGCTGACCGTGTATTTTTGGCCTGACCCGCAGCGGATCTGATATTGAACGTTCACACTGGTGTTGGTCGAACCGACCGTTCCGGTCGTGTGCCCGGTCGTGCGTCCGCTTTTCTGGACCGCCAAGCCTACGCTAGGACTTTTAGGAACGCTGCTGATCGTGCCGATGTCCTGAATATTACCATTTGTGTTCATCTGTCCGGCCCGCAGGGTGGCTACAGCACAATCGACGTTGTTGCCGAGCGGAACGGCTGCTGCATAATCCGCAACGATCGTCGATGGCCGGCAACCATTATCGATCAGGCCGGGTTGTGAAACATCTTCACCAGCAGTTGCCTGGTCCTGACGAGCAAGGACGTGATTGTTGCTGAGGATGTAATATGTGCCTCCAGCCGTGACCAACGAACCCAGCGTGCCGCTGCAACAGAATGAATTGGTCGCGTCATTAACGTTGCCGCCTGACACGCCGTAATTCGTATTGCTGGTTTGATACGGATTGGGAGTGGGCGTGGAACTGGGCGTGGGAGTGGGCCGGGGGGGGCGCGCCGCTGGTGAACAGACAGCGCCTAATGTGAGAAGCAATGCGATTAAGTAGATTTTGTTTTTCATAAGGGCGAACTTCGAATTGACGGGGATTTATCGGGAAACCGGGTGGAAAAGCAAGAATTTTTTGCACTTCAATCCTGAGGCGATGAAACGCGCTAGCCGGACAAGACCGCCGGCAAGAGTTCGTCGGCTTGAACTGCAGGGTTCAAGCCGGTTGTGTGCTGATTACGCGGTGAGTTATGCGGGCAGGCTGCGCAAGCGGAACCCGAAAAAGATTCCCAGGACACCGAATATGACCGCGTACCATGCGATGATCCAGATCAGCGCCGCCGCACCGGCGAGTGGATTCCACAAGAGCAGAGCCGCAAAAGCGATTGACAGCAGGCCCATAAGGATGAGGAACCATTCGCCTTTGATTTCCCGGCGCAGCTTGATCGCCGTGGCGATTTCCGTTGCTCCGATCATGAACGCCCAGGCTGCGATATAGATGATCAGCGCCAGCGCAGTGATTTGGGGGGCATGGAATGTAAGCAATCCGATGATAATCCCCACAAGTCCGATGATCAGATCGAATCCCCACTCTTTATCCGAAGCACGATGCGCGATCGCGCCGATCACTCGAAAAATACCATCAATCAATACCCACGCTCCAAAAAGCAGCACGAGTGTCGCGGCAGCCATGACAGGATGCGTAAATGCGATTACTCCGAAGACAATTGCAGCGACACCCCGCAGAACTGGAACCCACCAATGACGTTTTAAGGTTTCGAGAAGCATGCCCCCGTTTTAGAGATCGCTGCTAACAATGGCAAGCCCATTTGTCTTGCCGTAATTGTTGGGCGCGATAAAAAGCGGCGGAGCGCCGGCGCACTCCAAAGACGACTACAGACCGCATTTCGCGCCAGCCTCTGAAATGCTGGAGCGACTTCGGATAAGAGATGCCAGGTAAGCATCAACCACAGGCGCGCCATCGATTCGCGCAAGATTGGCCGGCGTTTCGAGACGCGAAAAAATTGCGTAGGCGATTTTGCTGCGCGGCACGCTCTTTTCGCCGTAACCGAAGGGGACATTGCTCGACCAATAACGCACATACTGGCCGTCCGGACGATTCTCCATGCCGAGGAAAATCGTGGAGTGTCCGTGCTCGTTTCTTCCCACCTGGCGGGACCAGAAGATTTTCATGAAATCGCCGGGCTTGGCCCGATCGAAACTGTCGAAGTTTCGGCCGAGACCCAATTCGTTGAACAGACGCGCGGTGCCAGGTCCATTGGCGTTCCACCGGCCCCAGACGCCTTCGCCGTCGCGCTGATCACGAATGATCAAGCGCTCAAGGGTGCTGTAATCGAGACGAAGCTGCCCACGCGCGCGCAGCGCTTCAATCGTTTTGATAAACACCAGATACGTCGCGCCCGAGCAGAAACTCGGCCCCGACGGGATAACGAAAAATTTCCCGGACTCAAAATGTGCCGACGATTGGAGACGAATCTTTGCAAAATGGGAAACAGAGTAACGACCGCCTTTCGGCATTCGATTGACCTGCTCGAGAACCAGGTCGTTGTAATCGCCGGCGAACGAGAACTGCGGCGCGAGCCCAAGAATCGCCATCACAATCCACACGCCAGACTTTTTCACCGCGCATAAGTAAACACCGAAAGATCGTCTGGCAACCGCGCAGTTTTCCAATAGCCGTTTCCGCTCGTGCGATTCCAAGCGAAAATCGAGGAATCTCCAATTTTCGTCGACAACCAATGAGAGATGTCTCGCGGGAGCCTGCCTTGAGTCGCTCGAACGGTCCGACATGACAAGAAGGAAACCGCCGTTAAAATCCCCATCATGCTGCGTTTCACAAAGATGAATGGCGCGGGAAACGATTTCATCCTGATCGACAACAGAACAGGAGACATCAATTTGGCTCGCAGCCAGATCGCGCATCTGTGCGATCGACACCGTGGGATCGGCGCGGACGGCATTCTGTTACTCGAATTGCCAGCAAACCGCGCGGATTTTCGGATGCGCTATTTCAACGCCGATGGCGGAGAAGCCGAGATGTGCGGCAATGGCGCGCGCTGTTTCGCGCGCTTCGCAAACAGGGTCGCCGGAACGCAAACAAAAATTTCTTTCGAAACGCCGGCTGGCGTGATTTCCGCCGAGTTGGCAGGCAATCTGGTTACACTTCGAATGACCGAGCCGACTGATTTGCGATTGAACGTGAAGGTTCCGGTAGCCGATGAAAACAAGACCGTTCACTTCATCAACAGCGGCGTGCCGCATGTGGTTATTCCGGTTTCGAAAATCGACGATGTCGACGTGCGACGCGAGGGGGCGGCGATTCGTCGCCACAAAATGTTTTCACCGAACGGCGCAAACGTAAACTTCATCGAGAAACGTGAACCCAACAAAATCGCGATCCGCACGTATGAACGGGGGGTGGAAAACGAAACGCTCGCCTGCGGCACGGGAATAGTCGCGAGCGCCCTTATCTTCGCGGCGACCGAAAATACCAGCGGCCCAATCTATGTAATCGCACGGGGCGGCGACGAACTTTGCGTCGGTTTCGAATCGAGTGACGGCAGCTTCCGCAACGTCACACTCACCGGCCCGGCCGAATTTGTTTTCGAGGGCACAGTTGAGCTTTAACGTCCTCTTGTCATTCCAAGTGATGTCGAGGAATCTCTAATTTTAACCAGAACACCCAGAGATGTCTCGGCTTCATTCGACATGACAACTGAGTAGAAAAAATGTTCCGCGGCACGTTTACAGCATTGGTCACGCCATTTCGCGATAGCGGGATCGACGCTTTCGCTTTCGAAGAACTCATCGAAGCACAAGTCGCCGCAGGTATCACCGGGATCGTGGCGATCGGGACGACTGGTGAGTCGCCGACGCTGTCGCACGAAGAACGGGAACAAGTGATCCGGCTCGCAGTCGCAAAGGCGAACAAACGTTGCGTGGTGCTTGCGGGAACAGGCTCAAACTCCACGCAACATGCCATTGCCGACACCAGGTTGGCCGAGAAACTCGGAGTGGATGCCGCGCTGCTGGTCGCGCCATATTACAACAAGCCTAGCCAAGAAGGACTTTTCCGGCATTTCAGCGCGATCGCCGGCGCCACATCGTTGCCCATCATGCTCTACAACATCCCCGGGCGTTGCGGCGTGGATATTTTGCCAGAGACCGTGCAGCGTTTGGCTAAAGAATGCCGCAACATTGTCTCGATCAAAGAAGCCAGCGGCAGCGTGGAGCGCGTTGGCGAGCTGCGCCGCCGGTTCCCCGACGCGTTTACAATTTTGAGCGGGGACGACTCGCTAACGCTGCCGTTCATGGCCATAGGCGCAGCTGGTGTCGTGAGCGTGGCTTCGAATTTGTTTCCATCTGAAGTGTGCGCGCTCGTGCGCGCATGCGAATCGGGCAATTTGAAATCGGCGGGAAAATTGCATCGGAAATTGCTGCCGTTGTTCAAAGATTTGTTCATCGAGCCTAACCCGGTCCCTGTGAAGACCGCGCTTGCCTGGCGCGGCGCGATATCGGCCGAAGTTCGTTTGCCTTTGTGCGAGATGAGCGAAGCGAACCAAGCGCGCTTGCGCAAGACACTCGAAGAATTCGAGCGAGATCAATGACTGACGAGGGTAGGGTGAGGGTTTCGGTGCAATGAACGTGTCTTCTGTGCGCGTACTGCTTATCGGTGCAGCCGGGCGCATGGGCCAAACTGTTCGCGATCTTGCCCAGAGCGATCCGGAAATTGAGATCGTTGCGCAATGCGATTTGGGCGATCCGATCGAACCGGCAATGAAAAATTGTGACGTTGCCATCGATTTTAGTCATCCTGACGCGACCGACGAAATCTGCCGGGCAACGCTCAGCAACCGCAAATCGATCGTCATCGGAACGACGGGTCATTCTCAGCAGCAACGCACAACAATTGAAGAAGCCGCTCGCTCGGTGCCGATCGTTTTCGCGTCGAATTTCAGTGTCGGAGTGAATGTGCTGTTTTGGTTGACGCGCAAAGCTGCCGAATTCCTCGGCACAGACTTCAGTCCTGAGATTATCGAAACGCATCATAAAATGAAAAAAGATGCGCCCAGCGGCACAGCGAAAACTCTCGCCGAGATTTTGAAAGCGGCGCAAAACATTCAGCGCAAAATACCGATTGAATCTATTCGCGAAGGCGACGTCGTCGGCGAGCATAGCGTCATCTTCAGCGGGCCCGGTGAGCGGCTAGAGTTAACGCATCACGCAGCGAGTCGCGAAATTTTTGCGAGAGGTGCATTGCGCTCGGCGAAGTGGATCGTGGGCAAACCGCCGGGACTCTACTCGATGCAGGATGTGCTGGGGCTGTGAAACTGTAGCCGGGGGCGGCGACCCCGGATGCCGGGGATCAGCGATCCGGCTACAATCATGAGAACGGCAGTCGCGCTTGGATCTAACCTCGGTGATCCGCTCAACAATTTGCGCGCTGCGCGAAAGGCGATCCTCGATGTCCCGAATGTAAAGCCGCCGATTTTTTCCTCCGCGATTTACGAGACGGAACCGGTCGGTTGCGAAGCGGGAGCCGGAAAGTTTTTAAACGCGGTGGTTGAATTCGAATATCAAGGCGATCCCGTCATCTTGCTTGAGCAACTCATTGGGGTCGAAGAAGCATTAGGCCGCAAACGGGATCATCCAAAGAACGTTTCGCGCACCATTGATATCGATCTGCTCTACTGCGGCGATCAACAAATCGACAATGGACGATTGCAACTGCCGCATCCGCGGATCCACTTGAGGAAGTTTGTCTTGAAACCATTGGCTGACATCCGGCCGGATTTGGTTTTGCCCGCTCTGAAAGAAACTGTGACGGAGTTGCTCGAAGAACTCCGAGAATCCGACGAAGTGTTTCGGTTCGCGCAGAGTTGGTAATCTCAACCGAGGACAAAAGCGACGCGAGGACGCGTGCGCACTCCAAGGCACTTGGTGCGAAATTTTTCGAGAGGCTAATTTCATTTCGCGCCGCCCTTGGGGGAACGGCACGTTTTTGCACCGCTTTTTCCGACGAGCTTGCGTTCTCAAATCGGCGGCTGATCTTCCGACTAGCTTGCAATGAAAGATTTTCGCCAAATGAAACAGCGCAGCGAGAAGATTACCGCGCTGACCGCCTACGATTATCCCACAGCCCGTTTGCTCGATGAGAGTGGTATCGACATCATCCTCGTGGGCGACTCGCTGGGAATGGTCGTGCTGGGTTATCAGGACACGACCGATGTGACTCTGGACGAAATGTTGCATCACACCCGCGCGGCTGCACGCGGAGTAAAACAGGCGCTTCTCGTCGCGGATATGCCGATTCGCACTTACGAAACCCCAGAACAAGCCGAGGCGACCGCAAGAAAATTTGTCGATGCCGGTGCGCAGGCGGTAAAGCTCGAAGGCGGTGTGAATCGCGTCGCGCAGATCGAGGCCATTACGAACGCGGGAATACCGTTCATGGGGCACATCGGGATGTTGCCGCAAACTGTGCGCGAGCAAGGCGGCTACAGAATCAAAGGCCGCACACAATCGGAGGCCGAAGCGTTGCTGGCCGACGCTCGTGCAGTGGAACAAGCCGGAGCATTCTCCGTTGTGCTGGAGATTGTCGTTGCCGATGTCGCGAAGGAGATCACCAATGCAATCGAAATCCCGACCATTGGAATCGGCTCGGGTGAGCATTGCGACGGACAAATTCTGGTGACGCACGACTTGATCGGGTTATTTCCCTGGTTCACGCCGAAATTTGTCTCAGCTGAGGCGCGTGTGGCGGAGGAAATACGCCGCGCCGCACGTGCGTTCATCGAGCAAACGCGCAGCAGCGGCAAGATCTCACAGTAGCCGCAGGCGTTGGTTATCAACGCACGGGCACAGCACTAAGCGCGTGCAACAGCTCTGCTGCTTTGTTTATCGCCCGCTTCTAACGATTGTTGCTCGTTGGCGGTTGTTCAGGCGAGACCGGCGGAGGCACAAAATTCGCCGGATTAATCGGAGCGATTGTGTACGGCTGGACGAAACCGTTTTGCCCGGGACACGGCGTGACCGCCAGGATGCAGTCGCGCAGCATCGGCGCTGCTGCCAGTGCTGCGTTAATAATTTCTCTTTCAGCCTGGGGATCGGCAGCGATTGCCGCTTGAAGGATGCACTGGGCCCACTCGCACGGAATCTCCTTACCGACGGGTTGTTTAAAGTCTTTGGAATATCCGCGCACTGGCCGCGCGGACGTGATCGCTGCCACGGCGATCCTGTCCGCCAGATCCGGCCTTGTTCTCGCTGCTCTGCCCACGAGCGCGCATACCGTGCGCGGATCCGCACGCACAATGAGCGAATCGAACGCGGCGAGAAATTGCTCAGGCGTTGCCGTCTCGACGGTAGCCCCTGATGCCGCGAGTGCGCGAACCAGGTCGTCATTGCCCCGCCCATGTTGAATCTGAATCTCCTCGTTGATCAGTGCCGCGCTCGGCAGCTGGCGAAAATCGTGTACCAGCGGCGAGCTCAGTTGCTCCTGGATATCGACGTCCACCGGATTTTCCAACCGCTGGCTAATCGGATCGTAAACGACTTTCTGGCCCGCCTGCACGTACAAAGCCTGTCCGAATTTATCCATGTGAATGCACGCACTTCCTTCAAGCACGGTAAACTCTACGATCCCGCTCGGGGCGACATTCCCCATCACAGTTGTGCCGGTGATCGCCGCAGTCACCGAG
Source organism: uncultured Verrucomicrobiae bacterium (assembly GCA_963757675.1). GTDB lineage: Bacteria > Verrucomicrobiota > Verrucomicrobiia > Chthoniobacterales > UBA10450 > Udaeobacter. Next base: position 117,434 of record CAVWTH010000010.1, on the reverse strand, counting down.
CCCATTTTGATTTTTGCGCCGCCGGCCTTCTTCGGCACATAAAGCAAAAATTGTCCGCTGCCCAGCTCGATGGTCCGCGCGCCCTGGCCGACGGTGAAAATTGTATTCTCGCCGAGGCGCGTGATCGTCTGATCCCGAAACGTCAGCTCGCTTCGCGACTGCGTACCGGTTTGCACCGCGGAACCCTGACGAACAGTCTCGTTTACTGCTGCCGGACGCGCTGCTGCGCCGGAAGGAACAACTTTAACGTCCTGCACAACTTGAGTGACGCGCGCTTGCTCGAAATCGGCGGCAATCACCTCGTTTGACAGCCAACTCACCGACGCGAGTGCAACCGGCACGACGAGTAAAATAGAACGGGGTCGGATGTTCATCGGCGCATTTATAGTGTGCGCTCCGGCATTTGTGAAGTCTTTTCTTAAGCCTTTTTTTTGGCCCTGTTCTGAGACCGCGGATTGGGCGGATAATACCGACTATGGCAGCCTCCACCCGCCGCCGCCTATACTCTGATATCTGATGTCTTGCGCAGCGTTCTGCCCCGCACTCAGGGCGCTCTCGTCTTGCATTCTGTCTTACACTATCTAAGCTTTGGATTATGGAAACCACGCTCACCATTCGGCTGGGAACAAAACAGCGAGAGGCGCTAAGGCGTCGGGCTGCGGCCGAGAGACGAAGCGAATCCGCTCTCGTGCGCGACATGATTGACCGGGAAATACAGCGCGGGTTCGATTTTGACCGGATTCGTCATTTGGTTGGTAGCATTGCCAGCCCGCCGAGACATTGGGAGAAGGACTCGTGGCGCAAACATATTCGTCAGCGCAACTGGCGTTGATGAACATCTGTCTTCTTGATACTGGCCCGCTGGTCGCGTTGCTCGACCGATCAGAACCGGATCACCATCAAGTGCAAAACCGCATGGCGCGCTTGGCCGGGTCGCGACTTGTCACCACAGGCGCGGTCGTAACCGAGGCTTTTTATTTCCTTTCTGATGTGCGGAATGGGCCTGGCAGTCTGGCTACTTTTCTACACGTCAGCGGCACGGAAGTGCGTGATGCGTTTAGCGCCGAGGCGCTCGCCGCCGCCGTTCGACTGATGGGCAAATATGCCGATGTGCCGATGGATTTTCCAGACGCCACTCTCGTGTGGACAGCGGAGATGGCGGGAGCCGATGCCATTCTGACCCTGGATCGGCGCGGCTTTTCATCCTTTCGCTTCGGAAAGAACCGCCGGTTCAAACTGCTGCTCGACCTGTGAGCCGGGGTGCGGAGGCCGGGGCGCTCCAGCATATTGTGATTATCTTGACCAGAAATGATAACGTGGGATGATATCATCGTGCGGACGATCATCGACCTACCGGAGGAACAGATAAGGAAACTGACGTTCTTTTGCCGCCGCGAAAAAATTTCCCGTGCGGAAGCCATTCGTCGCGCAGTTGCCCGTTTTCTCCGCGCATCACCCGCCAGTGACCTTGGCTCATTTTTTGGCGCATCCAGGACTCGCGGGAATATCTCCCGCCACGTTGCCGCCCTGCGTCGCGAATGGAGCCGACGTAGTTGAACGCCTTGCTCGACAGCGACGTTCTGCTCGATTTTCTGGACGGCCACGCTCCTGCAGCCCAGGAAATTGCGCGGTATCGCGAGTGTTGCGTCAGCATTATTTCGTGGATTGAGGTAATGGCCGGCGCACGAACGGAGCCGGACGAGGACGTCCCGCCGGGGTTTCCTTGCTCATTTTCGCATTGTGCCATTGACTACGCACGTAGCCGAGGAAGCAGTCAAACTGCGACGAGAATATCGGCTCAAACTGCCCGATGCAGTGATTTGGGCAAGCGCGGTCACCGAGAATTGCCTGCTCGTGTCGCGCAACACGAAAGACTTCCCAGCCGGACAATCTGAAGTGCGATTCCCGTACCGCCGATAATTTCGACGAGTCGCGATGCGTCGGACCAATTTAGTCGCCACTAATGTATCCAATTCGTGTCGATTAGTGTGGATTCGTGGTTAAGCGCTCTCTGAACCCTCTCGAAACTCAGCACTTGTCTCTCGCGTCCTTCGCGTTATACTCCGTTCTCGATGTTCGCCCCCAGCATCCCCCGCCGGGTCTCGCTTGCAAACGCAGCGCGAGCATCTGTGCCGGCATTCTTTCCGACATCTGATCCGCCAAAGGACGGATTCGCCGTGGCGAACCTCCGATGTCTGACCTCTGCGGAGCGTGGCCCCGAAAGCGTTCTGGGCTTTACTCCGCTGAAACAACGTGTGCGCGCCAGCGCTTTTACGTTGCCTAAGCTGCGTGGGCGCGTGAGCGCCTTTACGCTGCTCGAACTGCTCATCGTCATCGGCATCATCGCCCTCTTGATGGTGCTGATTGCTCCAGCCTTCACAACGATCAAAGGCGGAACCGACGTCACCAGCGCCGCATACACGATCAAAGGCGTACTCGACACCGCCTGCACTTACGCGAAGGCAAACAATACTTATACCTGGGTAGGGTTTTGCGAGGAGGATGTCTCATCGAACACGTCAGGGTGCGGCGGAACCGGCCGAGTTGTCATGGAGATTGTCGCATCGAAGGATGGAACCAACGTCGCGACCGGCGGTCAGATACCCGGGGCAAGCCTCATTCAAGTCGACAAATTAACCAAGATCGACAACGTCCATCTCACCACATTTACCGATTTTACCTCATGCCGCGGCACGTATCCGGGCACGAGCTTCGATTATCGGCCGCTTGTGACGGTTGGTGGAACGCAATACACGATCGGAGATACAAGTGATACAATTCCTCGAAATACCGGCACGTTATTTCAATATCCGACGGGAAGCCCGTATTCGTTTGGGAAAGCTGTTCAATTCAGCTCAAGCGGCGAGGCCAGGATGATAAATTCGACGACGAGTTATCCCTTGCAAACCGCGGCCGAGGTCGGACTCACTCAAACTCACGGAAACGTCACGCCGACGCTAACAACGCAAAGCGGCGGTACGTGCCCCGGTTCGTACGTGGGGAATCTGGTCTCGATTCAGTTCACCGGGGTCGGTGGGAACGTGAACATCTATCGAAAATGAAACCTCGTCTCATTTCCATGCGCTCCAACGCTGAAAATCCGCGTCCCGTGGGCGGCTTAATGACCTTGACTGGCGACCAGCAAGGCCTCATCATCTGTTCGCCCAAAATGAAAAGCACACGCCCGTTCCTCCCCGTCGCAGCGTTTTCGCTCGTTGAAGTGACCTTAGCGATGGGTATCGCGGCGGTTTGTCTGCTTACAGTATTCGCATTGCTGCCGATCGCCCTCAAGGCTCAGCAGGCTAGCATCCACCAGACGACTGCAAACAAGATCCTTTCAGAAGTCATCGGCGATATGCGTGCAGCCACACGACTTCCTGGGAATGGTAACGGGAACACGGGCAATTTTTTGCTCCACATTCCGCCGACAAGTGGCAACCCTTGGCAACCTGGTATGCAGCTTCCAAGCACTGCGTATTTCACGAACGAGGGAAACTACCAACAGAATGCGGCCGGAGCGGTTTTTACCGCGACAGTCTACTATAGGGCGACCAACGCCACTAACACGACTGCCCTCACCCACATCATTGTTTCTTGGCCCTCTCCGCAAACCGATCTGACTATGGTGGCCGGTTCGGTTGAAACTGTGATTAATATCAATCGGCCTCGACCATGAGAGCGCTATCCGCGTCACGGCTAAGGCTCCGGCAAGACCGCGCTTTTACACTGGCGGAACTGCTCGTCTCAATCGCTGTCATTACGCTAGTGGCTCTGCTTGTGACGGGGCTGATGAATAGTGCGTCCTCGCTGACTGTTATGGGCGGCAAGCACATCAGCGCGGATACACAGGCGAGGGTCGTTCTCGATCGAATGGCAGTGGATTTCGCGCGGATGCTGAAACGAACTGACGTTGATTATTATCTGAAAACAGACTGCCCGTCATGCTATCCTGGGCACTCTTACGGGCACTCACAAGGCCACGGTCACAGGGGGGATTCCTCAAACGATCAGATCACCTTCTTTGCCCAAGTACCGGGTTATTACCCCCCTACAGGCGCGCCAAGTCCCATTTCATTAGTCAGCTATCGTGTTAATTCGAATGTAAGCGGCAACGGATCGCCTGGCTTTAATAAGTTACAGCGAATGGCTGTCGGTCTGCAGTGGAACGGAGTCTCCAATGGCAACTACCACCAGCAGAATTATTACTGCCCGATATTCTTTCTCCCTCAGAGCTCCTGGACGACAGATATAACTCAGCCAAACACGCCTGGAGCCGGCTACTACCTCGGGCAAGGCTGGGCTTGGCCAAGTTCGATCGTCTCTAACGCCGAAGACTCGTCTTACGAGACGATCGGGCCGGGGGTGTTTCGGTTTGAATATTATTACCTGCTAAAGAACGGATATATAAGCGAAAATCCTTTTATCAACAAGGCAGATCCGACAGCCCCGCACTATCGTGATGTTAACGGGATGAACGATGTGGAAGCCATAGTGGTGTCAATCGCCGTAATCGACAGCAGAAGCCGGGCTTTGCTCACCGACCAAAACATTCTCGACCTCTCTGCGAAGATGGCGGACTTCAACACCATAAACCAGCACCCACCGCCGTTCCATACGTACGCGAAAGCTAATGATGTTGAAATTCAGTGGAATTGCGTGGCAACGAACGGGGCCAGCGGGAACTGTAACTTAGGCACGGTCACCTTCCCTGACGCTGAAATCGCGGCCATGCCAAAAGCGGCTGTTTCCGCGATTCGCGTTTACACCCGGTACTTCGATCTGAATAACCTGTAGCGTGCATTCGCTTCCCAAAACGATTTCAGCCCGAGAGCAAGGCGCGGCGCTCATCATCGTGCTGGCCTTTGTTGTACTGCTGACTGCAGTGAGCGTTGCTTATTTTTCAAGGGCTACAGGCGATCGTCAGGTTGCCCATAGCAGCTTTAATCAAACCAAGGTTGACGAGTTGGCCGCGGCGGCAACGAACTACATTGTAAATGATCTCTTTGATGAAATCGTCAGCGGTTCGAACGCCACAACGGTAAACAACGTCACAGTCTATTCTCCTGCAACCGCCGCAAACATGCTGCCCCGACGGAGCGGAAACCCCGGAGGGAACCCGGATCCTATTCCCAATCTGGTCCGACGCAGTTGGACAGGAGATACCACGTTAAACGAAGCATCGAACGTTAACTCTACGACCCCGTCAGCGAATAGCCGTTTCATAACAGCTGCCCGCTGGGACAAGCACTACCTCATTCCTCAAGCAAATCTTAACAATTTCACTGCGCCGGATTGGGTGGTCATCACTCGAAATGGGCGCGCAAATTACCCCAATTTCCCCGAGTGGGACGCGAGTCTGGCCAACGCGGCTCCATCGAATTTGTCTTATGCCGTCGGCCGCTACGCGTACGCGATCTATGACGAAGGCGGATTATTGGATGCGAACGTTGCGGGATACCCAACCAATCTTACCGCAGGAAAATACGGTCCGAAGGGTGTCTCTGCGTTCGCCGACCTGAGTGTGCTAGGATTCTCGACAGGTGGCATCAACAACCTCGTCGGCTGGCGTAATTACGCTTCGTCGCAGCTGACAGCTTCGACCTTTCCAAATTTCACCTTCAGTGCTACGCAGGCGAACAACTACCTGAGCGCTGTGTTGTCCAACACCACCGGCTTCCTTTCTGTTGGGACGCAGTATTATCAGGCCAGCCAGAATTCCGGCTGGCGTACAGATCAGATGTTCCCTAACCGACAAAGTCTGATACAGCTGTGCCTTGCTCAACCGGGCGGCGCATTCCCGACCGATGCCCTTCAGTACCTTGGCACTTTCTTACGTGAACTGAATGCCCCGAGTTGGACGCCAACGCTCAATGCGACCGATATGGGGGCTCCAGATAATGGAACAGGAAATATTTATGCATATAAGGACAACGCTGCTAACCAAGTGGCCACGCCGATTAATCCCAACCTTCTCAACGTTCGCGTGCAGCGTTTATTTACCAGGGCGGACGGTAATACTGCTGTTGTTGGAGAGCCTCTAATTGACCGGCGCTTCCCGGTAACCCGGCTCGCCGGGTTGGGGCCGACCGGCATCGTTACAACTGCAACGTCAACCATTGTCAATGGCCTGCCAAGCGTCGCTACGGCAGCAACTATTCAGCGGGACTTTGGATTGGTGTGGAACAGCGGGAGCAATCACTGGGATTACGCAGGACCCAGCGGAACGAACGTCCTGACAAGCATAGAAACACTGTGGCAGGTCGCCAACGAAAACCCAGGTCGGGAACCGAATTTCTTCGAGCTACTTAAGGCGACGATCTTAGACGGCTCAGTCGGGATGGGATCGGGAAGCGGAAACACCTTTGTTCAAGCCCAAGCAAGGTACTATGACAATACGGGTACCAGCGCTCCGAAGAGTTCCGACTATCAAATCATGCAAATCGGGGCGAACATAATCAATCAGTGGGATTCTGGGAATGTCCCGATTTTTTTTAATTTCTACGACAATACCGGCAATTATGAGCTAGCGGGTATTAAAAATCTTCCGTATCTAAACAAGATCGTTTTCAAGCCGTATTGGCATACGCAGGGCCCGACGAACTATTTCGACGCTTGGATTCTGCCGGGGCTTTGGAATCCACACCAGAACGCACCTACTCCTGCAAGCCAAAACGTTCGAGTGCAGATGACGCTTGGTGCGAGTGTTACGGCAGCTGCAACTGCTCCTTCCGCCTCGGCCCAGATAACGTCGACCAGCTTCATGACCTTTAATTCGAGTAGCGCTAATTTCGGGCCTGCCCCGTCTGCTGCTACGTCGGTGATCGGTAATCAAAGCTCAAATAACGTGACGGCAACCCCTAACGGTCATTACGGATTCCATTTTCCGCAGATGACACTAACCGGTTCACCGAGCGGCGCGTCCACAGCATATCCAGATTTTGGCACAAGTTGCACTTTTGAGCTTCAAGTACAGGTCAATGGGAACTGGAAATCGTACCAGAAATGGAAGGGATGCGCGCAGCCCTCAACGATGCTGGTCTACAGCAATCCGTCATCTAACCCACAGAATGACACGACCCTCCAAGACCCGGAGTTTGTCGCTCTTGATCCTCGAACAGTCCGTTTTGGGATCTGGGGTAACGACGGGAGCCACTCTGGCACTCCACAGGACTACAACAATGGCACGCAGTACAGCCTGGACTCTACCTTAAACTCGCCTTCTCTGCCTGTGGAACCCATTACGGCGCTGCCGCCTCAGGGGTCCTGGTTTACCTTAGGAACGTCGTCGCCATATTCTCTCTATCAGTACGCAAATAACAGTAACACTGGCTCAAACGCCCATTACGTAGATCTCGACCAAGTGCAGCGAATCGGCGATTTTCCTACAGCCGGAGATGCAGCCGATCCTGCCAATAATCAGTTGCAACCGACGCTCTCCGCCGTACGTCCACTGGCCTTGAATGGCGCCTTTCAGAATGGCGTATTTCAAAGCGTGGCCGAGCTGGATCACGTTTTCCGAGGTCAGCCTTGGAAAACGCTTACCTTTACGAGTGCGATGCCCACGACCAGCATTACTAAGTCGAGGTCTGCCGACGCAGGTCTCCTTGATGTATTCACATTGCACGAGTCGAGTATGGAAGCAGGCAAAACTTCCTTGAATACGAGACAACCACTTGTCTTGAAGGCGATTCTCTCGCAGGCGACCAAGAGTATTGCGGGAACTACGACTATCACTTCGACCGAGCTAAATAACATTGTCACAGCTCTCACCAATCTTACGAGCAGCCAATCGATGGTAAACAAAACCGAACTCGTGACCCCTAACCTGTCGGTTAGCTCCAGTCGCACGGCCCTTGTGTCCGATGCTTCCGTCACCGGCTTGGGTAACAAAGCGGCGCGCGAGTGCGTACTCCGTGCTTTTTCAGACGCGTGTCAGACGCGCACTTGGAATCTAATGGTTGATCTTGTCGTACAAAGCGGGCGTTATCCGCCAAATGCTAACAGTCTTGCAGGGTTCATGGTTGAAGGCGAAACGCATTATTGGGTTCACATTGCAATTGATCGCTTCACCGGCCAGCTCATCGACAAGCCGATCGAGGTCGTGAACGAATAGGTTCGGAAAGCTGATCCACCTACGCGCGAGGCTTCCACCTTTGCACAAGGCTCCGGCGCGACAAGACGGCGCGACAAGTAGTCGTTGGTTGAGGACGTAAAGGCTTCGCCCACGTCCCGGGGGAAGTGAAGCTCCGCTTAAAGCGGCGTGGCCCCGAAGGTGTTCGCGGCTTTACGCCGTGGGAGCCACGCCGCGTAAAAGGCGACGGGTATGTGTGATGGCAACTTTGTGGATTTACGCGGCCACGCTCCTTTACGGAGTTGATCCGCCTTCGGCGAGGTTACGGCAGACGGGGAGTTGAGAGTCGATTGACCCTCATTTTCTAATCGGTTATGGTACGCGAGTTGCCCATGCTGCATTCAAATGGATCCATTGGCTTTTAAAATCGAACGTGACGTAGAAGCAGGTGTATTGGTCGCCTCATGGGATGACCCCGGCGGTGGGGGAATTACAACGCAGGCTAAGAATCTGACAGAGCTCGCCGAGGCGATTAAGGAATCTGTTCGCTGTCATTTTGCCGGCCGATCCGCGCCGCGCGAGGTTACGTTGCATTTTGAGAGCGATCCCGTATTGCAGCTTGCGTGAAGCTGCCACGCGATTTAGCTGGTCAACGAGTCGTTCGGGCGCTTAAGCGTTTGGGATTTATCCAGGAAAGGCAGGAAGGTTCACATATTCGTCTAATGCGAGGTTCGCTTCGTGTTACCGTGCCTGCGCATCGCGTCCTTTCACCAAAGACTTTACAGAGCATTCTGCGGCAAGCACAAATTAGCGTTGAAGAACTCCGGGCTGTTCTTTGACAAATTTGTCACATCGAAACTTTCTGCATCCGTCGTAAACGAGTAGGTTCGAGGCAAGAGTTGATCGTCCTTTGTTGATAGTTGAGAGCTAATCCGCCTTCTCGCCCTGGCGCAAATCTGGATCTTCGCCGGCTAATATCTGCGCACAGAGGGATCCTCGTGTTTTTGCAGCCCCTTCCCGAGACCGTGTAATTGGGCGTTTATTGTTCTGTTTACCTGGGCAACCTGATCTTTGAAGGGCGTGTTCCAGCCAAAATAAATCAGGGCCGCGATGATCACAAGTTCAGCCAGTAATCGCATAACTCCCTAAGAGTGACAGAAAATGGCCGGCGAGATCAACGAGAATCGTTGAATCGGAGATCATTGCCTCACGGGAACAACGGCGCGATCAGTGCGCGTTCTTCCGGCAGAAGCGGTTTGGCTATGAGGAAGCGCGCCTCGTGGCGTGCGCCGTCTTGGTAGCCGGTTTCTGCCAGAATCGCCGCGCGCACCGCGAGTACGCCCGGTGGTTCGTCGCCGGTGACCTGCACATGGCGGAATACCGCCAGGGCATCACTATTCCGGCCCAGACGAAGACGCGCCAGTCCGAGTGTTGCGCGGGCTGACCAGTTCAACGGTTCCTTAGCGACTAGCACTTCGGCATCGCGCTCTGCTGCTTCCACGACCGCAGCCGGCGCGCCGAGTAACACTCGCAGATACGCATCCTGATTGCGGGCTGCGGCGTCGTCTGGCCAAAGCCGAGCGATCTCCGCTGCTATAGTTTCCGCTTTAGCCGTATGTCCGGCTGCCAGCGCGAGGCGCAACCGGCTCGCGTAGGCTGCGCGGTTTTTTGGCACGATGTTGATCGCGCCGGAATAGGCGGCATCGGCGATATCATTCGCAGAGTTTTGCTCGGCATAACTGGCGAGGCCCAACAATTTGTCGGCGGTGTTTGCCGCTTCCAAAGCGCGCTGCCACTCGTTAGTCGCAGCGGTTGTTGCGCCGAGGTGCCCCTGAGCGACGGCGAGGTATATGTGTTGCAGCACGGGATCGATCGCAGACGGTTCGCTCGTCAACAAACTTTTGATATCGTTCCAGCGCTGCAGCGCGGCAAGCGCGTTCACGTATTGCAAAAACAGATCCTGCCGTTGTAATGCGCGTACCTTCGGTAGCACTTCCAAAGTTTTCGCAGGCTGTCCGACGCTGTTCAGCCATGCAGCCAGCGCGGCCAGCGTCTCGTCATCGCCGTTTCGAAAGCGCTGCACAGCATCGGCAATGTACTGAGCCGTGAGTGCGGGGTCGTGCCGCGCACGAAGTTCAAGCGCCAGGAGTTTGTGAAAAGGGCGGGCAGCCGGGTGATTTTCGAGGGCCTGCGCCACTTCGGTCGAGCTCATGATCCGTCCGACTGGAAGGGGTGGCGGAGTGGCGGCGAGAGTAAGAGTGACGGTATCGCCAGATTGTGTTGCAGGTGTTGGCTGGGGCGTAGGGCCGGCGTCAACGCCGCCGGCTACAGATGGCGGCGTCGCAGGTGTCGGAGATGGTCCCCCAGGGCCCTCGAGCGAAAGAGAAGGGCTGACGGCGACCGAAGCCGCCGGTGCTCGCTCCTGCTCGCGCGCAAGAACGGTCAGCGCGTCGAGCGATGCCGGGTTCTTTGTGTCGCGTGCTACATTTTCAATTTGCTTCCACGCGTTGGCGTATGGCTGCGACTCACGTTTTGTGGCTACAAGAATAAGCGTCGCCGCGGAGAGAACGTCGTTTGGTTTTGCGCGTTTATCGGCAAGCACGCGTTCAGCATAATCGGTTGCAAGAACAGGGTTGCCCTCGCGAATAGCGACTTGACCGGCCAGCACAATGTCAATTGGCGCCGGCCCGGTACGTTGTGCCAGTAATGCGTCCACCTGTCTCGCGACCGTCGTTAATTCACCGGTCGCAAGCGCAGCCCCGGCAAACTGGCGGCGGTCCTCGATTGTGAGACGGTGTTCATCTTCGAGTTTCTTCCACCATTCCAGCGCACCGCTTGCCTGTCCCGCGCGGGAGAGCAGCCGCGCAGCTGCGCGCCACGCCTCGGGTTCAGTCGGTCGCAGCAGGAGCGCGTCGCGCACTTTCGGTTCCGCGTCGCGCCACTGTTCTTGTTCGATCAAAGCGAAGGCCTCTCGCGCGACGCGACGCGCCTGCCAGGCCTTGATTGCTCCTCCAATCGCGGGCGCAGCGAAGTAGAGCGCAACGCCCAGCGCACAGACGACCGCCGTACCGAGCATGAGGAACCGCCGAATTCGCCGTGCGCGAATTTCCTCCGGCGGAGTCAGATCGAGATCGTTTTTCTTTGGAACGGGGCGAGACCGGGGTCGCTGGCTAGGCACCAAAAACGTTTACTATGGCGTTGGGGCATCTGCAACGTGATGGCGAATTCTGGGGAGCGCAGGCTGCCAGCCTGCAGTCGTCGGCAGCTTGCCGACGACACTTCCTCAAAGCGAAAGTGGTCCGAATGTGTGTTCAAGCGTTTCGGCAAGCTGCCGAAACGAACAGGCTGGCAGCCTGTGCTCCCCAGCGACAGAGAACTCTTACGTTCGCCGGAAGCGCACCGAGCGAATCAATCGCCGACGCTGATGCCAGCAAAGTCCCAGCACGCCAAGCATGCCGCCGAGGACGGTAGCGGGCTCCGGAATGACCCCGTTAATTTCGATGTTATCGATGTAGGTATGATTCCCCGCGGCATTATTCGTCGAGCCGGTAAAACAGAATTGGACGTAGATAGACGTTGCACCCCCCGTGTCAAACTGACCGTCGTAAACAAAATAGGTGCCGTGCGTCTGCAGGTCGGTGAACGTAGCGAAGTTCGTCCAACTAACCCCGTCGGTGCTCCAACTGAGCATGAGCGTGGTGAATTGTCCCCCGTTGCCTACGCTCTGCAGCGCGAAGCTGACCGAAACCTCTGTTAGCCCTGAGACGTTGATGGCGCCGATATTGAAGCAATAATTTGTGCCTGTGCCGCTGGTGTTGCCCCTGAGATCGAGCGCGTTGCCGGCCAGATCCCCGCCACCATTGTCGGTCGTACCGTGTCCGTCAGCGATAACAATATTCCCAGCCGGGAACGCCTCCAGAGGGTCGTTAAAGAGCGTTGTGGTGCCTTCGACAGACATGTAGGGAGGTGCCGCGCCGGGAAGATCGTTGTTGAAGTTGAAGTGTTGCAGCTCGGCGCAGTCCACACCAGGGGGACAAAATTCCGCATTGGCCTGCGGCAGGAAAGCAGCCGCCGCCAACAGCGCGCACGCAGTGACCAGGAGCGAACGAAACGGCAAAACGCGCGGCCGACATGTCGTAAATTTTCGCATGGTTCCTCCCAAGGCTCGAAGAATTACGCCCCTTGTAACAATTCCTGCTGGCATGGCAAGACTTTTTTGGGGATTTTTTGGGCGGCTGGTCCGCCTTTCGTCGTCATAGGTAGGGCCGCGCACTCCCGTGCGCGCCGATTCCCGGGGCCCACGAATGGCGTGCAGGGGGACTGTCCGCCCTACCTGTGCGTAACGACGTCGCGAACGAGATCGCGAAGACGCGCTTCGGCGCCCGCTGCGGAAAGCGGCTCGTTGCTGATGAATATTACTTGCATGACCTGCTGTCCCAGATGTCGGCGTCCTTCCAATACCGCGTGGAGCCGTTCGGCGCGCGTCCATTCGGAACGGCTTCCGAACATCCCAAGTGAGTCTGTGTTGCCAAGAGGCGCCGAGCCTCCCGAAGCGCGGTCTTCCCACAAACAATAAAACGCGTGTGCCGTCTGCGGTGGAGACCCTTCGAAACTGCGCTTGAATTCGAAATGGCGAAACGGCAATTCAAACGAACCACTGTAGCCACGGCGCTGTGCGCCGTCCTCACTTCGAGTCACAGGGTAGTTGCGCACGCCGTGATCCGCCACCTGCGTCCAGCCGCTTGCGGGCAAACAAACATCGGGCCGATGCAGGTTTGCCAGAAGCGCGCTGTTCCGACCGGGGTTCCATCGGAAAAGATATAGGAAGCAGGAGATGGTATCGGTAGGGACGCCGCTCCGCGGCGTCCGGTCGGCGCGGAGCGCCGACCCTACCTGTCCCATAGTCCAGGCCGCTGCCCGGGCTTTATCGAATCGGAGCACGGCGCGAATTTCTTCGTCGATTTTCAGTTTACGGAAGTTCGGGGCTTGCTCCGGCCATCGCACACTCCAGTGTGTACCGCTAATGAGATTACGTTCGTGAAGGCGATACCAAGTTGCGGTTCCAATCTCGACGAGCAAGAGCCAGCAAATGGCCGCTGCGAGATACGAACTACCGATTGCAGACCACGGCCTACTGACAACTGACCTCTGACCTCTGACCTCTGACCTCTGACGTCCGGCTTCTGTTTTGCTGAGCAAATAGGCGAGCGCCAGGGTGGCTAGAAACACCAGCGCGATGACGCTGTAGCCGGCGATGTCGTGCCAGCGACCGACCTCCGAAAGATTTTTTGTCGCCGTAATGCAGACCAGAAAAACTGCGCGGACAAAATTAGCCAACAACGAGATGGCAACAGCGCACGCAACGAGCGCCACACGCCGCAGCACAGAAAGTCGTTTCAATTCGCCAAAAAGCAGGCCGATCATCAGCGACGTTTGCAACGAACGGATGCCGCTGCACGCTTCGTTTACGCCGACCAGACCGTTGCTCACGCGGATCAGATTGCCTTCGACGTGCGCGGGAGTTCCGAGCAGCATCGCCGCCTCCGCGGCGACGCGCGCGACGAGGCGCATCAGACCCTGGATGACCGGCGTTTCCAGCGTTGTAGGCCAGGGAACCGCAACGAAAATGAATGCGACCGGGAAAGCAAAATGGCGGAGCCACGTTTTCCCTCCCGCGGACCAGATCAGCAAGAGCGTTAACGTTACGACTACGCCAGCGTGAATCCAGGCGAGGAGTCGCCATTCCGGATTCGCAATTTCAAAAAGCCGAACCGGCAGTAACAGAAGAAGTGCGATCACGGCGATTCCGAATACTACTAACCAGTGACCAATGACTTCTGACTTCTGACTTCTGACCTCCGGCTCTGGCCGGTTCTGCCAGCGGAGCCAGAAAAGGTAGAGCGCGAAAAAAGGAACGAACCAGCCGAAGTTGTATTGCTCATTGACTGACCATTCGCCACTGAGTTCTCTGCAAAGTCCAAACCAGAGTGCGACCAGGAAGAAAACGCTTAGCGCAAGCGCGAGCGGAAATTGCTTGCGAGACAGCGGCGAAGCATCGGTGGGTTTGTGTGCGGTCGCGACCTTTTGCACCGGCCGAGAGCTTACCAAATTTGTGGGCAAAGCGAACCGGGAATTCTCTGGATCAGTCTTGGATGAGGTTTGTTCCTGGCTTGGGTTGACTGCGCGTTAGGCGATGTGGGATAATCCCACCATGACGTTGACGGCGGACAGTAAGAAACGCGTCGTACTTCCCGGCGCGGCACCGGGGGACGTGTTCGCATGCGAACGAAAAGGGCCTGAATTGATACTAAGGCGAGTGCATCGCGCTGCACCGCAGAAAAAGCGGACAAAAGCGGACGTTCTGAAGGCAATACGAAGCTGGAAAAGCGTCCCGAAGGTTCGCTGGGAAGAGCTGCGCAAGATGACGCGGGAAGCATGATTTTATTGGATACCAACATTATTATCGATGCCCACTGCGGTGCCGCGAACCAGCGTGTCCGTGCACGGAACCTCATTTCGTCAGCAGTCACTGATACAGGCGCAGCAATAAACTGCGTCACGCTAGGCGAATTGTACGCGGGCCCGATGCCCGGCGAGGAGATCGAAAAGGATATGCGCCGTGCTGGCATTACTATTCTTGATCTCCCAGTTGCCGCTGCAGGCATTTGTGGCCGTGCCTATAGGAGGTATCGGCTTGCTCGCACCCGATCGGGCGGGGGCAAGGCTCCGAGCGTACCGTTACCTGATTTTTTCATTGGGGCGCACGCCGAGTTGATGGGCTGGAAGCTAGCCACCCGGGATATTGAGCGATACCGCATCTATTTTCCCGGAGTCGAACTGATTGAGCCTGCGACAGCGTCGTGACTCGGCTGCCCGTGCCTGACATCTGCAACTTTTCGACCTGCCGGATTCTCGGCATTCAATTCTTCAACGGCGATGTTGAAGAAGCGATCGAGTCAATGAACCAGCGGGGCGGGTTTTTGATCGCGCCTTCCGGAACGTGTTTTGCACGACTGCGTGAAGACGAGAACTACCGGCGCGCTGTACTGGCGGCCGATCTGGCGCTTCCCGACAGTGGTTTCATGGTTCTGCTGTGGCGTTTGTTGCGACGCGAGAAGGTCGAACGCATTTCAGGTCTGAGGTATCTGAAACATTTGCTGCGCAAGCTGAAAGAGAGAAGACCGGAAAAATTTTCTGGGTTCTTTCCAGCGAACGCGCAAAACAAAAATTGTTCGATTGGTCGCGCCGGGAAAATTTCCCACTCGACATCGAGAATTGTTACGTCGCGCGGTGGTACGGATTAGATATTGAAGACCGAAATCTTCTCGGGCTTGTTGATCGGCATCGACCCGGGCATGTGATCGTTGCCATTGGCAGCGGCGCCCAGGAAAAACTCGGTTATTATTTGCGCGAAAATTTGCCGTATCGCCCCGCCATCCATTGCACCGGAGCCGCGCTCGGGTTTATCACGGGCGATGAGAATGCAATTCCCGATTGGGCGGACCGGTTTTATCTCGGCTGGCTTTTGCGATTGCTCGTGCAGCCGCGCATTTTCATCCCGCGACTTTCTCGCGGTCTGGAACTCCCCTGGTTGATTTGGAAATATGGAGAGAACTTGCCGCCGATCCGGCGGTGAAAGAGAAACAAATGAAACCACCAGATAGCGGAACGAAAGGTCGCAGAGCGCGCCCCGTCACCGCTTTATCGAGTGATCGAATTGAAAAGCACAGTGGAAACATTCCAAATTGTTTCGTGCGCATTCACAACGCTTGTCTGCGTCGGGGCGCAGACTTGATGTAATTAGGAATGCACTGTCCTCGACCTCGATGCTAATTATTACGGGTTTGATTAGTTCTCGCTGCGGTAATAACCATCAAACGAAGCGTTGAAATAGGGACGATGAACAATTTGGAAACCATGCGGCGAGAACGTGAGTCCTTTAGCCGGGACGGCTTCATTGGGCCGATAACCCTTTTTACCCGCGCGCAATGCAAGCTCGTGATGTCTCATTTCCGTCGCGATCCGCCCCCGCCGCTCAAGTGGGGAAAAGGTCGGGCTGCGAGCGATTGCTTTGTTTTTGGCCTTGCTACTCGGCCGGCGTTGCTCGCGCGACTGCGGATGTTGTTAGGAAATGACATTTTGCTCTGGGGCGCCAGTTTAATCACACGCGAACCAAACGAGATTCATCCGTGGCACTGCGACATTGAAAGTTCCGCGCTCGAGGGGGGGTTCGTCTCGGTCTGGATCGGAATCGAAAACACGAGCTGCGAATCCGCGCTTCAACTGATGACAAGATCTCACGCGATCGGGAAAACCATTCAGCAAGTCGCCCATGAAAACGGTGTCCGGCGGGGCGAGGCATCGACAACCACTGTGCTCGGTTGGGCGCGTACGATTATTCCTTCAGCCAAGTTCGTTCAGCCTGCTATGAACGATGGGGACGCGGTCTTTTTTGATGGCAGCCTTTGGCACGGCTCGCAGAACACACGTGTGGAAGGCACGCGGACTGCATTGCTGTTTCAATACGCGGTCGCGCGTACGCCTGTGAAGATGCCCAATTTGAATCAACTCGAATGGCCTTTTCGATTCAAAAGGTCTCGCGTGCCGGTTCTGCTCGTGAGCGGCGGCGATTCGAGCCGCGCAAACTATATCGTCCCATCGCCGGAACCCATCACATCTGCGCTGACAAGTCAATTTCATCCACTTAAGCTTCCGCTTCCGGAAGATCGTGTTGCGCGTTGGCGCCCGCATCATCTTTTCGCCGGCGCGACGCCGAACGTCTTGCACATGAGCACGCATGTTTCGGTGCTTAGCCCGGGGCATTCGCCCCATGCGCCGCATGCACACTGTGAGGAGGAGATTCTGGTTGTCCTGGATGGGGAGGCTGAGCTCGTAATCGCGCTAAACGAGGCTGGGCTTAATGCACGCTGTGAACAATTAAGAGCCGGATCATTCGTTTATTATCCCGCATTTCAATTCCACACTATCCGCAACGTCACTGCCAAGCCAATTACATATCTGATGTTTAAATGGACGGGCTTACCCCGGGAAACAGAAGCGCCGCTCGAAACAACGATCAGCAGGACGGGAGATATCCGGCAAATCGGTAATGGGCCGTTCAGCCCTCAGCTGGTGTTTGAAGGGCCCACTCACTACCTGATGAAATTGCATGTGCACTTGACCGAACTTCAGGCCGGCGCTGGCTATTTGAAGCACGCAGATGCCCATGATGTGGCGATCATCGTGCTCTCAGGCAGTGTGGAAACAATGGGTCGTCGCTTTGGACGGAGTGGCGTTATCTATTTTCCGGCGGGCGAAATGCACCACATGAAAAACCCCGGTTCCGCGACGGCGCGCTATCTCGTTTTCGAATTTCACGGGTCGTCAAGCGGCGAAGTCTCGGCCTGGCTCGGCGCAGCTCGAAGGTGGTCAGGTTGGCGGACGTTGGGAAATCGCATTTACAGGCAGCTTCGGCAACGTCTCGCGGAGACGTCACTTTGGCACGCGTTGAGACCGATTTACAGGCGACTGCGAAGAATGTTCGCGGCTTTGATTTAATCAGCTACGTACTGCCGTTCGGACAAGCTTCTATGGCGCATGACTTGTTCATTGATTTGGAAATACGGCGGGAAATTGCCGCCAATGCGGACGGGATCGAGGAGTTAGTAAGAGGTCAGATCAGATGTCGCTAACTCGGATCAGAGAACGAATAAATGAGCAACCACATTAACGAAATTCTCTTCGCGCTTGCGGATGCCAATGTGGAATTCGTAATCGGCGGAGGCGTTGCGGCGGTTCTTCATGGGGTCGAGCGGGTAACGCTGGATATCGATCTTGCATTGGACATGGATCCGGCCAACGTCGAGAAATTTCTGCGTGTCATACACGAGCTCGGGCTGCAACCTCGAGTGCCTGTTCCCGCGCGTGATCTGATGAGCCGCGAGGCCGTGCAACGCATGATCGAGGAAAAGGGGGCGCTGGTCTTTTCGTTTGTGGATTTCGATCGACCATTGCGACATGTGGATATATTCTTGCAGGATAACCTTTCGTTTGAAGAGTTAAGTCGCGACGCCCGGGAAATCGTAATAGAAAACCGGACGATTAAAATTATGGGAATAGCCAGGCTTCTCGAAACGAAACGCGCGATTACTCCGTTGCGTGATAAAGACTTAATCGACATTAAAGAACTGGAGAAATTGCAGGGGCAAAGTGAAAAATCGAAAAACTGAAGTCAAGCCGTCCAAAGAATTCGAGCGTGCGCTGGCCCAGTGCAAACCAGAGGATTTCGACGGCCACACCGAATTCTATCGCTTGACGCCCGAGCAGCGGCTCGAATGGCTGTGGCAGGCAGCAACCTTCGTTTACGAGTTCAAAGGCAAAGCAAATCACCCGATCACGAGTGGGAACGTGATTACGAAACGCAGCAACGTGACGCGGAGTGAACGTGAATAAACGTGCCTCCTTGAATTCATTACCCAACGAGGAACATGCCGCCTGGCGCAGGCACAATTTAGATACGCTCGCCGAATCTGCTGCTTTACCGCTTGAGGAGAAATTGTTGATCTTGGAAGATCTCGAGGAGATTGCAATTGCGATGGGATATCAACGCGATCCTCTAACGGGCCGTCTCCGCAAATCCAAGTTGTAATCGCGGCACTCACTGGGGAGGACGGCGGAATTTTTGGAACCGAGCATTAGCGACGCGCTCCGCAGAATTGCATGGCTGAGATGAAAAATCGAAAGACTGACGCTAACCCGTCCAAAGAATTCGAGCATGCGCTGGCCCACTGCAGGCCGGAGGATATCGCCGGCCGCACAGAATTGTATCGCCTAACGCCCGAGGAGCGGCTCGAATGGCTATGCGAAGCTGTGGCGTTCGTTTTACCAGTTCAAAGGCAGAGCGAGTTCTGGTGGTGCGAATTGACGGGGGGCGCCGTCAAACCAGCGCGACGGCGAAACGCCGGCGTGGACACTCATTGAATTCGAGTACCGGCGAACGCCTCTGACCACTCGAACGGACGCGGACCGGCCAGCGACTCGACCTCCCACGACAGCGGATCGACAACTCGGATCCGCTTGGCAATTGGGTGCCGCGGCAAATATTCAAACAGCTCGCAAACCCGTCGGTGCGAGTCGGTGTTTGGGGCGTCGGTGCGTAGAGCGAAGGCAAGATAGGGCGCGGGCAAGTCTTCGTCGACAGCCCGCTGCGCCAAGTCCCAGAACCTCTGCGGACTCGGCCAACCCTTCCAAGGATTGAGTGGCTCGTAGTATTTAGGAGGCTCACGTGAGACGAAGCGTCGGTACAAATCGTCTTAGGATCGGACTCGTATCGCCGGAGATAAGCGGAACCATTAGCAAAGGCCGAACATCATCGACAGAGGTCGCGGGTATGTCGAAAGCTCCGCGTGAAGGATGGTCCGGAAGCCGGGGGCATCGTATCCAAGACTTCGGCGGACGGTGCCGTTGAATAAGCGCCAAATGAGACGTTATCGTGTATGGGCGGTAGCCCCGGCTCAACAGTCATGTCGGCCCTGATCCCGAGGTCGACCGCGACATCAAGCACTGAGTCACACATAAAGAACCCACCGAAACTCATCACCTGTGGTGGACGCCCGAAACAATTCTGAAATGTCGAGGCGGCGACTTGTAAGCACTCTGCAGCCCACGTTTCGTCCGCGTAGTCGGAAAAAACGACTGCCTTCTCAGTATTCCAACGGAGCGCATGCACATGGATTCCAGAACGTCGGAATGCTTGAGAATCCGGTCGAACAGATCATGGTGCCGGCGAACTGGAAAATCTGTGCGACCAAACGCGCGCTCGATGTCCGGATCGAGCCGGATTAGCCATGTCAGACGAACAGGGTGGCTTGTAACGTCGCTCAACCGGCGTAGAAGCCTCTCAACCATGTCGAACATGGCGAGGAACCCCTTCCACGGACGTTCACCTGCCGGCGGTTGAGATTCGTCGGGCTCGACATCGATTCGCAGAACTGTAGGAATCGGAGTAGAAGAGACCATGACAGGGTCAGCTGTCTCTGAAAGGACTTATGAATGGGTCAAACGATAGTGTTGGCCCAACCATTCGCATCCAGCGCAGCCAATTTTGTGTAAAGTTTTGCGTATTTCCTCCCAGGTGAAGAATTGCGCTCTTTTTTAGCGATTATCGGCTGTCATGACAAGACAATTTCTCTTCAGTTTTGGCTCCGCTAATGCCGGTGCTCGATTGTCTCGCAATCATGAGCGCCTTAGAATAAGTGTATATTTGCGTGGCCGAATGAACATTACATGCACTGTTTCCTTGTCGCTGTTGGCTTGCGGGTTTGATTTCCTTCTTTCCGTTTTTGGGATGTTTGCTGTTGCTACTCGAGCGAGTGCGCAATCGCCGACAGATCAGACGCAGGGAATGCCCGTCGTTCGGACCGCGGTGGTAAAAAGTGGCTTGGATTTCTCAGTCGGTGCTCGCGGCCTTGATTCACTCTCGTTCAATGGACAATCGCTTCTCGTTTCGCCTGAAAACGGGGAGTTGCAGCCGCAGAAATCGTTTTTTCGTGCTACGCTCGAGGCATTTCTTCCTCGGTCTTCATCGCCAGTCGCGACGCCGAATAAAGAGGGCGACACAGTCGATCTAAGTTACCCCTGGGGACGCATCTCGTGTGCGTACGGCAAACAAGACGATAGACTCACAATGCGAATTGAAGTTTCGAATACCAACTCGGAGCCGCTCAACGAATTCTCACTTCGTTTAATGGAATTGAACTTTCCGTGTGTTCCCAAAGGCGGCACCCTTGAGGCGGGCATGTTCGGATTCGGGTTCAAAGGCCCCGATTGGGGCTTTGATCAGTGGCCGCCTTCCATCCCCTTCGTTGCTGATCCGCGCTTTGTTGTTCCGATTGTCCGGGTGGACTACGGGACCGGTGCACTCAATTTTTGCAGCGATGATGTGGAATGCTCTGTAAATGTGCCGTCTTCGATGGATTCAGCGAAAACCAGCTATCCGTTGGTGATCACTTGCCGTGACATCAAGCCGGGCGTTAGCAAAACCTTCAACGTCTCGCTCCGCTTCGGCGTGGCAGGTTCGCGAGTGCAGGATCTTTCGGGCGACGTTCTGGAGCGTTATGCAAAGAAGTATCCATTCCAAGTGAACTGGAAAGATCGTCGCCCCATCGGCGCGATCTTTCTGGCTGGTCCGCAAATTAACGTGTCGAGTAACCCGCGCCGCTGGACCATGAACTTCGGCGAGATCGACGTTACCAACGACAAAGGCAAAGCGGCTTTTCGGGCCGCGCTTCTTAAGCTCGCCGATAACAGCATTCAAGTTCTCAAGGACACTGGTGCCCAGGGAATGATCACCTGGGACCCGGAAGGCGAGGAATTTCCCGGTGCCTGTTATTACGGTAATCCGCGCCTTGTTCCGACGCTTGCGCCGGAAATGGAGTTTAAAAATGACGGCATGAAAAGCGCGATCGACGAATACTTCGAAAAATTCCGCGCTCCCGGACTAAAAGTGGGCGTCTGCATTCGCCGCAGCAAATCACGATACGAGATCGCAAACCAGTGCACTGGGATACGGACGACGACCACGCGGTTCAGATTCTTCGGGAAAGGATCGATTACGCCAAACAGCGATGGGGTTGCACACTTTTCTATGTTGATTCAACCTCAACCGCAGCAATCGGAGGTCGCTCGTATTGTCCGGAGGTTTTTAAAGCGGTCGCGCAAGCGTATCCCGATGTATTGTTGATTCCGGAAAATGAATCGATGCGTTATTTCGCGTACCCGCTCCGCTTAATTCCTATGTGCATCACAAGATAACCTCTACGCCAGTCGGCGCGCGCTTGGTTTACCCAAACGCGTTCAGTGTGCTGATGGCCCCGGATGGCGATCAGCCCGAAGATCATGCCGCGCTATTAAATGCCGTCCGGCACGGCGACATCTTGCTTTTCAATACCTGGTATCGCAGCACGGGAGCGGAGAAAGTTAAAAAACTCTACGGGGACGCAGTGATGGCGCGATGAAAGGCAACAGCGGCAGTAAGGGGCTCCCACTGCAAGAGCAGCTACCGTCGCCATATCCAACGCGCTGAATTGTCATCCTAAACGCGGACGTTGCCGACTACGACGAGACCTACTTCACGTCGGCCAATTCCGGAACCTACACAAGAAATGCAGCATTTTATCTCGGGCGTGTGTGCACGCTGCCGACCATGCTCGCTGATTCTAGTCGCAGGTTACGCACGCGTTCGTCGTTGTGGCGCTCCAGATAATAGGTCACGTTTTTTGCCAACTCGAACATTGTGCGTTCCACTTGCGCGGTAGCGTTTGGCTCCGGCAGCCAAATTCGATCTTCACTGGTCGGCGAAGGCCAACCCAGAAAAAGATGAAAATGGCCATCTCGTCGCACCGAAACAATCGAACCTGAGAATCTGGAACCCAAAGGCATAAAGGGAAATGGCCGGGCCTTTTCCAATCGGCAAAACTTTCCAGTACACCTTCAAATTGACGTCGGGCTGAACACGTAGCCACTCCACGTCGCGCCGGATCTCTGCGGCTGCCGACTCGAGGTGCTCCGGACTAAACCTTACGCTTGCATCGTAGCGCAAGCGCCGGAGCAACTCGCTTAATTTGTGCGCGGAACGGCTGAAAGCATCGCTGGTAGTCATTTTGCCGAAAAAAAGCACGGCTCCGAACAAATTTCATGGAAATAGGTTTAATTGATTAAATGCCGTCCGGCACGGCGACATATTGCTTTTCAACTACTGGTATCACAACACCGGAGCTGAGAAAATTAAAACGCTCTATGAAGAAGCGAATCGGTAACCCGAGATCAGAGGTCAGAGGTCAGAGGTCAGTAGTCACAGGCGAGGAGGCAGTGATCAAAGCACAGAGGAAGTTATGCAGATCGAATCAGCAAAGGACTTAAACGTCTACAAACTTGCAAACGAATTTGCGATGGAGATTTTCGAGATCACAAAAACCTTTCCATCGGAAGAAAAATACGCCTTGACGAGTCAAATTCGGCGCTCGTCAAGATCAATCTGTTTGAATCTTCGCGAAGCCTGGGCAAAGAGGCGCTACACAGCGCATTTTGTGAGTAAGTTGACGGACTGTGATGGTGAGAATGCCGAGACTGATTCATCTTTGGACTTCGCCAAACAGTGCGGATACATCTCGCCGCAACAACATGCTGCATTGAGCGAAAAATGTGCAGAGATTGGTCGAATGCTTGGTGGAATGATTAAAAAGTCGGAATCGTTCCGTGTTCCGGGATAGAAATGTGACCTCGGAGGTCTCACTGGCGACTTTAGAGTTTCTGACGACTGACCTCCGATCTCCGATTTCTGACTACTGCCCGCCGATCTCTGGTCCTGTTTGACACCTGAGTTTTCCCGCAGATAGTTGGCAAATTCGCGCCGTCTCAGGATGTCATTGACCCGCTTAGTGAAAGCGTAACTCGGAGCCGCCTTGCCCCCGTTTCTTCATAGCGTTTCCGATCTGATTCGTCGCGTTCTCTTTCTCGCGCGACCCTACGGCAGAGCGAAGCTGGTCGGCGGTTTTTTCGCTCTCGCTTGCGCAGGCCTTTTTCCAGGTCATCGGCATTACGTCGATCTTCCCATTTTTGGCGATTGCCGCCGACCCCGAACGCATCCGTCGTTCTCATTTTGGCACGCGTTTCCTTGAGTTGTTTCCGCCGATGGAAAACCGGCAACTGCTGCTGGTTGCCGGGATAATCGCTATCGTCGCTCTCCTTGTATCAAATGCAGTGAACCTTTTATCGGAATACGCGCGCACTCGTTATGCACAAAACTTTGCCCATTGGTTGCGGGTACGGCTTCTGCGCCGAATGGCGTCACAGCCATACACCTATTTTCTTCAGCGCAACTCCGGTGATCTGCTGAAAAAAGTCATGAGCGATGTCATGAATTACACCGCCGGCGTGCTCCTCCCGTTACTGGACACCGTCGCGCGGGTGCTGACCGCAGTGCTTCTATTGGCTACGCTATTTTTGGTCCAACCGGTGATCGCTGTATCGGCTGCAATCGTGCTTGGCGCTTTTATGTCATCATTTTTCGCCTTCTCGCGAAGAAACGTCGAGAGGTGGATGAAGACTTAAGAACATCTATGGGCGGCATCTTCTCGGGAAGCGCAACAGATGCTCGGCGGGATTAAACCGGTGAAAGTCCACCGCGCCGAAGAACATTTTCTCAGCCGGTTCGCTCGCCATTCCGCGGTTGTAGCGCGGATGTATGTCCGGCTTCCAGTGTTGCCAACAGCGCTCGGTATCTCGTAGAACCGCTCGCTTTCGGCGGTCTTGTTGTGGCTGTGTTGCTGCTGGCGGCCAGAGGACGCGATTTCTCCGACATTCTCCCGAATCTTGGGCGTGATGGCTCTTGCAGGTTATCGGCTGCTGCCTTCGCTTCAGTTGCTTTACAGCCAGCTCACTCAGGTCAGCTCGATGCGCCACGCGGTTGACGAGGTGTACGACGAATTTGTTGCCGCGGAGACTGACAAATGTCTTGGATATGACTGCCGGCGACACCGCAGCGGCTACAGAAGCACCGATCGTATGCCCAGCGAAGCCCTTGACTTGGACTGATGCGATTACTCTGCGCGACATCAGTTTTCATTATCCTGGCATATTGCGGCCGGCGCTCGATTGGCTTTCTGTCGTGATATCCCGAAGAACACTTCGCTCGGTGTGATTGGTCCGACTGGCTCAGGAAAATCAACTTCTGGTTGACTTATTGCTTGGCCTGTACCAGCCAACGGCAGGCGAGATCCTGATCGATGGCCGGCCGCTTGCACTCAACGCTGGTGCAAGCGTGGCAAGCTACTATCGGTTATGTGCCGCAGGATATTTTTCTTATCGACGATACAATCGCGCGCAACATCGCATTTGGTCTGCCAGACAGTAGATCGATCCGGCGCGCTTGCGCGAAGTTTGCGCGATGGCGCAGATACTCGATTTAATCGAAGCGGAACGCCGCCGTGGCTTTGATACATACGTGGGGAACGTGGTATCCGCCTTTCTGGCGGCCAACGGCAGCGCATCGGTCTTGCGCGCGCACTTTACCATCGTCCGTCGCTGTTGATCCTGGACGAAGCTACCAGCGCGCTGGATGTGGCGACTGAAGCAAAACTGCTTGAGGCATTGTGCAGTCTTGCGGGCAAACTCACGATGGTCGTGGCCGCTCACCGCCTCAGCACCGTTGGCGGCTGTGATAACTTCGTTGAGCTCGTGATAAATCCGCCGTCGTTGCAGAGGCTGCAACGTGAACGCCGCTGATCACCAGACGTTCGGAAGGGGGGACAATGGCGAAGAATGTGTCCAATTTCTCAAGCCAGTAAAGACGCCATTGCTCGTTGAGGGCCCGGTTCCAACGTCGTCAGCGGTCCTGCTTGGCTTCCATCCTATTCCAAGACCACGGCTGCGAACGGCTCCTTGAGATTATCGAGAGATGACTCGGACTGAAAGAATTTGGACATTCGGAAAGCGAGTGGCAAATAAAAGCGTGGAACGATTGCGCCAATCAATCGCGTTGAGGAATGGTTACTGGAGAGCGCGCAAGGCGCTCCGATTTTCTGTCAGACACAACGCTGAAATTATTTACTGGCTGCGGCGACAAGCCGAGCTGCCGACTGGGTCGAAAACAGGGTCATTCCGCTTTCCTTGGGGTAATTTTGAATATGTTAATGAGAACCAGTTACGAGCGCAATTCGAGGAAATATTTGTTGCCCGCCAATACGCATTTTCAACAGATACGTCCAGTCCGGTTATCATAGATTGCGGAGGAAACGTTGGGCTCAGCGCGGTCTGGTTTAAGTTGAATTATCCGAGCTGCAGACTAACCGTTTACGAGGCTGACCCAGACTTGGGGCAGATTGCGCAAAGGAACTTGACCTGTGCCGGTTTCGACGATGTTCCAGTTTGGCGTGAAGCAGTTTGGGTGGCGAACGAAACCGTGGCGTTTTCGAAAACTGGCAATGATTCAGGAAGAATTGTCTCAGAGAGTCCGACTTCTTGCCCTGCTATTGATCTTTCGCAACGTCTGCCGGATTGCGTGGATTTACTCAAGCTGGACATTGAGGGGGCTGAATTTCCAGTCGTAAGCAGGCTTTGCCAAACGG
The DNA here is from genome assembly GCA_963757675.1 of uncultured Verrucomicrobiae bacterium. Taxonomy (GTDB): domain Bacteria; phylum Verrucomicrobiota; class Verrucomicrobiia; order Chthoniobacterales; family UBA10450; genus Udaeobacter. Next base: position 91,238 of record CAVWTH010000010.1, on the reverse strand, counting down.
GAGCGATTCAACGCGTCCGGCATTTAATATGCGAATTTCATGTGTGGCGGGATAAAACTGATGATCTTTTACGAACGCTTTCTCAACTTAGAGCTAGCGGAATGCAATTCTCAATGAAGGCGGCGACCGTGCCTTGGATTGGTATGGCCGATACTGAGGCGCCTTTCGAAGTTATAAAAAGAAATCATGTTCTCATGGAAATATTCGCGTGGCGCACTAACAGCCTCAAATAACTTGCAAATGCCACCACGTTTCGCACTTGTTTTTATCATGTTGGGTTTTCTGTGGGGCGGGAGCAAAGAATTGTGGACTCGAGACGCGAGACTCGTTGCCAAAGGGAGGAATCAAGTGGGTGCCTGTGTCCTTGCGAATTTCTTTGTTCCCCGAAAGCCGAACGGCTGAAACCCCGGTCAGTCTTTCCGAGAGCAATTTGGATGTTTGTCTTTATTTCAACGATGGCGGTTGTGCCGTGGGGCGGAAGCGAGAACCTTTGGCATGGAGCAGCAAAACACCTGCTTGCCCGGGGAGCGGCCGTTCAAACGCAAACAGCACCGTGGCCGTGCGTCCCGCGCCCTCTCGAAGACCTTGCGATCAACGGTGCTGTCGTCACTTTTCGGGCCTCACGCGCTCCCTTTGCGTTGCGCATTCTGAGACAGCTCTCTCCTGCTGCCTTTCGTCGCAAGTGGGAAAATCGTACAGACAGACTGGATTTCTTCGATGCCTTCCCCGAGAATAGTTATCTCGTGCGGAAGTTTGCAGGATGATTTCTCCCAGTTGGTACACATGTCGGAGGGGAGAACGCCGTACGCCGTAATCGTTCAAGCTGCAGGTCCTGAAGTCTGGCCCTGTGACAGTCAACTCAGCGTTGTTTGCAAGCTGCTAATTAACGCTCGCCGCGTGTTTTTTGTATCGCATCATAATTTAGAGGAACGTCCAACAATGCTTTGGCATGAAGCTCCCAAATGCAGAGGTCATGTGGAACCCGGTGAATCGTAGCCTCACACTGCGCGCCATGAACGCCACACTTCCGCATGTACATGAGGGAAGCCTCAGGCTCGCTTGCGTCGCCCGGATCAATGTGCATGCAAAAGGTCAGGACGTGCTCTTCAAGACTTTAGCCCTAAAAAAGTGGAAAGATCGCGATGTCTCGCTGACACTATTTGGAGAAGGTCCTCATCGGCAGGTGTTGCAAAATCTGGCTCAATATCTGGGCCTCGAACGAGTGTCGTTCGCCGGACAGGTCGACGACATTCTTTCGGTATGGGACAGGCACAACCTCGGGGTCCTTGCTTCCCGCTACGAGGGTCTTTCTCTTGCAGTCATGGAGGCAATGATGCTTGGCCGGCCCAATGTGGTGACTCAAGCAGGTGGCAACTCTGAAGTCGTGGAGGACAATCAAACAGGTTTTATCGCAAAAGCGGTCACCGTAGAAGCGTTCGACGAAGCACTCGAGCGCGCGTGGCAGCGGCGAAATGAACTTTCCTCGATGGGAGTCCTCGCTGCCCAGAGAATTCGTGAACTCACCCCCGAAGACGCCTGTCTTGAATTCGCCGAGAGGCTGCTCGCCGTCTTTTCCTAGTCTCCCCTTTTCAATGAGCGATACGGTGGCTCCTCGCGAATGCTTCCGGGGTTAGCTGCATCGCCTGGTTAGACCTTGTCTTGAGCGTGGCATACAGAGCAGCAGCACATCGATCCAAATGACGTTAGCTTCCTGATATTCCACGATCAAGGGAGCCAATCTCGCAGTGTGACGCGTTTTAGCAGCACTGATGCGACATAATATGGCGCAATCGATTACCATCTTTTTCCTTGTCCCGTGCTCCTCTGGACGGCATTCTCCGGTTCACCGTGAAAAAGCAAACTCCCATCATTTTTCCCGGGCCGCTAGCCTGCGCCCACACATGAATGCCAGCCCGACACCTGCGCTCATCACCGCGCATCCCGGACACGAGCTGCGCGTGCATCATTGGCTGGAAGAGGCTAAGCCTGCCGTCTGTGTGCTGACCGATGGCTCGGGGCACACGCAAAAATCCCGTCTCGATTCGACGACTGCCGTGCTTTCCCGCGCGGGCGCCGTAGCAGGCCCGGTTTACGGGCGCTTCACCGATGCCGACATGTATGCCGCGGTGCGCCATGGTGACCATGTGATCTTCACGAAGCTTGCCGATGAACTCGCGGACTGGCTTGTCGCAGGGGGCTTCACCGAAGTCGCCGGCGACGCCATCGAGTGGTATAACACGTCGCACAACGTCTGCCGGTATTTGATTGCCGCCGCCGCTGAGATCGCCCGGCATCGCACCGGGCGTGAACTCACGCAGTGGCAGTTTCTCCTCGTGGGGCCGCCCGACTCTTGTCCCGCAGAACTGCGCGCGCAAGCCCGCTGGGTGCGGCTCGATGACGCCGCACTGCAGCGCAAGCTTGCGGCGGCTGAGGGTTATCCTGAGCTCGCCGCGGAAGTGGCCGTCTTGAAGCAGAAGTTCGGCGTCGCGCCCTTCACTATCGAATGCCTCCAGCCGACAACCACGATCGCCAGCTTCGCCGCCGAGCCCGCCGGCAAACCCTACTACGAGGAGTACAGGCGAAAAGCAGGTGACCGCGGGCCATTACGCCGATGTCATCCGCTACCGTGAGCACATCCAGCCGCTGCGTGATCAGCTGCGCGCGCATGCGGGCCTCGCCTGATGATGCCGCTGCGCGTCCTCTTCGCCAATGCGGTCTTCGGTTACCGCACGGGCAGCGAGATGGTTATCCACGATCTCGCGCTGGGCCTGATGCGGCGCGGACACCAGGCGCTCGTGTATTCTCCGAGGCTCGGTCCGCTCGCCGAGGAACTCCGCGGCAAGGGCATCGCGGTAGTCAGCGACATCGCCCGCATCGGCGACGTGCCCAACGTCATCCACGGCCAGCACCACATCGAGACGATGATCGCGCTCCTGCGGTTCCCCGGCGTGCCGGGCATCTCCGTGTGCAACGACCGCATCTGCTGGGCGGACGGCGCCCCAGAATTCCCCCGCATCTGCTGCTGTGTAGCCGTGGATGAAAACTGCCGCGACCGGCTCGTAAACGAACAGGGCATCAGCCCGGATCGCGTGCGCGTGATCTTCAACTCCGTGGACTTGGAGCGCTTCCAGCCACGCGGACCGCTGCCGGCGCGCCCCCGTCGCGCGCTCATGTTCAGCAACTACGCCGAGGTGGAAGAGGACAACTACTTCGCCACTGTCCGTGCTGGCTGCGCCACATCGGGAATCGAACTCGAGGTCGCTGGCCTTTTCTCGGGTACCGCCACCGACGCACCGGAAAAGCTTCTACCCCGCTTCGACGTGGTCTTCGGCAAGGCGCGGTGTGCTCTGGAGGCGATGGCGTGCGGCGCAGCCGTCGTGCTCTGCGACTACCGCGGCCTCGGTCCGATGGTTACCTCGATCAACTTCCCGCTGCTGCGCCGGCAGAACTTCGGCATGCGCACGCTGCTGGACCCTTTCAGCGTCGAAGGCATCCGTGCCCGCCTCGCTGCCTACGATTCGGAAGACGCGGCGAAAGTTACCGCCCTTGTTCGCGGTGAGTGCGGCTTCGAGTCTGTGCTGGACCAGTGGATTGCGCTCTACGATGAAGTCCGTGAAACCGCGGCGCGCACCACACCCGTACCACTCGAAAACGAACTCCGCGCGGCCTCGGCCTACCTGCACCGCCTTGCCTCCGAATTACCTATTCCCCCCGCGGGTCCCGGACAAGCACTAACTTGGACCCGTGCTGTCCGTCGTAGCCTGCGTCCTCTGCTGCCGCGCAGCATCCGCAACTGGATGCGTCGGCGACGGTGGATCTGAACCGGCTCAAACGTTGTCCACTCGACTCAAGCGCTCGAGCCCCTCAGCCGCTGTCTTGACCCACCCCGAGCATTTAGCCCTATCTCGGTTTCCGTCATTTCCGTTGCCGCTTAGGCGCGAGCAGATTTTTCGGACAAATTCGGACACTCGAACTGCGTAATTCTGCGCGATTCGTGCAAATGCTCTGATTTGCAATTTCCGCTCTAACGCGCAACCTCGCGCATGTTTGTGACGGAATCGCGCAAAGCCGCGAAAATTTCAAATTGGGTTCAATTACCGTGTGCGCAGAGACTCCTTGAGAGTCAAGGCCGGCCCCCATGCCCAAGAGATCGTCGACTATATTTTCAATAAGCGCGAGATGACTTGCTACAAGCTACTTCGTGAAATGGATGAGGAAGTGCAGAATTTGAGAGGAGGAATCCGGACCATCCAAAATTTACCAAGCTACCCGTTTAGGACATGGTTACTTGCTCCAGCGCGATTGTTGCGAAAAGTATGGCGCTCTTTTGCTGAGATTAATCGATGATTCGCGTTGCTGAACAAACTGCCTGCGACCAGCCCACGGTCAGCGTGGCGATGATCGCTTACAATCGCGAGCAATTCATCGCGCAGGCGATTGAAAGTGTACTCATGCAAGAGACGGCGTTTGTGGTGGATTTGGTGATCGGGGAGGATTGTTCCACCGACGGCACACGGCGAATCGTGCAAGCGTATGCCGGGAAATATCCCAACGTGATCCGTGCCCTCCTACTGGAAAAAAACCTGGGCATCTCCAGGAACCACGAAGCAGTGCGGCACGTCTGCCGGGGAAAATACATTGCCTGGCTGGATGGGGACGACTATTGGCGGACGCCGCTAAAATTGCAAAAGCAGGTGGCCTTAATGGAGGCCAACCCGCACTATTCGATGTGTGGAACCAAGACCCAATTCGTTACCACTTCAAGCGATGGTGCCGAAAAAGATGCCGGAGTGCTGGAACCGGCCGTGCTCAAGCCGGAATATGATCTGGCTGATTTCCTGACGGGTTACCCCATGCATACCTCCAGCATGCTTGGGCGGCGGGAATTGCTGGCACTTCCGGATTGGGTCAATGATGTGGGGATCCTTTGGGATGCGTGCGCCTTTGCACTTTATGCAGAAAAAGGTCCGGTGGGTTATTTGAGCGAAGTCATGTCTTGCTGGCGGATCCATGCAGGAGGCACGTGGACAACCAAGTCGGCCGGAGATCAACTACAGTGCAATCAAAATATGATTGATCTTTTGGACGCCCATTTCGGCGGCCGCTATCACCGGCTATTGAGGTTGCGGGAATACCAGGTCTGGAGGACAGCGCTCCGCAGCCTGGCCGAGCGGGGCGAGTATCGGGAAGCAAGAAGGTTATACTGGGAATCCGCCTCGCGTCTGGTTCGAGTGATACCGTTCAAAGTATTGGTCTTGGGTTTGGCCGCCTACGGAGGATACTGGTTTGTCAATCGTCGGAACCAGCTCACGATGTCACTAGCAATTCGGACCCGGATGAGGCGGTTGATCGGGCGCGCGAGGCCAGCGACGGAGTTAAGCCATTAACAAGACGACACAAACACTGAATAGAACCCATCTCATAAATGCTGTAGCCGCCTCGCTGTGTCGAGGCGCTCCAGCGCAGTTGCCCCCGAATAGCACGGCGACACAGCGCCGTGGCTACAGGCGCGCGTATTTGTAAGATGGCTTCTAAGGTTTTGTGTTCCGCAAATTGGCTATGATCAATCTTCGGCGATTTGTGGTTTCAATATTACCCGGTCCGGTGCATTCCGCACTGAGGCCGTGGTGGCGCCGGTTTTTTCGTTTTAGGCGGCGAGCCTGTGAATGGTGGATACCTTTCATCGTGTGGAGCACGTGGCTGGTGTTTCAATGCGCGCGGCATCGAAAACGAGCGGTTATCATTTGCCGGTTCGGCGGGATAGGAGATGTCGTCTGCACCTTGCCGATGTGCGATGCGGTTCGTCGCCGCCACCCGGACAAGCTCCTTGTTTTTGTCACCGCGGCAGTTTGGCGGGAGGTCGTTAGAATGTCTCGGTCGGCGGATTTGGTATATGCGAATAGGTCGTGGGTACACCCGTTGACCATGCCAACGAGCATCAAACTTTTTGGTCTGGTGGACGCAATTTATAATCCCGATACGACCAGCGATATGACTGGCAACGGAGTGGCGTGTCATCTGATAGTGGATCTCGCTGCCTCTTGTGGATTTACACTTACAGCGCGCCAACCCAGGCTTTACCCATCATCCGACCTAATCAAAAAAACCCGCGCTGAATACGGATTGAATTGTAAAGCGACTGGCAAGCTTCTGCTTATCGGCATCAATCCAGATGCAAGTTGGCGTGTGAGAGAATGGGAAGCCTCCAAGTGGCAGAAACTGATAAACAAAATTCAGTCAGAGTACGATGCTGTAATCATACAATTCGGGACTAACACAGGTGATGGATCTTCGGAATACGATAACCTGACAGGTGTGAAATCATTGGCTGGTCGGCTAGGCGGTGCAGACCTCGTGGCGCTGATTGCCAGTTGTGATTTGGTTATTTCCGTTGACTCAGGCCCAGTGCATGTGGCGGGAACGGTTGGCACACCGGTCATTGGATTGTTTGGAGCAGTCGATCCCGCTTCAAGATTGCCACCGGAGTCGCCGGCCCTTGGCTTGTTCAGCGATGTCCCCTGCTTGTTTTGTCACAATAGAGCGCCGATTATCCATTGGCGCGATGGATGTCCTAATGACATTGCGTGTATGAAAAAACTCGATTGTGACGCAGTTTTTAAAGCCACCAAATCCATGCTGCCGCAGAACAAAAACCCGGAAGTTAAAGAGCCGTTGACGGCATTCGATTGAGGCGCTGTCATGTTGAGCGAAGCGAAACATCTCTGGCCTATTCCGCTATGAGGGTCGATTCAAAATTGATCCGAGATGGAAAGCTTGCCTCGCGGACTTTGTCCACTGCGTAGCAGCTTCGCTTCGCTCAGAATGATATTATGACACAGCAAAAGAAATAATGGCTTTTTACGAAGAGTTTTTCAAAGCTGCCCGCGCCCCCACGGAAGCGCGTTTATCTTCGGCTCGAAAAATGGAGCGGGATGGTCCTTCACTTTTGCCTCACGCATGGGCTGACATTAGAGGGACGGATCTATGAAGAAGCTGCTGCGCCGAATGCTTGAACGCCTTGGCTATCGCTACTTCAAGATTGCGTATCAGCCGCTCGGTCTTGATCACGCGCATGATGTTGCTCGATTTCTGGGATCGGCGACAGATCTCAAGGTTGTTTTTGACGTGGGCGCTAATGAAGGGCAAAGCGCTGAATATTATGTGCGTGCATTTCCATGTGCACAGATTTACTCTTTTGAGCCAGTTGGTGCTACGTACAAGTCTCTGGTTGAACATGCGTCGAGATGGCCGCGCGTAAAAACATTCCAATTAGCCTTTGCCGATAGCAATCGGACTGCGAGAATTCAGCTCGTCCCGGTATCAGGACTCAACAGTCTGCGAAATGAACTGAGCAACAGCTGCTCTTCGTCATGTGGTGAGTTGGTTACGATCAGAACGCTGGATTCTTTCTGTGCTGAAGAAAACATCAACCACATTGATCTGCTCAAAACTGACACAGAAGGATTCGATCTGGAGGTGCTCAAGGGAGCTGAAGCAATGCTCGGCGCCGGCCAAATTCAATTCATTATTGTCGAGGTCACATTCCAGCTAGAACAACACCTACCACACGTCGTTCTTTCGTGTCGCGGAGTACCTGCATCGTTTAGAATATCACTTCGTTGATCTTTACGACCACGGTGCTGGCCATTTCAGCCAGTCCGCGGTGGCCTCCTGCAACGCGCTTTTTTACTGCGCGCGAAGGAGTCTCATTAATGTACCTGCGGTTGTATTCGGCGGAGGATGAAGCCACGCGACGGAGGCCTCAGTTCCGTCAACACGACGAAGAGCACTTGAATTCCGAAGAAAGGCGAAAGGTACTGCTCGTATCGATCGTGCCACCGCGGAACGATTGTGGCGTGCGCATCGTTATGTACCGGCACTTTATCGACCGAAGCCAGTTTGAATTGCACGTCGCCAGCAACGCAGACTTCGCTGAAGGGCTTGTGATACACACACAATTGCGGCTGCCATACCTTGTTCATCGATTGAGAAAAAGCCGATTCGGTCCGCGGTTAGCTGCATGGATTACCGACTACGAAAATTTTATCTGGCCGCTGACAGCCAATGACGCGCTGGAGGAGGCCGTGCAAAAATTCCAGCCCGAAGTGATAATTACGCTCGCCGAATGTGGATTGTCTCACATTGCGCGCAAGGCGGCACAACGGAACAGAATACCGCTGGCAGGACTTTTTCTCGACTGGTTTCCTGTCATGAAAGGTCATTACGGTCACAAGTCGACGCAGCGGATTCTGAGCCGACGTTATCGCGAGCTTTACGCCGCGTGCGATTTGGCGTTTTGCACCAGCGATGGCATGCAGGAGATGCTCGGGCCACATCCCAACAGTCACGTGATTTACCCCATGCCTGGCAGACATGTCGTGCCGGAAAAGGCTTGGCCGCCCCGCCCCGGAAAATTTCGTGTGGTGTACGTTGGGTCTGTCGAAAATTTTTATGGACGGATGCTGTGCTCCCTCATCGAAAAAATCGAGACGACGAGCGATTTGGAGATCATTGTCGTGGGACCAAATGCAGACTGGCCAAAGCCACTGGTTGAGCGCGCGCGAGCAAATGATACCTATCTGGGTTTCAAACCACCGGAAGAAGCCGCTGAGGTGCTGACCAGTGCCGACGCGCTGCTATCAGTGATGAGCTTCGAGAAAAAGCATGAACTTTTCATGCGCACGAGTTTTACTACCAAATTCCTCGACTACGTTTCGTTTGGAAAACCAGTGATTCTCTGGGGACCAGAGTATTGCACGCCTGTGCGTGTTGCTCGCGAGCACGGCGGGGCTGCGGTGGTCTCCACCCCCGACGCTACCGCAGTGGTCTCGCTTTGCCGACAAATCGCGGCAGATCATGACTTAAATGATGAGCTCTCAAAACAAGCGCTGCAACTGCATCAGACGCTGTTTAATCCCGATCGGTTGCAGGACGTATTCGTCCAGAAAATAACCGAGTTGGTCAATGGATGAAATTAATGTCATTCTGATTTCCTCAGTTCGGCCTGAGAAAAGTACGTCTGCTGCACTGACACTGCATCGACATCTGATCAACCGCCGCGGCATTCGGCTGCACATTTTGCCCGCTGAACATCACGAGATTGTCCACAGCCGTTTCCATTCCAAGATTGTTCCGCGGCTAATGCGAACGCCAGCGCGACGGTGGGCAGGCGACGTCGATTACCTGATCCACACCACATTACCGTTAGAAAAGCGCCTTGTCGCGCCGCCCCGTCGCACGCGAACAGTTGTCCTTACACTCGCATACCGCAGCGGCTGCTGGGTGGCGCAGCGCTACGCGAGGCGGTACCGAGTGCCGTTGATTGTGCGATTTGACGACTGGTGGCCCGACATTGCCGAGGTTCATACGCCAGTAGGCAAGCACCTGAAGCGGCGCTTTGTTGACCTCCATCGATCTGCGGATCTAAGCCTATGCATTAGCGAAGGAATGCTCAAAGCATTGGGACCGCATCGCAACGCGCGCGTCATACTGCCAATTCCTAACGTCGAGCCGATCAGGCCATCAAAGTGCCCGGATTCGGCCGATGAGTTTCGCGTTTGTTATACTGGCAACATGTTTGATTACAGCGATATGCTGGCTGATCTGGCTCAGTTAGCACTCAAACAGACTGACGTTCGGATCGAATTCCGAGGACGCCCGAGATGGCCGCAAGCGCTTATTCGCGAAATGACACAGCGTCATCGACTGCACGATTTCGAGTCCGGACCAACCTTTGACGACTGGCTGGGTTCGTTCCACGCGTACCTGGTCGTAATGTTTTTTGATGCAGCACACCGGCGGCGCACGGAAACATGTTTCGCGACAAAGCTTGTCGATTACTCGCGCGCCGGTCGGCCAGTTGTCATCTGGGCGCCGGAAACCTCTGCTGTGGTGCAGTGGGCAAAAAAAAGTAGAGCTGCACTTTGCGTAACGGAGCCCGATGCTCGCGCGCTGCTGTCTGCGCTCGCAAATTTAAGGAGGGATAGAGCGTTGCAACTGGAACTCGCTGCGCGGATGCGGCGCGCGTACGAAACAGAATTTTCGCCAGTTAGATTGCAGCAGCAATTCCTGGAAGGGTTAAATTCGGTCATCTGACGAGGTGAAATGTTTGCGGCTGTAATCACCACAATTCAAGAACCGAGACGCGCAGTCGTTAAGCTTGTTCAAAAGCTCGAAGATTGTAGAGGGTTACTTGTCGTTGCGGGTGATAAAAAAGGACCAGCCCATTTCCGAAGCCGGCATTTCGCTGAAGGCTGCCGCATTGATTTCCTGTCACTGATGGACCAGCAGGCGAGCGAGTTTGAGTTAGCACGAAAGTTGCCGGTTGACTCTTATAGTCGCAAGAATGTTGCTTATCTTCATGCGATTGCCGCCGGGGCGGATTTCCTTTATGAGACCGACGACGACAACGCGCCGCTCGATTCATGGCAGCTTCGTTCCGAGTCCGTGGCCGCTGCTCGGTCCATCGATCCGACAAACGGACGATGGGTAAATGCATACCGATACTTCAGTAGCGAGCTAATTTGGCCTCGCGGCTTCCCGCTGTCCGAAGTTCGCTCAGACGTGCCTGAAACGAGAATGGTTGCGGCGGTGCGTAGCCCGATCCAACAGGGACTGGCCAACGGTTCGCCAGATGTCGATGCAGTGTGGCGGCTAATCCTGGATCGAAATTTCGCGTTTAACGATGGCGCGCCGGTTGTGCTGGAGGCTGGAAACTGGTGCCCGTTCAATACCCAGAGCACGTGGTGGTGGCGGATAGCATATCCATTGTTATACCTTCCAAGTTACTGCTCGTTTCGGATGTGCGACATCTGGAAAAGTTTTATCGCCCAGCGGTGTCTTTGGGAGCTCGGGTACGGAGTCACATTTCATGCACCCGAAGTGTTTCAGGATCGCAATCAGCACGATCTTGATCGTGATTTTGCAGACGAACTGCCGGGCTACACGCGAAACAAAGAAATTGCCAATGTGCTTTCACGGCTACGACTGGGGGGCGGTGAGGCGCAAATCGGCGATAATCTCCATTGCTGTTATGAAGCGCTGATTGCTGCAGGAGTTTTTCCATCCGCAGAACTCGGGTTGGTTGAGCTATGGCTCAAAAACTTTCGCTTGGCGGCAACAAGGGGAAACGCAGCGTGCGCGAAGAACACGGCTGTAATAGAGTCGTTGGACGTGGCGTAGAGGATCAACGTGTAGTACGTCGGCGCGTGATCGCGAACCGGTCAATTTTTGCAGGAATGCTCGTTTACTAAAACGCAATCATGTCTGAAGCGATCTACAGCACATTTGGCGTAACCTTTCTCGCCTCTCCCCTTGGAGAAGGGGAGAGAACCAAGGTGAGGGGATCGAAGCGTGCTACGCGCTATTGCCCTGAAAACCCTCACCCTCCCCCTCTCCCTTTCGAAGGGAGAGGCGACCTTTCAGTGTCCAGCGTGTGTGTGTGCTGCCGCGCACGCCCTTAAAGAAATGGAATCAGTTGTTATTGCGCTAGTGAGTAACGAACCCTACTTCCCCGGCCTCTATTGCGCAGTGATGAGCGCGTTGTGCCACTTGAATACCGCAAGGGAAGCGGATGTGCGAGTGCTGGACGGCGGACTTTCAGAGAGGTCCCGGGAAATTCTTTCGCATTTGGTGGCAAGATTTGGAAGGAGGTTCCGATTGGAGCTTGTGCCGATTGATGAATCTGTTTTTCGCGGCGCGACGCTCGGGCCGGGTCGCTCATACATGGCTTATTGCCGGATATTGCTGCCACGCTTGCTCGATGTGCCTCGATTGATCTACCTCGACTGCGACGTGCTGGTGTTCCGCGATCTCTCCGAGCTTTTTGATGTTGAACTGTCTCCCGGCAAAATTCTTGCAGCTGTTCCCGATTCAGAAACCCTGACGCTTGCCGATGATTCCCAGGCACTGGTCGATGCGATGAATCTTCCGGCCGATGGGCGCTACTCCAACTCAGGCGTGATGCTATTGAATTTAGACGAACTGAGGAAAGAGAATTTCACCGAGCGGTCTCTGGAATTCTTCAGTAACTGGAAGGGGCATTACCGGTTTTGGGATCAGTCAGCCTTCAATTTTCTTCTGCATGGACGAATTGACGAACTGCCCGAACATTGGAATCGAGCGTCCTGGCGCTTTGACGAGCAGGAGAACAATAATCTCGAGTGCGTGCTCCATTACACGGGTTCAGTGCCGTGGCTTGGTGGGACACCTGGTCCAGCCCAAGAATTATTTGAACGATTTGCAGCCGAAGTGGGGCGGCCTATCAACCGGAGTTCATCTCTATTCAGGAAATCAGTGCGGCTAAGGTTTTGGCGAAATGGGCTCGCCCCGTTGCGCGCGCTTGCTTTTCCATTGGCATCGTCGCTGTGCCGGCTGGTTGGGAAAGAAAATAAGGCGGCTGGGTATCAAAAGGCGGCGCGTTACTGGTTCGATTACATTCGCAATGCGCCGAGCCGGCGACAGCTTCATCGCCGGCGCAGCCAGGAAATTCGCAGGATGAAATTGGAACTTCACGCCTTGCCGCTCGCTTCATGAAAGTTTTACATCTCAACACTCATTCCTCCGGCGGCAGCTACGAATATGCGGCACTTCTTTGTACCGCATTGGCGGAGCAGGGAATTGAAGGCCGAGTGCTCTCTAAAAGTTCGCAACCGCCAGAGGGTCGAAGACCGTTCTTCGATCGCGTCATTCGTCGATCATATGTTTCGTTATCCACTGAGCCATGGCATGGAACGCGACGGCTAATGTCTCCGCCCGCAGGTGAGGAGCTGGCTGGAATTGACGTGGTGCACCTTCACACGGTGGCCGATTGGTTCGACGTTCCGCGTTGGCTGGAGACGCTGCCACGCAGAATGGGCGTCGTGATCAGTATCCACGATATGTGGCATGTGACTGGAGGCTGCTTCCTTTATCGTGGTTGCGATCGGTACGCCAAGCAGATACAGCCTTGCGATCCATGTCCGATCTTGAGATGGCCTGCAAACCGATTTCTGGCAAAGGCTGCGTATTCACGGAAATTGCGCGCGTATCGAAGTTGTGGAGCACGCATGGTGGCAAACAGTCACTGGCTGGCTGAAATCGCCGGGCGCAGCCCAATCGCCCAAGCCTGTGGCGGGGTGCGAGTGGTTCCTCCTGGAATCGACACGACAGTGTTTAAACCGCAGGACAGAAACCGGTGCCGGCAGGATCTCGACTTGCCGGCGGACGCGTTTCTGATCGTTACAGGCGGCGCGTCGCTAAATGACGCAAACAAAAATATGCCGTGGCTGTTGGAGCAACTGTCGCATTTGCCAGATCTCGGGGGCGTAGTCGTTTTTGCGTTCGGCGAAGGCGCCGTGCCGGTTCCGAGCCGATTGAACGTGCGGTTTACAGGTGGCATCGGGAACCGCAGCGATCTGTCGCGGCTCTTTGCGGCTGCGGATGCTTTTGTCAGCGCTTCGTTGATGGAAACCTACGGAATGACACTGGTAGAGGCGATGGCTTGCGGAACACCGGTCGTAGCTTTTCGAGTAGGCGGAATTCCTGAAGCCGCACCTGACGGACAGGTCGGGGTGTTGTGCAATCCGCTTGATACATCTGCGCTGCTCAACGCGGTTGAGACGTTAAGATTTTCATCGCAGTTTCGAGCCGAGCTTGGGAAGGCAGCGAGCGAGCTAGTTATTGGCCGCAACAGCAAGACCCGTTTTGCGGCGGAGTTTGCCCGGCTGTATCAAGAGTGCCTGAATGCCAACGGAACGCGCTCTACAGGTCAGGGCTCGCGGAGCTCGCCTCCCCAGGGTGAGGATGAACAGAAGGAAACGAAGATCACAAAGGATTTTGTTGAATCATACGACAAATAGTCTTCGCTTCCTTTCGCCCGCTCGCGAATACTTTCGGAGTTGCCTTCTGTGAAAATTTCTCTGTATCCAACGGAGGGCGGGGTTCTGGAACGCCGACAATCAGCCTTCGTACCGTGAACGTACAAGCGCCATTTGGTTTTGTGACTGGCTGCCATGCCGGAGACAGGTTCATGGTCCAAGCTACGCTGGCCAGCATGAAGCACTTTTGTCCTGACATTCCTATTTGTCTCGTGGTAGACGGAAGTTTTGATGTTTCGGACTTGAAAAGCGAATATGGCCTGATTGTTCTGCGTGTTTCAGAACTGCCTTCAAACGAAATGCGTAAGCTTATGCGCGGGAATCCCCGCGCCAAGCACGCAGCGATGTGGGAAGGACCTTTTGAATTTTACGTTTGGCTGGATTCGGACGCGATTGTCTGGGGAGATTTTACTCCACAGGTCCGCACCGACGTGGATTTTCAAATTTTTTGGAGCGAGATTTCTGTCTCACAAGATGTTCAGGAAGTTCCACCCTGGCTGCCGCATTTTTATTTTGATCCGCTAAAGCTGAAGCGCTTTGATCCCGAGTTTGATTGGCGTGGAAATCCGTATTTTTCTTCTGGTGCCTTCGCCTGCAAACGGAATGTTATCCCGTTCGAGAAGTGGACGAAGGCGGAGTTCTGGGGGAAGGAAACGCCGGGGTTATTTGGTGATTTCTACGAGCAGCCGCTCCTGAATTATTTCGTTCACTCGATGACGCAACGCGGAGAACTGAAAATTGCTGTGTCAGATCTCCAACACATAGCCGGACATCACGGGCTAACCGAACTGAAACAGGATTGTGCGGATAGCAGTTGGCATTTTCCCAAGACAATCCTGCGTCCGCGGGCGGCGCACTTTTGCGGGCGCAAGCCGTTCCTCTTTGACCGGCAGAGTTACTCGCGCCCTTTTACTATTGCCCGGTTGGAACATCATAGGCGGCGCTGCTCTAATCTTGGAGCCTGGCTCGCCATTGTGAATGAGGAGGCACGAGTTCTCCTGGGCAAAGGGAAAGGCCGGATCAGGCGTTACGCAACGGCTTTGTTCAAAGAATGAGCCTCCTTGATAATTCCCACGACGAATCGAGAACTCTGAATGGGTTGCTCGTGTTTTCACCTAAGGAATCATTCTTCACATTTTGTAAAAACCACTGTGGAATCCTTAAACGCCGCAGTAATATTCGGAAGCTAGATCGCATTCACATTAGTAGTCTTTTACGGATCTAACACGCCCTGACACTTGGATTGACATGTTATTAACCATCATACCTTTTATCGCAGAAGGCGTGGCGAACGACTGGCAAAAAGCGGTTGCTTGCCTGGATCGGACGCTCGGGTCTATCCTCGGCAATCCGGAGAGAGACTTGCGAGCAATGGTCGTTTGCCAAGATCGTCCGCCATTGAAACTTAACGATGAGCGATACCTGTTTTTAGAAACGAGGCAGCCAAAGCCAGACAAACAAGATGTCATGGCCCAGTCTCGTGACATAGGCGCTAAGACAGTTGAGGCTTTTGAGGCCGCACGGGAGCTTTCCCCGGAATATGTGATGCTTGTGGATGCCGACGACCTCATCAGCAATACTCTGGCATCGTATGTCTTTCAACGCCCGACTTTTGATGCGTTCTGCCTGAAGAGCGGATACAGGTGGAGAGAAGGTTCGTCACAATTTACCCTGCTGCGTTGCTTTAACCAGGTTTGCGGCAGTGCGTTTGTCTGGCGATTCAACAAACGGTTGTTCCCTGCATGGCTGGGCAAAACCTATACTAAGAGGATATGTGACCAGGAGCACAGCTTTGTGGAAGCTGCGATGGATGCGGAGGGGCTTCAGGTTGATAAAATTTATGAACCGAAAGCCGTTTATGTAACAGGCCATGTCAATCATCTGTATGCGGGCTCTTCCCAGTTTACACTTAAGCGCCGGATCAAAGATTTCGTACTTTCGCCGTGGCGAAACCAGAAACTCACACCGGAGCTGAAGGCCGAATTCGGGCTACTCCATGAGCCGACAAAATGAAGCTATTTTGCATTGTCTCGCTGTTGTAAATGCTTTGACTACGACTGCCCAAAACTGACTGCGTTTCTGGAGTGTTTGGGCTATCAAACACCGACATCATGCGCCCGACATTGTTTTTCAAAAAATGTCCGATTCCGGCTGGATGACTTCGATGGCTTCGAAACCATGTCTTGATGACTGTCTCCGTCATGATCACTACCAAGGGCCGCATCAGGGATTTGCGGCGCACCTGCTGTGTTTTGCGGCAATTGAATCCATCGCCACTGGAGGTGCTTATCACGATGGACGGCTGCACACAGGACATGGTTGAAGCGGTGAAAGCGGAGTTGCCTGAAGCGCGGGTGTTGGTGAATCAGATTGGCCTCGGCTCAGTGGCTTCACGCCATCAGATGATGCGCGAGGCGCGCGGTGATCTCGTCCTGTCCTTGGATGATGACAGTTATCCGGAGCAGTTAGATTGCATCGCGCACATCGTGCCGTTCTTTGAACAGCGGCCCAAACTGGCCGTGCTCCATTTTCCGCAGCGCAGCGATGAGTATCCCGAAACACTCGCGCAGACGAGCTTCAGATCGGAATATTTGACGCGTTCGTTTGCTAACTCTGGTGCTGTCCTGCATCGATCAACGTATCTTCAACTGCCCGGTTTTGAACCTCGGTTTTACCATATGTACGAAGAACCGGATTACGGCTTGCAATGTGCAGCGGCCGGTTACGACGTGCTTTTCTCTCCGATCGTCACGATTCGGCATCATTACTCCGGGCACGCGCGAGATGAAATCCGCATTCATCATCGTCACGCGCGCAACGAGTTCTGGAGCACTTTGATGCGGTGCCCTTTACCATTTGCGCCTGGCCTACTTGCCTGGCGTTTCGTCTCGCAGTTTCGCTATGCCTGCAAACGCGGCTGGTCGTGGGTGATTCGGGAACCCAACTGGTGGTGGCAGGCGCAGGTGGAATTCCATACTGTCTTGCAAAACGCAGGCCTGTTTCATGGGCGGGTTACAAACGCTGGTTGAAGCTGCCATAGGACTGGTATCGCGAATGCGCACGCTTGTAGCCACGGCGCTGTGTCGCCATGTTTTTCGGGAACGAAGGCGAGAACGCCTCGACACAGCGAGGCGGCTACAATCTTTAGGAAGGCTAAGACAATGAAGTGGCTTTCTTGTCAGCTCGGCGCGCGAGAACACTATGCGATTCCGCGAGCGTTAATGCGTCGTGGGATGCTCGGCTGCCTCATTACCGACGCATGGGTTTCGCCTTCATCATTCCTGGCGAAAGTCTCCGGCCGGCAAGCTCGCAGACCGCTTTCACGATGATCTGCGCGAAGCGCGTGTCATAGCATTTAACTCATCGCTGATTCTGTTTGAAATGCTTTCCCGCGCGCGTCGGCTTGGTGAATGGGAAACAATCATCGCTCGCAATCGGTGGTTTCAACGCAAAGTTGTTTCCGTTCTTCGCTCTCAACTATTAACCATCAACTCTCAACCAATCCTCCTAAGCTACAGCTACTCGGCCCTCGAGCCGTTTCGATACGCAAAATCGCAGGGCTGGAAAACGGTGCTTGTCCAGATTGATCCTGGCCCGGAAGAGGAGAGGATTGTGGCAGAAGAGGCTGCGCGAGTGCCTGCGCTTGCCAACGAGTGGCAGCCCGCACCGGCGGAATACTGGTCGTCATGGCAGGAGGAATGCGAGCTTGCCGATAGAATTGTGGTGAATTCCCAGTGGTCGCGAGATGGTTTGGTGCGCAGTGGACTTCCGAATGGAAAGTTGGCAGTGATCCCGCTGGCTTACGAAACGCCCGACGTCAGAAGTCACAAGTCAGAAGTCGGAGGCGCGCGATCGTACCCGGTCCGTTTTACGCAAGAGCGGCCGATGCGCGTGCTTTTCCTTGGCCAGGTGAATTTGCGCAAAGGCGTCGCCAGATTAGTCGAGGCTGCGCGGATGTTGCGCGATGAGCCGGTTGAATTTTGGATCGCGGGACCTGTGCAGGTGGCAAACGCGATAACAGCCGCGGATGAGACGCGAGTGAAATGGTTTGGGCCCGTGACCCGAAAGCAGGCTATGGAAAAGTACAGAGATGCTGACGTATTCATTCTTCCGACGCTCTCGGATGGATTCGCGATAACGCAACTCGAAGCGCAAGCGCACGGCTTACCCGTTATCACATCGAGGTTTTGCGGCGGGGTGATCGAGAGCGGCCGCAACGGGATTATTCTCGAGGAACCCAGTGCGGCGTGCGTTGCGGCTGCAATTCGCGACTGCATCGCGGATCCGAGTCGGCTGCAAAATCTTGCTGCCGCATCACGCGTCGCGAATGAGTTCACAATCGACGCGCTTGCTCAGCGGCTGCAAAAGCTTGGCTCCGCGCTGTAACCATCCGCGCGCGTCAACGACGCCTTTCAGTTTCTAATTTGTGCTTTATACTGCGCGCGTCGTCTTCCCTCATGGTTACGCATGAACTAATGTTTTATCTCGCTGCCGCCGCGTTACTCGTGCTGACGGTGGAAAGCTTGATCAAGCTGCTGAACCGAGATAGCTTTGCCATCACGCTGGCTGTCTATGTCACCGTCTTCGGATGGTATTTCGTTGATCCTTTTATTAGTCCGGAGCAGTACGATTATATTCCTCCGTTTTTGATCAGCCAAAGTTATGAGCAGGTACTGCTCTTTCTGATCGGCTTTCGCTTTTTCATGCCGCTTGCAGTGAGTTGGATTGTCCGGCGGCGAAGCACCGGGGTGTGGGGTACGCAGCACTTTACCCCAGAGCAAATCTTAATCGCGGCCGGCGGGATCTGGCTTCTGCTGTTGGTTATTGGTATTGCTCGGATGGGCGGTGATGTGATCGGCGCATTATTTCCGATCGACTCCCGCGCAGGCGCGACGATGTGGGGGCGTGGCGCAATAGAAACCTCGGCAGCTGGATTTCTGGTCGCCTCCGCCGGTTACATGTTCAATGCAATTACCGCGTTGCTTGGCGTGTTGGTATTCTTCCAGCGTCACTACATTTTGGCGATTCGTCGCTGGAGCAATGTTTGTTCTTGGGCTCCCATATTTCCTTTTGGAAGGGGCGCGCAGCCATTTCCTTGCGGTGATTCTGCCTTTTATCATTGCCTATCTGTTTTATGGCCGTCATCCACTGATTATAAAAGTGGCCATTCTGGCGGTTGCGTTCGTCTGCTTGGATCAGGGCTTCAAATTAGTGACGGCGTTTCGCGGCACCGGCTTCAGAGACTTGTTGGCTGCTGAGCATCCGTATGAGCTTGTCGACGAAGATTTGCGACAAACCGGGCTGAACATGATCCAGGAGCTTTGCTTTGTGAATGCCTACCTCGGGTCCGGCGCAGCGTCTCCGGCGTATGGTGGAAGATATTTGAATGAGCTCCTGAATTTTATTCCGCGTGTGATTTGGCCTTCGAAGCCATTAATTGGAATTGAGTACGCGAAGTGGCGCGGCTTGGAGGATCCGAACAGTGAGCTCGGGGTTTCTGCTACCATTTCCACCGGAGTGATCGGCGGTGGCGTTTTAAACTTTGGCCCATTCTTTGGGCCACTGGCAGCCGGCATCATCATGGCGCTTTGGACGGCCCTGCTCATCCGGTGGTGGGAGCAAAGAAATTCGCTTCTGCGCTTGGTGTTATTCATGCTTGGTGCCGGTCTGACGTTCAATCTCGGGCGAGATATCACTCTGCTGGTGCTTTGGCCCGTCGTGTTCGCGTACTGTTTTATTCGACTCGTCGAAATATGGACGATGAAACGGTCTGGCGCGATGCCGCAAAGCGGAACGCGAGCGCCGAGTTTTGCGCCCGCTGACTTTCAGCCGTTAGACGCGTCGCCCGGTCGGCTGCGTCAGTGACCATTTTGGGCTGGCGCGCCGAGTCTGTAGTCGCAGCGTCAATCGAGCAAAAAAAAGCGTCCGCCTTCGGCAGCCGGGGCGACTTACGGCGCGACAGTCTTCGCTGTCGCGTGCGACGCGAGCGAAGACTGGAACTCTGCCAACCGGATTATTGCTAAAGCCGTTTTTTGACAAAAGCCCGGCCAGACGATGATTTTAGATACCGCTTAAACTACGCTGCCTTATGGCGGTCCGAAAATGCTACGTAAGCTTTAAGCGCCAAGGTTTCCATGTAGCTGTGTGAAGGACGTGGCCCGAATTGTGGCGCCGCAATCTCATTCGCAGGTCGTCAGTCAAGCCCGTGTAGAACCGTTCGGAATCCACATGGCTTTGGAGAACGTAAACGTAGAAGAATTTTGCCATTCCTTAAGCCTTGGCTTGCCGAGTCGTAGCTGGCTGCGTTCATGTAGCGAACTCAAAAAATGTCCGCCTTCGGTCGCCGCGGCGACCTTCGGCGCGACAGCCCCGAATGCTTTCGGGGCTGGAGGTAAGGGGATTCGAACCCCTGGCCTTCTCATTGCGAACGAGACGCTCTACCAACTGAGCTATACCCCCATTTGCCTATGTAAGTAGGATCAAATTAATCCGACGACGGTCCGTTTGTCCATCTTCTTTGCGTGCCTCAAGAGACTCGGAATCGTGAGCTTCACTGCACATCCAGCAGGGTGAGCGCAACAGCCGAATGCGTCACACATTCTGACTACGGCTTGCGAAGTCCAAAGTGCCAAAGAATTGCCAAGTTTTAATGCCCGCGAAAACACGAGCGGAACGAAAGAACGATTGCAGCGGGCGCGTTCGTGCTTAAGGTGCGCTCTCCAATTCTCGATATGCTCTGCATGATTCTCGCTCAGGCTCAAACGGGATCGGCTGCACCCGGCCCCGCCGGCGGCATCGGGTCGTTTTTCGTGCCGTTGATCTTCATTTTCATCATCATGTATTTTGTGATGATCCGGCCGCAAAAAAAGCGACAGCAACAGCAGCAGCAATTGATTGCGAGTCTAAAGACCGGCGACCGGGTGGTGACTAGTGCCGGCATTCACGGTCTCATTTCGAATGTGAAAGAGAACACAGTGCTGCTGAAAGTGGCTGACAACGTAAAAATTGAGGTCGACAAGTCTGCCGTAAGCAACGTGCTGAAAGAGGCATAGTTGTTAGAGATGGTGCTGTCGCGTAGAAGACTGAAGATGGAAGATCGAAGATCGAAAATCCGATGACCCCAGCGCTTACATTTTTCATCGGCCTTGCCATGCTGGTCCTCTTTGGATGGTATTTTGCCACCGATCAAGGGCCGCGAAAACGCCTTTTAGCTGCCACATTGACGGTTTTGCTCGTCGCGTTCAGCATCGTGACGATCTGGCCACCAAAGGAGAAGATCACACTCGGGCTGGACATCAAGGGTGGCACTTCGTTTCTCATCCGCCTGGTTCCTACCGGCAAACCGATCACCAAGGAGATGCTCGACCAGGCGGTGGAAGTGATTCGCAAACGCGTCGATGTCTTTGGAACGAGCGAACCAGTTATTAGCCCGGTCGGCACGGATCGCATCCTCGTGCAAATTCCAGGGCTGGATGCAGCCAAAATCCAAGAGGCTCGCGATCAGCTCTCCCGGGTAGCTAAACTTGAGTTCCGCCTCGTTTACCGCGACAACGGGGAAAAACTTAAGGCGATCGACGAAGGTAAGGACGTTATTCCTCCCGAATACCGAATTGAAAGCCACAAGGTGCAGCGCGAAGGCGAAAAGCCAACTGAAGAGCGCCTGCTTGTGAGGAAGAAAGCGGACCTTTCCGGCGAGCACGTTTCGAATGCGGGCGCTTCTTATGAAAAAGACGGCTGGGTTGTTCACCTGCGATTTGATGCTGAAGGCGCCAAAGAATTCGGGAGGATCACCGCTGCCAACGTCCATCATCGATTTGCCATCGTACTTGATGGCGCCATTCAATCTGCCCCCGTTATTCAGGACGCGATTTATGGCGGCGACGCACAGATTACGGGGAGATTCACTGAAGAAGAGGCCCGCGGTTTGGCTAGCGTACTCGAGAATCCGCTGCAGACTCCGGTGAAAATCGAAGAGGAACGCAGTGTCTCGCCGACGCTCGGAATGGATTCCATTCGCGCAAGCGTGATGGCGGGTTTGCTAGGCCTGGCCATTACGCTGATAGGCGTAGCTATTTACTACAAGATTCCTGGGCTGATCGCGAATCTGGCGGTCATCATTAATCTCATTCTGTTGCTCGGCGCACTCACAATGTTCCGTTTCGTGCTTACTCTGCCGGGCGTCGCCGGCATCATTCTGTCCATCGGCATGGCAGTGGACGCCAGCGTGCTGATTTACGAGCGACTCCGAGAAGAAATGGCGGCTGGAAAGCCGCTTAAAGCCGCCATGCCAGCCGCTTACAATAAGGCTTTTAGCTCGATTTTTGACGCCAACGTAACCACGCTCATCACTGCGGTGATTCTTTTCTGGCAGGCAAGTGGGCCTGTCAAAGGTTTCGCTATAACGCTCACACTCGGCATACTGGCTTCGCTTTTCACCGCGCTGATCGTTGGCCGGAATCTTCTAGGTTGGTTTGTCGATACGGGAAAAATCCAGCGTATCTCGATGATGCAATTGATTTCCTCGAAACATATCGATTTCCTTGGCAAAGGATTCATTGCTTGCATGTGCTCGCTCGCGATCATTGTCGCCGGAGCGGTTGCATTTTACCTTCGCGGGGAAAAGAATTTCGGTGTCGATTTCCGTGGCGGCGACCTGGTCACGGTGAGTGCCCCCGGCAGGGTGCCGGTCTCCCAGGTTCGTCAAGCGCTGAAGCCTGTCGGTTTCGCTGATGCGTCGATTCAGGAATCGCAACAAGGAGGCAGAACCTACGTCTCCATTCGCAGCCCGATAAACACCAGCGACAAGATTGAGAAACAGCTTACGCAAAGCCTGCCAAATCTCAGAATCGAAGGCTCGGAACGGGTGGGTGCGCTTGTCGGAGGTGAGTTAGCGAGAAGCTCGCTGATCGCGCTTGGTCTGGGGATTGTGGGCATTTTGATTTTTGTGACATTCCGCTTTGAACTCTCCTTTGCGGTGGGCGGGATCGTGGCGCTCTTACACGATGTAATCATTACCGTTCTGATGTTTGCATTGCTCGGACGTGAACTCACATTGACCATGGTCGGCGCAGTCCTAACCATTGCCGGTTATTCGATCAATGACACGATCGTCGTCTACGATCGAATCCGGGAAGGTCTGGCCAGTGGACGAAGGGGCTCGATCGAGCAGATCATGAACGAAAGTATCAACCAGACACTGAGCCGGACGCTTTTGACCAGCGGCTCTACATTGGTCCCGATCTTGTGCTTGTTCTTGTTCGGTGGGCCGGTCCTGCGCGATTTTGCGTTGGCGATCATCATTGGTATTGTCGTTGGAACTTATTCGTCGGTCTTTATTGCTGCACCCATTGTGCTCTGGTGGACGCGGATGCGAGGACACACGAGGAGCTCGCTCCGGCGGGAAGTGATTCAACAGACCACGCCCGCCAGCAGCCCCGTCGCGCGACGATCCTAACGCATCGGTTAAAGCTCCCTGCACTGGGTTCTGTGCGCCCGATGAATTTTATTGGCAGTTCGTTTCGCAAGGGGCTCTTCGCATTCGCTCTGCTTTTTTCGCCCGCAGGTCTCCTAGCCTTCACTTTTGTAGCGAATGATCCACCGGTTCGCCCGCCCGACGCGGATTCGCCGGTTGTGATCTGGGACATTGATGTGAAGCTGGCCAATGCTCTTCCGCGAAACTTCCGTACCGACTGACGAGCCCCTGCACCCAAGCAATGGAGAAGCTTCTCCTAGGACGATTGGATTGAGTGACCTGCGAGCATCAGGCAGTGGCGAATTTACGCCTGAAGGTTTAAAGCTTGTGCTCTCGCGAACTCGCGGTCCGGTCACCATCTTCGATTTGCGGCAGGAAACGCACATCTTCGTAAATGACCTGCCTGTTAGCTGGTATGCGTCACGCGACTGGGCCAATGTCGGTCGAAGTCAAAGCGCAATCGAAGCGGGTGAAGCCGGATGGGTGCAATCGCTTAAGCCCGGGATTGAAATTGCTATTCGGCCGGGTCATCCCGTTAAACATGGCCAGGCTGAGTCTGTCACGCCGCAGCCGGTGACGGTTAAGAACGCGAGTACGGAGCGAGACGTACTGAGTCGGGCCGGCGTCAACTACGTTCGCGTGACCGTGACGGACCACACGCGACCGCTCGATGACGAGGTGGACCGGTTCGTTCTCGCCGTCCGCGCGCTCCCACAGAATGCGTGGGCGCATTTCCATTGCGAAGCTGGTCTAGGACGGACGACCACGTTTATGGTGCTTTACGACATGCTGCGAAACTCGAGTCGAGTGTTGCTGGAGGACATTGTCCGCCGTCAAAAAATTCTAAGTCACGGTTACGACGTGCTTCAACCGGATGAACCCGGGAACTGGAAGGCGCCTTACGCGGCAGACCGCGCCGCCTTTATCCGAAAATTCTACGAATACGCTCGCGCAAATCCGAACGGCTGCCCGCAGCTTTGGCGTGAATGGCTCAAGGCGCGTGCGCAGTGACGGCAATACACGGCTCGCGCAAGACCTGCGTTAGCACCGATAGCCGTTGAGGTTATCGCCACACTTGTCCGTGCTCCAATGCGTGATTGGCCAGGTCCTGCTCAGGAAATGTTGGCGAGGATTTTCTCCACATCGGCGACCGTAAAGGCACATAGCGTCTGCGTGCGGATGTTGCCCAGGATGTCCGCCCTTCGCTCGTTCTGGCCAAGAATGGCACGACAGACCCGAAAGCTCTCGGGAAATCAAAAGTGGCGTCGCGCAAACCCGCGGCTAAAACCGGTCTTTAGATAGCGTTCAAAACGGCGAGCTTTAGCTTCGGATCGGAATGCGACTGCTGTTTCGATTTTCCACGGTGTGTATCTTGATGTGTGCGAGCACTCTCCGCGATTGTGCTTGTGGAGGCGCTCTTGCAGGTCGCAAGTTCGGCCCGTGTAATGTCGTTTCGGCTCGATTTCACTGACCAAAACATAAACGTAGAAGAATTTTGTCGGAGTCGGCGGAATTTGTCGCGATAATGCTTCGCACTGAGCTGGCCTGCCAAGCCGTAGTCTTTGAGGCGGGCGGAAATATTGCAAAAGCCAAGTCCGCCTACGCGCTGCTCCGGCGTGACAGCCTTCGCTTTTCGTGCCTCAGAGCGAAGGCTGGAGGCGAGGGGAGTTGAACCCCTGTCCTCGCCGCTATCGGCGCAAACATCTACATGTTTATCCGGTAAAAAATTTTAAGGAGCCGAGCTTTGCACCGGCACACTGCCGGCTCCCGAGCGTCCACGAAATCGATTCACAAACCGGCGCGGTCACTCCACCGATTTGCCAGCCTGCTGTCCACGTTTTCGCCGCTAGCAGGCGTCACTGCGAAAACGTCGCGGTCAATTAAGCCGCGAGAGCGAGACCTTCGTTGTCTGCGTTTATTTGTTTGGTCCGGTTTTTAACGAGGCCAACGAACCATCCTCGACATGCCGTCTGTGCTTCCAACGATGAGTCGAAGCCAGTACGCCCCCAAAATAATTGTGCTTGAACAAATACCCTTTTTTGCAGTCTTATGCAAACAGCTCAAAGGTTATCCGAGCGAGCTGAATGGCAATCGAAATCACATCTGAATCCATGGCTGGAGCGCAGCCGGAACCGACTGCCGTTTACAAGACAAGCCAGCCCCCATCGGGGTTCTCGACGACAGACAAGCCCGGATCGGGTTGGCGAATTGGGGTGGCGAATTCGCGGTGGACGCGTCGCAATTTCAGCAGTCGCGCCCGTGAACTTTCAGGCGGTGAGGCGATCATTCTCTCCGTTCCGAAGAGTGGACGCACCTGGTTGCGCGCGTTTCTTTGTGCCTATTTCTGCAAGCGTTTCGGTCTTGAATTTACGTTGCGGCCGGATCGCTACCAGGAACGGCGTATTCCTCGGCTAATCTTTTCCCACGATTTGTTCGAGCACCGCACGAAAGGTGATCGATGGGACAGATTTCGAGGCAAATATTTGGTTCCGCGAAGCGAACTTGGCCGGGCAAAAATCATTCTGCTCGCGCGCGATCCGCGGGATTGTTTCGTTTCTCTCTATCTGCAGCTGACAAGACGCGATCCAAACGCACCGTTTAAGTTTAGGCACAAGACGGCGAGTGAAATGCTGCGCCACAGAAGATTCGGCGTGCGCGCCATCATCAACGCAATGAACGATTGGATCAGTGAATTCTCCGGACGCGACAATTTCACTCTGGTGCGCTATGAAGCACTGCGCGCCTCGCCATCCGAACATTTCCGCGATCTGCTCGCGGTCCTTGGTGAAGCAGAGCTGGACACCACGATTTTTCAGGAGGCGCTTGAGTTTTCCCGATTTGAGAACATGCAAAAGCTGGAGGCGGCCGGTTCGTTTGATTCGAAAATCCTGCATCCAGGTGACGTACGCGACCCTGAATCGTTTAAAGTCCGTCGCGGTAAGGTGGGAGGGTATCGCGAATACCTGTCAGCGGAGGATCAGAAATTTGCGGCGGATGCATTGATGAAGCTCGATCCCCGATTCGGTTACAACTCCTGAAGCATCGCCACGAGTATCGTCGAGCTGGGTGAGGCTGCTACTCTGCCGACCTGTCCCGGACATCTAACGGCACATTCCTGTTAAGAATCCTCTTGGCGAAGGTGTTCTTCTTTATCGGGGCAGAACGGGTCGGTTTAAGGCCGATTATCGTGTCACCATCGTGCTCGCGGCCCGTACTTGATGCGACCACCGGGCCAAAGATTTTCCAAAAAACGCTTGCATTAGATTTCCTATTAAAATAGTAGGGAATCTAAACCATATTGTTTCAGTCGACATTAACGACCGGATCAAGAACGAAACACGAAAAGCAAAACGCCGACCCATGAAACTTTCTAAACGTGGCGAATATGCGCTCCGAGCTCTTATCGATCTCGGCATCGCCGCTGAACTTGGCTGGCCGATGCTTCAGATAAGCGAGCTGGCCGCGAAGGAGAAGCTACCGATCAAATTTCTTGAGCAGATCTTTGCGCAGCTCAAGGCCGCTGGATACGTGAAGAGCAGGCGGGGCAAGTTTGGCGGCTACTCGCTCGCGCGGTCTGTGAGACGGATAAAATTTGGCGCCGTCATTCGGTTAATCGACGGGCCACTGGCGCCCATCCGGTGCGTTAGTGCCACATCGTACGCTCGCTGCTCGTGCCCGGACGAAGTGCACTGTGGTCTACGAATGCTGATGTTCGACGTGCGAAACGCCATCAGCGCACTGCTCGATCGCTTTACTCTTGCCGATATCGTCGGGATCACCCTTCGCAAATATCGGCGGGATAAAGTCGCGCCGCCCTTCCTCCATCGAGAGATCCCGCTCTCATCGATCTTGTCCAAAGGAGGCGGGGCGCCAATTCGTGGCAAGAGCAGAGTAGAGGCAACAAAGAAAGCTTCAGCGGCCCGAGGGAGCGAGTCACACAACGGCCGCACGAAAACTGTGGCGAAACAGGAGAGAAATTATGTCGATCGACCGACACCTCGAAGCTGATCGAAACTCCGTAAATACAATTGCGTGTAGTTTCGCCCACGTTCGGATAGGAAATTCTTTAACCGAGCGGTTCTGCCTCGCAGCGGGCGCCACCGTGGCTGCGTTCGTCTTGCTAACGGCTCAGCCGCTAAGAGCTCAGGCCTCATCCGATTCGGCGCGAATCGAAAAACTCGAGCGCGCGGTGGAGTTATTGCAAAAACAGAATGCCGAGTTGAAGGCGGAGGTCAGCAGCTTAAAGAAACACGCTGAGCCTGCACCTGGTGCCATCGTCGAAGGCAGAACCAAGACCGCGGTGACGACCGACGGCAAAAAATACGTTGAGAAGGTAGTTCCAGATTTGGGCGGGTCGAAGTGGAAACTGTTCCCGGCGCTCACTGAATTGGAGCTTTACGGTGACATGCGTCTGCGATACGAATATCGCGGCGGCCAGACTTCCCGGTAACGATCCGGATCATCCTAACGATTGGCAGGAGCTCGAACGCGAACGCTACCGCCTCCGGCTGGGACTTCGCGGAACGCTTATGGATGATTGGTTCTTTGGTCTCCGGTTAGAGACGAGCGCCAGCGCGCGTTCGACAAATGTCACGTTTGGCGACGACACATCAACTACCTCTCCCGGGGGCGGTGGGCCATTCGCAAAGGGCAGTGATGGTATCTACGTCGGGCAGGCGTATGGTGGTTACAAGGGGTTTCCGGGCTTTATTTTCACAGGCGGTCGAATGCCAAACCCGTTCGTCATCACGAAAATGGTTTGGGATGATGATATAAACCCGGAAGGTTTGGCCGAACAGTGGAAACATACGTTTGTCTTTGGAGGAGAACCGCCGCCGCCACCTTCATTCAGTAAGGATGGCAAGGCAATTGCAGCGGGGCCGCCACCAGAGCCATTCCTCAAACTCGATGTGTTCGCTAACTTTGCACAATTCGTTTACGACGATGCTAACCCAACCAATCCAATTGGCCCACGTCCGACGACCACGCAGCCAATAGGCGGTGAGACTCAGTTGGTGCCGAACACCAATGCATTCATGCTCGGCTGGCAGGTCGGAGCGAAGTTTGATTTTCCGCACATCCTATACTTTCAGCTTGCACCAACCCTCTACAACTACACAGGAGACGGCAACACGTTTAACATCCATTTCTCAGGCGATCCCGGTGGCAATCAAACGGGAATTAACAGTCTTTTGGTTTTCGATATGCCAATGGAACTCGGCTGGAAAGTTGGAAAGATACCGATGCAGATCTTCGGGGATTTTGCGACCAACTTCGAAGCTGACGATCGTGCGGACGCTGCGGGTCATCCAGGCAAGGGCGGCGACCGTTACGCGTATCAGATCGGTCTCGGGATTGGTCAGTTAAAGAAGAAACGCGACTGGGAAGTTCGCGCCTGGTGGCAACACCAAGACCAGTTTGCGCTCGATCCGAATCTTGTCGATTCAGATCTTTTCGACCAGCGGCTAAACTTGCAGGGTGTGGCTGTGAAGGCCGGGTACATGCTGTCTGACGCCGTGCTCTTTAATCTCACCTACGCCTATGCTTGGCGGATCGACGACGCACTGGGCACGGGAGGAACGGGCAACCTCACTATCAACCCGGTGGACCAGTACCAGCTATTTCAGGCAGATCTCAGTTTGAAATTCTGATGAAGTAGGCGGGCCGGCTGCGGTTGATCTTTTGAATTATGAAGCGGGACACACTTCGAGCGACACTTCACGACGGCAAAATCTTTTACCAATTATGGTTGGAATACCGCCGGACCAATAAGAACCGGCGCGAAGATTCCTCCTCCGGCTCGCTGTCCCGTTACCTGACGGTAATGAGGCGACGCGCGCGAAATTGAGAGAATGAAGAAATCAAACATCGGGTTCGGCTGCAACGGTTCCTTCCTCGTCGTGACCTATGAATTCATCGGACTTTGCCTATCTCATGATCACGTTCTGTTACTCAAAGCAACTATGAAAACAACGATAACGACAATAATTGGAATGCTCCTGCTTTCACCTTTTGCGGGTGCCCAAGAGAAAACCACGATTCGATTCGGGCATTTTCCCAATATCACCCATGCGCAAGGCCTAATCGCACACGCGCTCTCCCGTCAAGGGAAGGGGTGGTTTGAAAAATATCTCGGCCCGAATGTCGAAATTCAGTGGTTCACTTACAATGCCGGGCCGTCAGCAATGGAGGCGATCTTTGCAAAATCGCTTGATGTCACCTACGTCGGTCCTAGCCCTGCGCTCAACGCGTATTTAAAATCGAATGGCGAAGAAATTCGTGTGATCTCCGGTGCAGCCAATGGCGGCGCCGCGCTGGTAGTAAAAGCCGATTCGCCGATAAAGACACCGGCAGATTTTCGCGGAAAAAAAATTGCGACGCCACAGCTTGGCAACACACAGGACATTTCCTGCCGCGCGTGGTTAAAGGCCCACGGATTTAAAGTTACGCTGACAGGTGGAGATGTCATGGTGATCCCAACGGCAAATCCTGATCAGCTTTCGCTATTACAAAAAGGTTCCGTCGATGCCGTCTGGACTGTTGAACCGTGGGTGACCCGGCTTGAGCGCGATGCGAACGCGCGCGTTTTCCTCGAAGACAAGGACACCATTACCACGTGGCTCGTCTCCAGTGTGAAATTCCTGCGCGATCGCCGCGATCTGGCGAAGAAAATCGCAGACGCGAATGTGGAACTGACGAAATGGATCCAACAGAATCAAGCAGAAGCGCAGAAGTTATTGATCGCGGAACTCAAAGCTGAAACACGCGCTGATTTCGCGCCGGATGCTGTCGCTCAGGCGTGGAATAGGATTCAATTCACAAGCGAAGTATCCCGTGATCTGATTGCCAAATCTGTGCAGGATGGAAAAGATGCGGGTTTTTTGAAAGGCTCGACAGACACTTCCAAGCTGGTCGAAACTCCGTAATGCAACGACTCCCCCGCCAACGTTCCTCAGCAGCCGAGGAGCTCGAGGTCATCGCGCCCTCGAAGCTCGCGATCGAGGACGTCTCGAAAAGCTTCAAAGGTGCATCTGGCTCAGTCCTCGCGCTCGATCGTGTGAGCCTGAATGTTGAGGAAGGTGAATTCGTCTGCCTCGTTGGCGCCAGCGGCTGTGGCAAAACGACATTGCTAAACATCATTGCCGGCCTCGAAAAACCCGATAGCGGAACGGTGCAGGCTGATGGCAAACCAATAACCGGCCCCGGCCGCGAGCGGCTCGTCATGTTTCAGGAACCGGCTTTGTTCCCGTGGTTGAACGTGTTTGGGAATGTTCTATTTGGACTCAAGCTCAAGCCGAATCTGACAAACAAAGATCGGCACGACGTTGCCAAGTACTACCTCGAACTGGTCGGTCTAAGCCGATTTGAGCGCGCCAACATTCACGAGCTGTCTGGTGGAATGAAGCAGCGCGTCTCGCTTGCTCGCGCGCTGGCGCCTAATCCGCGCGTGTTGCTGATGGACGAGCCGTTCGCTGCTCTCGATGCGCTGACTCGTGAGCAACTCTATGGAGACCTTCAGCGAATCTGGAAAGCGCGGAATAAAACAATCGTATTTGTTACGCACAACGTCCGCGAGGCAGCTTGTCTCGGCGATCGCGTGATAGTTTTTTCGCCGCGTCCCGGTCGCATTCGAGAAGAGTTTGCTGTGGACCTGCCTCGGCCGCGCGACATCAACAGTGTCGATCTTGCCGTTCATGCTACGGAAATTATGAAAGCGCTGAAAAGTTATAACCAACCGGAGGTCGCAATCGCAGAATGAAACGTTTTTTGTTGGCGGCACTTTTTTTTGCTGTTCTCCTGATGATTTGGGAGGCGCTCTTTCGTGCAAAGATTTGGTCGCCTGTCCTCCTGCCATCGCCGCGCCAAGTGGCAGTCTACCTAGAAGGCGCTGCGGTGGATGGAACCTTGGTGCAAGCCACGATCGTGACGATGCGTCGATTGCTCATAGGCTACATCATTGGACTTATTGTAGGGCTGCCGTTGGGATTGCTGACCGCGCGTTGGAAGGTGTGGCAAGACACGATTGGAACGCTAGCCCTTGGTCTCCAGACATTGCCGAGCGTCTGCTGGGTCCCGCTTGCGCTGTTGTGGTTCGGACAGACGGAAGCCGCTATGCTTTTCGTCGTGGTAATGGGCACGCTTTGGTCCGTCGTCATCGCAACGGAAACTGGCGTACGCAACGTGCCGCCAATCTACAGTCGTGCTGCTTTGACCATGGGCTCGAAGCGTCTGCACATGTGGTTCAAAGTCATCCTGCCAGCGGCGCTTCCGTTTATTGTTAGCGGCATGAAACAAGGTTGGGCATTTGCGTGGCGTTCACTTATGGCTGCCGAGATTTTCGTGACGATTCTAACCGGTTTCGGGCTTGGACAGCTTCTACACTACGGCCGCGAATTAAGCGCCATGGAGCAGGTCATCGGCATCATGATTGTCATCGTCGTCATCGGCTTACTGGCCGACAAAATTTTCTTCTCGCCGGTTGAAAAATTCCTGCATCGGCGTTGGGGTACCAGTCAGGCATGATCTTCAGGCAAAAGCGAGCGTCCGTGTCCGCGCGGCGCGAGGTCCGCGTTAGCAACAAGCTGGGATTACACGCGCGCCCTGCCGCTCATTTTGTAAAACATGTCAGGACTTTTCGATCGGAAATCTGGCTTGTCACCGGGGGCGGGCGATATTCGGCTTCAAGCTTGATCGATGTTCTACGCGCCAACCTCGATTATGGAGCTGGCGTAACGCTCGAAGCGCACGGTACCGATGCCGAGGAGGCTGTTGAACGACTACAAACGTTAATGGGCGAATTGGACAAGTTCGACGAATCCTAACGCAAAGGTCGAGCGACCAGAATTCCGCTGTCCGACCCGTACCGATACAAGTATTTCGAGAGCCGGTCGTCCACGATAACTTTGCCGTAATTGCTCGGCGAAGAAGCGTGCATGAAATGCAAGACGCCGTCGCCGGTCCGAAGAGCCAGCCCGACATGCGCGGTCGAATGGAGCCCGTTTCGTTCGCGCGAAACGACTCCAATAACATCGCCGCTGCGCAATTTCGGCTCGATTTTGGCCACCTGGCTTTTTGGAATTTCGTAGAGAGGCCGAGAGGACACATTGGCTTCCATGCGGGCAAGCGGACCGAGCAACGACTTGTTCGCAGCAAGATAACGATAATGCCGCCAGCCGACGGTCATCTCGCGCGCGGAATGCGGGACGCTGCGCCCGCCAAGCTGACGTGTCATATCTTCGACCAGGCCGCGGCGATCGTTATCATAAAGCCAGTCTTCCAGATAATGCAGCCGTGAAAGGTAATCGCCGGTGCATTGGCCGCCGCGATATCGGTCCATTTCGATGTAATACAACAATCGTTCCGGGCTCCAGTTTGATTCCGGCTCGTTCAGCATTCGCGCGAAACCGAGCGCCGTTTCGAAAAACGTCCAGCAATCCATTCCGTTGAAATTGACCGAAGGTGACTCGATCCGGTTATCGATCTCGAGCGTGAAATGCTTGTAGCGGGTTCCGACGAGCGCTTTTCCGACAGCCGCAGTCCGATCGCCGATCGGTAATGATTTCCAATTCTCGGACTTCGCCTTCGCGACCAGCCGGTTGAATTGGTCCTGGCCCTTGAAAACCGTGCTAAACGGCAGGCGTGATTCGGACGCCAGCGCGGCCGAACAAACCAACAAACACCGGAATGAGAACTTTCCATTTCCCCATATAAAGACGCAGAACTGAACGCGAGATGGAGAAAGTTACAAGGCCAAAAAGGTCAGATGGCTGACTCCGAAAGATGTCGGCGTCTAAACATTGTAACGTTTTTAACTGTCTCATATCCTTCTAAGGCTGTGCCAATGCGCTTTCCAAAAAAGAGTCGGCGAAATGTCGTTCGCCAAACGTCACGCGATGAGGCTCCCGTGCTGCGACAGTCCACCCGCGTCCGCTTGCGTCCGCGTCCCGATTGGCACAAACGCAATTTCCTGACCAGTGTTTTGATTCCATCGCTTTTTGTAAAGCGATCTGGAGGGAGGTGCCGCCGCAATTTCCGAAGGTCCGCGAAGGCGAGATCTGCATCACCTGGATTGGGCACGCGTCATTTCTTATCCAAACCCACGAGGTGAACATTCTGATCGACCCGATCTGGTCGAAATGGCTCAAGGTTATCAAGCGACTGAAACAGCCGGGGTTCGAAATTCATCATTTGCCGTCCATTGATTATGTCCTGGTGACGCATGCACACTTCGACCACCTCGACCGGCGTACCTTGCGGCGCGTCGCTGCGAACCAACCCATTGTCGTTCCCATAGGCGTTGGAAATCTCGTGCACGATCTCGGATTCCATATTGTGCACGAACTCGATTACTGGCAGAGCGTCGAGCTTGGGCCGCTCAAAATTTCACTCACCCCATGTCATCATTGGGGGGCGCGGTTCCTTGCGGATTCGCACCGCGATTTCGGCGGCTTTGTCGTCGCTACGAATGGCCGTACAGATTTTTCACTGCGGCGACACTGCCTATTTCCCAGGCTTCAGAGAAATTGGTGATCGCTTTAACGTCGAGTTGGCGTTGCTTCCCATTGGGGCATATGACGCCCCCACCGGCCGCGAAGTTCACATGAATCCGGAGCAGGCGGTAAAAGCTTTCCTCGAACTGGGCGCGAGCACTTTGATCCCGATGCATTACGGGAGTTTTCCCCTCAGCTTCGAACCCCTCCACGAACCCCCGCAACGATTGCTTGCAGCCGCGCGCACGCACGGAATCGAGGAAAAGGTCCTTCTGATGACCGAGGGCAAGCCGGTGGTGCTTTAGACGATATTTTTTTGCGGCCACGGATGAACACGGATGAAACACAGGTGTGCGGATTTCTTTTCCTGCATCTGTGAAAATCCGTGTTAATCAGTGGCGAAATTATCTTGGCGCATTTTTGGCCGGCATAATCGTTCTTCTGTTTTGCCTGCTTCTCCTCTGGCACAATCCGCTGGTCTTTTGGAACGACGATTATGAATTGTCAGTGCTGCCGGTCTTCGCCGATATGGCGCGGAGTTGGTCCGAAAGTCAATGGCCGATCCTGAGCCCGTATTCCTGGGTCTGCGGTAATCTAGCGGGCGAATTTCAGTACGGAACCTTTTCGCTTTTTGTGAACGCCGCTGTCGTTCTGATTTGGAAATTTCCGCTGATATTTCCACAACAGGCCGCTGCGCTTTCGATCACGCACCTTTT
This sequence comes from uncultured Verrucomicrobiae bacterium, assembly GCA_963757675.1. Lineage (GTDB taxonomy): Bacteria > Verrucomicrobiota > Verrucomicrobiia > Chthoniobacterales > UBA10450 > Udaeobacter. Next base: position 56,704 of record CAVWTH010000010.1, on the reverse strand, counting down.
TGTCCTGGCGATTGGCGCATTTTTGCTCGCGCGTGGTCGTAGCTTTTCACTTCCGGTGTCGATTTTTGTAGCGTTGGTCGCTTCGCTAAACGGTTGGATCATTTGCTGGGGCGCGACGGATTGGTTCGGCGCGCTCGGCGCGTTCACCTGGCTGCCATGGGCATGGTGGGGAGCCGAACGCGCGCTCGATGCGCGACGAACGAAATGGCGGTTCCTCTGGCCGGCGGTGTTCGTTTATCTGCTCGTCACCGGCGGATTTCCCTACACAGTTTTGATGCTGCTGCTCCTGATCGCGTGGCTGTCGATCAAGTCGTTAGTCGAAACACGGAACATTCTCTCGATTCTGCCGATGCTCTCCGGCGTGGCGCTCGGTTTTGGCCTTTCCGCGCCCGCGTGGCTGGCGCTCGTTGATCTGGTTCAGGGTTCGGCGCGGGAGTTGCAATCAGCAGCGGCACACTGGCAGTGGCGGGTTCCGCCTGCGGCGCTGGCAGGATTGATTCTGCCATCGTGGACAGTGAGCTGGACCGACTTTTCCTCACGCAGCCTCCCACATGCGGCAACCGAGTTGGCTTGCGGTTTAGTCGCTCCCGCCGTGCTTGTTGCCGGATTTGTGTGGCGTGCGCGACTGCTTGTTAGGCGAATCAAATGGGACCTCATGTTGCTCTTGCTGGTGCTCCTGCTTTGCATGACTCCAACCGCTGGTCTGTTTCGGTGGAGTTTTCGCTGGCTGCCATTTTTCCATTTGATCCTGGCGATTTGCGCGGCAGAAGTGCTGCTGGCAGGATTGCCGTCAAGGCTCGCCGCGACCGCGGCGCTTGGACTCGTCATTTTGACGGGCATTGCAGCTTTGATCTTTCATACGGCTGGCTCCTACGGTCTTCCGCTCCTCTGGATTCTTATTGGATTGGCTGCGGTTTGGGTTTGCTTGGAATTCTTGGTACACAGTTCTGAATTTCGACGAGTGGACTGCCGATGGCAATCACGTTTTGTGCGTCTTCCTCGCCACGTATTTCTGCATTCCGACAAACTGCGGAGTTCCCAGATACAATTTCTCTGAGGACCTGCTTAAGCCTGCGCCGCTGGATCCGCAGCGGCTTTATCTCAGCGTTTATCCATGGGCGGAGCTTACCTACTGTGTGGGAAACAAACCTGCAGCCCGTCGGGCAAACGCTTCGCCCGGGAAGCACGTCGATGTGGGCTGGATTGCGATTCATCAACGGCTACAGCCCCATCCGGGCCGCCGGCGTGGCGCGCGAATTTGCAACCAGCATTCACGGTGAAATTAATCCTGACGTGGGAAGCCACCTACTAAATCAGCAGGCCGGAAAAGGCGGAGAGCTGGAGTTGATGGGCGTGGATGGAATTGTCGTTGCGCGAGAAGTGGACATCGTGCCCCAGCCAGGCACCGAATGGGAACTGGTCGTCTCGACGGATGAGGGAAACGTCTTCCATCGGCGCAGCGCGCCGTTTGCGCGAGTACGCTCGGTTACTTCGATCGATTCGCGGCCTAACGAGCATTTTGTTCGTGCGACGATCTCGCGGATCAATGACTCCCGGGATTTCGTTCAAGCGGACATTGACGTCCCGGCTGGTGATCGACCCGCGCTAGTGACGTTTTCGCGGCCATATTTCCGTGGATACAAAGCGCGGTTGGACGATCAGAAACTTGCCGTTACGACGTATCGCGGATTATTCCCCACTGTCGAAATTCCAGCCGGCGCCCATGGACGGCTGGCTCTCATTTATCGACCAGCTTGGTTGATTTTGGGAAGTGCAACCGCTGTCGCGTGCGCTCTTATAATTCTGCTGGCATTGATCTTAAGAGGCAGAGCGAACAACTGACTTTTTACCGCCGCTTGTTCGGGCGTTGCGGCGCCAGCTCACTAGTGAACGTTTAAATTCGCATGCGCCGGATGACACGCGCGAGTCTGCCTGTCTTCGTTCGTTTGAGCTTCAGATAACATGCCGCCCATTCTTCGGAGATTCGAGTAGCTTGTTTTTCAACAACCGGCGGTGGAATTTCTTCAAAGCAGCCCTCCACGATTTTAGTTGTTTTTGTCGCTTCCCTTGGTGCTGCGCTCGCACCGCCGTGCCTACCTAGTTCTTCTCCTCCTCGCCTTGGCGAGTCCTGGACCGGTTTCGCGCTGTTAGCAAATTATAACCGCGACGGCTGTTCCAAAAGCTCGATCACCCGTTTGAGCAAACGGCCTGCACCGCCGCCGTCAATACTGCGATGGTCGAAGCTTAATGTAATTTGCGCTTCGGTTTTGGGAACGAATTCCTTGTTCGCTTCATCCCACGAAGGAACTTTTTTCCCTGCGCCAAGGCCGAGCAGCAATGTTTGATCGGGAAGGGGAATTGGCGTGCCCCATTCCATTCCGAAGATGCCGAAATTGGACACCGTGGCGATGCCACTGGTTTGCATGTCGGGCGAAATTCGCCGCTGTTGCGCCAATTCGACCAGTTCCTTGTATTTTGTCGTAAGATCGGCGAGCGAGATTTGGTCTGCGCCGCGAATCACCGGCACCATGATTCCGTCCTCCGCTTCGACCGCGATCCCAAGGTCGATCGAATCGGATTGAACGACGCGGTTCCCGATAAATTTGGCCGCTGCGCCCGGGTTTTCAGCAAGCGCAAGTGCGAGAGCACGGAGCGCATAAAGTCCGACGCCGGGCTTCGGATCCCGCGACTTCCGATCTTGCAACACTGGATCAAGATTCACTGACGAACCGATCGTGGAAAGAGGACGCGTCCAGCTCCGGCGCATGGCATCGGCCACTCCGGCTCGGATCTTGGACGCTTCATGCGCTGTTTGGTTGTCTATCTTGTGGAGGAAAGTCTCGAGGTCTTTGATCGTCACACGATCGCCGGCGCCGGTTCCCATGATCCCGGCGAGATCTGCCGTGCTTAGCTGCAATTCCGCCATGCGCGCGCGCACGCGCGGTGACATGAACGTTGCGCCCTTCGTTACTGCAGGAACGGGTAATCCTCCAGCACGTTCGCCATCGCCATCGCGCGCGGCGATTTTTTTCTCGCGCGCCGGAGCAACTTCTTGATCGGCCCGTGCGGGGATTTCCTCGGCCACTTCCTTCTGTTGCGGAGGCGGCGGCGCGTGCTTTGCAAACCGCGCGGCGTCTTGCTCGCTTGCTTCCACGTAGCCGAGCACGGCGCCTACAGGATAGGTCTCCTTCAACTGCACCGCGATCTTGTCGATCTTTCCTTTGCACGGCGTGGTCACGCCCATGACGGCTTTGTTCGTCTCGACGTCGATGATTTCTTGATCGTCCACAACGTCATCGCCCGGTTTGACCTTAATGTCGACAATGGTGGCTTCGGCGATTGATTCGCCCAACTGCGGCATAATAATCGGGACTTGCGGCATAAATTCTTATTCTCGAAGCAACGCGCGCGCTTTTGCGACGATATTCTTCGCGTTCGGCCGGTGCGCACTCCAGAGATTTGGATGATAGGGGATTGGTGTGTCCTTCGCGTTGAGACGTTGGGGCGGGGCATCAAGCAGATGAAAGCCAAGGCTCGTGACGCGTGCGACCACTTCCGCGGTTGTGCCGCCCCAGGGAAAGGATTCACCCACGCAGAGTAAACGTCCGGTGCGCGCAACAGACGCAAGCACCGTGTCAGTGTCGAGCGGTTTCACCGTGCGCAAATCGACAACTTCAATCTCGAGTCCTTCACGCGCGAGTTCCTCCGCCGCGGCCAGAGATTCCTGCGTCATTGCGCTGTAGCTAACAATTGTGAGGTCGCGGCCCTGGCGCGCGATGCGCGCACGCCCGGTCGGTAAACCTTTGTCCGGCAGTTTGTCGGCCTTGAGATGGTAATAAAGATATTTGTGCTCGCAGTAGACAACCGGATCATCGATCGCCACCGCTTCTATCAGCATCGTGTAGGCGTCCTCCACCGTGGCCGGCGTCATCACAATGAGCCCCGGATAATGCGCGTAGAGCGATTCCATCGATTGACTGTGAAACGGACCGCTGCCTTTTGTTCCCCCGGACGGCAGACGCACAGTGATCGGTATCGGGACGCCTGTTCGCCAATAATGCGTACCCGCATTGTTCAGGATTTGATTGAGCGCTACGCTCGAAAAATCCGCGAACTGCATTTCAATGATCGGCCGCATGCCTTGCATAGCCGCGCCGATTGCAGTTCCCGCGATCGCGTCCTCACTGATCGGCGTGTTCAATACGCGCCCGGGAAATTCCTTCGCCAAACCTTTCGTTGCTTTAAACGCGCCGCCAAATGTTCCGCCGACGTCCTGTCCGTAGATGAAAACGCGTTCGTTATCGCGCAACAGTTTCGCCTGCGCTTCACGGATCGCTTCGAGGTAAGTGAGGCTCATGGCTTCGGCGCGTTAAATTGTTGAACCGTCAAGCCGTTGATTCGGAAACCCGATGTAACGTTGCAACGATTCAACGAATCCCCCAGCTTTTTCATCGTCATTCCTCGTCCAAGTGATCGACGAGGTCGCGTGTGGCTAACGCGCACCAATCTTCTTTGTCTCCCTCAGGCACGGGCTCTTTTTGGGCGGTGGCAATTGCCTCTTCCACTTGGGCGGCTGCGTCTTTGCGCCATTCGGTCAATTTCTCCGGACCCGCCAGGTTAAGATTGATAATGGTTTCCTCTGCGACTTTTAAACAATCACGGGCAAAAGGCTGACGCTTCATCTCTTCGGATACGTAGCTGGCATCGTCATGTTCACCATGACCCGAAAGCCGCAGCACAGAGGCGACCACTAATTGCGGTGGACTCCCGGCGCGCGCCCTTTTCACCGCGCCGCCAATTACCTCGAGACATTGCGCGAGATCGGTTCCGTCGAGGCTGTATCCTTCGAATCCGTAGCCGATCGCCCGATTGACCAGATCGTCGCACGCGAATTCGCGCTCGTTAGGCGTTGAATAGGCGTAATGATTGTTCGTGGCTACGATCACGAGCGGCACTCGTTCCACGGCGGCAATGTTCATTCCTTCGTGGAACGAGCCGGTTTGCATCCCGCCTTCGCCGATACAGGAAAGGCCGACGAAGTTTTTCTCTCTATTAAATCGCTTCGCCATCAATGTGCCGACTGTGACCGAGATCATCGCACCCAGATGACTGATCATCGCCAGTTCGTTGTTGCGCGGATGACCTCGATGAATATTGCCGTCACGCCCGCGCATTGGACCGAGGCGTGAACCGAGGTACGTGCGCGTGACGTCGATCAGCGGTTCGCCAAACGCGGATCGTCCAGCCTGGTCGCGAATCAACGGCGCAAAGATGTCCCCCTTTTCTAAAAACAAACCCGATGCAACGCTTACGGCTTCCTGGCCTTTGCCTATGTACACGCCGCCGGTGATCTGGCCGCCGCGATACAGACTGACGAGTTTCTCCTCAAGTGTGCGTGTTAGCAGCATCCAGCGAAATGCCTCCAGAAACCGCCTGTGGAGAGGCGCAGTGCTCTCCGCAGGAGCTTTGGCTCGCGGTGCGGGCGCGCCTTTTTTTCTTTTTGGTTTTGCGGTCTGCTGCGCCGTCTGAAGCATCGAATCATCTTAACCAGGATCGGCAATTCCGCGCAAAGTTTTTTGTGGCACGCGCCTGTGTGGCGGGTGGGCGTCTCGCCTACCGAGTAAATGACGACGGACGGGTTTCCAATCCGTCCAATGAAACGGCGGAACAGAGCCCACCGCTCCTTGGAGCGTACGCTACACTAGCGCATCGCGAGGGCGAGGTGCCGCTGTCTCGGTGCTTGTTCGCCGCCGTTTGAAGCTGCTTCAGCGACAGGTTGCGCCGGGGCAGTGAGTTTCACACCGACCAATTTGCTCACGCCGCGTTCTTCCATCGTTACGCCATACAGGATATCGGCTTTCGCAATCGTGCGTTTGTTGTGCGTGATGATGATGAACTGGCTTTGGTTCACAAATCGGTCCAGCACGCGTATGAAAGAGTTAATGTTATTCTCATCTAGTGGCGCATCCACTTCGTCGAGAATGCAGAACGGACTTGGGCGTACCATGTAGATTGCAAATAGCAGCGCAACCGCTGTCATGGCGCGTTCACCGCCGCTCAACAGCGACACGCTTTGCAGTTGTTTCCCCGGCGGTTTGGCCGTGATCTCGATACCGCTGTTGAGTGGATCATTTTCGTCCAGCAGCGATAAATCGGCGCGCCCGCCTCGGAATAGCTCCCCAAACATTTCACGAAAATTCGTCCGGATCTGCTCGAACGTTTCGGCAAATAGTTTCCTTGTCGTGAAATTGATGCGGGCAATCACGTCGAGCAGCTCGTGTCGCGAATTTGTGAGATCGCTGTTTTGCGCTTCGAGAAATTTGTAACGCTCTTCGAGTTCGTCGGTACTCGTGGACAGCATCCAGATTCACCGGGCCCATGTTGTCGAGCTGCGTTCTGAGTTCGGCGACAAATTTTTCCAGATTTGAGCCGATCTCCGGTGCGCTCGGGGTCGCAGGAGTTCCGTTCTCCAGTTTTTCGTTACGCTTGAACTGTGCACGTAAAACTTTTTCGAATGCGGGCTGGTCTTCCGCAAACCCACGGAGATCGATCTGGTAACTGCGCGAAATGTGCGCGACGAGGTTGTCGATCTTCATTTGTAATTGCGATTCGCGCACCTGCCGCTGTGCCCGACGATCTTGCAATTCGCCTAACGAATCTCGCATCTGCCGCAGTTCTTTTTCGTGATCGGAAATCGCGGTGAGTCGGTTGGCGCGCTGGCTGGAGATTTTCGCGCGATTCGCCTCTGCCTCCTCGCGCTGTGCCGTTTGACCTTGGATTAGGGTTTCGGATTCCTTCGACTCCTTGGCGTGCGTTGCCAATTTCCGTTCGTACATCGCGATGTCCGCGTTTCGTACTGTGATCAATTCGACCAACTCGGCGTCGCGCGCGCTCATCGGCTCTCGTTGCGCGATGAGGTGTTCATTGCGCTGACGATCGGTCGCTATGGCGAGCCGCAGTTGGTTGATTTCCTCAGTCAACTCTTCTTCGCGGGAGGTGGTCTGTTTTTGCGCGGCGTCGAATGCGCCGAATTCGGTTTTCTGCTTGGCGAGCTCATCGCGCACTGACTGAAGTTCCCGCTCCAGATTTGCTATCCGCTCGTCCGCTGTCGCTACCTGCCGTTCCAGCGTAGTTTTTTCCGATTGTAAATCGTCGATTTTGCGTCCGGCCTCGCTGAATTCGCGCTGAAGCCTCAACGCGACTTCGACTGCGGTTTTTGCCTTATCGCGTTTGACGCACATTGAATCGCGCTCCTCCACCAGCGCAGTCTCTCGTTTCGCGAGGTCGGCAATTTCCGCCTTGCGCTCGAGCAAAGAGGCCGCGCGCACTTCGGTGCTGCCCCCAAACACGATTCCTTCTGCGGAGACATATTCGCCGGCGAGGGTGGCCATCGCCAGCGCAGGCTCTCCCTGCTTGCACTCGAGCGCTTGTTCCAGATTCGGAAAAATGGCGACGTTACCGAGCAACTGTCCGACCAGCGGTTCAAGCGGTTGCGGGACTGTCAGTTTATCGATAGCCCAGGCAAGCGCCCCATTGGGCAGAACTTTTCCGGCTGCTTTTTGCGCGGATGCTGTTAGCTCCGGAATGAGCAGTGCCGCCTGTCCGAGCTTGTCTTTCTTCAGGCTGTCGATGATTTCCGAAGCAAGTTTCGCATCTTTTAAGATGATGGCGTGCAGGTTCCGACCCAGCGCGGCTTCGATCGCCTGAATGAATTTGGAATCAACATCGAGTTGTGCAACGAGCGAACCGGCGATGGCCTGGCGAATTTTTACCGAACCGTGTGTGCCTTTGAGCAGGGCTTGAGAACCTTCGGCGAGCCCTTCGCCTTGTTGGTTCAGTTGACGCAACACGTCGAGCCGTGATCGTTTTTCGGCGAGCGTACGCTCAAGCACTGCAAGTTGCTGTTCCGTTTCGGAGAGCAGTTTTTCTCTCTCGCGCAGGCTGGTCTCAACATCGGTTCGTTCGCCCCGGCTTGCGTTTGCTGAGACAGCGATTTGCTCGACCAATTTCCCTCGGGCTTCGCTCGATCCTTTAATCTCTCTGGCAATTTGTTCGAGTTGTGCGCCCGTCAATTCACGGCGCGCTTTCGTTCCAGAAACTTCCTCATTCAGCGCGGAGATTCGGTTCTCGGATTTCGCCAACGCGAGTTGCAACGCTTGCAATCGCGTGTTCCGCTCGGTTCGATGTTTGTGCATTTCTCCGGCCAAAGCGGACACTTTGGCGAGCTCGGCTTCCTTTTCTTTCAAATGCCGCTCGATTTTTGCGATTGAGCTGTTGGTTTGCTCGATTTCCGCCGCGTGTCTTTCCCGTTTTGTTTCCGCTTCGGCGATGTCCCGCCGCGCACGTTCGGTAAACCCCGCCAGCTCTTCCCTGCGCTGTCTATTAAATTCGATGCGGTTGCGGTGTGCGGCGATTTCGCTATCCAGCCGCTGAACTGCCGCGTGTGAATTTGCGATGTCTGCATCGATGCTGTCTAGCGCACGGCGTTCGTCGCCGAGAGCGCTTTCGTTGTTGTCTATTTTTTCGCGTGTGGAGTGTTCGGATTGTGTGAGGCGGTCAATCTCTTCCCGGCACGCGGCGAACTCACGCTCGAGTGAATCGAGTTCTTTGCGCGCATGATGCGTCTCAAGCACCCGGAGATCCGCGTGCAACGCCTGATAACGGCGGGCTTTCCCAGCCTGCCGCTGCAGCGACCCGATCTGGCGTTTCACTTCCTTAATCACGTCGCCGATGCGCAACAGGTTCGCCTCGGTCGCCTCCAATTTCCGGAGTGCCTCGCGTTTTTGCGTTTTGTATTTCGTGATGCCGGCAGCTTCTTCGAAAACCGCACGACGATCTTCGGGACGCGAGCTCAAAATCATGTCGATCCTGCCTTGCTCCATCATCGAGTAAGCGGTCCGCGCGATCCCGGTGTCGGCGAAAAGGCTTTGAATGTCGCGAAGGCGGCAGGTCGTTTTGTTCAGCAAATATTCGGAATTCCCGTCGCGATACACCCGGCGCGTCACCCGCACATCGTGCCACTCGATTCCGAGCTCTTCAGCACAACCGCTAAACGTCAGCGAAACCTCCGCAAAGCCCACGGGCTTGCGTGTGTCGGCGCCATTGAAGATGACATCCGCCATTTCTTCACCCCGAAGCGACTTCGCGGATTGCTCGCCGAGTGCCCAACGCACGGCATCGAGCACATTCGATTTTCCGCAACCGTTTGGCCCGACGATCGCCGTAACCCCTTCGTGAAAATTGAAGACGGTTTTATCGGCAAACGATTTGAAGCCGAATAGCTCGAGCGATTGTAAATGCATGTCCGGCCTAACGTTTGGCCTCAGCCGCGTCAATACAGCAAGGTTTTAGGGGTTACAAGCGAAAAATATACCATTTACAGTGGTCTGGGGATTGGTGTGCCACAGAATATTGGGGTCGTGCGGGAGCCTGCGTTCATCTTTCTCTCTGGCAAAGAGGCGTGAGCGAGGCGTGCGAACAAGCGAGCGGGAGCTTTGAAATCGACGGTCGTCTTCCGCCTCTCCCTGACAAAGGCAAAGGCGACAACTAAGCACGCCCAAACTGCGATGACCCGTCATTGAAACCAAGACCCCGTGGCCCCGCAGCTTAACGCGCACTCTTGCCTTGGGCAATTCAATCACTCACGATGCGCCAATGGCCGATGAATCGCCAGCATGGATACAGCAGGAAGAACGCATCGATCATCAGTTGGTCCGCGGCATCGGAGTTCCAGCTCTCACTGCGAATATTGTCAGCTCGACAATCGGTGCGGGAATTTTCGTAATCCCGGCGACAGTGGCAAAGGGACTTGGATCCGCAGCGCCCCTCGCATTTGTTTGTTGTGCGATTGCGATGGTGTTGTTCGTCACTTGTTTCGCGATTGCCGGCAGCCGCGTATCGCTTACCGGCGGTCTTTACGCCTACGTCGAAGTGGCGTTTGGCCGTTACGTCGGATTTCTTGCGGGCATCCTTTATTTTCTAACGGCGCTTGGCGCGGTCGCTGGCGTCGTGAACGTATTCGCAACCTCCGTTGCGCTTAGTGATTCCCTTCCTCGGCGGCCCAGCGATGCGCGTTATCGTGATGCTCGCCGTCTACGGCGTGCTCGTGCTCATCAACATCCGCGGGGTGCGCGAGGGCGCGGGCGCGGTGACAGTGATCACAGTCGCAAAGCTTCTGCCGCTGCTGTTGTTCGTTTGCGTTGGAATATTTTTCATTCACCCGCCGAATCTTGCCTGGAGCGGCTGGCCCGGCAGCAAGTCGTTAGGCGATGCCGTGATCCTTTTAATTTTCGCTTTCGTTGGAATCGAGGTGGCGTTGATTCCAAGCGGCGAAGTGAAAAATCCGGCGCGCACGGTTCCGCGGTCGGCGTATCTCGCGCTCGTCCTGACGACGATCATCTACCTCATGATTCAACTCGTAGCACAGGGCACGCTAGGCGCCGATCTGGGGAATCATCCCGACTCGCCGCTTGCCGAATCGGCAGCACAATTTCTCGGCAACGTGGGGCGCATGATTCTTCTGGCCGGAGCCAGTATCTCCGCATTTGGATTCGTAACCAGCGACATCCTGAGTTCGCCGCGAATGATTTTCGCGTTTGGCCGAGACGGTGCGCTGCCGCAGTTTTTCGCGCACGTGCATCCGCGCTACCGATCACCGGATGTCGCGATCGTCACTTACGCAACGCTCGCATTTGCGCTTTCAATCAGCGGCACGTTCGAACGCCTGGCGGTGCTCTCAAACGTCGCCGTGTTGTTGATGTATCTGCTCTGCTGCGCAGCGTGCTGGGTGTTGGTGCAACGCGATGTGCGCTCGGATGGCGAGCCCTTCAATTTTCCCGGAATGAAAATTGTACCCGCGCTGGCGATTGTCGCCATTGTCTGGATTCTTGCTCACGCTACGGTTCGTGAATTTGCGGTAACTGGAATCGTGCTGGTGCTTGCGTCAGTTCTTTATTTTGTGCGCACGGAGCTTCGCCGGAAATCGTAGGCAAACGGCGAAAACCGATTAGCTTCTGGCCATGCGCGACAAGTATCTCGATGAGTATTATTCGTTCCTGCGGTTTCCGAGCGTCTCGACTGACGACCAGTACAAGGAAAAATTGGTGCAATGCGCAGATTGGCTGGTGAACAAGCTCAACAGCGATCGGTCTGCAAACACAGCTCGTACCTACGAAACGTCATCCTATTGTCTGGGCGCGCAATGAACATCGGCCGGGCGCCGGACAGTTTTGATTTATGGCCATTACGATGTGCAGCCGCCCGATCCTTTGGAGCTTTGGGATTCGCCGCCGTTCGAGCCCGTCTTGAAAAACGGGTACGTGTTTGCACGCGGCGCGACCGACAACAAGGGCCAAATCCTTGCGCACATTCTCGGAATTCAGGAAACGATCGAGGAGCACGGTGAGCTACCAGTGAATTTGCATTTGGTGATCGAGGGCGAGGAGGAAATCGGGAGTGGGAGTCTCGGTCCTTTTCTCAGCAAAAATCGCGACGCTCTGAAGTGTGACGTAGCGGTCGTTTCCGATACCGGGATGATCGCGCGCGGTGTGCCGACGCTAAGTTATGGATTGCGCGGCGTAACGGCTCTCGAGGTCAAAGTGACTGGTCCGAAAATGGATTTGCACTCCGGTGTTTTCGGCGGTGCGGTTGCGAATCCGATCACAGCACTGGCGCAATTGCTGGCCACGCTTCACGATCGCGAAGGTCGCGTAGCGATTGCGGGATTCTACGATCGCGTCAAGCCGCTCGAGGATTGGGAGCGAGATGCGTGGCGTAAACTTCCGGTCGATGGCGACAAGCTGATTCGCGACGAGACGGGTGTGCCGGAACTTTTCGGCGAGGCCGGCTACAATTCGGTGGAGCGGATCTGGGCGCGACCGACTGCCGAAATCAACGGAATCGGCGGCGGTTATCAAGGGCAGGGAACAAAAACCGTGATCCCCAGTCACGCTTTTGCGAAACTGACGTTCCGTCTCGTTCCGGAACAGGAGGGCGATGAAATTCTGGAACTGGCGGAGACGCATTTGCGGAAAAATCTGCCCAAAGGTGTGACGCTGGAAGTTACCAGAGGCCACAGTGGCCCGTGGTATCTCACCGACCCGCATTCCCCGATGGGCGAAGCGGCACAACGCGCATTGCGCAAGGCGTTCAATGGCGAGCCGGCGCTCATCCGGGAAGGCGGCAGCATCCCGATCGTGTCACAGTTCCGGGAAATTCTTGGGATTGAAACGTTGCTGCTGGGTTTAGCGTTGCCCGATTGCCGGGCGCATTCACCGAATGAGAATTTTCCTCTCGAAAATTTCGAAGGAGGCATTCGTCTGAACAAAGCAGTTCTCCAGGAGCTCGCGCAGTAATTCTTGTTCGGCGAGTTGTAGCGTGCGCTGTCCTCAGCGCATTCAGAGGCCGCCGATCGCCCCTCGCTTCGTCCGCTGAGGACAGCGGACACTACAACAGTTACAGTCCAGGCTCCGAATTTATGAAATGGCTCCTGATACTTGGATTGTTGCTCGGTAGCGTTTCTCCTGCGCATCCGGCTGAAGAGTCGTTAGGCACCAAAATCAAGAAAGTCTTCGAACCTGATCCAACGCTCAACCCCGACTCGCAAACATCGAAAGCGCTCATCGAGTAAGCCGACGCCCACGCCGTCGCCAAAACACAAGAAAGTTTCTCCAACTCCATCTCCCAGCGAGACCCCGAAACGCAAATCAAGGCGGAAAAAAGCGAGCCCATCGCCAAGCCCTTCACCCGAAGAAAGTCCATCGCCGACTCCCGCTGAAACGCCCGCGCATTCTCCTTCTGAACGATCTGCTTCAGGAAAAAAAGGCTGGCCCAACGTTAGTCTCTCGCCTGATGAAATCGTTGGCTACGAGAAATACCCGGCGAAGGTTCGCCAAATCCTCGACGCCGGCCTCGCGCTGACAAAACAAAACCTGGGTTACACCTACGGTTCTGCCGATCCAAAAAACGGCGGCATGGATTGCTCCGGTTTCATTTATTACGTGCTTCAGCAAAATGGTTTTCCCGATGTGCCGCGCGATTCGAGTCAGCAATACGTCTGGGTGCGTAAAGCGGGAAATTTCGACGCGGTCCTGAGCCGTAAGGAGGATTCATTCGAGCTCGATAATCTCAAACCGGGGGACCTGCTCTTCTGGAGCGGCACCTACAACATCGATCGCGACCCGCCCATCACGCACACCATGATTTATCTTGGCCGCGAAAAACGAACGAACAAGCGCGTCATGATCGGATCCAGCGACGGCCGCACATACGACGGGAAACAACGTTGGGGCGTCAGCGTTTTCGATTTCAAATTGCCGCCCCCACCGAAAAGCGGGGACGCGAAAAATCAGTCCGGTCTTTGTAGGCTACGGTCCCATTCCTGGCCTAACGAAAGATTGAATCAATTGTTCATTTCTCGATTTTTGCACGACTTGGAGACTGCTTCAGTTCCGTCGCTGACACCGGTTGCATTGGAGGACGATGAATACGGCGTTCATAGCCAAGGAATGCGATCGCGATGAGGATGAGCATCACGATGAGCACGACTCGCTGTTCGTTTCTCGTGAGTTCGAAAATCCGGAACAGGCGTTTCATGTCTTGGCGTAACGAATTGGATCTTTGATTCCGGCTTCGCGAAAACCTTTGAGTCGAAGGAGACAGGAATCGCACTCGCCGCAGGCGAGACCTTCGGGAGTTGGATCGTAACAACTGTGCGTGAGCGACAGATCGACACCGAGCTCGACCGCTTTGCGAATGATGTCGGCTTTGGAGAGTTTGATGAGGGGCGTGTGAATTTGAAAGCGTCTGCCCTCGACACCAGCTTTTGTTGCAAGATTGGCGAGGTGCTCAAACGCTTCAATGAATTCCGGCCGGCAATCCGGGTAGCCGCTGTAGTCGATTGCGTTTACACCGATGAAAATGTCACTGGCGTGGAGCACCTCCGACCAGGCGAGCGCGTATGCGAGAAAGATAGTGTTGCGGGCAGGGACGTATGTGATCGGAATCCCGTGCGCGATCTCTGTTTCCGGCCGCTGTTTCGGCACATCGATGGCATCGGTAAGTGCCGAGCCGCCGAAGATGCGCAGGTCGATTTTTGCGATGCGGTGCGCTTTTGCGCCTAACGAGACAGCCACGCGGCGAGCGGCTTCCGTTTCGATTTTGTGACGCTGGCCGTAATCAAATGACAATGCGTAGGCTTCGTAACCTTCGCTGATTGCAATCGCCAGTGTCGTGGTCGAATCGATTCCGCCACTCAAGAGAACGACTGCGCGTTTCATTTTCTCCTTGCCTTGACAGACTTCGCACTAAGTCCACAAAGGACACAAAGAAGTTTCAATTGTAAGTGCGTTGTGACCGTTGTGTCCTCTGTGCGAGCTCATTTTCCAATGCGTTCGTCCGGGATACTGCGGCACGGACTGTGAGCGCGATGCCGCCGCGTGCGGAGAATTGCGCGGTCACGATTGCTTCGCGCGGCGAGCATGCTTTTACGAAATCATCCAGGATCCGATTTGTAACCGCTTCATTGAAGGCGCGCTCGTTGCGATAGGACGCCAGGTAAAATTTCAGTGATTTACTTTCAACGCAGAGACGGTCGGGCACGTAATCGATGTCGATCCGAGCAAAATCGGGCTGGCCCGTCACCGGACAGACGGAAGTGAAATCATCTGTTTCAAAATGAATCCGATAATTGCGCTTGGGCGCCGGATTCGGAAAAGTCTCCAGTCGCGCCTCGGCAGGCGAAGCGGGCATTTTCGCATCACTGCGTCCGAGGAGCGTTAGTTTGGACGTCTTGACTTTTGCCATCGAAATGAATTAACGCGTCACTCGCGTGGCATTCAACTCGCGAAATCGTGTAGAGGCGTTTGTGTCAAACGCCTACAGGTTCGGTGCTCGCCGCGGCGAGCATCGCTCCATCTCCCCAGAGGCGATTGAGGTCAATCGCCGCTACCTCTTTGGAACGCGCGCAGATCCGCAGCGACATCGGGATATTTTGCCGCCATTGCTTCGACATCGCCGATCTCTACGTCACTGTCTCGACGCCTGGCCATTCTGTGCTCGCGCCGAGAAACCAGCGTCGTTGCCCAACTACCCGCGCGGTGTGAAACGTGTTTCCAGGAATTAAAAGCTGCACGCGTTGATCCCCACGTATATCCGGTCCGACTACCATGCGTTGGCTTGTTCCATTTTCGTGAAGCATTAAAACCTCAATCGGATCGCCAAGGTAATAGTGATAAAGTTGATCGTTTCGGATGCGATGCAGCCGCACCGGCGCGTCGGGCGTTACCATGAAATAAAGCGCCGAACCCGCAGGGCGTCCGTCGGCGAAGGGCGGCGGCAATCCGCCAGCTGCGATCCGCTTGCCGCTTATAAACGTTATCCGTACGAATCCGCATGTGGCGTGTGGCTCAAGCTTGAGTGAAGCGCGGATCTCTTCGGCTGTGAGGTCGTTCGTCATTTGTTTCTATTGAACATCGAACGCCGAACATCGACCGTCCAACGCCGAATGGGCTGAATGGACATCGAACCTAAAATCTCAAACCTCAATAGTCGAGCGAGCGTGATCGATGTAGTCGCGCACGATCCAAAGACGAATGAAGTCGTTTTGGTCATGAATGAGTCTAACGAGTTGGACGGCTCTGATGAAGAGTTATTGGCGTTACAGGAGCGGTTCAACGCTTACGTTTCGTTCTTGCTCGACGGCGAAATGGCGGAGACGCATCCGGAGCTCGTCGGTAAACGGGCGCGCATCGAATTGCGTTGCGCACACATGCCGGACGCACGCACGCTTGAGTTGCTCGGTCTCATCCACGATCAGTTGGCGTTCCAGGACATTAAGCTGGAAGTGGTTGTGAGGGACGCCGCAGCCTAAAAGAGTTACAACGTTACAAGCGTCACAAAGCGGAAGACGGCGACGTTGTAACTGTTTGTAACCTTTGTAACTTTTTTAACAGCCCTCCGCGTAACGGTGTCATCGGCGGCCCGCTGTCTGGCGCGTTACTGCAATTGAACGGCACGCTGGGACTCGCCGGTTGGAAGTGGCTGTTTTTGGTTGAGGGTCTGCCCGCGATATTGCTGGGCGCAATGGTACTGATTTATCTCACGGACGGGCCACAAACAGCAAATTGGCTGGGTCCGGCAGAGAAAGACTGGCTGGTTAGCAGGCTTGCGACTGAGCGAGCCGCTCTTGGCACAGCGCACGCGAACAACATTTTAAAGGCATTAACCGAACCGAAAATCTGGCAACTTGGCATCATTTTTCTTTTGGCCGCAGTTGGTTTTTACGGCTATTCGTTTTGGGCTCCGCTCCTCATCAAGTCCCTCACAAAGAGTAGTGATCTTGGCGTAGGACTTATCCTGGCCGCGATCAGCGCCGCGACGATCGTTTTCATGGTGTTGAACAGTGCCCATTCAGATTGCGCCGACGAGCGTCCTCTGCACGTCGCGGTTCCATTGTTTATCTCGGGTGCCGGATTTTTTGGTTGCGCCGTGTTGCACGAACCGATTTTGGCCGTCCTCTCGCTGGGGCTGATTCCGATTGGACACTGTGCGGCGTATGGTCCGTTTTGGTCAATACCGACGCGGTTTCTCACTGGAGCGCCTGCCGCAGCTGGGATTGCGCTGGTCGTCACCATCGCCAATGTGGGTGGCTTTCTGGGTCCCACGATCATCGGCGTGATGAAGGACCGCTTCGGCACGCATGGGCCTGCGTTTGTGCTGCTCGCAGCGTGTGCGATTATCGCGGCGCTTCTCGCGGTGCTGCTGCGGCGAGCCGCGGTCCTACGTGGCGCCGCTGCTGATAACCCAGTTGAAGGGTTGGAGAGTTGAAATTAGGGTTTCGCCGGTTCCAGTCGCGTGAAAAAATCCTCGAACAGCGAGTCGTAAATTCGGCTGCGCTCAGGATGGTATTGCACAGCGAGTCCAAACGGATATTTGCGAAGGCGAACCTGCTCGATGATGCCATCGTGCGCGGCCCAGGCTTCGACTTCCAAATCGTCGCCCAGCTGGTCGATCGCCTGGTGATGTGCGCTGTTCACCTTGGAAAAACGGTGTGAAACAGCTGTATCGTGACGAAGCGGTTGAACATCACGCTGTTTTTGGTGTGGAAGATTATGCCCCGGAATGTCGAGCTTTAGTGCGCCGCCGAGGGCGACATTGAACACCTGGAGTCCCTTGCAAATTGCCAGGATTGGCAAACCGCGGGAAAGCGCTTCCTGCACAGCCGCAAATTCCCAGCGGTCGCGTTCCGGGTCGACATGCTTGTCCAGCACAGAAGGATCGTGAACCTCCTGGTGCAAAAACTCCGGGGAAATATCGGAGCCACCGGATAGCAAAAGGCCATCCATCTTCCCGAGCGGGAAATTTCGAGTACGCGCGTTCCAGATTTTGATCTCAGGATGCCTCGCGAAAATCGGCCGAAACCACTTCGCATCCTTCGCTCGAATCCATGTCGCGAGGTTTGGCATCGGCGAATTTGCGACTTCGTGACGTGCGTGTAAAGAGCAGTTCCAATGTCGCATGTGAACGAGGCGTCAGCGAATTTGCGTGAACAGCTCGAGACAATCCTTGAGCGGAGCAAGTCACGCGCGATCGCCGTAGCCTTGCACGACCTGCACACCGGCTTTCGATTTTCACTATCGGGCGATCGGTCGTTTCATGCTGCGAGCACTATTAAGGTTGCGGTGCTTCTTGCGATTTTTCGCGCGGCGGACGAAGGCCGTTTCCGGCTGGATGACTCGCTGCACGTGCGGAATCGCTTTTTCAGCGCGGCAGATGGCTCTGTGTTTCACGTCAGTCCCGACCGGGACGCAACGCCGGAGTTGTATCAGTCGATTGGACGCACGGCGAGGATCGCCACTCTCGCGCACGCAATGATCTCCGGGAGCAGTAATTTGGCGACCAATTTGCTGCTGGACTTTGTAGGTGTGGAATACGCGCGAAAGGTTCTATCGGAAGCGGGAGTGGATGGGGTAGAGCTGAGGCGAGGTGTTGAAGACCATCTGGCGCATGACCGGGGAGTAAACAACGAGGCCACTGCGAATGGATTACTAAAATTGATGTCCGCGATTCGCGGCGACTTTCTGACCGACGAAAGTAAACGAGAAGTGATCCGAATTCTGCTGGAGCAACGATTCAATTCGATGATTCCTGCGGGTCTCCCAAAGCATGCCACAGTGGCGCATAAGACCGGCGAGATTTCGACGGCCTGCCATGACATCGGCATTGTCTATCTGCCCGAACGCGAACCTGTACATCGCCGCCATTTTGACTGAGTTTGAGCCGGACAAGGATGGACGGCGCGAAACAGTCGCAGCGATTTCCGAAGCTATTTATCGCTTCCTGTTGGGGAGGGAAATTCACCTCAAATGAAGACTAAGTTTTTGCGGCCGATTGACGGTTTGCATCTCTCTCAAGAGTACCGTGGACTGCTCCGTCCCGGCGAAACGGAAACCGATCTTATTGGCAACGTTCGTCGTCTGCCACGCTTCTTCTATGAAATCGCCAGCTGGCAGCAAGCACAGGAGATCCGTCTGGCGCCGCATTTCACGCTGGCGGAACTAATGCTGGTCGACTGTCGCGAGGCCCGGCTGCTTCTCAGCCAGTTTCCTCATTACGTGCCGTGCGCCATCGTTTTGCTCGCGACATTGCTGGAAAATTTGCGAGGCGAAGTTGACGCCCCGGTGTTCATCAGCGCAAATGGCGGCTATCGCTCGCCGGCGCACCAAATTGGCGGCGCAAAAAGCGTTCATGCATGGGGCACCGCGGCAAACATTTACCGGATCGGCGACACGTTTCTTTCCGACGCGAGATCTATTGAGAAATATCGCGCAATTGCGGCATCGCTTAGTCCGGCTCTTTTTGTTCGACCATTCGGTCGCGAAAAGGGGCAGACCGACGATCATCTTCATGTCGATTTAGGGTACGCGAGTTTAACTCCACGCGAATACGGCGACGCGAGTTGATCGCCGATTGAGCAGATGAAGGACCGCCGAACAGAACGCAACGCTTATCTTCTTCGCCATCGTGAGCGTGGTACAAGCCCGCCTCGGGCGGTGATCGGTTTGGAAGCCGAATTTAATCTGATCGTGGACGGACGAAGACGGCGTCCGGAAAAGGTATTTGGTGATCCCAGCCGTTTGGTGCGACGGCGCATGATCCCTCGCACGGGCAAATCGTTTCAGTTGCCGGCGGGCGGTGCAATTTATTTCGATACCGGAGTAATCGAAGTCGCCACACCAATCATTGAGCTCGAGCCAGGTTGTTGTTACCGCGCGACGCGTTTGCTGTGGGAGCAAATCCGGTATGTGCGAGTGGAACTGGATCATTGGGCGAGGCGACACAGCTGCCAGTGCCGGCTCCAGGGCTTTAGTACGCATTACAACCTTTCTTTTCCGAACGTGCGGCGATCGAAACTTCGCAACGCAACGAAGCTCGCGTATCTGTTGGCGCACATTTTGCCGGTGCCGGTAATTTTGCTCGCAACGAATCGGCAGAGCAGCGCGGTCGGCGTTCGCCCCCGGGGAACCCGGATCGAAGTGACGGTGGATTTTACGCCCGACCCCGCGTTGATGCTGGCGACGTGCGCTTTCATCGCGGGCGTGGTGGAAACCGTGGTCCGATGGAAGGATTTTGGCCTGAGACAACTTGAGCGCCACCGACTCCATCAAATGGCGCGATTTCGTCTGCGAAAACATTCGTCGAGACGCGGCTGGCGTGTCGCCGCCGATTCGTTAGGCCGAAATCCATTTGTCGCTGACATCAATGAGCCGCTTTGGAAATTGCGCGACGGCCGGATGCAGAGTCTGCGCGTAATCGCAGGAGAAACTTTGCGGCCATTTCGCCGGCGAATCCGGCAGATCAGCGATTCGAAGACGCTGGAGCATATCGCCGCGGTTTTCGCCGGAGATGCGCGTTCACTTCTCGACTTCGAGAAGCGCCCCGATGCGTATGACGATGTCGGTCATCGGATCGATTGGGGCCGCCGGAGGATGCGACGCTGGCCACGATCCAAATACGAAAAAGTCATCCATCGCCTGATCGCGCGCGAACCGGTCCGCATCGGACAGAAACGGTATCGGGTGGATCGAATGGACGGCTGGTATCAGGTGGAATTTCGGCAGGTGGGAACGAAACGCCGCCGCACATTCAATCTCGATGAGCTAGTGAGATTGTCGGCTACGACAAAACCGCCCCCTGCCGCCGGATCGCGTAAACGCAAGGCTGCCAAAAAACGTCGCGCCCAGGCTGCCAACGCGTTGGAAGCCAACGTCGTTCTACCTAAAGTCCCATCAGTTCCCGCACGTATTTCAGGGGCGGGCTGCCGTAGGAAATCACCTGATCGTTGTACTTTTTGAGATTGAAATCGTTGCCGAGTTTTTTCTGTTCCGCTGCGCGGAGATCGAGATGCTCTGTGGCGCCGACGAAGTAAGTGGAGAGCTGGGCTGACGTGAGCCGGGCGCGTTTCCATTTCGCCACCGCTTCCCCCTCCTGCTGGTAACCTTCTTTCGTCATCAAATCCATCGCTTGTTTTTCGTTCATTTTCCCGGCGTGAATGCTTTGATCGAGAATGGCGTTGCAGATCGCGCGGAGCCGCATCTTTAACTGCTGCATCTTTATTTCGGGTCCGCCGTATCCCTGTTCCGCCATCATTTGCTCGCAATAAACGGCCCAGCCCTCGATGAAAGGCCCGCTTTGGAAGATTGCGCGAACGAGCGTGGGTGCACGGAATTCATTGGCGCGCGCGAGTTGGAGGAAATGGCCCGGCATTGCCTCATGCAC
Source organism: uncultured Verrucomicrobiae bacterium (assembly GCA_963757675.1). Lineage (GTDB taxonomy): Bacteria > Verrucomicrobiota > Verrucomicrobiia > Chthoniobacterales > UBA10450 > Udaeobacter. The sequence goes on along the minus strand of CAVWTH010000010.1, from coordinate 35,929 downwards.
GGTCAAATCGCGAATCATGTAGTTGTTGTATTCTCGAAAGAACGATTCCTTTCGCTCTTTTGACCAATCCTTCGGCGTTGGCGCGACCGCGAAGAGCGTTTTGCCGTTTTTCTCGAGCGGCCCAGGCGCATCGCAATACGCGATGGCGACACCGCGTTTGAATTCCGGCATCGCAATCACATCCAACGGCACATTCGGGATCGTGACCAGATCATGTTGCCTAACGAATCCGGTGGCTTCGGTGACAACCTCCTTCGCGTAATCGACCACGGTGGCGTCGTTCGGGTGTTGCTCAGCCAGTTTGTTCAGGACCGCGGCGGTGACCTTGTGTTTGTCTGCAACGGTCTTGTCGTCGGCCTTCGGAAAATACTTCTTGTACAGCGGCAGCGCCGTCTCATAGATGGCGGTTTGTGTCTGTTCGAGATCGGCTTTTGCCCGTTTCATGATTTCTTCCATGGGCAAATCCGACGCCAGCGCGAAGTGCAGTTTCTTTCGATATTTCTCCGCGCCAAGCCGGAAATCGCCGTCAGAACGCGGCAGTAGGTCCTTCTGGAGCCAATTCTTATAATCCTCCAGCGCGGCGGCGGTTTTGTCCTGCAACGGCGCAAGGTCCTTCTTCATTTGCGGCGCCTGATCGAGCAGAGGCGCAAGGTCTGTGCGCACGAGATTGATTGCGCCCTGCGTCTGCTCAATCGCCGTTTCTGTATGAATGCGCGGCGGATGTTGCAGATTGGTTTTCGCCTGAGCGATCACGCCTGGAATTTTTTCCATGCGCTGGCGCAGACTCGCAGTCCGTTGTTCGGCGGATGCAAAATCGCGGGCCACCAACAGGTACAGGCTGTTAGCCAGACTCTGCATGTAAACCAGCGGATTCCACACCGGTTCCCTTAGCTCTTCGTCTCGGAAGATTTCGTAATCGATGTTCTCCTTGAGAATGCGAAAATCGACATTGTTCGCACCGCTCAACTGCGATCCGTCGATGGCGTTTAGCTTGTCGCGGAATTCTTTTTGCGTGGCGAGATCTTTCGCTCGCGCCTCGGAGGAATAATCGGTCAGGTCGCCGTCAAAACGGTGGTCGCCCAGCTCGGTCGCCTGCTCGGGATTCGCGCGCAAATATTGCTCGACGTAATCGTGCGCGATCTTTTGGAACGCTTCGTCTTGGGAAGTCGCGGATGTGTTAAGAATCGATAACGCTAATGCAGATGCAGCCGCGATAATGATTTTCATTCGACTTCAGCTCGGTGTGCCTCCGTGAAGAATCGGCTCCGTCGCAATTTCCTCCGGCGTGAGCTGCGATTGCAGATAACTCCGCCCTTTGTAGAAACAAGCGACAACCACAAAGACCACAGCCGCGCCAAACATCAACCAGGTGAAAAATGTAAAGTACTGATAGGCGCTGACCTTGTGCGCGCCGCCTGCACCTAAAATCCATTTATTGACTAGACCGACGAAAGAGTTCGCCTGAGGCGACAGTGAGAAGCCACAGCGCCATCACCGAACTCTTCATTGAGTTCGGGGCTTGGGTGTAGGAAAACTCCAGGCCGGTGATCGAAACCATCGCTTCACCGAGGGTGAGAATGAGCGTACCCGAGGAACTGCCAATTTATGCTGGGCTTCGATCCCACATCGATTTGGCCCTGGATCCAAACAATGACGACAAAGGATAAAGCAGTAATGAAAAGGCCGATCCCGATTTTTCGCAGTGGTGTGAGCGGGAAGACCTTGTCAATGAGCGGATAGATCACGTAATTCACCATCGGAATAAAAATCAAAATCAAAATCGGATTTGCAGTTTGCACCTGGGCCGCCAGCAAATTCAGACCCCATCCTGCTGAAACGTGAAATGGCGAAAAGGCCATATTAAGCCAAGGCAACCACGCCACATGCAGATCCATCTTCTCGGCTTGCAAAGTCCATTCCGCGCCGTTGCTCATTCCCCAAAGCGCCCAGAACACCAAAATAAAGACGTATACCATCGCGATACGAGCGAGCGTGATAAGACCTTCCTTGCTAAATGTTTCTTGCAAATAACCGAGGCCCGCAGGCGGCACGTGCACCATTTTTTTGCGACCGCCCCAGAAAAACAAAGTGGCGATCAACATCGCGATGCCGGGAATTCCAAACGCCCAACCTGCGCCCCCACTTCGGATTTGCCAAGCAACCAGGGACAAAGGATCGACGAAATAAAAGAGCCGGCGTTAATCGAGAAATAAAACCAGCCAAACATTTTTGAAAGCAAATGCTTGTTCGATTCGCCAAACTGATCGCCGACATTCGCCGACACGCATGGCTTGATTCCACCGGCACCCAAACAAATCAGAAACAATCCAATCGCGAGCATTGTGCGTTGACCGACGGCAATTCCCCAGGAAGTGGCCATGCACGCGAGCGTGAGGTTGCCCATGCAGTAGACGATCGAGAGCGACAGGATCGTCCAATATTTGCCCAACCAACCATCGGCCAGAATCGCGCCAAGAATTGGAAGGAAATACACGCCGAAAACGAAATAGTGCGTGTACATGTAGGCTTCGTTTACCTGCATTGGCGCAAGAACGCCGGACTGGTTCAAAATGTAATGCGCCATGAAAACGGTGAGCACCGATTTCATGCCGTAGTAGGAAAAGCGCTCGGCCGCTTCGTTGCCAATGATGTACGGCACGCCGGGCGGCATGCCGGTGAGGTTCGGCGGCGAAGTCAAATATTTGTGCCTAGCCATGTGATCTCGCTTGCCTAACGAGCTTCGTGTGAGACTTCGGCGGGCGTTGCTGACTTGGAAGATTCGTCAGGGTGTTGCTCTCCGGCGTTCGACCAGACCTTCGCCGGATCGGGTTGTTCCCGTTGAACTTCTGGCATCTGGCCGAGCGGATGCTTTTCGCAAGATGTGGAAAACAAGACAATCGCGAGCGAGACAACGACGACGCCCTGGCGAACGAAAGAAGGCATAATGCGCTGGCACAGTTATCAGTCTCCGCTGGTGTGCGCAAGGATGAAAGCTTGACGGTAGCACTGGCGTCTTGCTTGAACGCTTGGTTTCGGGCGAGCAGCTATCGTAAATCCTTCGCTAGGCTGGAAGCCCGCTGGCCCCACAGGCAAGATCCCTGTGCTAGTTGTGATTGAAACACGCCGTTGCAGGACTACTATCACACGCGGTGGCCCGCAAAGCTAAACTCAGCGCTTGGAACGAAGTGTTCGCTCTAGTTCTGCTCTTTGCCGGCACGCTGCTCTTTTTTGCGCTGATTTCCTATACGCCGAAGGATATACCGTCCTGGCTTTGGTTCAGCCACGTTTCACCGGCGAATCATCCTGCCCAAAATTTCATTGGCCCGCTGGGAGCGATTGTGGCGGGCATTTGTTATCAGTTGATCGGCGTTTTTGCTTCGCTGTTGTTGGCAGCCGTCTTGCTCGGCTTCGGCGCGGCTAAATTGTTTTATCCGCGGTTGGGTGTAACCCTCCGAATTCCGTGGATCGTGCTTTTTCTCGTCTCCGGTGCATGCCTGGATCAAGCCTGGCACATCAGCGATTTGCTCGGCAGGAAGGTGCCGGTGGACATTCAAGGGCCCGGCGGTCTCATCGGTTATCGGCTGTCCGATGAACATCGCGGTCTACTCCCCGCGGCTCTCGGCCCAGTCGGCTCAGTTCTTCTTATCGTGGGAGTTTATTTGACCACGCTGATTTTGGTTACGGGGTTGCGCCCGATTCATCTTGTTCGCGAAATAGTCAACCTTACGCGCCAGAGCGTGGCGAAGACGCACGAATGGCGTGTGCGCCGGAGAATTCGGAAGTCGGACCTCAAAGAAATACTGAAGACCGAAAAGGAGCAGCGCGCGCTCGAAGCGCTACAGAAGCAACTTAAAAAGAAAGGCGTTCGTATACCTGAGCCGGTGGGGACGATGATTTCGCCGGAGGAACTGGCAAATCGGCCGGCGCCGAAAGTCGTTGATACGACGTACCGTCGAATGAGCCGGTCGTGACCCGGCGCAGACCCTCTCTGGCGGAGCTGCGCGCAACCGAAGCAAAAGCGAAGGCCGCTCCCAGTCCGGCGAGTGCCACGTCGACGTGGGAAGATTATGTTCTGCCTGGACTCGATCTGCTCGAGGAGCACAGTTTTGAAGCGCGCACGGCCACCGATCCTGCTGAGCTACAAGAAGTCCAACAAGTTCTAATTGAAACGTTGGCGCAATTTGGCATTGCCGTCGCGCCGGGCGATATCACCAAGGGTCCGACCATCACGCGCTATGAAGTGTATCCGGCCAAAGGTGTGCGCGTGGATAAAATTGTAAGTTTGGAGCGCGACCTCGCACGGGCAACGAGCGCCGAACGGATCAACATTCTCGCGCCTATTCCCGGGAAAGACACAGTCGGAATCGAGCTGGCTAATTCTCGCAAAGTGACGGTGAAACTGCGTGAGCTTTTGCAATCGTCCGATTGGGACGCGGCGAAGGAACACGCAAAAATTCCGCTGGCGCTCGGCAAGGACGTTTACGGCAAGACAATCATTGCGGACCTGGCGCAAATGCCGCATCTGCTGGTCGCCGGGACGACCGGTAGCGGAAAGAGCGTCTGCATCAATGCGCTGATTGCCAGCATGCTCTTTCGCTTCACGCCTGAACAAATGCGCCTCGTGGTCATTGATCCGAAGATGGTCGAATTACAGGCATATCAGTCGTTGCCGCATCTTGCATTCCCTATCGTCACGGATCCGAAAAAGGTGCTGCTCGCCTTACGATGGTTGATCGACGACATGGAGCGTCGGTACAAAATGTTTGCCCGCGTCGGCGTGCGAAACATCGTCGGGTTTAATGCGCGGCCGAACAAGAAAACTGTAGCCGGGATCGATGATCCCGGCCGAGAGGAGGAAACTGCCGCGCGCGGGCCGGCATCAGCGATGCCTGCTACAGAAGAGGAAATTCCCGACAGAATTCCATACATCGTCGTGATCATCGATGAGCTGGCTGACCTGATGCAAACTGCGCCCGCGGATGTCGAGACGGCGATCGCACGGATCACGCAGATGGCGCGCGCAGCCGGGATCCACGTAATCGTTGCCACACAAACTCCGCGCGCGGACGTGATTACCGGTGTCATCAAAGCGAACATTCCCAGCCGCATCGCATTTCAGGTTGCGAGTAAGATTGACAGCCGCGTGATTCTTGATGAAAACGGCGCCGAACGTTTGCTCGGTCAGGGCGACATGCTGTATCTCCCGCCGAGCGCTTCCCGTCTCATCCGTTCGCAGGGGGTGCTGGTAACGGATGATGAAATTCACAGCCTCGTGGAGTTTATTTCAAAACAAAGCCCGCCTGCATTCGATACGGCCATGCACGAAAAGCTCCAAGCCGCGACTGCGCCGGAAGAAGACGTAACAGCGGAAGATGAGGAGCTGGTCGAAAAGTGTATTGAGATCATTCGCCAGGAAAAACGCGCGTCGACTTCGCTGCTTCAACGCCGGTTGCGCCTCGGTTACACGCGCGCGGCGCGCATCGTTGATATTCTGGAGCAGCGCGGTATTTTGGGTCCCGGAGAAGGCGCCAAACCACGCGAGATTCTCGTCGATCTCGATGCTGCCGTTTAGCCGGCTTTTCGCTCATGACAATAGAGGGCCTCGGTAAAAAATTTCAGGAAGCAAGACGTGCGAGAAATCTCACGCTCGATGAAGCTGCGCGGATGACCAAGATCCGTCCGCAGCGGCTGGCTGAAATTGAATCCGACGATTTTTCGCAATTCCCGAGCCTGGCGTACGCCAAAGGTTTCCTGCTTATCTACGGAAAGTTTTTGGATGTCGACGTTACGCCTTACCTCGATGCCTTTGAGGATTCCGAGAGCGTCACCGTGGACGGCTATTCGTATCTCCAGGAGAGCGAGCGCGCGAAACCGGTTTCCGCTCCTGCGGTTCGGCGCCGTCCTGCGCCCAGTGGCGGTAACAACCGCGTTTCGCCGATGCCACTCATTTTCGGGGTGCTGGTTTTGGTGGTCGGCTTTTTCGGTATGAAATTTCTTCTTAATTTGCAGCGGCTCGCGCCTGGGCGAGGGGCTTCCACCGCGCAGGTGTCACCGAGCCCATCGCCAGTTGCAACTGCACCGGCCCAGGGTTCGCCAAGTGAAGTTGCCTCCGCTCCATCGGTTGCGCCAACAGTGGCGCCTGTCGCGACACTCGGGCCGCCGGAGACTCGGAAGGCTTTGCCCGCTACTGCATCTGGTTCGAGCGAACCGGAAGTTCGTCGGGCTTTGCCTGTGAGTCACGACGAATTGGCAAAACCACAAGAGACAGCGAATTCGTCTCCGGCGGAATCAGGCGACCAGAACCGGGTCGCCATCCGCCCGCTCAAACGAACGTACGTACGGGTGACGCTGGGCGATGAGGGTAAACCCGCGTTCGAGCGATGGGTTTCCCCGGCTGATGGTCCGGTCGAGTTCCGCGGGAAACACGTCTCGATTCGGGTTCTCGATCGCGAAGCCGTTGCGATCACCAAAAATGGCCAGCCGCTGCAAAAGGACGATCAGGACGTGACGGTCAACTAGCATCGGTCATGGAATTGCCAGGCATTGGGGCAGCCGAGCCGGCTGCGAATGAGAGGTCACCGAGGAGTCGGATCAAAGTTGGCATGATCAGTCTCGGTTGCGCAAAAAATCTTGTCGATGCTGAGATCATGCTTGGAAGCGTGTTACAACGCGGCATGGAAGTCACAGCGTGCGCGGAGGATGCTGATGTCCTCGTCGTTAACACCTGCGCTTTCATCGATTCGGCCAAGCAAGAATCGATCGAGGCGATTCTTGAGGCGCATCAGCAGCGTGGATTGAACAAGAGACCTGACCAAAAGCTGATCGTCAGCGGTTGCATGTCGCAGCGGGTTGCGAAAGAACTGCGAACCGAGTTGCCAGAGGTGGATGCGTTCATCGGACTCGATCAAGTCGGTGACCTCGGATCGACGGTAGAGCAAATCCTGAACACTGGATCTCGAACGCCGAATGGAAGCGCGACGACGTTAGATGTTAGGCATTCGAAATTCGATGTTTCCGATCTTGCGTTCACAGACACGCGCCCGACGTACATTCCCGATTACGACACGCCGCGCTTCAGACTTACGCCGGCGCATTTCGCTTATGTAAAGATTGCTGAAGGCTGCAATCATCCATGCAGTTTTTGTGTGATTCCGCAAATGCGCGGAAAACATCGGAGTCGCAAACCGGAATCAGTTCTGGCGGAAATTTGTGCGCTGGTCAGCGAAGGCGTGCGCGAGATCAACTTAATAAGCCAGGACACCACCTATTACGGAATGGATCTTTGGGAAGTCAAAGCGGGACCACGGCAGCCGGTTGATTCCAGTCGCGGGCCGACGCTCGCTGCGCTGCTTCGCGAAATCCAGACAATCGACGGCGAATTTTGGGTGCGCCTGCTTTACACGCATCCGGCGCATTGGAGCGATGAGCTGATTGAGACTATCGCCGAGTGCGACAAGGTTGCGCGGTACATCGACATTCCGCTACAGCATATTGACGAAGCGATGCTGAGCCGGATGCGTCGTGAAACATCTCGCGCGCACATCGAAGATTTAATTCACGAACTGCGGGCCGGAATTCCTGGCGTAACGCTGCGCACTACTTTCATCGTAGGTTTTCCCGGGGAAACCGATGTGGAATTCGAGACACTGCTTGATTTCATTCGGCGCACCCGGTTTGAACGGCTCGGGATATTCAAATACTCTCAGGAAGAGGCTTCGCGTGCGGCAAAAATGCCAGGGCAGATTCCTGGAAAGATCAAGAATGCACGGTACCGCGCCGCGATGTCCGTGCAGCAAACGATTGCTCACGATGTTGCTCGTGAAAAAATTGGCAGCGAACTAAAACTGGTCGTGGATCACCCGCATATCGCGCGCAGCGAAGGCGATGCTCCGGATGTCGACGCGCGTGTGGTGTTGTCCAAAGCTGCGCCGGTTGGCGAGTTCATTCGCCGAACCATCAAGGGGAGCCGCGGCTACGATCTGCTGGCATAGCGCCAGTCACGTGTGACTGGGCGCGAGATTGGTTAGTGACAACTCCGGCGATTTCTGATCAATTGCTCCAACACTAATGGCCGAACCTGACCAACCAAAAAAAGAGACGGTTCGTATCGAATTGCCGCTTCCGCCTGCACCCAAACCGCCGGAGGCAACTGTAAAGCCGCGCGAAACCGTGCGAATTCAGCTGCCGGTTCGAGCGGCCGGCAATCCGCCGGTTCCCTCATCATCCCCGCCCGGCACAGGCTCTCCCGCTGAGGATATTTCGTCCACGAACTTTTTCCCGTCGCCGAAGCCGCCATCTGCCTCGAGGCCCTTGTCAGCTTCGTTGCGTCCTGCTCCAGCTTCACCCCCTCAGGGACCGAAAAAGGAGACAGTACCCATCCCACTTATGCCGGAGCCGTTGCGCTCGGCTCAGAAGAAAACTCAGCCGCTGATTGCCATGCCCCAGAGCGCTCCACAGAATCCACCGATCGCTGTGGCACCGGCTGGGAAAAGTTCAATGCTGCTGTATTGGATGCTTCTTGGCGTTTCAGCATTCATTTTGATTATCCAGATTTGGATTTATTTTTCTTAACCATGGAAAATTCTGCCATTATCAATCTAAACGAATCCAATTTTGACCGCGAACTGACGCAGGACGACAAACCAATGATCGTCGATTTTTGGGCGGAATGGTGCGGTCCATGCAAAATGATCGCGCCGCTGCTGGACGAGATTGCGCGCGAAAAAGCGGGGGCGATCAAAGTCGCGAAAGTGAACGTAGACGAAAGCCAAAGTCTCTCGCTCAAGTACAATATCCGGGCGATCCCGGCGCTGCTTTTCTTCAAGAACGGCCAACTGCGCGACCAAGTCATCGGAGTCGCCAGCAAAAAAGATCTGCTCAACCGGATCGAAGCGCTGGGTTAACTGCGGATTATCGCGTCGGCGAAGCCGGCTGGAGTCCAGCAAGCATTTTTGTGAAGCGCGGATCGCGTCGAACCGCGTCCCATGCGGGATCAAGTTTAAGTTGCCCATAATCTGGACCGCCCGGTATTTTGGCGAGGAAGTTTAGCCTTTCGATCGCAAGATCGACATCGCCGACCCACGCGTAAATCATTGCCACACTCGAGAGGACAGTCGCGCCATCCACCGCATCATTCGATAGCGGTCGCAATTCGACCGCGCGCAGGCCTTCCGCGATGGCCTCTTGTTTGCGCTGCAGTCCGGCGTCGATGAGGCCAAGCTGTGCGACCAAAATTCCATCGTCAGGATGGTCGCGGAGCTTCGCCTCTGTTTTTTCGCGCGCCACAGCGAACGCTTCCCGCGCCTTCTGTGCGTTGCCTTGAGCGCGCGCAATTAATGCCTCAAACCAGCTGCGCGGCAATAACGATCCTGTGCCCCCGACAATCTCTTGCAGATTTGATGCCGCCACAATTTTTTCGGCTGCGGGCAGGTCGCGCCCGTACAAGGCAAGGCTCATGCGTGTGAAAGTGACCGCTCCATCAGGATCGTAGCCGGCGGGCAAAGAATCCAATCCAGAGCGCGCCATTTTTATATTTCCTTTTGCCAGCTCGATCGACGCGCGCATCATTTGAAAATAGGTGGCGTTGGCGGGATTGGCGGCGGCCGCACGGTCGAATACAGCTTGTTCCTCGTCATATCGACGCAGCAGATCGTAGAGAACGGCGAGGTCGCCGAGAATTCGCGGATTGCGAGGATCCAGCTCAGCCGCTTTTTCCAGGTTCTTCACCGCGTCATCCCATCGACCCTGACGCCGATCGATTAACCCCGTGATGTTGAATATCTCAGCGTTGTTGGGCAACAGACGGCGCGCGATCGCGAGTTCCTCACGAGCCTGCGCATAGTCGCGCATGCCCTGATAATAAAACATCGCCTGGGCGAGATGCGCTTCGCCCAGGTCTGGCGCAAGATCCAGTGCTTTTTGGGCTGCCGCCTTCGCTAGTGCCAGCCGAGCTGGCGTGTGGTCGAGCTCAAACCAATATAAGTCGAGGTTCGCGCGTGATGCCCAGCAATAAGCCAGCGCAAAATTTTCGTCTCGCGAAATTGCTTCATCGAGTAATCGGATGGCTTTAAGCAGAGTCTCCTTCCGATCAGGCGTATCGGGATAGGTGTTGATCAACTGCTTGGCTTGAAGATAGAGGTCGAACGCCTCCAGATCCCGCGTCGGTTCCACATCAATCGCAGCTTTTTCGCTTGGAGAAATATTTGCCTTTAGTTGCGCAGCGATCTTCTCTGCCACCTCGCTTTGGATGGCGAAAACGTCGGCCAAATCGCGGTCGTAATTCTCGGCCCAAACGTGCTGATCATTCCGCGCGTCGATCAGCTGTGCCGTGATTCGAACTTTATCGTCCTCGCGCCGAACGCTGCCTTCCAGTAAATACGCGACGCCCAATGCCCGACCGATGTCGCGCATGTTCCTCTCTTTGCCACGGTACTGCATCACGGAATTGCGGCTGATAACCTTTAAATCGGAAATTTGGGAGAGCGCGGTTAAGATGTCGTCCTGAATGCCGTCGGCGAAATAAGTGTTTCGCTTATCGTCGCTGAAGTTATCGAACGGCAGCACCGCGATACTTTTCTGTGGAATGGACGCTGCTTTGCCCACAGCACGAGAGGAATTCCGAAGATAGGCCCAAATCGAAATGCCAATTGCGATCAATAAAACAAGGAAAGCGACTGCCCTGATGCCACTGCGTCGCCGACTCGCAGGCGTTTGACGGCGACTCGGAAATAATCGGCGCGATTGTTCCTTGATCCGCGTCGGCACTTTGGCGTTGCCGAAACCTTCGCCGTAAAGATTAAAGAGCGATATTGTATTACCGTGTTTTACTTCCACCTCGCCTAGGTCATGTAAATTCGGCTGCCAATGAGTGAATTGCGCGAGATCGTCCGCCACGCGCTTCGACAACAAGATGTGTCCGGCGTCCGCGCAATCCATGATCCGCTGTGCCACGTTCATGCCGACCCCGGCGACATTCGACCTGTCATTCACGTCCGTCACCACGTTGACCGGGCCACTATGAATGCCCATGCGCACGCCAATGTGCGGCTGCTCCTTTAAACCTTGGCAAATTTCCAAGGCGCATCGTACTGGCGCCTCCGGGCTGTTGAAAAACACCAGCGCCATTCCGTCGCCGGTGGGGATGCGGGTTAGTTTGCGCGCCTCCTCCGCGCTGCGGAAGTGCTCCGTCGTTTTTACAATCTGACTGAGCTGCGCGACAACCGCTGCCTGCTCGTCGATAGGTAACTTCGAATAGCCGACGATGTCTATGAATAAGACGTGAGCGATTTCGAGTTCGGCATTTGGTTGAAGCCCAGCAGACATCTACTTCATGGCGCAGAATTGCCAAATCTTAGTGTCAATCCATAGGCCGAGCGTCGAGAGCAAATGGCGCCGCAACAGGTGCTCGCAACATTCTCACGTCGCAACCCGGGCGAAAGCGAACAGCAAATTGAACTAGCGTTTACTCAGTTCGCCTCCGAGCCAAAACGCGCCATAAAACTTTGCGGGAAAAACTTCAGTTCCTCGGAGCAATCGAGCGTTTTGGCCGAGAGGTCGATCTTTTCTTTGCCTTTTTTGCCATCTCGATTTACGTTTCGATTTCGATTTTCTTTTCGTTGCCATACTCGTCTCAGGTACCAGACAAAAACGAATTTGGCAAGCACGTTCGGTCTTGCTCACGGAAAGATTTTGATTCATTTCACTCGCGTTCGCCACAAGCTTCGGCCGTAAGTTGCCGCGCTCAGCGTTCGATCCTTTTCGTGAAATACAAGATCGACAACGTTCACGTTCGGCAAGTTCGCGCTCATGTTCATCCAGGTTCGGCCTGAATTGCGCGAGACAAATACGCCGACATCATTTGCCACATACACCGTCCTCGGTGCGTCCGGGCGAATCACGACCGCGTTATGCGGCACGTCCGGAAGCTGACCTTTATCGATGTCTTCCCAGCTCTTGCCGCCATCCTGCGACCGAAACAGATGCGAGTGCCCAAAGTTTCCCAGCGTTATCAAAACGAAATCTGGCCCAAGTTTTGCCGTTGAGTCGATTCGCGTGATCTCATGACCGGGCAGTGTCGCACCCGCCAAGTTTGCGCTCCACGTCTTCCCTCCGTTGATACTGTGAAAAAAACCGCCGTTTTTCGTTCCCACATAAATGCGATTCGAGTCGCCCGGTGCTACTTCAATGACAGAAATCGCACTGTCGTCGAGCACAGGCGATACCGCCTTCCACGTTTTCCCTGCGTTCTTCGTTCGCCAAACACGCTTTGATCCGGTGAAAACTGTTTTGGCATCGCCCGGATCCATCGCGACATAAGCCATCCAGACTGAATCTTTTTCCTTTTGCGGCGCTGGCGGCGACACATCCCAGCGCCGACCATTGCACCACCGCCAGATGTTCATGTTGTAATAGGATGCGTAGATGTGCCCGGCATCGGCCGGATCATAAATCATCCAGCCGCCGTCACCGCCGAGGATTTCAAAATGGTCGTCGTTGCGGCCAGTCCTCGTGACCACCGTTCCATTATCTTGCGCGCCGCCCCCGAAATGCCGGCTGTCACTTTGCGCAACATCGAAATCGTAATACATCGTAATCGCGAGACCTTTGCTGCGATTCGACCAAGTCACACCTCCGTCGTAGCTGACGTCCACACCGCCATCGTTAACGGTATAAACTTGTCCCGGTGCGGCCGCGGGCATCAAGAGTTGATGATGATCGGAATGCGCGTATTTCGGCTGGCCCGCCTTCGCGTCCCACCGCGTCACTTTCGCCCATCGCTTTCCGCCGTTGGTCGTCAGATGGAGATCGACACCGCCGCACAAGACATGATCAGGATCCTTCGGATGAATGGCGATGGTGTTCCCGTACGAAATTTGTCCTTCATCCGAGAAATGTTTGCCCCCAATTTCTCGCCAGCTTTTTCCGCCATCGTCGCTTCGGAAAACACCAAGCACCAAATCGCTCCGGTAGCTATGCGCATCTTCCGCGAAAGCATACATCACGTCGGGATTCGACAAGCTGATTGCCAAACTTGTCCGACCAAAACACTCCGGAGCCGGCACACCTTTCGTTAATTGCATCCAATTCTCGCCGCCGTCAGCCGAATGCCAAATACCGCTTTTCGCTCCTTGCTCTGTGAACGTGGCGAAAATCACGCGCCGTTTCGTCGGATGAAAAACAATCGCGTGACACCAGTAATTGTTCCTCGAAACGAAAGTTTCGCGCTCCCACGTCTTGCCGCCGTTATGCGAAGCAAACATTCCGCCGAAATCCTTCGGCCGCGCGCTCAACTCGTTGGCCCCGACGCCGCCGATCCGCAAATGCTTCGAATCGAAAGGATCGATCGCAATCACGCCGATGCGTGTCGGCAAGCCTGTCTCGTCTGATGAGGCTAGCAACTTCCAAATCTCGCCACCGTTGACCGTGCGATAAATGCCCACCCCGGCGTACGAATCGACCGACAAGTTCGCTTCGCCCGTGCCACAATAAATCACGTCGGGATTTTTCGGATCAATCGCGAGCGACCCGATATTCAAGGTGTCGTGGTCGCGCCAAAGTGCGCGCCAGGTTCGACCCGCGTTGTTGCTTTGCCAGACGCCACCAGCCGCGGCTCCCGCCCAGATGCAGTTCGGTTTTTCCGGATGACAAACGATGCTCGTCATCCGGCCACCGACGTTGGTCGGACCGATGCACTTCCACACAACATTTTCTGTTGCTGGCAATGTTTGCTCCGTTCTATTTCGCTCCCGCACGAGAGCGTGCACCGGTGCTTCTCGCATGGGCCAGGCGCTGCGGGATTGAAACCAAACGCTCCTCTGTTTGTGGCGTGAAAGCCGGACGCGCGGCCGGCGATTCTTTTTCAAATCCTTTCTACGCGGGCCTGGTTTGAGCTTCTTCGGTTCTATCGTTTTCGATCGTTGCGGCATGGTTCTCCTGGATTTTGCGCCCGGCGGGGGTCGAACCCACAACCTTTGGCTCCGGAGGCCAACGCTCTATCCAGTTGAGCTACGGGCGCGGACGAAATCGAAATTAGCCACAGCTTCCGCAGATTTTCACAGATTATTTCTGCAGGTCGCGGGATCACATTCCAGTCCATGCTGGATCGCGACTTGCTCGACGAATTGAGTTGCAAAATCGGTGCATTCGAATGAGAGTGTGCGCCCGCAGCCGCGCGCGCCGGCGACGAGTTTATGAACCAGATAATCGATATTATTGAGAAAGAGCAGCAGAAAGGTGATGTCACGCCGTTTTCTGTTGGCGACAGCGTACGCGTGCATACGCGGGTCGTGGAAGGCGACAAGGAACGGATCCAGATCTTCACCGGCATTGTGATTGGCCGCAAAGGCCGCGGCATGAACGAAACATTCACCGTTCGCCGGATCTCGTACGGGGAAGGGGTGGAGCGGGTATTTCCGTTGCATTCACCACGCATCGCGAAACTGGAAGTCGAACAACAAGGCCGGGCCCGCCGGGCAAAACTCAATTACCTCCGCACTCGCAAGGGCAAGGAAGCGACCGCAGTTCGCGAATAACGCGAGTTTACTCTCGTCCACAGATTTCGCAGATTTACGCAGATTTCCAGAGGAAAAGCTGCTCTTAAAAAAATCTGTGAAAATCTGCGAAATCTGCGGATAACTTCTGCCGATGTACCGGCGCTGCGGATTTCGTTACGAGAAAAAACTCCGCGTCGCAGGAGTCTCGCGCATTGCGGGAATTGATGAAGCTGGTCGAGGCGCGTTGGCCGGGCCAGTCGTTGCGGCTGCGGCGATTCTTCCTGAAAAATTTCGACATCGTCGGCTGAACGATTCCAAACAGCTTGCGCCGGAATTACGCGAGGAAATCTATTGCGAGCTTGTTTCGAATCCCGAAATCCGATGGGCGGTTGGGCTTGTCGATTCTCTTGAGATCGACAGAATCAACATTCTGCGCGCGAGTCATCGTGCCATGCGCCTGGCAATCGAAGCGTTGCTCGAACCTCCTGACCACGTCTTGATCGATGGTCTGCCGGTGATTCCGTTTCCGCTTCCGCAGACGGCGATTATCGATGGTGATTGCATCAGCTTGAGCATCGCCGCTGCCAGCGTCATCGCCAAGGTCACACGCGATGGGATCATGCGTGACTTTTGCGCGCAGTTCCCGCAGTATTGCTTCAGCCAGCACAAAGGTTACGGAACAGAACTGCATCTTTTGAAACTTCATGAATTCGGTCCTTGCCCGATCCATCGCCGATCTTTCGAGCCAGTGGCGCAACCGCTTCTTGCCTTGGAAGAGGTCGTCCAAATCCGGTCATCTCCGGCGCGGCGCGCGCGGCGAGAAATTAGCCTGCCGATACCTGAAGCGTAACGGTTACAAAATCCTCTTTCGCAATTTTCGCGGACGCACCGGTGGCGAAATCGATGTCGTCTGTCGCGAGAACGACACGCTCGTGTTCGTTGAAGTGAAAACGCGGGCCCGCGAAGATTTCGGCCGTCCATTCGAAGCGGTAGATCGTGAGAAACGGAAACGAATCTCACGCGGCGCTCTCGCGTGGCTGCGAATGCTCGACAACCCCGATATTCTTTTCCGTTTCGATGTCGTGGAAGTCGTCGTCGCAGACGACGCGAGACCGCGCGTCGAATTGATCAAGAACGCGTTTCCACTTTCGAAACCCTATCTCTACTGATTTGCCAGCCACCAGCCTTCCTTGGAATCGATTCATCGATTCAATATGTCGCCTCCGGCTTCGCTACGAAAAGGGAAGGTGAGGGTTGCATGGCACGCGATCCACGCCGAAATCTACTTGCAGTTAAAGTTTCGACTTACGGATAATCGGCCAAAATTTTTATGAACACCAAGATCAATCATCTCGCTGTCTGGATTCTTGTAGTTGTTTATTTCCTCACTGGCTGGGGATGGTACGCCATCTTCGGCGAGAAGTGGCTCAATCTGCATGCGCGGACGATGACCGACATCGAGCGCACACACAATGTCGGCGCCTACGTCCTTGCGTTTATTGCTTCGATCGTCGTCAACTACACATTGGCAATGCTGATCTCGCGGTTGAACGCAACAACCGGATTGTGCGGTCTCAAAATCGCGCTCTCATGCTGGTTCGCGTTCTTGTTCGTGGAATACGCGACGATTTCTGTATTCTCCGCCTTTGAAACGAACCCCTGGCCCCTCATTTGCATCGACATGGGCCGGCCTTTGCTCGGCTTCGCAATCAGCGGTCTCGTCCTCGGCGCCTGGCGCAAACGAATAGCTTAATAATCGATACCTATTCTATGCCTGACGGACCGATCCTCGTCGCGCAATCAAAGGAACCCGTCTACTTGCTGCCTAAGATGGCGAACCGCCACGGCTTGATCGCAGGCGCCACGGGCACTGGAAAAACGGTCACGCTGCAAACGCTCGCCGAAAATTTCAGTGCGCGAGGCGTGCCGGTTTTTATGGCCGATGTTAAAGGCGACTTGGCGGGACTCAGTCAGCCTGGCGCAAATAGTCCGAAGATTCTCGAGCGCGCGAAAGAACTTAAGATCGACAATTTTGTCGGCGAAGCCTGTCCGGTCGTGTTCTGGGACGTGTTCGGCGAGCAGGGCCATCCTGTGCGCGCAACTATTTCAGAAATGGGCCCGCTGCTCCTCGGGCGATTGCTCGAACTCAACGAAACGCAGGCGGGCGTGCTCAACATGGTTTTCAAGATCGCAGATGACAATGGGTTGCTTCTTCTCGATCTCAAGGATTTGCGCGCAATGTTGCAGTACGTCGCGGACAACGCAGACCAATTTAAGACTCAGTATGGAAATATTTCCACTGCCAGCGCCGGCGCGATTCAGCGCAATCTGCTTGCACTGGAATCGCAGGGAGCGGACAAATTTTTCGGCGAGCCTGCGCTCAATCTCGAAGATTTGATCCAAACTCAGAATGGACGCGGCGTCGTTAACATTCTCGCTGCTGACAAGCTGATGCAAAAATCCCCCAAGGTTTACGCCACGTTTCTGCTCTGGATGTTGTCGGAGTTGTTCGAGAATCTTCCCGAAATTGGCGATCCGGAAAAACCAAAGCTCGTCTTCTTTTTTGATGAAGCACATCTACTCTTCACCGACATCGCGCCGGCAGTAGAACAAAAGATCGAGCAGATGGTGCGGTTGATCCGCTCCAAAGGCGTCGGCGTTTACTTCGTCAGCCAGAATCCGCTCGATATCCCAGAGGTGGTTCTTGGCCAACTCGGCAATCGCGTGCAACACGCTTTGCGAGCGTTTACCCCACGCGATCAAAAGGCTGTGAAAGCCGCCGCCGAAACGTTTCGGCAAAATCCCGAGCTAAGTGTTGAGGCGGCGCTCACCGAACTCGCCGTTGGCGAAGCGCTCGTGTCAATGCTGGATGAAAACGGCAGTCCGCAAATTGTCGAGCGGGCGAAAATTATTCCGCCACGTAGTCAAGTCGGCGCGATCACACCGGATCAGCGGAAACAAATTATCGATTCATCGGTACTTGCGGGTCACTACGAAAAAGCCATCGATCGCGAATCCGCTTTTGAGATGTTGCAGGCGCGAGCGGGGCAAAAAGTCGAAGCAGCCGGGACGCCGCCGGTAGCTGCGAGTAATGCGACGACTGAGGGGGAAAAGCCTTCGATATTAGCTGAAGCTTTGGGAACAGTTACTGCGGCCTTTCAACCAACAATCGGGCCGCGTGGCGCTGTTCATGATTCCGTTGCGACTTCAATGGCGAAGAGCGCGATGCGCGCCGCGAGCAGTTCACTCGGCCGGCAACTTGTTCGCGGAATCCTGGGAGGAATTCTCGGCGGCAGCGGGCGGCGGAGATAATTGTAGCGGCGTTTACGTTAAACGCCTAAGTCTCAGGCGCTCGCCGCGGTGTTCGCCTCTACAATAAAAACCGCCGGACACGATTTGCGTATCCGGCGATTTGATTTGTTCTCCGTTTATGGCGTGGGCGCAGCCGCGGCTTCCTTCTTTTTGCCCTTGCCCGCCTTCACTTCCACTTCTGTGGCCGACATCGTGTAAGTGATTTTTACTTTTTCGCCAACCTTGAGGTCGCCTGTGACCTTGGTATTCGCGTCACGATTGATTTCCCAACGGTCCTTCCCCTTCTGGACTGCAATCATCGTGTCCGTCACTTCCAGGACCGGCCCGGTCACCTGGTAGGTCTTACCGTCCGCGGCGAAACCTGTGCTGCTGAACGCCAGGCACGCTGCGGCCAATAAACTGAGTGCTGATTTTATTTTCATGTGTTCGATTAGACTCCCGCTGGCTGTTTCTATTCAAGCGTTTTTGCAAAGCCGACCTGGAACAGTCCGAAGCCGAAACGGGAGAAGCGACGAGTCAGGCGTTTTCAACTTGTGCGGCAACCACCCGTTCCTAACGCGAAGCCGCCGTCTCCCGATTTAATCGGGACTACGTGGTCATATCATTGTTTTGCTTGCCGCGGCTTCGTTAACCCGATGACGGTGTCGATGCTGGCGTCGGACTGGTTGCTGACGGGCACGGGCCTTCTTTTCTTTGCGCATCCGGTGACTTGCACTGGACCGTGACCATGGAGCCAGCCGAACACGAGCCGGAAATGCTCGTACCCGACGTGCGCTTGACTATCCAGTAGTACTTTCCTTCTTGGACCGTGATCTGCTTGCTATCGCATGAGCACACCGTGCCCTCGATTGTGAGCGTTTGCCCGAGTGCGACGCTGCCCAACATCCATCCGGCGACAACTGCACACGTTAAGATTTTTACTTTCATGCTGCCATTGAATTCCCAAGGGCTGCACGACTGCAAGCTTTTACTTGTCGTTCGTTAGGGTATCGAAGCGGCGTTCGCCGCGGTCAACGCCTCTACAATTCACTGTTTTGGCGGTTCGGGCATTGTCCGCAGCCCGACGCGCGCAAGGTATTCGTCGGCCTGGAGCAAATCCGTCCCGGCGCGTTCGATTATCTTGAGCAAATTATCCATCGACGAAACTTCCTCGAGCTGCTCCGTCAGAAACCACTGCAGGAAATTGATTGTGATGTAATCGTTTTCTTTTCGGGCCAATCCTACCAGCCCGTTGATTTGCTGGGTGACATGAACTTCCTGGTCGAGCGAAAGTTTTATCGCATCCCGCGCGGTCTTGAATTTCGATTTCGGCGCGTCGATTGCCGGAATCATTACGCGTCCGCCTGCATCCACAACATATTTAATGAAGCGCAGCGCGTGCCCTTTCTCTTCCTCAGCCTGCCGGAAAAAATGCTGAGAAAGTTGCGGCAACGCCTCGGCCGCAAAATGCGCCCCGATCGCGTAATACTGCAGCTCCGCGCTGAATTCGTATCCGATTTGTTCGTTGATCGCATCAATGACTTTTTGGCTCGTTAGCATAACAAACATCTTACTGCGGATTACCCGCCTTCGTCCAGCGACTACGGTGCGGTAGGCAGGGATGCAAACGCATCAATTCTGGGGAGCGCACGCCGCTGGCGTGTTGCATTCGGCCGCTGGCCGAATGTCCCCGTCGAAATGACATAAAACTTCATTGCTGAAAAGATTCCATCTGAACTTAGGTTGACGGCTATGAATGGGGAACCTTTTGGAACAAGCCACGAGCGAGTTTGCAGCGGAATGAGTCGCCGATTGTTTCTCCGTGCAACTCTCGCGGGCGGAGCGTCGCTTATGGCCGGCAAAGCGGCCAACCTTTTCGGGGCGTCGCCGGCGACAACAGGCGCGAGCAATTACTCCAGCTTCAGCATAGCTGGCGATTTGCCAGTTAATCGACTTGGATTTGGCGCGATGCGACTTACGGGCGAGGGGATCTGGGGTTGGCCACCAGACCGGGAGAACGCGCTCAAAGTTTTGCGGCGCGCCGTCGAGCTTGGCGTGAACTTGATCGACACGGCGGATGCTTACGGACCCGAAACCGATGAATTGCTTATTGCCGAGGCGCTTTATCCTTATCCGAAAGGACTCGTCATTGCCACAAAGGGCGGTAATACCCGGCCCGGGCCCAACCAATGGGTTCCGGATGGACGGCCTGAATATCTCAAGCAATGTGTCGATAAGAGCCTGAAGCGTCTTAAGCTGGAGCGCATCGATTTGTACCAACTGCATCGCATCGATCCCAAGGTCCCGATGGAAGCATCGCTCGGCGCGCTCAAGGAAATGCAGAGTGCCGGAAAGATTCGCTACATCGGATTATCCGAGGTGTCGCCTGAGCAGGTTGAGCGCGCGCGCAAGATTGTGCCGATCGTGACCGTGCAGAACCGTTACAACATGACCGATCGAAAATGGGAGAACACGCTCGATTACTGTGAGAAACAAAAAATCGGTTTTATGCCGTGGGCGCCGGTGGGTGGGAGCAGGGGAATGACCAGCGCCGCCCTGGAAAACGTGGCGAAAGATCACGGCGTAACCATCTATCAGCTTGGACTCGCTTGGTTGCTGCATCGATCCCCTGTAATGCTGCCGATTCCGGGCACGTCGTCACTCGCGCACCTGGAGGAAAACATGGCTGCTCGGAAAATACAGCTTAGCCCAGAAGAGTGGAAGACTGTTGACGCGCTGGCGAAGCCAGCATGAAAAATGATAGCGGCTACTTGGTTTCGATGTGCGGCGAATTTTCGCCATTAGCTAGTTTCGGATGATTAATGGCCAGATATCGATGGTCATCCCGCTTTGCAAGATGAATTAACCGGAACAGAAAAGGGCACGAACGTTGTTTTCCTTCACACAACCGTGGACGACGGTGACCATTTTCAACAAATCCTTGCTTGGACGCTCAAATCGCGCTGGCAAGACCAGAACCAACTGCTGCGCGACGTTACGGAAACCTTTCGGCGCGAAAAATGAACCTAGTTCGATCGTCAGGGAAACCGGTTCAGTAGCTGACGCATTCTGCATTTTCTGCAACATCCGGTTGCGCGTCAGTTGATGGTGTTTTCCTAAAGTGAAATTATCGAGGTCAGCTTTCGCGTCGCTGATCACGATCAAATATAATTCCTTGCGCTTGTTACCGACTTGCAGCGATGCCTGCTGGTTGAGCCCTGGCAGCTTCGTCCAAAAGCCGGGGACTGTGACTTTGATTTTGGCATCATCGGAAGCGATTTCCTTTCGTTCATTGGAAAGACGATCCAAACGCTCGCGCTCCGACTGGATCATGCTCACAAGTAGCGGGATGCCCATTATGCCGAGTACGAGCGCGATGTAGCCCAGGATTAACCCCGTGGTGGCAATTCCTTTCCCGCCAAGTACACCGCCGGATTTGCGAATTTTCGAACGCGCGATGTGGCCGCAAATGACAGCGGGAATCGCGGTAAAGAGCCAGCCGCAGAAAAACGAAAGGATTGCCAGGACAAGACTCCAAATTGCGAGGGGAACGGTGCGAGGAACCGGCTGAGGGATTGGCGGCGGCGGTGGTGTTTCGTCGGGCATCTCGCCGTTGTAGCGGACTCAACGGGCAAAAATCAATCCGCACTGCAGGGTTCCGATCCGCCGTAGCGCCGAAGTCGTCAGAGAAACAACTCTTGCGCGCACTGGAACAGACCTTTTTCTGAGCGGCGTGTTCTCTTGAGACGATGTTACGGCGTTCTGGCTGGTATTGCCCGCTACTCAGGTGTAGAAAAGAACTCGCTATGGAGTGCGTCCAGCGGGGCCGGATTTACGGCGACCCAGGAGTGGAGCTTCAACTTCCGGAGTCTCATCTTGTATTTCGTTTGCCGACGGATTTTACCGGGCGGTTGGCTGCGGATGGAACGTTTAAAATTTTTTCGGTCGACCGCGAGATCTCCTGTTTCGTGTTTGTCCATGGGGCAGGCGCTTTGCTGCCGGCCAATTGGGTGAACACCGAATTCACCATCGACGGCGAAAAGCTCGTTGCCACCGGTCCACTGGAGCATGCGCAGAGTGACCTGGTTTATCGCTCGTTCGAAGGTGACAGAGTTCTTTGCTACAAGTTCGAAAAGACAAATTGGCGGGGCGCGGGTTTGCATGGCTCTGCGGCCGGATTCAAAACGGAGGCGGATCGCGTTACGGCATTTCTCAAGCCGTTCCTCTCTTCGTTCCATCGTTGGAGGCCGGTTTCCCCGCTCGCGCCACCGACGCCCGCCCCGGCGCCGAGTCCGTCGCCATCACCGTCACCAACGCCGCCTCCTCCGCCGTCGGCACCCATCGTAACGCGGGATCAACGGCTGTACGGGCGTTGGTATTACTCGCCCATTTTGAGGTCCGGTTCCGACTCGATGATTACATTCCGCTTTCGCTATTTCGCGCGCGACGGTCGCTTTGCCCAAGGCGGCCAATCTTACGCAACGTTTGTGGGGCCAAGCGGCGACGGAAACTGGGCCGGAATGGACACCTTGTGTTCGAAGCTTCCTCCTGGTGAGCGGGGTACGTGGGAGACAGGCAACGACGTTCTTACCCTCCATTACGATGATCAAATGTACTCCGAGTTTAGCTATTACCTGCAGGGGAACAGTTTGATGTTAAGCCAGCCAGGAAGAGAAAGCCAGCTTTGGACCCGCGGATAGCGGAACGTTTAGGCTTCTCAGCCTTCGCTGAAATCACGGGTGCACTCTGTTCTGGCGGCGTCCAATCGACTCGCGCGTTGCCACGCGCTTCGCCCTTCGGGCTTCCCGTCTATCTCGCGGTGCCTAACCGCTCGGTTCTCTTACGGTATGCGGCGTTCCGCCGCGCTGTGCTCGAGTAGGACGCGCCGCCCAGAAAAATAAAAACCCCACCGAGTTAAATTCGGTGGGATTTTTAATTCTGGCGACGTCCTACTCTCGCACGGCCTGTCGCCGTACTACCATCGGGGCTGCAGCGTTTCACTTCCGTGTTCGGAATGGGAACGGGTGGTGCCACTGCGCTAGAGTCACCAGAGATTTGCGCCGAACTCGTCGGCGCAAATCTCTGGTGAATTGAATATTCTAGATTGCCGATTGCAGATTTATTTCTCTGCAACTATCAACATTAAATTTTTCAAAGAACCGGATCGCAAATCTTCGATTTGAAATCTGCAATTTTCAATTGCCGATCCGCTGACATCTACATACAGGAGTTCATTTCGGCTGAGGACAGCCGACGCTACAACTTTGGCCGAGTTTTGAGATCTTTCATTTCCAATTACTGCTGTCCGACCTTGCGGCCGAACAGCAGCGTATTGGAAAGTAAAAGATCAAGCCGAACGGGTTATTAGTATCTCTCAGCTGAATACATTGCTGCACTTACACCGGAGACCTATCAACGTGGTGGTCTACCACGACCCTTCAGGGAGATCTCATCTTGGGATAGGCTTGGCGCTTAGATGCTTTCAGCGCTTATCCTTTCCGAACATAGCTACCCAGCGCTGCCGTTGACACGACAACTGGAACACCAGCGGTTCGTCAGACCCGGTCCTCTCGTACTAAGGTCTGAACCCCTCAAATCTCCTGCGCCCACAGTGGATAAGGACCGAACTGTCTCGCGACGTTCTGAACCCAGCTCGCGTACCACTTTAACCGGCGAACAGCCGGACCCTTGGGACCTTCTCCAGCCCCAGGATGTGATGAGCCGACATCGAGGTGCCAAACCCTGCCGTCGATATGAGCTCTTGGGCAGGATCAGCCTGTTATCCCTAGCGTACCTTTTGTCCGTTGAGCGATGGCAATTCCACATTCAACCACCGGATCACTTGGACCTACTTTCGTATCTGCTCGAGGTGTGTCTCTCACAGTTAAGCTGGCTTATATCCATATACTCGACACCTGATTGCCAACCAGGTTGAGCCAACCTTCGTACTCCTCCGTTACTCTTTGGGAGGATACCGCCCCAGTAAAACTAGCCGGCTGCCAGTGTCCCTTTCCCGGTTATGCGGGCAAAGATTAGTTATTCCAGTACCCGAAGGGTGGTGTTTCATTGACGACTCTGCGACCCCCAAAAGGGCCGCTTCACAGTCTTCCACTTACGCTAAGCATCGAAACCGAAACAACAGTAACAGCGTGTAGTAAAGGTGCATAGGGTCTTTCCGTCCTACTGCGGGTAGGCGGCATCTTCACCGCCACTACAACTTCGCTGAGCTCCTCGTTGAGACAGCGGTCAACTCGTTACACGATTCGTGCAGGTCGGAACTTACCCGACAAGGAATTTCGCTACCTTAGGACCGTTATAGTTACGGCCGACATTCACGGGGACTTCGGCTCAACGCCTCGCCTTGCGGCTAACGTCTTACCATAATCTTTCCGCATTGGTCACGTGTCACACCCTATACGTCGTCTTAACGACTTGGCAGAGTGCTGTGTTTTTGGTAAACAGTCGGTTGACCCATTTCACTGCGACCACCTTACGGTGGCACCCCTTCTTCCGAAGTTACGGGGCTAGATTGCCGAGTTCCTTAACGAGGTTTCACTCACGCGCCTTGGCAAAATTTTGCCCA
Organism: uncultured Verrucomicrobiae bacterium; assembly: GCA_963757675.1. Lineage (GTDB taxonomy): Bacteria > Verrucomicrobiota > Verrucomicrobiia > Chthoniobacterales > UBA10450 > Udaeobacter. The sequence continues at coordinate 11,563 of CAVWTH010000010.1, read as the reverse complement.
CCCACCTGTGTCGGATTACGGTACGGGCAACCGTGGGAACATTTAGTCGCTTTTCTTGACACAAGTTTTAACAGATCCGGTTCAGCCGAGGCCTCCCCGTCCTTGCCCTTGCGAGCAGACCGTCACTTTCAATCGGCGGCCTGTCTCTACTCATGTGTCACAACTAAACTTAACCACAGCCGGTGCAGGAATATTAAACCTGCTGTCCATCGTCTACGCCCTTCGGCCTCGACTTAGGTCCCGACTAACCCTGGGAGGACGAACCTTCCCCAGGAAACCTTGGGTTTACGGCGGACAGGAATTTAACCTGTCTTATCGCTACTCATGTCTGCATCCTCACTTCTTAACGCTCCACGTTCGGTTTCCCTTGCGCTTCAATGCATTAAGAACGCTCCCCTACCAATCCAACGGGACGAATCTCATTGAATTCCAGAGCTTCGGTATGCCGTTTATCGCCAATCATTATCGGCGCGAGATCGCTCGATGAGTCAGCTATTACGCACTGTTTAAATGATGGCTGCCTCTAAGCCAACATCCTCACTGTCTAAGCAACCTCACATCCTTTCCACTGAACGGCATTTGGGCACCTTAGCTGCTGGTCTGGCATGTTTGCCTCTCGCGCGTGAAGCTTATCCCTCACGCACTGACTCCCGTGTTACGCCCTGCGGTATTCGGAGTTTGATTGAGTTCGGTACCCTGGTATGGGCCCTAGTTCATCCAGTGCTCTACCTCCGCAGGTCAGCACACGAGGCTAGCCCTCAAGCTATTTCGGGGAGAACCAGCTATCACGGGGTTTGATTAGTCTTTCGCTCCTACCCACAAGTCATCCCAGAAGTTTTCAACCATCACGGGTTCGGACCTTCAGTTGCGGTTAAGCAACCTTCATCCTGCTCATGGGTAGATCACCTCCGCTTCGGGTCTACTACCAGCGACTGGAGCGCCCATTTCGGACTCGCTTTCGCTTCGCCTCCATTCCAAAAGAACTTAGGCTCGCCACTGATAGTAACTCGCAGACTCATTAAGCAAAAGGCACGCCATCACCCAGCACTTTCTAATCCAGTGCTGCGCGCTATACGCTGCTTGAGATGACCTCTCGCGGCTCCGTATTGTTTTTGAGCATCCGTTCGCGGTCACGCGCGTCCTGCTCGTCCAAATACGCTTCATAATAAACCAGCTTCCATCCGGCGTGCTTAGGCATCTTTTGATGCTTAGCAAACCGCTGGCGCAGGTTTGAACTGAAGCCGTAGTATAGCGTCCCACCCTTCGGATTCATCAAGACATACACGTAAAACATGTCTGCATTGAATCAGAAAGTGCTGGGCTTTGACACCTTGTAAGCACATCATTTCAGGTACTATTTCACTCCGCTCGCAGCGGTTCTTTTCACCTTTCCCTCGCGGTACTTGTTCACTATCGGTCGCCAATTAGTATTTAGGCTTACGCCGTGGTCGGCGCAGATTCATACGAAGTTTCACGTGCATCGTATTACTCAGGAAATCCCTAGGCGTGCTCCAGTTTTTGGTTACGGGTCTCTCACCCTCTATGGCGCAGCTTTCCAGAAGCTTCACCTAACCTTTGCACTACCACGTCGGGCTCCTACAACCCCCAGCACTTTCAATCGACTCCGCTGCCTTGTTTTTCCGGCGCGTTTTGCGCGCTCAAGGAAAACAAAGAGTTTTCGAATCAACTGAAAGTGCTGGGTTTGGCCTGTTCCGCTTTCGCTCGCCACTACTGACGGAATCTCTTTCGATTTCTGTTCCTCCGGTTACTGAGATGTTTCACTTCGCCGGGTTCGCGATGTTCCTGCTATGGATTCACAAGAACTCGAGCAGGTGTTATCCCGCTCAGGTTACCCCATTCGGAAATCTACGGGTCAAAGCGTGTTTGCCGCTCACCGTAGCTTATCGCAGCTTGCCACGTCCTTCATCGCCTATTGGCACCAAGGCATCCATGATGCGCTCATCGTAGCTTGATCAATCTGTTCCAGATCACGGCGAATGCCGGACCGGAAATTTATGATAACTGAAACTCTCTTTGCGCCGTTTCATAGAAACGCCGTGTAGACACACGTCTCACAGAGACGCGGCTACAGTTTCAGACTCAGCTCTTAAAGTTGTATTTTCTTACTACCCTGTATGTAGATGTCAAAGAACCAGCCGTTGCGTACATTCGAACCGACAAAAAAAACTCAATCTTGATCGCTATCGCTCCGCCTTTGCTAAAGCTGCAGCGGGCAAAGCGGGACAAAATTGAGCCAATTTGCAGTCCCAAAACGTACGTAGAACGCACTCCAACAAGTAGGAGTCTCGCTTCTCGCGGGATAAACAGAATAGCAGGGAACGAATGCGCGTCAACTCCACTTTTAAAATTCCTTACAGAAGATATTCGGTTTGTAATACGCTAGTGTGCAAATGGTTATGCGAGTTAGCGCTCGTTATCCTCCACGGATGCTTTTCGCTGTTTCGCTGGTGGATCAATCCGCATATAATGAAGAGCTGTTTTCGCTTCCGATGGATTACGAGATTCGCCAGCTTACGGGCCAGGATGAACCCATTCTTTGGGAGATATTATATTACGGCTTGTCCTCCGCTGGAAAAAGCGAACCGCCGTCTCAAGATCTGGTACGCCGCCCAGAGATTTCCCGTTACGTGGAAGGCTGGGGCCGCGTGGGCGATACTGGATTTGTTGCGCATGACAAAAAGAATCGGGCTTTGCTGGGGGCAGCCTGGCTCCGACGGCCAACCGACAAATCTGACGTGTCGCCAGAGCTTGCACTAGCGGTGAAACCGGAGCACCGCAAGCATGGCATCGGCACGGCTCTGCTGACACACTTGGTCCGTGCAAATCCCGATCACTCGAGGATCTCGGTCAGCTTCGTGGCTGGCAAACCGGTGTTGCGTCTCTATGAGCGATTTGGATTCAAGGTCGTTGAACAACGGCCCGACGCTGTCGTGATGCACAGACCGACATAGTGGTTGGCTTGGTCCGCTGCTGCGAATGGCTCGTTCGTCAGGGCGCAAAAATCAGGAGCACGAAAACGGCGAAGAGCAGCAAATGAATACATCCTTGCAAAACGTTGGTTTTCCGGCTCGTGAACGTAACCACGCACACAGCCAGCGTTAAGAGCAGCAGAGGTAGATTGCCACCCTGGAGACCAAGGGCCACCGGCCGTTTCGTCAGTAATCCGATCATCAGCACTGCCGGAATCGTCAGCCCGATCGTGGCGAATACTGACCCGAACAAAATGTTTATCGAACGCTGCAGTTGGTTGTGCAGACTAGCGGTGATCCCGCCCAGTCCTTCCGGAGAGAGCACCAGCGCAGCGATGACCGCGCCGCCAAATGCCTGTGGCATATGAAATTGCTCGATGCTGTTATCCAAGGGAACGGCGAATTTCTCCGCAAGAAAAATAACGGCAGCCAGGTACAAAAGCAGCATCAGCGCATGAAAACCCGTCGATCGCACGCGAGCTAAATGATGCGGCGAATTCTTGGTCGCGGTTTCTTTTACATCCAGGAAGTAGCCCCGATGTCGCAGCGTCTGGATGAGCAGAAAGATCGCGTAAAGCAACAGCGACACCGCCGCGAAAAAAATTCCTTGCTCGGTAGAAAAGGTTGGGCCGCTGGTCGAAGTAGTGAAATTTGGCAACACCAGACCGAGCACAGCGAGAGCCATGATCACGTTGAGGTAGGCATTGACGCCATGGATGTTGTAATGCTGTTCGTGATATTGCAGCCCGCCAACCATCAAAGAGAGACCAACAAGTCCGTTGAGCGCGATCATGATCACAGCGAAGATTGCATCACGTCCCAGCGTCGGGTTGTTCGCGCCATGTAACATCGCCGTGGAAATCATTACGACTTCGATGCTGATCGCGGAGAGCGTGAGGATCAAAGTTCCATAGGGCTCGCCAAGTTTGATCGCAAGACAATTGGCATGCCGCACTACGCACATGGCCGACCAAAGGATCACGGCAAAAAGCCAGACAAAGACGCAGAGCAGGGGCACAACATGCGTGGTGAGTTGGTCCAACGCTGTTGTTCCGATAGCGATAAAAATCGCAGCCGTTCCCCAGCAGATGATCAACGGAAATTCAGCGCGGATGGCGCTTCCGGGTTGGCGCGTATTTTTCGGCTGCTGAATTGCATCCGCTTTGGCAGACATGCGTCGGAGCATATCGGGTGGGCGCGAGCTGTGCAATTAAGCGATGCAATCTTTGGAGCGTATCGAATAGTACCGGCCTGGGAAAATCACCGCGATTCCCTAACCGCTCGCAATTGCACGGATGATTGTGCAGACTGGCGGTGATCCCGCCCAGTCCTTCCGGAGCGAGCGCCAGCAGATCGATAAACACATCGCCCCTTTTCCGCGGTAAATTATTTGGTGTCGGCGGAGCCAGTGCAATGTCTACGGATTTGGCATGACCAGCTATTTCCGTGTCGGTGGCTGTAAAGCCTTCGATTCACGTTTTTACCCGCGAAAATTTGCGGATAAGAACGTAGAAGACCGGCGTGAGAAAGATGCCGAAAAGTGTCACTCCCAGCATTCCCGCGAAGACGGTTGTCCCGAGCGCCTGACGCATCTCGGCGCCGGCTCCGCCGCTGAGCATGAGTGGTACCACCCCCGCGATGAATGCGAAGGAGGTCATCAGAATCGCGCGCAGACGTAGCTTGCTCGCCTCGATCACGGCGGCCATCGCATCCTTGCCGGTATCCTGGATTTGCCTGGCGAATTCGACGATCAGGATGGCGTTCTTGCACGCGAGTCCCACGAGCACAACGAAGCCGATCTGGGTAAAGATATTATTATCCATGCCCCGCAACAGCACGCCGGCCAGAGACGACAGAATGCACATGGGAACAATAAGGATGATGGCAAAGGGCAGTGCCCAGCTTTCATATTGCGCCGACAGCGTGAGGAAGACGAAAAGCACGCAAAGCGGGAAAATGAACAAGGCGGTGTTCCCTGCCAGAATCTGCTGATAGGTCAGATCGGTCCATTCGAAGCTCATATTTTGCGGAAGGATCTTGCGGCAGAGATCCTGGATAATCGCGATCGCCTGGCCGGTGCTGGTCCCCGGCTTGGTCTCGCCAGACACATCCGCTGCGGTGTAGAGGTTATAGCGAGTGATGGTGCCGGGGCCGAGGCGCTCCTCGACCGAAGCCAGAGTGCCGAGGGGCACCATCTGGCCCCGCGTGTTCCGCGTCTTCAGTTTGAGGATATCAGCCGGAGTCTCGCGGAACTTGCTGTCCGCCTGGGCGGTCACCTGAAATGAGCGACCGAGATAGGTGAAGTCGTTCACATAGGCCGAGCCGAGATAGATTTGAAGTGTGTCAAAAACATTGGTCAGCGGCACGTCAATGCTCTTGGCCTTCGCGCGATCCACGTCCACATACATCTGCGGTTGGTCGGCGCGAAAGCTTGAATAGAGACCCACTAAACTTGGCTGCTGGTCGCCCGCGGCAGTGAGTTCCCGGGCGGCGCGCCTCGAGTTGCTCATAATTTCCACCGCTGCGGTCCTGCACCATCAGGCGGAAACCGCCAGTGCTGCCCACCCCCTGGATTGGCGGAGGGCCAAAAGCCAGGACAAGGGCTTCCGGAATTTCGTTGAATCTCGCGCGCAAGCTGCCAAGGATCTCAGTGGACGATTTGCGATGTCCAAACTCGTCGAGAATCACGAAGATAGTACCCATATTGGACTGACTGCTCCCTGCCAGGGCTGAAAAGCCGTTGATGATGAGGCTGTTTTTTACGCCTGGACTTTCCTTTAAAATGCCGAGCACCTTTTTGGTGACGGTCTCGGTGCGTTCCAGCGACGCGGCATTCGGCAACTCGCAGCCCACAATGAGATAACCCTGGTCTTGCGCGGGAATGAACCCCGACGGAACGCTTTTGAAGCCGAGGCCCGTCAAGGCCAGGAGAGCGAGATAGACGACAGCACAGATCGCCAGCTTGCGGACGAGACTCCCGACCGCCTTGCCGTAACCGTTCGTTGTCCGATCAAAGACGGCATTGAAGCCGCGAAAGAGCCAGCCGAGCGTCGCGTCGAGCACTTTGGTCAACCAATCCCTTGATGCACCGTGACTACGCAGGAGGAGCACGCCAAGAGCGGGGCTCAGAGTCAGTGAATTGAACGCGGAAATGGCGGTCGAAACAGCAATCGTCAGCGCGAATTGCCGAAAAAATTGGCCGGTGATGCCGCTGATGAACGCTGTCGGAATGAATACCGCGGCGAGCACGAGCGCCACCGCGATGACTGCTCCACCGACCTCGCTCATCGTCTGCCGCGCAGCATCCCGTGGCGACAGGCCGCGGCTTAGCTTAAGTTCGATGGCCTCCACGACCACGATGGCGTCGTCCACCACGATACCGATGGCAAGCACAAGCCCGAAGAGCGAGATCGTATTGAGGGAAAATCCAAACAGCGCCATGGCAGCAAAGGTGCCGATGAGCGAGACAGCCACAGCGGCGAGCGGGATGATTGTCGCACGCCAACTTTGAAGGAAAAGGAGCACGACCAGCGCTACGAGAAGAACCGCCTCGAGGAGCGTGTGCCCTACAGCGCGGATCGACTCCTCCACGAAGATTGTCGTGTCATAGACGATCTTGTAATCCACACCGGGTGGGAAGTTCTTCTTTAACTCCTCCATCGTCTTGCGAACGGCTTTCGCGGTCCCAATGGCGTTGCTACCGGGAAGTTGGTAAATACCAATCGACGCGGAGGGGCGGCCGTCCAGCGTGCTGGTGACGGCGTAGCTCTTGGCCCCAACTTCGACTCCGCCGATATCGCGCAGCCTCACGATCTCGCCGCCCGCCCCGCGCTTGACGACGATGGCGGCAAACTCCGCTGGATCAATCAGCCGGCCCTGCGCATTAACAACATATTGAAATTCCGTTCCCGTCGGCGTCGGCGGCTGGCCGACGATGCCCGCCGCGACCTGCTTGTTCTGTTCCTGAATCGCCTGCACCACATCCGTGGCCGTCAGGCCGAGAGAGGCGAGCCTGTTGGGGTTCAGCCATACTCGCATCGAATATTCGTAGCCGAAAAGGCTAGTGCTCCCCACGCCATTGACGCGCGCAATCCGATCTTTGACCTGTAACAGGGCATAATTTCCGAGGTAAAGTTCGTCGCGGCTGTTGTCAGGTGAGACGATGTTCACAAACAGAATCATCGACGGCGATTGTTTGTTCACGGTGACGCCTGTCCGCCGCACCTCTTCTGGCAGCACTGGCAGCGCAAGGTTGACCCGGTTTTGAACGAGCACCTGGGCGGTATCGAGGTTCGTCCCGAGCGCGAAAGTGATCGTGAGCGAATAAGAACCGTCGCTTGACGATTGCGACGACATATAGAGCATGTTCTCGACGCCATTGACCTGTTGCTCGATCGGCGCGCCGATTGCCTCCGCCACGGTTTGCGCGTTGGCCCCGGGATAACTTGCCGACACATTGACCGTGGGCGGCACGATGTCAGGATATTGCGACACCGGCAGCGTCATCAGCGCGATGCCACCAACAAGCATGATGACGATCGAGAGCACCGTCGCGAAGATCGGCCGATCAATGAAAAAGTGACTGATGTTCACTGCGCGCGGTTTCGTTCCGGTGCCTGCTCCTCAATCGGAACTGGTTTGGGATCGACTTTCTCACCCGGACGCGCTTTCAGCAGACCGTCTACGACCACTCGTTCGCCGGCGGCCAGCCCCTTGCGGATCACCTGCATGCCGGCGTTCAGTGTGCCGAGTTCCACGGGACGGAAGGCTGCTATGTTGTCCTGGCCGATAACCACAACCAATTTCTCCCCCTGCATGCTGATCACCGAGCGCTGCGGCACAAGCACGGCCTGATAGGGAGCGCCAGCCGGGATGCGCAGCCGAACGAATAGTCCTGGCCCGAGCAGGCCGTTCTCAAAATCAAAGACGCCGCGAATACGAATCGTTCCCGTCTCGGGATCCACTCTATTATCCAAAAAGTCGATGTAACCGGTGTGGGAAAAATCCTTCTCGTCTTGCAACGAAAGCTGAATCGGCACCTTCACTTTGTCCTCGTCACCGGGAAGAACTTTTTTGAAAGCGTAGTAATAACGGGTGTAGCGCAGCAGAGAACGCTCATCTACATTCGCATAGGCGTAGACCGGGTTCATCGACACGATCGTCGTCAGCGGTTTTTCAGTCTGAGGAGAAACCAGGTTGCCTACGGTGATATTGGCGAGACTTGCGTGGCCATCGATTGGCGAAGTGATCCTGCAAAATTCCAGGTCAAGTCTGGCACGTTCCAGCGCCGCGCGAGCTGTCAAAAGCGCGCCTTGGGCCTTCAGGAAGGAGGCGCTGCTTTTGTCAAAGTCTCCGGCGGATGTCGCACCTCTTTCGCGAAGCTGCTTGGCCCGATCGTATTCCGCGGTCGCCAGTTTCATGGAAGAGTCGGCCTGGTTGTATTCGCCCTGGGCGCGATCTTGGTCCGCCTGATACGGGCGCGGATCGATTACGAACAATACCTGTCCCTTCTTGACCATATCGCCGTCGTCGAACTTCACTTCCGTGAGATAGCCGCTGACTCTCGGACGCACCTCGACCGTGCCCAAGGGTGCGAGGCGACCGGTGTATTCATCCCAATCTTTCACCTCACGCTGTTCGGCTGCGGTCACGGTGACCACCGGCGGCGGCAGCTCGACCGCCTTTTTTTCTTCTCCGCAACCGGCAAGTAGCACCACCGCCAAAATTCCCAAAGGAAGGTTGCCGAATTGCTGCGTGTTTTTCGCGTGCTGAATTACATCCGCTTTTGCAGACATGCGCCGGAGCATATCGGTTCCGCGTGAGCCGTGCAATCAAGTGATACCGTCTTGCGAGCGCAGCGAATAGGATCGCGCTGCAAAACGAAACCATTTATCTACCCGCCGGCAATTGCGCCGATGATCAGAAATGGTTCCGCGCCATTCGCAATCGCGTCAGGCAGCGGCGCATCGGGCGATTCATGAGACAAATCTTCGCCGCACGCAAAAAAACGGACCATTGGCCGGCGAACCTGCGTCACATGATCACGCATTGTCCCGCGCAACATCGGATATTTCGCTTCAACTGCGTCCAGCAGCAAGCGCTGAGTGAGCGTTCCGTTGAGCTCAAGTCCTACTTCACCGTCGACGTGCGCCAAGGTACGCAGGTGAGGTGGAAGAACAACGCGAATCATGGCAATGTTTGAACCTCTACCGAAAACACCGCGGGCAGATCGCGCACGATCGGCTTCCACGTGTCGCCGGCATCCGCCGAAGCATAAACCTGTCCGCCGGTCGTGCCGAAATAAATGCCGCAGGGGTCGAGCGAATCCACCGCCATCGCGTCGCGCAGCACGTTCACGTAACAATTCTTTTGCGGCAGACCTTTCGTGAGCGCTTCCCATTCGTTGCCGCCGGTCTTGCTGCGATAGACGCGCAATTTGCCTTCCGGCGGATAATGCTCCGAATCGCTCTTGATCGGCACGACGTAAATCGTTTCCGGTTCGTGCGCATGAACGTCAATCGGAAAACCGAAATCGGTCGGCAGATTGCCGCTGACTTCGTTCCATTAGTCGCCCGCATTGTCGCTGCGCATCACGTCCCAGTGCTTTTGCATGAATAACACGTCCGGGCGCGACGGATGCATCGCGATGCGATGCACGCAATGGCCGACTTCCGCGTTCGGGTCGGGAATGTATTGCGATTTCAGCCCGCGTTGATCGGCTTCCACGTTTTGCCGCCGTCATCGGTGCGAAACACGCCGGCCGCCGAAATGGCGACGTAAATTCGCTGCGGATTTTTCGGATCGAGCATAATCGTATGCAGGCCCATGCCGCCCGCGCCGGGCTGCCATTTCGGACCGGTGTCGCTGCCGCGAAGTCCGGAAATTCCTGCCACGTTTTGCCGCCGTCGGTGGTTTTGAAAATCGCCGCGTCTTCCACGCCTGCATAAACATGTCGGGATCGGTGAGCGACGGTTCGATGTGCCAGACGCGTTTGAATTCCCACGGATGCTGCGTGCCGTCGTACCACTGATGCGTCGTGAGTGGTTTGCCGATTTCAGCGTAGCCTCGTAAACAAACTTGTTGCTTTCGCCCTTGGGCATCCCTTCCGGCGTCATTAAGTCCTCCGGCTTTGTTCCGGGCGGGTTCCAGGTTTTGCCGCCGTCATCCGAGCGCTGGATGATCTGCCCGAACCAGCCGCTGGTTTGCGACGCGTAAATGCGGTTCGGGATCAACCGGCGAACCCTTCATGTGATACATTTCCCAGCCGGCGAAATGCGGGCCGCTGACCTTCCATCTTTGCGCGCGCCATCCGCAGTCAGGATGAACGCGCCTTTCTTTGTGCCGACCAAAACTCGAACTTTGCTCATAATATGAATTTCACCCACGAAGCACACGAATGCCGCAAATGGAAGAGAAAGTTGTCTTCAAGATTTCGTGTAACTGCCCAATAATTTCGATGCTGCGCGTGAACCAGGTTACCGCTCGTAGGCATCTTTCAGCGTCTTGATGTCGATCTTCTGCATTTGAAACATCGCTTTCATGACTCTTTCCGATTTTGCAGAATCTTGATCGTGCAACATGTCGATCAAAACAGTCGGGATGACTTGCCACGACAAGCCGAATTTGATCCTTGAGCCAGCCACATGCTGATTCCTCGCCGCCATCTGCAGTGAGTGTTCTCCCAAAAATAATCCACTTCCTCCTGCGTTTCGCAGTTCACGACAAACGAGATTGATTCGTTGAATTTGAAAAGTGGACCCCCGTTGAGCGCGACAAATTTCTGGCCTTCGATTTCGAATTCAATCGTCAGCACCGATCCCACTGGATGACCGGTTTTTTGGGCTGCTTCTTTCGTGTAGCGGAAAATTCTTCCGATCTTCGAGTTCTGGAATACCGACATGTAAAAGTTCACGGCCTCCTCGGCCTGATCATCGAACCACAAGAATGGAGTAATTTTTTGCATCGATTTTCTCCTCAAACTATTTGCCGTCTTTGTCCTTTATGTCGCTTTGATCCGCACCCTGAGCCAGCGGAATTTGGCGTTTTACGGAAACGCCCTACAATGACCGGATGCTGATCGATACTCACGCACATCTCGATTTTCCCGATTTTGCGAATGATCTCGAAGATGTGCTCCGTCGCGCCGAACAGGCTGATGTAAAACGCATTATCACCATCGGCACATCCATCAAGAGTAGCCGGCGCGCGATTGAGCTCGCGGAAAAATATCCATCTGTTTACGCGGCGATTGGCGTTCACCCGAGTTACGTGTTGGACGCGGAGGACGATGTGATTACGCCACTGCGCGAACTAGCGCAGAACCCGCGGGTCGTGGCGATTGGCGAAACCGGGCTGGATTACCATCATTTGGCGAGTGAAAGAGTAGCAAGGGAAGAGCAGGTACAGGTTATGACTGCTCTGCGAAGTGAGACCGATGAAGAAATCGAAGCGCAAATTCGCGACGGCGCGTACAAGTCGAAACAGGCGAGTTTATTCCAGCAGCAGCTCGATCTGGCCGTCGAGCTTGGACTCAACGTAGTGATCCATCAACGCGACGCGTGGCCGGACACGCT
>CAVWTH010000009.1:0-56071 GCA_963757675.1 uncultured Verrucomicrobiae bacterium | reverse complement strand
AAGCGTCCGCAAACTAACCACGCCCACTGGCGTGTCAAAGAAATTTTGGCCTCCGCGAAGTGCTGTAGCGTGCGCTGTCTCAGCGCACATGGGCAAGCGACCGTTTGAAAACTCCGCTGATGACAGTAGACACTACAGCGATCTTCACCTAACGAATTCTATGACTGGTGGCATCTGCCTTTCCGCGCGTGAGAAGACGCACGATCACAGCAATTATGAGTAGCGCGACGATCCCGATGCCGATGTACATGGGACTGATTTTGTCCATCAGAGTCTTTTCTTCAGGCGTGGGGCTCGCAATGGGAGAAGGCGTGGGAGACGGCGTCGCATTTTTTGCCGCCAGCATTGACTCCGCATATTGCAAACGTTGAAACGTCGCGTTGTCCTGTGGATTTGCCTTCAGAACGGCCTGGTAATCCGGAATGGCTTTTTCGTACTGCTGCGCCAGGCTGTAGGTGTACCCGCGCTTGGTCAGCGCTTCGAGGTCATTCGGGTTTTTGGTGATTAGAAATGTGTAATCAGCGATGGATGCATCGTAATTTTTCAAATTTCGATATGCTAGTGCGCGTCGATCATAACTCTGCAGAGCGTCCGGGTTCTTTTGGATTACAGCCGAGAAATCGGCGATTGCTTTATCCCACTGGTTGAGTCCGATCTCAGCGAATCCGCGGAATTTTATTGCATTGACGTCATCCGGCTTCAATTCCAACGCCTTATCCAGATCAGCAAGCGCGGTGTCGTACTGTTTAAGTTCGATTTCGGTCTCGCCGCGTTCAAGATAAAGGGATGCGTCCTTTGGCGCCAGCTCGATAGCTTTTGAAAAATCGGCCATTGCAGATTGATATCTGGTGGAAGCCCCCGGTTGATCTCCGGCAGCCATCGCAGTTCGCGCCCCCTGCCGATAGGCCGTGCCGCGATTTGCGTAAGCACGCACATCTTTCGGATTGTCTTTGATGACCTTACCGAATTCCTCAGCAGCAGCGTCAAAATGCTGTTGCTGGGCAAGCTCGATGCCGCGTTGCATGTGGTTCCCGCCGCCGCCCTTCGCCTTCGGCTTGGCATGGCCAACCTGAACAACTACACAACAAAGAAGCGACACGATTCCAGCGATGATTGGGTGTTTGTTCAACATATTCGTTTCTCCTTACCGCCTACTTTTGCGCAATTTATCGCCTACATGCGAGAAAATTTAATGCGACGACAATGAAAGGTTAGTTGCGCAAATCCGACATGCTATAGAATCCGCTGTTTCAACGGACCGGCGGCCTCCGCGCAACCAGGCAGCCCCGATGCGCTGAGAACCGCACACGCTACAGCCGTTGAGTATGCCGGATGAATCTTCATATGAACCCCGAAATGTCGTCCGAGCCTTTCGATACTCCCCCGCGCCGAAGCGCCAATCTCTCGAAAGGATATTCGGCGATTTTTGCCACCGTGTTCATCTGGTCGGTGCCGTCGTTATTCATGTACTACCTGAATCGGTATTACGATCCGTGGGCCCAAAATTTCTATCGGTATCAGTCGCTTGCATCGCTATTGCGCCGTTGGTGCTTTATCGGATTAACCGCGGCGGACCACGCATTGATATTCACGCGGTGAAGCTTTGTTTGCTGCCATGTCTGCCGAACGTCGTCCACCAAGTCACCCAGGTAATGGCGCTTTTCTATATCGGACCCGGCGTCTATACAATTTTCACTCGAGCGTCAGTCATCTTCACAGCACTTCTGGCGCTGGCATTTTTTCCGGAGGAACGCGTCGTTATCCGGCAATGGCAATTCCAACTTGGCACGTTGCTCGGATTAATCGGCGCGTTCGGTGTGATTTGGTTTCAGGCGAATGCGGGCTCGCATGAACAGCACGTCGCCTTGCCCGGATTATTCATTGCGTTTACCGCAACATTTTGCTGGGCGCTTTACGGGGTCCTTATCAAACGTCCGTCAGCTCAGCTTGGACCGATTCGCAGCTTCGGTCTCGTCAGTTTCATCACCTCTGCACTGCTGTTTCCTCTCACTCTGGCGTTCGGCAAAATCGGCACCCCGTTTCACGCCGGCGCGCAGGCGAACCTGGTTCTTATCATTTCGGCGGTAACGTGTATTACACTTGCCCACGTTCTCTATTACGTAGCGATAAACGAAATCGGAGTTGCACTCTCTCAAAGTCTCCAGCTCCTTTGCCCCGCCATTGCGATGGCGCTTTCCGCCTGGTTTTATGGCGAGCGGCTGACGCACGCGCAGATTTGGAGTGCCGCAATCCTTTTAATCGGCGCGTTCCTCGCCATGCGCACCAAACCCGTCGCCACCGCGGAAACCGCTGAAAATATTTAGATTCGTGCGCAGGCAGGCACGCTATTTGCGGTGCTTTGCCCGCAATTGACTACTGTGGTTCTGATGCTGCTGGACACTCTGCGCAGAATTGGATTATCGAGTATCAAGAATCCAGCAATTCCAGCATCCGTCTTTGTCTCGTGAATCTCAAAACCTATCTCCTTACTCGCCAGAAGCTGATCGACAGAGCGCTGGACCGGTACCTGCCGAAGGCGAACACGAAGCCTGCGACGCTTCACCGGGCGATGCGCTACAGTTTGTTTGCTGGCGGCAAACGTTTGCGGCCGATTCTTTGCCTGGCCTCCGCCGAAGCTTGTCGAGGCAGGATCGCGGATGCTCTTCCACTCGCCTGTGCGCTTGAATGCATTCACACGTACCTCGCTGGTCCACGACGATCTTCCCAGCATGGATAACGATGATTTCCGACGCGGTCGTCCCACGTGTCACAAAGTTTTCGGCGAAGGCATTGCCGTGCTGACGGGCGACGCTCTGCTGACTCTCGCTTTTGAAATTGTTTCCCGCGCAAAGCCGAGTCCGCGCTACGATATGCCAATGCTGTTGCGCGAGATTGCCGTCGCTGCGGGAAGCCAGAAACTCATCGCCGGTCAGGTGGCCGATCTCGAAGCGGAAGGCAAAAATGTCACACGACGCCAGCTGCAGTTCATCCACGAGAACAAAACTGCAGCGATGTTGAGAAGCTCAGTCCGGCTCGGCGCGATGAGTGCCAACGCAGATGCCAGGAAATTGTCCGCGATCACACGGTTCGGGCAGCAACTGGGTCTGGCGTTCCAAATCATCGATGACATTCTCGACGTAACACAGACCTCGCAAATCCTCGGTAAGAGCGCCGGCAAAGACGTCGCGGCCAAGAAAGCCACTTATCCCGCGGTGATTGGCCTGGAACAATCCCGGGCAGAGGCGAAACGGCTCACGCGCCAGGCGCACAATGCTTTGTCGGCGTTCAGTACCCGTAACGCCGAGATGCTGCATGCGCTCGCCAATTACCTGCTCGAGCGCGAGTATTGAACCTGTAGGGCGTCGTCCCGTGGGCGCCGCGGCCCGTGACTGCTCGACAATAGCCAGTGGGCGTTTCGCACAGCGAAACGGCTACAGCACCAGTGCCAGATTCGGATCAATCTCGTCCGTCACTTGCGATTCACATCCCGCCTGTAGTCGCAACAACGCAGCGAATGCGATCATCGCGGCATTATCCGTGCAAAGCCATGGCTCGGCGCTTTTGAATTCAATTCCTTTGCGGGTACAAGCTTCGCGCATTTGCCGGCGTAGCTCCTGATTGCAACTGACGCCGCCGCTCATTGTGACGAGATCCAAACGATATTTCTGCACCGCGGCGAGCGTCTTAGTGACAAGCACGTCGATCACTGCCTGCTGAAAAGATGCGCAGACATCGCGCAGTGTTCGCTCATCCAAATCGTAGGGCGTCTGTGTTGGCCTCCGCTCCTCGCCCGTCGTTCCGCAGAACTGCCCTGCAACTTTCGGCAGCAAGTAGCGCACAGCAGTTTTTAATCCGCTGAAGCTGAAATTTTCCGAGCCGAGCATGCTGCGGGGCAGATCAAAACGTTTGGGATCTCCGTCTCGCGCGCGTTTTTCAATTTCAGGGCCGCCGGGATAACCGAGCCCGAGCATTTTTGCCACTTTATCGAATGCCTCTCCTGCTGCGTCGTCAACGGTGCGCCCGATCAAGTGATACTTTGTCAGGCCCCGCACAAGAACCATCATCGTGTGTCCACCGCTGACGATGAGCGACACATTCGATCGGATCTCGTTCTCACCGTCTTCTCCGCCGCGAAAAAAGGGCGAAAGCAAATGACCTTCGAGATGATTGATCGCGAGATACGGTTTGCCGAAGCCAATTGACAATCCTTTTGCGATTGAGGCGCCGATCATCAGCGAGCTCGCCAGGCCGGGGCCGCCGGTAGCCGCGAATGCATTAATTTCTGACAACCTAAACTTCGCTGCGCTGGCAGCGCGATCGAGCAGGCGCGGCGCATAGATCAGATGATTGCGCGACGCGATCTCCGGCACGATCCCGCCATATTTTTCATGGGCAGCGACCTGCGATGCCACTTCGCTCGCAAGCAAGTCGTACCGGGAATCAGCCCCGCGCAAAATCGCCACGGCCGTTTCGTCACAGGAAGTTTCGAGGGCGAGTACCTGTCATGTGAGCGAAATGGAGACATTTCCTAACTCTACGTGCTCTAGCGCACCAGAAACAATTTAGAGATTCCTCGACTGCGCTCGGAATGACAACCGAGCGAAGAATCGCCAGTTTGACCCTTCAACGCTTGAACGAACGAATCACCCGGCAGGATCGCTACTTCTTTACCGCTTGCGCTTTTGGCGCGCTTTGCTGCGCGTAGATCATGACACCTTTCAACGCGTCGATTGCTCGCAACATCTGTGGATCTTTCGTTTTGATAATGCTGGTCTCATCGTCGGGCTTAACATTTCCCGAGTTGCGCAGTGCATTGAGCGCGCGCTCCTGTTCGGCCGTCATACCCACGCGAATATTCGGCGTTACGCCGTTACCCTGGATGACCTGTCTGCCGGGCGTGTAATACTTTGCCGTCGTAAAACGCACTGCGGAGCCGTCGGGCAATTGCAGCACATTCTGCACAGAACCTTTTCCGAAAGTGGTTTCACCGACAAGTACCGCCCGACGCAAATCCTTGAGCGCACCGGCTACGATCTCCGCGCCACTCGCGCTGCCCTCGTTGATCAGCAACACCATCGGAAAGTTCGGACGCTGCTTACTTGCGGCGGAAGTCGAGTAATCATGTTGTTGCGAAGGAACTCGTCCCTGCGTTGAAACGACTTTTGTGCTCGGCGGCAAAAATTGGCCGCACACGTCCACGGCACTGTTCAGGAGCCCGCCCGGATTATTCCGAAGATCAAGAATGAGCGCTTGCATCCCTTGCTTCTGCAGATTGTCGAGCGCCTTTGATAGCTCTTCGGCTGTCGGTTCGTTGAACTGGATTAACCGAACGTAACCGATCCTGAATGGGCCGGTCAGCTCCTGGGCCAGCAACCTTTCTCCCTTGACGCTTTGGATTTTTATTTCTGCGCGCTGGAGCGTGTACTCCTTGATCTCCTTCGTCGACGGCCGCAACAGCGTCAGGCTGACTTTTGCGCCTGCGGGCCCACGCAGAACGTTGATTGCGTCCTGAAGATCCATTCTCTCTGTGGACATGCCATTGATTCGCAAAATCTGGTCGCCCGAAAGAATGCCAGCCCTCGCGGCGGGCGTATCCTCCATCGCCGTGACTACGGTAGGCAGGCCGTTTTTCATTGAGACCTCAATGCCGAGACCGTTGAAACGGCTGCGCGTGTCATCCTGCATGTCTCGAAAGTCATTTGGATCCATGAACTGGCTGTGTGGGTCCAGCGACGACAGCATTCCCTTCATTGCCGCGGTAACCAGATCGTGATAGCTCGTCTTATTTTGATCCACGTAATCCTGCCGCAGCAATTCCAGGGCTTTTGCGAAAATGGCAATCTGCGAGTAGCCGTTATCCTCGTCGCTCTTTGTCGGCGGCGCTTCCTGCGCGAAAACGCCCGGCAAAGGCACCAACAGTAAAAACGCCAGCAAGGGGACGATGACCAAACGCCTCATATCTTTACCCATGATCGGAAAACGATGCCGACAATCGCTCATGAGCAAATTTTTGGCAACGCCCATCGTACAGCATTGTCTTACGTGAAAGTTCGCAATTTGAGAGTCGCAAATGAGTCACCGTTTAGCCAATCTCGTTAACACCCGTATTCAGCCAGGTACAGAAGCCCATCCAAGCACCAGCCGCTTTGACGCCTTCCCTTCGAAACGCAAATTGTTGAAACCGTCTAATTCCTGTTCACTCGGCCGTATCGGACTTAAGCCCGGTAATAATCAGAGCGCGCTACGAAAGACGTTCGCATTGATTTCTCTTTTGCTGGTGCTCTGTCTCCGCACCGGAGCCCTTGGCGGACAAACCCAGGACGCCGAATACGAAACGGTGGCCGAGGAATACGTAAAGACGTACCTCGCCGCTCACCCGCTCCAGGGAACCGCTCTCGGTCTTCACGAGTATGATGGCAAAATCAGCGATTATAGCCGCCTTGCGCTCGACGCCGAACTTTCCCGGCTCCGGAGATTCGATGATCGCCTGGCCAAGTTCGATCCAGCGAAACTGAGTCTTCGTCAGTCCATTGACCTTCGAATTCTCCAATCAGCGGTGAAGCGGGACCTGTTTGAAATGCAGGACATGTCTATCTTCGAACGAAACCCGATGGTCTATGCCCGCGCGGGTGACGTAAACGTGTACATCAAAAGGAACTTTGCGCCGCTTGAGGACCGCGTTCGCAGCCTCGTTGCCATCGAATCGCAAATTCCAAACATCCTGATCGCGGCGCGAACAAACCTTGATGAAAAGCTGCCAAGACCATTCGTCGAGCTTGCAATTCAGATCGCCAGAGGTTCTGCCGATTTCTTGAAAAAAGATCTCGTTGCGGCTGTAAGCGGGCTGAAGGACGAGCAGCTCCGCGTGGCATTTCATGCGGCCAATCGCAAAGCCGCAAACGCGTTGAATGATTACGCCAACTGGTTGGAACGGGAGAAGCTTCCCAAAGCTTCGCTTGATTTCGCTTTGGGCGAGGAAAAATTCCGCCGTTTTTTGGCGCAGACGGAGCTGGTCGATCTTCCTCCACAAAAAATTCTCGAGATCGGGATGGCGCAATTAAAGGCTGAACAGGCAGCGTTCGCCGAGGCAGCGAAAAAGATCGACCCGAACAAGTCTCCGATTGAGGTTTTCAAGCAAATACAGAGCGAGCATCCGACTCCGGACAAATTGATCCCAGATATTGCCAAAGATTTGGACAAGCTCCGCAAGTACGTTGTGAGCCATCGTCTGGTCGGCGTTCCATCCGAGGTCCGCGCGAAAGTAAAAGAAACACCGCAATACCTGCGCGCTACCTCCTTCGCCTCGATGGATACTCCAGGCCCGTTCGAGAAGCGCGCCACCGAGGCGTATTACTACGTCACGCCTACAGAGGAGGACTTGGCCGGAGAAAGAAAAACAGGAATGGCTCACCGCGTTCAACTATTACACCTCCGACGTCGTTTCAATTCATGAAGTCTATCCAGGACATTACGTGCAGTTTCTCCATCTGAACGCATCGCCTGCCAGCAAGGTGGAAAAAATCTTCGGTAGCTATGCATTCATCGAAGGCTGGGCGCACTACTGCGAAAAAATGATGATCGACGAAGGCTTCGGCAGTGCGGCGAACTCGACTCCAACCGAAGACGATGTGAAACGCGCAGCAAAGTATCGCATGGCGCAAGCCGACGAGGCGCTGCTACGAGTGTGCCGGTTATGCGTGTCCATCAAGGTGCACACACAGAACATGTCAATTGATGAGGCGACTAAATTTTTCCAGGATAACTGTTACTACGAACAGAAACCCGCGCGTCAGGAAGCCATGCGCGCCACGTTCGACCCGGGGTATCTCAACTACACGCTGGGCAAATTGCAGATCCTGAAGTTGCGCGACGATTACAAGGCGCAGCAAGGCGACGATTTCACATTACAAAAATTCCATAACGAGCTGCTCAGTCACGGCATGCCGCCCATTCGTCTCCTCCGCGAGATCATGCTGAAAGATCAGACCAAATGGGACCAGGTATTGTAACACAGGCATCCCTGGCGCCCCGGTCGGGCACGCTTCCGGTCTGCTGACAGCGCGTGTAGCGCCTGCTTTGCTCGGCGGAGGATCGACACGCCGATTCGCAGCGCGAGTAAGTCAGTGCCACCCCGCATTGCGTCGCTTCGCGCTTTCGCTTAACATTCGCATCCGAGAATCAAAATGACAGAGCTGGTTTCATCGATGGCCGATAAGATCGATCGCACCATGCAACGGGTAATTCCGCTTGCGTATCGTGTGCGACGAACTGGCCGCCGTCTGGTGCGTCGCGCGCTCCGCAAACCGCGCAGCGTCTCCGAGGGACCAAACCTGCTGCCCTTGCTGATTCGGGTTCTGGCGAGTTTCACGAAAGCCGACGGCGTGATCATGGAGGAAGAGATCGACTCGAGCCTCGGCTTCTTGCGTTATGACTATCCGGAGGCGGTTTATTCCGAGTTGCGACAGTTGTTCCGCCAGGCGCTTTACGAGCAGCAGGACCTCGCCGCGATGGCACAAAAACTTGGCGTGCAACTGAGCACCGAGCGCAAGATCATGCTCGGGGTCCAGCTGTATGATCTGATTTCCCAAGCAGGTCTAAAGCAGGAACAGGTGGTCGCATTCTATTCGTTCATGTCGCAAATGGGCATGGCTGCGCAGGCGATCGATATCGTTTACCAACTTAACGCGTCAGAAGAGTCCGACCCGTCGATCTACCAGCATGGCGCGTCACCGCTGGAGTCGCTCTCGTTCGGAGCGAACAGCAAGTCCGACATCATCCTCAAGAACCTCGGCGAAGCAGATCGGCTGATGGCCTTTCGTTACCACGATCTCATTATTTTGAAAAACTACAGTGGCGAGAACGTCTCAGTGCGTGGAAGGCCTTTGGCGCGAGGCGGCTTCTGTCGGATTTACCCCGGTCAGCGCATTTTGATCGGGGACCAGGTACTCAGTTATCAGGAGCTGGCGCAATATTTCAATGCGAAGAAGAACGTGTCGCTCCCGGAAATCTTTATCCGGGTAAGTAAAGACGCGGAGCAGGTGCAGTTGGAACGATCGCGAACCCGGGAGAGTGCCCTGCGAGTCACCTTCGGACTCAAAGTACGCGTGAAGGCGTTGCGCGATATTGACGCCGAGCTGAATGGAGTGCGACTCAAGGCTGGCACTCAGGTCGACGCGACACTGGAAGACAAGGTCGTTTTCCACAACGACACCGAGCTGGATTTGAACGATCTGCGTCGTCGCGCGCGCGCATTAGGCGGGCGTTTCCAACTGAAGGCGTCGAAGTCGGAATATCTGGTCTCGAATGATCCAAGCCAACTGCAAGCGGACGACATTTTGCTTTCACCTGGCACGGCCGGGGACGTGCTGTTGAAGATTTTTTGCGATTACGATCAACGAGTGGGCACCGTTGAAGTCATCGAGGCGGACCGGCCGATAATGGTTGGCGACGACCCCGTCCGTACGACAGCGAAGCTAAAGGACGGCGACATCATTCGCATCGATGTTGGACAGGTCCTCCGGTGCAATTTTTTGGAGCGCATCATCGAGGAGGAGCGGAACATCATTCGCACCCTCGACCTAAACGAAATTACCCACCAGTTTGGTAAGGGCCATATTGGCCTCGATGGAATTTCATTCACCATTACGCGTGGTGAGCTTGTTTGCGTGATGGGCGCAAGCGGTGCTGGAAAAAGCACCCTGATGAGAGTGCTTGCCGGGCAGCTCCAGCCGACCAGCGGCGAGGTGTTGCTCAACGGACAATCGCTCTATCGGAATGTCGACGTTCTTAAGCAGTACGTCAGTTATATGCCGCAACAGGACGCGTTCGACGAGCACCTCACGATCCGCGAGAATTTGCAGTTCGCGGCGGCGATTCGCGCACCGCACCTCTCGCGGCGCGACCGGGTCAGGCGGTTAGACGCAAAGCTAATCGAACTGGGTCTAAGCGAACGCCGGGATGCAGTCGTCGGCAGTCCCGAGAAAAAGACGTTAAGCGGCGGCGAGCGGAAACGGCTTAACATCGGGCTCGATATGATCGGCATGTCGGACGTTTACCTGTTTGATGAACCAACCTCCGGTCTCTCGTCGAAAGATTCCGAGCACGTGATCGAAATCATTCGGAGCATGTCGCACAACAAAATCGTCATTGTCACGATTCACCAGCCAAGCTCGAAAATTTTCCAGATGTTTAACAAGGTGATCCTGCTCGATAAGGGTGGGCGGCTCGTCTTTTTCGGAACGCCTTCCGATGCGTTGCGCTATTTCGCCGAAGCGGAACATCAACACCAATTCGGCGCCGAACTGGGTGCGTGTCCCTCGTGCGGAACGACCCGGCCGGAATTCATTTTCGATGTACTCGAGACGCCGCTACGCGATTTGAGCGGCGACGTCATCTACGAGGAAAACAGCCGTGGCCAGTTGGTGCCGGCGCGCCGTTACTCGCCAGATTTCTGGCGCGATAAATACGAGGCGTTCCGATTGATCCAGGACGTCAAGCAAGTCGCTCTGCACCAGGAGGAGGCGGACCCTTTGCCGGTTGCACCGGCCCAAAAGAAGCGGCTTCCGCTGCGGTGGCACGACGAGTGGACGCAATTTCGGACTTTGCTGCGGCGTGCTTTCATCAGCAAACTGCGCAATCGCGCGAACCTGGTGATCACAATCGGCGTTTCACCAGTGCTGGCGCTTTTAATTGCAACGCTCCTTCGGTATTCAGAAACAGGGACGTACGATTTCGCCTCGGCTTATCATATCCCAACGTTCTTGTTTCTCGGGCTGATCGTCGCGATGTTTCTCGGGCTGACCAACAGCGCGGATGACATCATTCGGGACCGGCCGGTGCTGCAACGCGAGCGCAATATCAAGGTGCGTCTGTCGTACTACGTCATCTCAAAGACGATCACTCTCGGGTTTTTCGCGCTCATTCAGTGTGTCCTTTTCGTGCTGATCGGCAATTTCGTCCTCCAAATCCGTGGCATGTTCTGGATCGACTTGGGGGTCATGTTCCTCACCGCCTTGAGCGGTCTGGCGCTGGGGCTGGTTATTTCGTCGCTGGTCGCCGACCCGAAAACCGCGGCCAATATAGTGCCGCTGGTCTTAATTCCGCAGATCATTATGGGGGGCGCACTCATCAAATACGAGGACATGAATAGGAACCTCGGTCTGCTTTACTCCTTTTCGCACTGGTTTTCCGAACATCCGAATGCAGAAAAAACGAGAAAGACCGAGAGCAAGCTGCAGGTCCCGCTGGTCTGCCAGTTCATCGCCATGCGCTGGTCGTACGAGGAAATGATTGTCGCCCAGGCCAAGCTCAACCCGCTCACGAAGCGGCAGGATCGTGCACACGATGAAATTCAAAAGCTCGCGCCTAAAGCGGACACGCCCCAGCAACGTGCGCACCTCAACGATCTAAAAGATGTATTGGCATTGCTTTCGGGATTGGAAGGACGTTCCGCCTGGGAGATCGACCGATACCTGAAGCTGGTCGATCCGGTCATTGCCGGGAAACAGAGGTTCGATCGCTCGTTGTTTAAGGACGCGAACGGGCCGGTCACAGCGGACCAACTCTACGTGAACCAGAAAGTCTCCGACCTGATCTCACGGGCTGAGATGGAGCAGAACGATTATCGCCGGGGCAATAAGCCCAACGTGTTCTTCGGTCTGGAGAAGCGTTATTTCGGAATCCGATTTGGCGTGTTCACTTTCGACACGTTGGTTCTGATCGGGTCCACACTCGCTTTGCTCGTCATCCTCCATTGGATTTTGCGAAAACAACTGGAAGTCCGCAAAAGCTAACAGCACGCATGGCGCGGTGGCATCGCCCGCAGCGAGGCAGGAAGCCGTGTTAGCGATTTTTGCAGGCACCCTGGTAAACTGCCAAACCAGTTGTCACGTCCGTCAGACATTGGCACCCGGCCAAAGCAGATTATTAATGAGAAGTTGATCCAGCGACATCATCGGAAAAGAGTAGTGGCCACAATGAGCAAAACAAAAGCCAAACCCGCGCGACTTATGGTTGCGGCGAGCGAGCAAGATCCGGACATGCTTTATGCGACGAAGTTTTGGGCCCCGGACCCATTCATTTTTCTGCAGCGTAACGGCAGGCGCACACTGGTCTTGAGCGATTTGGAAATCGATCGCGGCCGCAAACAAGCTGACGCGGACGAATTCGTCATGTTCAGTGAGCTCGAGCGCGAAGTGCAGGGAAAATCAAAAAAGGCTCCTCCTTACGAGAAAGTGCTGACCCATTTTCTGAAAAAGCGCGGCGTGAAATCGGCGGTTGTGCCGGCAAATTTTCCGCTCAGCTACGCCGAGGAACTTGCCGCAAACAAGATCCGTGTTCGCGCGACAGACGGATTTTTCTGGCCGCAACGTGAAGCCAAATCGGACAAGGAAATCGAGATGATGGGACGTGCCTTGAGGATCACAGAGGCAGGACTCAAGCGTGGAATTGAAGTCTTGAAATCGTCAAAGCCGGGTTCGGGAAAACGATTGCGGTGGAGCGGAAAGACGCTCACCTCGGAAATGCTGCGCGCTGAAATTGATTCCGCAGTTTTGCGCGCCGGCGGTGTTCCGGCCGGAACGATTGTCGCCGGAGGCGATCAGGCCTGTGACCCGCACGAACGCGGCCATGGCCAGCTTTACGCAAATTCATTGATCATCCTCGACGTTTTCCCGCGTGACGCGAAGACCGGAT
This sequence comes from uncultured Verrucomicrobiae bacterium, assembly GCA_963757675.1. Taxonomy (GTDB): domain Bacteria; phylum Verrucomicrobiota; class Verrucomicrobiia; order Chthoniobacterales; family UBA10450; genus Udaeobacter. The sequence continues at coordinate 43,378 of CAVWTH010000009.1, read as the reverse complement.
ACTTCGGCGACATGACGCGCACGGTGTTGCGCGGACGAGCAAACGAAGCGCAGCGCAGGCTCTGGGAGACTGTGAAGGCGGGTCAAGCGCTCGCGCTCAATCGAATCAAAGCCGGCGTTGACGGCATGACGATTCACAAGGCCATCCAGGAATTCTTCGGAAGTCGTGGTTTTCCGACCGAGGTGCGCAACGGGCGCCATGTCGGATTCTTCCACGGAACCGGACACGGACTCGGGCTGGAAATTCACGAGCATCCACGCTTGCAAAAGGTTGTTCTGAAAGATCGCCAGGTGCTCACGGTCGAGCCAGGCCTGTATTACCCTGGGGTTGGCGGCGCGCGTCAGGAAGACGTCGTGGTAGTTACAAAGAGAGGTTGTCGAATCCTCTCCCGTTTCCCAAAGCAACTGGAGATTTGATCCAATTGCAGGGTCATCGCGCTGCGGTCGCCGCGGCGACCCGGCGCAGCCCAATATCCCTACCATCGAAATGAACGTTCCACGCCGTCAGAGGTCTAATTTCTACCCGGCCAAGTGACAAGTCGCCTTGCCGGGTTAAATTTGTTCCGCACATGTATTATCCATCTGGTTTTGGTTTGGGGTCTCACTGGTTGCTTTATATCGGTGTCCCGTTAATCATTGGCATTTGGGCACAGATTCGGGTCACCAGCGCGTTTAGCCGATGGAGCAAGGTGCGTGCGAGTGGCAACATTACCGGCGCAGAGTGTGCGCGAGAAATCCTGCAGGCAGCGCAAATCCATGACGTTAACGTCGTGGAGACGAACGATTTTCTGGGCGATCATTACGATCCGACCAAGAAGCAGCTGCACCTGTCGAGCAACGTCTATCACACGCCCTCGGTGGCATCGCTGGGTATTGCTGCCCATGAAACCGGGCACGCCATTCAAGACGCAAAAGCCTATGCGCCATTGAAGGCGCGAATGGCGATTGTGCCGGTCACGATGATCGCGTCGCGGATGCTGCCATTCATCATTATCGGCGGTTTGTTCTTTAGGATCACCGGTCTGATTACGGTCGGCATCTGGTGCTATTTGATTCTGCTGGTGTTTCAATTGATCACGTTACCCGTGGAATTCGATGCGTCCCGACGAGCAAAAATCATCTTGCGGGAAATGGGAATCATACAGCCGGGTCAGGAAACGGCCGGTGTAAACAATGTACTGAACGCCGCCGCGCTGACTTACATTGCGGCATTCATTGCTGCACTAGGCAATTTGCTCTGGTTAATGTCGATCCGGGACCGGCGGTGATCGACCGCGCGACACAAAAATGAATCAAGCACTAGCTTTACCTGCTCGTCGCATTACCGATTTGTTATCGTCGGGTCTGGAGACGCGTGTTAATTCTAAGCGCCAGGCGATGGATCAGCCAAGAAGCGACCCAGACCAGGAGTTGGTGAAGCGAACGCAAGCAGGCGACGCGAGCGCGTTCGACAATCTGGTGATCAAATATACGCCGCGTCTCTACGGGCTGGTCTACAACATGACCTCCAACCACGAGGACACGAACGACCTCTTACAGGATATTTTCGCCAAAGCTTACAAGGCCATCCGCGGCTTCCGCGGCAAATCCTCGTTTTACACCTGGATTCATTCGATCTCCGTCAATATGACCTTGAATTTTCTCAAGAAACGCGGGCGCCGGTTCCAATTGAGCCTCGATGATGTGGACGCAAGCATCCAGAACGATAAGGAATTCATGGAAGCGACGGCGACGAGCAGTCCCGTGCGCGAAGCGGATCTCTCCGAGCTGCAGCGAAGATTGAACGAGGCCATGATGAAATTGTCTGATGATCACAGAGCAGTAGTGACCATGTTCCATATACAGGGCATGCCTCATGCGGAAATTAGTAAAATCTTGCGAGTTTCAGAAGGAACAGTACGTTCGAGGCTCTTTTACGCGAATCGGCAATTGCAAAATTACCTGGACGAATTTCGGAAAAATCCTGTCTCGTAACGGGCGCAAAAATGGACGAATTTAACGACAACGAAATCGCGAGACTGCTTCGGTTGAAGCGCCACGAACAACCGCCCCCCGGTTACTTCGAAGATTTCCTGCACGAATTCCATCGCCGGCAACGCGATGAATTGCTGCGCCAGCCGCTTTGGCGGATTTGCCTCGAGCGCGCTCAAAATTTCATGTCGCAGCTGGATATTCGCTCGCTCGCCTCGTACCCCACTGCTCTCGCCGCAGTCCTCGTTTGTGCCGCGGTGATTTCACTAAAGGTTTATCAGCAACCCGAGACGGCTCGCGTCGCTAGCCAGAGTCCGTTGACTTTATCAGTGCCGGTGAATGCCGAAGAAGAATGGAACCTTGCATCTCCGGTCGATACGCAGATTTTCAGGACGCAACCGGTTCGCAGTTTTCATCAAAGCGTTCAGACTCACCGAGCCGCCCCGCCACGCTACGTGCTCGATAGCATCCCCGTGAGTTATGAGCCCACTTTCAGGTTCTAGGCGAAGCGCGATCGCTGTCGCGCTGATTTTCTGCTCGGGTGCAGGTCTGCTCTTTGCCCAGGAGCAATCCGCTACGACCATCAGCCATCAGGTCAGAGACATTTTCGAACGCGCGGCCAAAGCCGTGGTCAAGATTCACGGCGTCGACGAACACAGCGAGATCTGCGGCACCGGATTTTTCGTTGATCCCACGGGAACGCTTTACACTGCATACACAGTCGGAGGCGAAGCGGGCAATTTTACAGTCGAATTCGACGGAAAGAAATATCCGGCGCGCCAACTTTTGGCAGACATTCGCAGTGGAACTGCCCTGCTCAAGGTAGACGAGACGACGCCAGCCCTGCCGATCGGTAAATCAGACGAACTGCAAGTCGCAACGCCTGTCGTGTCGATCGGTTATCCTTTGGATTTACCGAAAACACCGAACTTCGGCATGATTGCGGGCTTCGACCGGAAATGTCTCGGCCGCTATTTTTCTACTGTCCATTTGCGTGTGAACGCTCCGACTCAGCGTGGCGAGGCTGGCGCTCCGCTGTTGAACATGAAAGGAGAAGTAGTCGGGATCGTAGTTAGCGGTCTCGAAAACAATTCCGCCTGTTACGCCGTACCCATCGAGGCCGCCGAAAAAATTCGCAGTGACTTTGTTCGTTTCGGCGAAGCGCGACACGGCTGGATCGGGGTCAACAATGTAACCCCTGCGTCTCACGAAGTGGACGGCTCACGAGCGGTGATAACAAAGGTTGGGGAGGACGGGCCGGCGGCGCGCTCCGGAATCAAGCAAGGCGACGTGCTGCTGCAAGTGGGCAAGAAAAAAATCACCGATCCCGAGGATGTATTCGACGCCTCATTTTATATCACTGCTGGCGACGTCGTGCCGATCACAGTGATGCGTGGAAATCAGAAGATGACTTTTCACGTGCAAGCTGCGATGCATCCGGCCAGCAAGACCGGTGTGTTGCTCGCCTCTCCGGGCATAATCCCCGGGGTAATTCCCATGTCGCTCGACGACGACGCACCTCCGCAATAGGCGCACACACCCCATCCTGAGAAAAAGTCGCGCCTGCACTGGCCTAGAGCTTGCCCCAAGCTGAGTATTGCGGCGTTTACAAAAGACGCCCGACAATTTGATGCGGCACACACTTGCGCCGTCACAGCATTTTTCGAAACTGTGCTTCGTCAATAATGGGAACGCCGAGTTCTTTTGCCTTATCGAATTTGCTGCCGGGTTCGGCGCCGGAGAGAACGTAGTTGGTTTTTTTGCTCACGCTGCCGGTCACGTGTCCGCCAAGCGTTTCGATTTTTTCCGTTGCTTCCTCGCGCGTCATTGAAGGTAGCGTCCCCGTCAGGACAAAAGTTTTTCCCGCAAGCGGCAATTCGGCCGCTTTCTTTGCGGAAACCTTTTCGCTCTTCGGTTCGATTCCCAGTTCGCGTAATCGCCGCAAAATTTTCTCGCCGGCGGCCGATGCGAAAAAACCCACGACACTCTGTGCGACAACTGGTCCGACTTCGGTGACGATACCGTCCTTTTCCGCTTTGTTCTTGGATCGCCTGGCAAAACCCGCCTTAATTAATCGTTCGGCAATTTCTTTGGCGGACTCTTTCTCGTCGCCCTTCCTGTGATAATCCAAGATGTCACGGAGCAATTGTGAATTGGCTACGTCCTCAATTGTCTCGTGAAAATGAGCTAGCTGTGTCGCCGTGGTTTTTCCCACATCAGGAATCGCGAGCGCGTAAAGCCAGCGAGAGAGCGGCAAATTCCTGGCGCGCTCAATTGCGTTGGTTGCTTTGGTCGCATTCTTTTCGCCGAAAACACGCGGCGCGTCGTCTGTGCCAAGATTCAGTTTCGCGAGTTGCTCGACTTTCAGCTCGAACAGATCCAGTGGCTCGCGCACGAAACCGCGCTCGACAAGTTTATCCGCAACAATTCCGCCAATGCTTTCGACGTCGAGTGCGCCGCGCGCGGCAAAAAATTCAACACGTCGCGTGGTTTGCGCGGGACAATGCAGATTCTCACAGCGCCAGGCGACGAATTCCGGATCGCGCCGAATTGGGCCACCACACACAGGACATTTGCCGTGAATGTGTTTAGCGAAATCGAACGACTTCGCGTCCCGCGGACGTTTCGATTTCACAACTTCAATGACGGCAGGAATGACTTCCCCGGCTTTCTCGATCACCACCGTGTCGCCGATGCGGATGTCTTTGCGTTTGATTTCGTCCTCGTTGTGCAATGTCGCCCGCGCGACGGTGCTGCCACTCACAAACACCGGCTGGAGTGCCGCGACCGGCGTCAAAATTCCGGTGCGTCCGACCTGAATAATGATGTCGTTCAAACGAGTCTCCACGCGTTCCGCTGCATACTTGTAAGCGATTGCCCATCGCGGTGATTTCGCCGTAAACCCAAGCCGCTCACGTTGCGCTAGCGCGTCTACTTTAATTACTGCGCCGTCCGTTTCGTACGGAAAATCGAGCCGGATCTCGTCGAGATTGCGGATCGCCTTGAGGATTTCGTCGATCGAATCGGCCAGCCACCAATCTTCGTGGGTTGGCAGACCGAGTTTCTTGAACAGTCGGAAAATGTTCGAGTGAAGATCGACATCCAAGTCTCCAACAGCACCGGTACCGTAAAAAACGATTCCGAGTGGGCGTTGCGCGACAGCTTTTGGATCGAGATGTTTCAGCGAACCGGCGGCAGCATTGCGCGGATTCGCAAACAACGGAAGATCCGCGGCCTTGCGTCCCTTGTTCAGTTTCTCGAATCCAGCTTTGTCCAGATAAGCTTCGCCACGAACCTCGAAAACATCTGGTGCATCGCCGCGTAACTGGTGCGGCACAGATCGGATTGTTTTGACGTTTTGCGTGATGTCGTCCCCGACAAAACCGTCGCCGCGAGTCGCGGCATATTTCAGCCGGCCCTTTTCATACATCAACGACACCGCCACACCGTCCACTTTCGGCTCGATCACCACCGGAATTTTCTCGGCCGGCAACAACCGACCGATTCGTTTATAAAAATTCGCGACCTCTTCTTCAGAATAAGTGTTGTCGAGGCTAAGCATCGGCGCGAGATGCTGAATTTGCGCGAACGCCTCAAGCGGTTTTTCGCCTACTCGCCGTGTGGGCGAATCCGCCGTGACGAGATCAGGAAATTGTGTTTCGAGATCAATTAAATCTTTATACAGCCGGTCGTATTCGCGATCGCTGATAACCGGCGCGGCTTTGTCGTAATAGAGCCGATCGTGCTTCCGGATCTCCTCTCGCAATCCGGCGATCCTTTTGTCGGCTTCTTTTCGGTCCATCGATGTTTTCACGATACGAACACGTGAAATTTCGGCAATGGGTGGAACGCGTTGTCCTCAACGCGTTGGCAGTAAAGCAGCTTAGCGGCCGGATATCTGCGCCTTCGGCGACTTTTTTTGCCATCGCCTTGAGGACAAGCCGATCCACCTTTCAATTTCTTCCAAAAGCGACTAAGCATAACGAATCGTGAAACCCGGTGAGCGCATTCTCGGGGTTGAAGGCGGCGGAACAAAAACCGCCTGGGTGCTGGTAGAAACCGTAGCCGATACGCCCGGCTCCGAATTTCGGATCCTCGAACAGGGAAAACTGCCGCCGTCGAATTTTCGGCTCACCGCCCCCGACCGACTGCGTACAATTCTTGCAGAGCTTCCGAAGCAAATCGATCGCGCGGGCGTTTTCCTGGCTGGTTGCGCGACAGACGAAGACCGCGGGTTGCTCAAGCAAATCTGTCTCGAGATCTGGCCAAATGCCAAAGTCGTGACGGGCAGCGATCGTCACTCCGGACTGGCGGCGGCGCTCGATCACGGCGACGGCATCGTCGTCAATGCGGGAAGCGGGTCCTCGGTAACTGGACGGCGCGGCGACCGGATTGAGAGAGCCGGAGGTTGGGGCCACATCTTAGGTGACGCCGGAGGCGGTTATTTTCTCTCGATTCAGGCGCTTCGCCTGATCTTGCGCGAACACGATTTGCATCGCGGCGCGATGGAGTTCACTGCAAAAATCTTACACGCGCTTTCCTTGAATAACCTCGATGAACTTGTTCGCTGGGTCCGAACGGCAGACAAAATGGAGATCGCCATGCTGGCCCCGGCGGTCTTTGAAGCAGCCGCCGGCGGAGATGCGCAAATGACGGATATCATCGAAGAAGGCGCACGCGTCCTTTGCGAATATACTGAGGCGGTCGCTGCCCGTCTTCACTTACTCGCGCCAAAGGTGGTCCTCATCGGCGGCCTCTTTGACCGCGACTCAATTTACACGCACGCGTTTCGTCGAAGGCTAAAGAAGAACCTTCCGGATGCTCGAGTAGCAACTGCCGAACGAGCGACCGAATTCGGCGCCGCGTGGCTGGCAGCAGAAGCGCACGATCACTCCTCGTTTCACCTGAAACCATCACAAACTCAAATCGACAGTTTGGCCATTGCGCTGACGGAACAGCGGAATCCGCGCTCCGAAAACCTTGAAAGAATGAGCGTGCCCGAACTGGTTCATGTCTTTGTCGAAGAGGAGAGATTTGTTCAGGAAGCATTGCGTACGGCCGCGGCGGATCTTGCCCGTGCAATTGAAATCGTTACAGAATCGCTGCGAAACGGTGGCCGGTTGTTTTACGTGGGCGCTGGAAGCAGCGGGCGCATCGGCGTACTGGACGCGAGCGAAATCCCGCCCACCTTCGGCGCACCGACGCATCTTGTGCAGGGAGTAATTGCCGGCGGGCCCACGGCACTGCATCGGAGCGTGGAAGGTGCGGAAGATGAGGAGAGCGCCGGAGCATTGGCGATGCCTCAGCGCGGTGTGACGGCTACGGATGTTGTCATTGGAATTACAGCCAGCGGCCGGACACCTTTTGTGTTCGGCGCCCTTGCGCAGGCAAACTCGTTAGGTGCAAAGACGATCTTGCTTACGTGTAATCCCGCTGTAGCCGGGGGCGGTGACCACGGCCGTCCGCGATCACCGATCGCGGCTACAGACGTCGATCTGCTGATCACGCTGCCTGTCGGACCAGAAATTCTGGCTGGATCCACTAGATTGAAAGCAGGGACTGCGACGAAGGTTGCCTTGAATATCATCAGCACCGGCGCGATGATCGGACTCGGCAAAGTGCGCGGAAATCTCATGGTCGATCTGCACACCACGAGCACGAAATTACGTGATCGCGCTGTGCGGGTTTTGGCCGAGTTGACCCAACGCGATTATGAATCTGCCCGCGGTTTGCTGGAAGCGAACGAATGGAATCTGCGGGCAGCATTAGAGAATTTGTAGAAATTTTCATTCGGCATAAGCGCAACGGAAGTGGCTCGTGCGATGATACGTACGACTTAATCGAAAGGAACAAACTTATGCTCTGGACAATAATTGTTATTCTGCTGGTGCTGTGGCTGCTTGGATTGGTCAGCTCATATACGATGGGCGGGTTCATTCACATCCTGCTCGTAATCGCAATTGTGGTGCTGATCATTCAGTTGCTCTCAGGCCGCCGCTCGTTATAAGATCCAAGCGATGAAACCAGCCGGCATTATCGGCATCATTCTGATCGTTATTGGCATTCTTGCGCTCGTGTATGGTGGGATCACGTACACCAAGCGTGAGAAGGTGCTGGACCTCGGCCCCATTCAGGCGACTGCGGAAAAGCAAAAGACCATTCCGTTTCCACCTGTGCTGGGCGGGATCTGTTTGGTCGGTGGAATCGTGCTGGTAATCGTCGGCAGCCGAAAAACCTAGGCCGATGATTTGACGCTCTGCGCTGCGCTCAGCGCATCCGGCTTCAGGAAGGCAAAGTGTCGCCCATTGTCCGCTGAGGACAGCGGACGCTACAGCGGATCTACCCGCCAGCTTTTAGGACGGCGAAAGTTTTGCTGCCTTTTCGATCGAGGTAAAGGAGCACGCCGCGTTTCGGATCGGCTTTATTGAGCGCTTCACGGAACGATTTCACGTTCGTGACTGGTTTGCCGTCCACCTCGGTAATCACGTCTTCGCGCTGAATGTCCTGGGTCGCGGCGATACTATTGTCTTCCACGTCGGTTACAATCACGCCTTGCTGTGCCGACAGATGCAGACGCTCTGCAACCTCCTTCGTCAGTTCCTGCACCTGTAACCCAAATTTGCCAACATCCTGCGGTTTGGCGGGGCTTGGTTGGATCGGTCGATTGGATGCGCGAGTAATTTCGTCGGGCAATTCGCCGGTCTTTACAGGCACCTTTATTGACTGGCCTTTACGCCAAATAGTCAGCTCGACGTTCTGACCGACCTTCTTTTTCAAAATTTCATGCTGCAACTGTGAATCGGAGCTGATCGGGGTTCCATCGACTTGCGTAATCACGTCGAACGGACGCAGATCGCTTTTGGAAGCCGGCGCGTCCGCCTCGATTGTGCGGACCACGACGCCTTTGTCGGCGCCCTTAAACAATTCGCGGATCGTCGGGTCGTCGCCAACTGTTTCGATGCGAATGCCCAGCCAGGGCCGAACAATTTTATGCCCGGCAATGAGTTCGCCGCCGATGTCTTTGGCCATGTTAATGGGAATGGCAAAGCCCAGGCCGCGATTCATTCCGTTGATCAGCGTGTTCATCCCGATCACTTTGCCGTCGATGTCGCACAGCGGCCCGCCGCTGTTACCCGGATTAATCGAGGCGTCGGTCTGCAAATAATCCGAGATGGAGTAGCCGCTTGTCTGAAGCAATTTGTTCCGCCCTTTGCCGCTGATCACGCCATAGGTGAAGGTGTAGTCGAGCTTGAATGGCGCCCCGATGGCGAACGCAAATTGCCCCACGCGCACTGCATCGCTGTCGCCGAGTGGAACCACCGGCAGATTTTTCGCGTCAACTTTGATCACGGCGATGTCCGTCTTTTCGTCGGCGCCCACTACTCGCGCCGGAAACTCGCGGCCATCTCGCAGTTTCACGTCAATTTTGTCTGCGTCCTCGATCACATGAACGTTGGTGAAAATGTAGCCATCCGGTCGCACGATGAATCCCGAGCCTTCACTTTGGACCGGTCGAGGCGTGCCGGGATTGCGTCGCGGGTTGTTTTCATCAGGCGGGCCCTGAAAGAACAGATCGTCGAGTGGCGAGCTCTCGCTAACTTCTGTTTTCTTGGAAGTCTCAATGATCACAACGCCGGGCGCCACAGTTTCAAAGACTTTTGCAAAAGCGTTGTTCAATTGATGAACAACGTCCTTGCCTGCTTCGGCCGCGGAAGAATTCAACGGAACAGTAGAGCTGGGCACGGCCTCCGGTTGCGCAGCAAACGAAGTACTGAGCGCAAGACAGAGAGCGAAGATGGACAAACGCATAGGTTGGAATTTTGACAGTGCCCAACATGCAATGTTCAACCGGGTGCGTCCAATTCCGGTTCGCCGCCGTGAATCCGCCCCGTGGCGAACTTACTCAAAGACGCACTCGCAGTTTAGTCGCAGCCATGCCAGATTCCTTGACGGAAGGCGTATAATTGGCAACCCAACCATCAACATGCGCATGTTCCAGAGGCGATTTATCTTACGAGCGGGCATTGTAGCTCTGGTTTTGATTTTTCTGTGGGGATTAACCATCGGGCCGGAACCTCCCGCCCGCGTCACGATTTCGCCAGGCGAACTGGTGCGGGCTGTCACCACTCAGCGCGAGTCGCTCATCGACTTGTGTCTGATGGAACGCGTCGATCCAAATGGACGCGACGCGCAAGGCCGCACACCACTGTTGATTGCAGCGTCCCGAGAGGATTGGAAAACGGCGCGACGGCTCCTCGATGCCGGAGCTATGGTTGATCTTGCGGACAAGAACGGGTTTACGCCGATAATGGCCGCAGCGATGCACGGAGATCCGGAAATGTTTCGGTTGCTCCTGGCGCGCTCACCCAATCTCCATCCGGAAACTCCGTGCGCGGACGGACAAGATCTTCTGGGCATTGCTCTGGACGGCGGAAATCCGGAGATCATTAAAACTGTGGTGCAGCGGTTGCCGATGACGTTGGAGTGGACGGCCAGCACGCACCGCGCTTTGTCTAGAGCGCTTCAAGTCGGGAAAAAGGATGAAATCCGGTTGCTTCTCACCAAACATGCGACGCCACCGACGCCCGAAGGTAAACAAGTGCCGTATCTTGCATATGCGATCGCCAGCAGCAACTCCGCCCTTTTCACGACTCTGCTGAATTGCGGAGCCGATCCCAACACGGTTCTGCCGTCGCGTTGCGACAAAGATTTTCTGGCCCTGCTCCCGAAAGGATTGCGCAGTTACATCGAAGACGATCGCAACGTGACCGTGCTCATGCTCGCCGCCGGTCTCGGCCAAGTGGATTACTTGAGCGCTTTGAAGGATGCCGGAGCCAACAGGACCCGCCTAACGACCCGGAACAAAATGTCCGCGTTGGATGTTGCCGCGGAGACCGGGCACTGGCGGTCCACCCAAATTCTTCTTGGCGGCGGGCCGGCGCCGGAAAAGTTGCGGGTCGAAATCTCTCTGGCATCGCAACGGGTCGCTCTCGTTAAAGATGGCGTGCAGATCTATCACGCGCGATGCTCCACCGGTCGGTCGGGTTATTCGACCAAAAGGGGGGAATTCGTCATTACCAACAAGGAGCGCAACCATCGTTCCACGATCTACCACGTCGAGATGCCGTATTTCATGCGGTTGAGCTGTCTCGACTTTGGAATGCACGCCGGAATTGTGCCGAACTATCCGGCCTCGCACGGCTGCATCCGGTTGCCGGAGGACGCTGCGCGCAAATTCTTCTCTGAAATCCCCGTCGGCACGCTTGTGACAGTGGAATAGGCGAAAGCGGTTCGCCATTAGCAAACCTGGACCAGAAGCCCGGCGGTGTTTGATTTCTTGAATCCTAACTGCGCCTTGCGGCATCTTAATGGAATCTATGGAAACAGAGAATCTCGGGGCACCATTCGCTCTCACACCCGACCAGCCGTCGATTCCTACCAAAGTTTCGCGCGCTACGTGGGCTGGATTGTTCATCTCGCTCTTTGGGATGCTGGTAATCCGCCAGGTGATCGCGTTCTTTGTCCCTGAGGCCACGGTCGCCTCCACAGTTCTAAGAGAGGCGCTGATCTGGGTGAGTGTAGTCACGCTTATTGTGATCATCCGGCGAGGCGAACATCTACCCATGCGCTCCATCGGACTGGGTACCGCGCGCTGGTGGAAATCGATTTTGTGGGGCCTGGTCATTGCGATCGTATCGGCAGTGGCCGTTGGCCTCCTGGCTTATCTCACTGGTTACGGGAGTGGTCCCGGCTCTGCCGCGTTCGAAAAATTGCCGCTCTGGTTGATCACCGCGATCGTTCTCCGGGCCGGAGTGGTGGAGGAATTATTTTATCGCGGCTACGCGATCGAACGGTTGCGCCTGATTGGTCTCGGCCGGTTCTGGTCCGTTGCAATTCCGCTGGTCATCTTTTCGCTCGGTCATTGGACGGGTGGCGCAGCCAACATCCTCATCGCGTTTGTGGCAGCCCTAATCCTGACCGGATTCTATTTGTGGCGTCGCGATCTGGTGGCCAATATGATCGGGCACGGCTTAGTGGACTTTGTTGCCAACGTCGTGCCGAAACTGTTTTCCTGACCGGCTCGCTTCGGCGATTTAGCTTTGTCCGGCTTCAGCCGCGATGGTAAAGCTGGAATCGTGGCTACTAGTGACCCGGGAAGGCTTCAGTACAGTCGAGGTTCGCACGCCTGATCTGGCGGAGATCAACGCGGCCGCCGCAGGTTCGCCCGTAATTGAACAACCAGGTATCGAATAGAACCCGTTTGCTTTTCCAAATGGAGTCACACGCACTCATACTCCCTTTATAACACGCGATCTGGGCCTCATTAAAGTCAGCAGCCCAATCGCCTGGCTCAGCCAGCATTGGCTCTTGCGCCGCTGGCAGATCGGATTGTGCCCTCGTGTCACATGTCCAAAACAGATAAACGCTAGCAACGACCGAAACCGCCAATATTAGGGAGGCATGGCGACGAGCATGGTTCAAAATTTGTCTCAATCTCTCCAGCGGGAAAACGGCGAGAATGTATATATTTCTTAACGGCTTCATGCTCCAAGTCTGATGAGGGGCAAGAAAGCAAGCAAGACAAACCCTCAATACCTGCGGGCGGATCTTGCAATCATCTAACAAATCGCTCCAACCAACCCAGCACTTTGTTGTAAGCTTTCAATGATGCGCTGCCGAATTCTCAAAGTGCTGGGTGCTGAGCTCCATCTCGTCAAATCCATGAACTCCGTCGCTCGGCGAAGACGGATGAAAGCGTGAAGCGTTTAATTCTTTTCGCTCCAGGAGCGGGTGCTCCTTCCTCGCATCCGTGGATGCAAAGCTGGAAACAGCGTTTGTCGGACGTTGGCGCTGTTGAGACTTTCGACTACGACTACATGCGTGACGGGCGGAAACGGCCCGATCGATTGCCGCAATTGATCGCGGCGCATCGGATAGCGTTGCAAGCCGCGCGCGAGAAACATCAACCGGACTCAACAGTTCTAATCGGCAAGAGCATGGGCGGCCGGATCGGATGTCACGTGTCGCTCGAAGAAAAAGTGGATGGTTTGATTTGCATTGGTTACCCGCTTTGCGCGATGGGCGATCGCACAAAACTTCGTGACGAAGTTTTGCGCGCACTGACGACGCCCATCATGTTTGTGCAAGGCACGCGCGACGCACTTTGTCCGCTGGATCTGCTGGAGCGCGTGCGAGGCGAGATGAAAGTGACCAAACTCTCTGCATGTGGTTGAAGGTGGCGAGCATTCGTTGCGTGTGCGGGTGCGTCAACTTCAGGCAACGAGCGAAACTCAGGAAAATGTCGATCGACAAATCTTCAAGGCTATCGCCGGATTCATTGACCAACTGCCAACCACTGCACATTAGTTGAGTGTGCATCGGAAACCTACTCCCGTTTCCATCCGCGCCGGTCAGGTCGAGTTTGTCAAAGTCAATACTGACGCATGGAGATGGCGCGACGTTTATCGCTGGCTGCTTGGTCTGCGGTGGCCACAATTCGCCGCGGTCGCCGCCGGCGTTTACGTCACGCTGAACCTTCTTTTCGCCGCGCTTTACAGTCTCGAGTACGGCAGTATCGCGGGCAGCACGGGCGGGCATTGGTTTTTTGATTGCTTCTTTTTCAGCGTCCAAACGCTGGCCACCGTGGGCTACGGCCATATGTATCCGCAAACGCTCTATGGCCACATCGTTACGACGATTGAAATCATGAGCGGCCTCTTTTTGCTCGCAGTCATGACCGGACTGATTTTCGTTCGCTTTTCGCGACCGATTGCGCGCGTTGTGTTCAGCAATTCAATCGTGATTGCGCCACTGAGCGGAAAACCGACGTTGATGGTGCGCATAGGAAATGAAAATCACCACAGCATGGTCGAAGCGAAGTTTCGTGTGATGTTTTCCCGTGACGAACCGTTACTTGAAGGCGGCGATTTCAGGCACTTTTACGTTCTAAAATTACACTTTGACCGGCTCACAGTCTTCCCTGCAGCCTTAACGTTGCGACATACGATCGACGAAACGAGTCCGCTGTTTGGCGCAACTCCCGAGTCGCTCGAAGCCAGCCGGATCCTGTTTATTGTCTCAGTCGTCGGAATCGATCCCGTTATTGCGGCCGCCGTGCAAACGCAGAAGGATTACAGCTGGCGCGATGTCCGTTTCGGCGAACGTTTCGTCGAAATCTATACCGAGCACGGCGGCGGCAGGCTCACCGTCGATTATGGCCGCCTCCACGACACCGAACCCGCGGAGTAACTTTACACTGCGCTCAGGACGTTTGCCGATTCATTCGGGTAGCAGAAGGATCATGCGCGCAAACTGGAACAGCGCGATGATAACCTGGAACACAATGCCAATGAAGAACGGCCAGAATACGCCCAGGAAGGCAGCGTTGTACAGTTGCAAGAGGTTTGCCGCTATGCCGAACATTCCGAATAGATAAAAAATGAAACGCGTGGCGCGTTCGCGCTGTGCCTGTCGCACATCCAAACGACGAAAGTATTTCGTCATCGTAATGGCGAAGAGCAACGAAACCACGAATGCGATACCGCTGCACCATCGCCAGATTCCGGCCGGCATGGGTTTGATGGTGAGCAACAGCATTCCCATCATGCAAAGACTCAGCGGCAGTATGGAATTGCCGAGCAAAAGTCGTAACCGGAGTTTATCGACTGCCGACCATTCATGTACCGATTCGCGACGAAAAACGACGACCACGCCGGCAAAACCGGCCAGTGCGACCGCGATCTGTGCAGCGATACCAAGAGCTTCGCCAGGTTCCATTGTTAGGGTGTTATTCCTGTTGTAGCAGGCGGCACGAATAAGTCGCCTCCGTTTTTTTTGCGCAGCAACCGATTCGCGGTACTTTTTCAGCCCACAACGGTACGAAAGGAGTAACACATTATGGCTAGTTATATCTGTCTGATTCAGTTTACGGACCAGGGGATTCGAAACATCAAAGATACGGTGAAGCGCGGGGATGCTGCCATGGCTGAGGCGCAGAAAATGGGCATGAAGATCGTGGAGGAATACTGGACGATGGGCGCTTACGATGCGGTCGTCGTACTGGAGGCGCCCGATGACGAGACGATGAGCGCGTTCATACTTAAGATCGGGTCACTCGGCAACGTCAAAGGTCAGACGTTGCGCGCGTTCCGCCGCGACGAGATGGAAGCGATCCTGGCGAAAACTAAATAGCCGCTTCTCAAAGCCCTAATTTTGCCATCTCCGCGGGAGACAGCCTCGTCGGCCGGAGATAAACATGGTCGTAGTCCCACAGGGCGGTGAAAATGTAGGTTTTGCCCGGCTGGACGTTCACAGTAATGGAGGTGGGCTGACGCAGCTCGATGTTTGGGACGGCGGAGATCGTCAGGACATGCCTGCCTGCCGGGATGAAGTGATCGTAGCGGCGACCCTGGACAATATTCGCCACGGTTCGCCCATCGATCTTCAGATTGGCGGCAAGGTTCCAGCCGAAGTTAGCGGTCCTGATGACAATCAGACGACCACCCGGCTGATGCGCGGCGTTGCCATGCGGGACCACACAAAAGAAGGCAAAAATGAGAAGCAATCTGCTGAAGTAACTGGTTGAGGACCCCATAGGCTCAATTGTAGCACGAATGATTTCGCGTCGGCACGCCTTAAATGCGCCAGAGCGAGCGGTGCGTGCCGAACTCGGAGATTTCGCCGGAGGAGTGTTTGCTGACGTAAATCGTGATTGAAATGACGCTGATAAATGTGATCACAAAAACCAACGCCACCAGCCACGACGGGATGTGTCCGATCCTGAGCGCATGGTAAAACGAAACGAAATCGTTAATCGGCGCCTTGGCGTGCAAGAAGACTTTCGTCAGCCACGCGATCAGGATCAGAACAAAAATAAAGATGTAATTCCGTTTCAACCGGCGCCCGATCGCCTCCAGTCTTGTGATCTTAAAGCAGGGCAAAATTAAATCTTCGCACACCAGCTTTTTCCATTCGCCCTGAAGCATCTCCCGGTTTTCCATCACCATTGGGACAAGAAAATGTGCTTCCAGCATGCGGACGCGCGCGCGGAATGCATCGTAAAAACGGTACCTGCGCGCCTCGATCCAAAGCAGCACAGCAACAATGGCCAGGTTGAAAAAGAAAATAATGTGCGGCACTTCGCGCGTGGAAAATGCGATGGTGATAATGGCGGTGGTGCTGGTGATCGCCCAGTTCGTGGTCACGTCAAGCCGTTGCCGCCACACCATAATCCGGCTCATCTCACCTCGATAGAAGTGCGACATTGCGTTGACATAGCCCGGGTCGTAAATGCTCCGCTGAAAGGAGACTGTCCGCTCCTCTTTGCGGGCCGCGGCTGTGTCTGGAGTTGCCACAATTTGTTATTTAACTGGATAACTGGGATTGGTGCATAATCCAATAAATCTCTCCGTCCCCCAATGCCTATCGCCTTCACGGACCTCCTCGACGAAAAACAGGTCATCCTTAAGTTGCGCTCCCGAAAACCGGCGAATGCGATTGGCGAGATCGTGGACGTGCTCGCGTCCGACATCAGCGGCAGGAAAATCGCTAAGTCCGAAGCTTTTCTCAAACAGGTGCTCGCGCGTGAGCATACGCATCCGAGCGTCGTCGAAAACGGCGTCGCGTTTCCACATGCGCGCACGGATTTGGTCGAAGAAATTGTGGTCGGAGTCGGCCGTAGCCGCGCCGGCATTCCATTCGGCGAAGATCAACAGCGCGCGCACCTCATTTTCGTGATCGGCGTTCCGGAACGCCTGGTCAGCGATTATCTGGTTTGCGTCGGCACACTGGCGCGTCTGGTGAAGGATGAGACGATCCGCTCTACATTGCTCAACGCCGAGACGCCCCGGGAATTTGTCGACGCGCTTACGGCGGAAACGCTAACGCTGTAGCCGGGGTCGGTGTGACCCCGGGCAGACCGGTATCATCGATCCAGGCTACAGTCACGCATACCGACATTATCAGCCTAACGAGAGCGTGTTTCTTTTGGCGGCAATCCCAGCAGCGCGAAATCGGACATCGCGTGAGCGTTGTGACAATTTCGTTTCGATTCGTGTTTCCCGTTGACAAGCAACCAACGCGCCCCCAGCTTCGCGCCCTATGTTTAACAGTTCTCGAAAATTGTTTGCGAAACTCTTCTACGCTGTCGGCACCACAATTGTTTTGTCCGCCGTCGCCACGACGGCCGATGCAGCAAGAGAGGCCAACGCCAGAGTAACAACGTCCGGATACATGCTGCACTTGAACGGACAGCGATTCGTCATTAAGGGAATGAACTACTCGCCGGTACCGATCGGCACGGCCCCGGGCATCGATCCGTATGGCGATTACTTTGTTCCGAATTACGCGAACGTCTGGAGGCCAGACATCGACAAGATCCGCCAGGCGGGCGTTAACGTAATCAAATTATACGCCGGCAATCCTGACCTGAACGCAGGCGCGCCTGGCACTGCCGGGAATTGGAAACAGTTTCTCGATTACTGTTGGAACGGCGGAAACAACCCTGTTTACGTGGTGATGTTCTCCTACACACAAGGCGGCGTAATCGCACAGGGCGGGACCGGACTTAATGATTACATCCGGCAGTACCGATGAGATGGTAAAGAGGACGGTCAAACATCCGGCGGTTTTCGGGTACATGATTGGCAACGAGATATTCGACGGCGTCACCGGAAACCCGCAGTTCTGGACGAACTTCGGCACATTGATCGATGCAGCCAACGGCGCCGGGCTTAGTCAGGGTGAACAGCCGTTCCTGATGAGCGCGACTAACGACAACTATACGCCCCAGGACACGTGGCCGGCGATTAAGCTTGGCGAACAATCGGGCAAGCTGAAGAACCTCGACGCGTGGGCGATTAATGTCTATCGCGGGCCGGAATTTGGCGGCTCCGGCAACTCGGTCTTCACGCAATACGCCCAGTTAATGCGATCGTTAGGCGGTAAAAACAAGCCACTGATTCTCGGCGAGTGGGGCACGCCCCACACCACCAGGCCAGCTCCTCAGTGGTACGGGCAAAATGTTATACAGCCCATCATGAACCTCGATGATGTGCCTGAAAATCAAATGGGACCAGGCCAACCCTATTACGACGCGCAGCCTGTAGCGAGGTTTCTCAATACCCAATGGAATACGCTAACGGCGAACATCGGTGCCGGAAACAATCAGGTTTGCGTGGGCGGGTTCATTTTCGACTGGTCCGACGAATATTGGAAAGCGAACAACAACAATGTGCAGGTTGGCGGGCCAAATCCTAATTTTCAGGGCGGCGCGTTCGCCGGCAGCTATGCCGATGAGGCGGGGTACGGTGTCACCGGCGATGTGGACCAGTCCCTTTATGGCAATGGCCAGCCGGACATCTCGCGCACGTTGTTCCTGGGCTATAATGCAGTCAGCACGTTCTTTAACGCCTCGTCGCATTCCGGAGGCGAGCTTTATCATCACTGAGGAGATAATCTGCGGAGACAACGCGGGTTTGCCTGAGCCGGGCGACTAATTTACTTGTTTCCGTTTGCGAAACCTGGCTCTGAGCACTTGTTCAGGAACTTCGTGTGGTGGTTGCGCGGCTCCCAGCCGTAGAGCCGAATCAGATTCACGCCACCTCTTTCAGCGTTTGCAGATCACCACGGCTACGGTGTGTCATGCCGCTCTTTGACGTAAAGCTGGCTCCCGACAGCGGCTCGATGCAATCGTAAGCGAGGTTGGCATTAGCGGAACTGCCGCTGTCGGCGAGGCAGTTGTAGTGAACGGAAACGGCCAGCTTGGCATCGCAACCTCCTCGGCTCGACTCAAAAAGGACATCAAACCGATGATAAAACGAGCGAAGCCATCCTGAGTCTTAAACCAGTGAGCTTGCAACTACTGCGATTTGATCGCGAGCGAGTGACCGAAACTTTGTGACAATTTCGATTCGATTCGTTTCGTGGTTTGACATCCCGACTTGCAAAATTGTAGAATTCGGACCGCTTATGAAGACTTTGAAACGCTCTACGAAAATCCGGTGTTTTCTCGCCACATTCTTCTTTTTGCTGGCTGGTCTCGCCGGTCTCAGAGGCACAGCCAACGCAATACCGCCACCGCCCTGTCCTGGGCCTGACTGCCAAAAGGTAATCACTATTTACAATAATAATACTTCAGGCTCGATCTATGCGGTGGTTCAGGCCGGGATTCAGAATCCTGATCCCTGGCTGCAAGCGCTGTTCAGCGATAATACGCACAGTTACGCGGAAACCCACTATTCCCGGGTGTATGTCAATCCCATGAGTGGTATCCCGCACGGAAGCCATGTATCAGTAACGGTCCCATGGTACTCAAGGCTCCAAAATGACACCGACCAGTATGCCGACTGGTTCAATGGCTGTCGCATATTTATTTTTGATACCAGACCCGCTCTGGATGCAGCACACGCAGCCGACATCAACCATCCGCTCACCGTAACCGCGGACTCTCCTGCCTTTTCTTGCGACGCTTGCGAACCGCTGAACATGTACTCAGATACGCTCGCGTTCCCGGCCGAGACAATTCCGTTCCAACTGTTGGAATACACCTTTGCCAATGTCGATACCACCGGTCCACCCTTCATCATTGATCTAAACGTCGGTTATAACATTTCTTATCTCGACCAGATCTACCTGCCAATTGCGCTCACAGCGTGTCGCGCAGAGGCGACCTGCCACCAGGGTCAGGATCCGACTGCCCGCGGCTATCTTGGGACCACCAAGGACCTGACAGATTTCAGAAAGATTCTCGGGCACTTTTCTGAAACCGAGGGCTGGGTCCAATACGACTCCACTTTAGACGACGTAAAGAACCGTCCCCGGCTTCCCGGGACATTCAACGTCCTTGTTGACAGGGTTAATGTCGTAGAGAAACACCAACCATCTCACTTCACTAAATTTAAGCCCGATGGCTCCGTAGCCGATTTGATAAAGCAATGGAACACCTGCACTGCGAACACGGCGAACGAGGTCAATTGCCCGCAATTTCTCACATATCAAGAGATCGATCAGTATTTTAAAGAGAATTACAACAATTATAGAACGAATGGGAACGAGACTGACTGCCCCAATTACCACGACCCGAACTATTATCCGATCCCTGCAACTCTTTCGTCCCTTAATATCATGCCGTATGTGTATGGATGGGTTCCGTTTAATTCCGGGTGTAATGCCGGCTTCAATGGTCTTAAAGACTCCCCAGGACCGTTAACACATTTTCAGCAGGCGTTGCTCGATTACATCCACAAACTCGAGTACAACTACCAAAGCGTGAGACGAAAGGAGCAACGATTTAATCCGTTCGTGGATCTTGTTCATGCCAAGCTTGATGCGAACGGCTACGCGTTCTCCGTAGATGACGCCGTGAGTTTTGAGAATCAGCCCGGTGAGGGGCTGATCATCGCCATCGGGGGCGACACTGGATTGCCCAACCCGCACCCAGTAGTGCCGCCACCCAACTACACGGTGGATTTCGCGGTGAATCTAGGAGATTCGAAACCCTTGAACAGGCCAAGGTGGAAGAGTTTTGGCGTATGCAAAGACGTTGCGGATACGGACTTCCCGCCTTTGGCACCGAACGTGCCAGACACCCCGCAAATCATTGTGGATACCGTCGCGAATAACATTTCTCCGGCCAACCCTTGTAAGATAACCATAAAAGATGCCAGCAACAGAATGTTTCAATTCACGGTCAAAAAGGCAGTACCGTGGCCCGCGCATACTCCCCCGGGTGTCGATTCTTCGGTGATGACCTGTATTAACCCGCACGACGGCTGGTGCAGTCAAATCAACGAAAACTCGCAACCTGGCTCAGACCCTCACTTTGACCTCTTTACACCGCCACCGCCGCCGCTGCCTGGTGTGCGGCGGCATTAGTGTCGTGGTTTGCTCGGAGCGGACGTTAACCCGGGGGGTAGCCGAGTCGGCATTCTATTCGGCGAAGATCAGCTGCGCGCGCGTCTGATTTTTGTGATTGGCGTTCCCGAGCGACTCGTGAGCGACTATCTGATCTGCGTCGGCACGCTGTCGCGACTGGTGTAGGATGAGACAATCGGTTCCACGTTGCTAGGCGCCGAAACGCCCCACCAGTTTATCGACGCGCTCACAGCCGAAACTCTGTAGCCGGGGTCAGTGACCCCGGCAAGCACGGCACTTCAGGCTACTCAACCGGCATTTCGTTCTGAGTGCTACCAAGGGCTATAATGCGATCAGGACTTTCTATAACGCCTCGTCGCATTCCGGAGGCGAGTTTTACCATCACTGAGGAGATAATCTGTGGGGACAACCCGCATATCGCCTGGAGCCTGGCAACTAATTTATTGCTTTCCGTTTGCACAAGCTGAAATCACGCGGCTATCTTGAGACCCGTGTTCAGCTTGATCATGCTCGGCAGCGGGAGCGCGGGGAACAGTGCACTGGTTGCGACCGATCATTGCAAAATCCTCGTTGACGGCGGCCTGAGCGCGCGGCAGGTGGTGTTGCGCTTGGAGCAGTGCGGCGTAACGCCCGAGCAACTCGACGGTGTCGTTCTTACACACGAACACACCGATCACATCTGCGGCCTTGAAGTTCTCTGCCGCAAATTTGATCTGCCGATTTACTGCAATCCGCTCACCGCTGAGGCGCTTCGGTCCAGTGATCTCGCTGATCGCTGCCGCAATTGGCGACTGTTCGCGACTGGCACGGAATTTTCTATCTGCGATATCACAGTGCAAACGTTCCCTGTGCCCCATGACGCGGTGGATCCGATCGGGTTCGTGTTTTACGCCGGCTCAGGTAGCCTTGGTTTTATCACCGACCTCGGTTATGTGACCAAGATGATCATCGAACGGTTGCGCCAGGTGCGAACGCTCGTGGTCGAGACGAATCACGACGAAAAGCTTTTGCAGAACGATACGCACCGGCCGTGGCCGGTGAAACAGCGGATCCAGTCGCGCCACGGCCATTTGTCGAACACGGCTGCGGCGGGCGTGATCCAGGAACTATTACCCGGAAACATCGAGCGCGTAGTGCTCGGACACCTCAGCCGGGATTGCAATACACCGGCGCTCGCGTTGACTACGGTGCGCGCGTCGCTCGAGAAGTGCGGCAGGACGGAAATGGAAATTTATTGCGCCACGCAATTCGAAGTCAGTCCGCGATTTCGAATCGGCGACACAGACCCTGGCGCTTTTCAGCCGACGTTTGAAAATGCTTTCTTCCAAAAGGCGCTGTAGCGACTGTCTCTGACTGGCGCGCGCGAAGGCGAAGCATGTACGCGGTTGAGCTCGATGAATCGAAGCGCCTGCTCGTGATCAGCGCTGCGCAGCGGGTCACAGCCGAGCAAGTCCGGGCAGTTGCCCGGCGGGTGGGTGAACTGTTGCAGCATGTTAGGCCGGGCTTACGCGTCCTCGTGGATTTCCGCTGGCTGGACTCGATGGATTCGGGGGCCGCACCTCACCTTGCCAGGATCATGGAAACGCTGACCGAAAAAGGGGTCGCCTCCGTGGTGCGTGTGATGCCAGACCCGCACAAGGACATTGGTCTGAATATTCTCTCGCAATTCCATTACGGACCGGAAATTCAAATCACGACCTTCGCGACATTGGCCGATGCGCTGCACAGTATCGCAGCGAAATTGAATTCGACGTTGGATTGATCTTTGTGTGTCCGCAATTTTCTTTCCTCGTTTGATCGCGCAGGCTCGGGTCATGCAAGGGGCTTGAGGGCCGCATCAGCCTGCGCTACGCTCTGCCCGGGATGCTCGATATGTTTTTGGGATGTCTCAAATGGGCGGCGGTGGGTTTTGTCGTCGCTTTCACCCTGATGAAACTGTTCGAGGCCAGTCAAATCCACGACGATATCCCCAAGCCGGTTTTTAAGATACGGCAGACGAAGCGCGTGACGCTCGTGTTATCGACATTCGCAGCAATCCTTTCGGCGCTGGTCTGGTTACTCGTGCAGAAATTGGACTGACCTGTCGGCGTTGGTTGGGCGAAAACCGATCAACCCATGTAATATCCGCCGTTCACATTGAGCACGTGACCTGTGATGTAACTCGCCATCGGCGACGCCAGGAATAGCGCAGCATCGACAATTTCACGCGCGTCGCCGAGGCGACCGAGCGGGATTTGTTTGATAAAATTTTGAGCCACTTCCTCCGGCATTCCTTTGCTCATCCCCACATCGATAAAGCCGGGCGCGATCGCGTTGACGGTGATGTTCTGCCGGGCAAACTCCCGCGCCGACACTTTGGTCAGTGCAATGATGCCTGCCTTGCTCGACGAATAATTCGCTTGTCCGAATAATCCCATCTGACCGCTCACGGATGACAGGTTGATGATCCGCCCGCCACCGCGCAGGATGGCAGCGGCTTTTTGGGTGACCACGAATGTGCCGATGAGATTGACGCGGATCACGCCCTCAAAGTCGTCCAGCGACAGCTTCTTGATGGTGCGATCGCTGATGATCCCGGAATTGTTCACCAGGACATCGAGCCCGCCGCGCTGCTCGTGTATCTGTTGCATCATTGCTTCGACCTGCTGCGGCTGCGTCACATCACATTCGATTACGAGCGGTTCCCCAGTTCTGCCGCCACTTTCGTGGCGTCCGCCTTGTTCTGGCCCTGCGGGTCGGCGACGTAATTGACCACGCATCGCGCGCCGCGTTGTCCGAACGCCTTTATCATCTCCGCGCCAATCCCTCGCGAGCTGCCCGTGACGAGCACAATTTTTCCGGTGAAATCCAGTGGATCGCTCATGACGATGGGTCCGTCGCTTCGGAGTATCGGCGCACGATGAATGCGGTGGGCAAGCCGATCAAGCAAATGTGAATGGCAAGCTCGAGCAATTCGTTAGAAAACCGGTGTCGAAACGTTGAGAATGCCGACGGCAACACGATCCAGTACATCACAATGTAAACGCCGATCCCATAAAGCACGCCCCAAACAAACGGCTGTTTCGTCAAAAACGGCATCATACGACTCGCCAGGTAAAAAACCGAGACCGCCACGAACACAACGAAAAAGTGGAGCGCCAGACCCAGGCCGGCTGTTGCCAGTCCGCCTTCGAACGATTTGGTACCGAGCAATCCAGCGGCGATTCCCTGCAATCCTCGCTGTAGTGCGACGCCGCGTTGCCACCAAATGACAAACGCGGATGAGATATCCAAAACACCAACGACCAGACCAGCCGTGACGATTGCGCGAAGCGCTCGGCAGTTGTTCATGCGGATTCGCTGCTTTTGCCGGTGCATTTCAACGGATCGGGCATATCGAGCAAGCTTAATCAGGAAATTAGGAAGCCAGGAAATTAGATTCCACTTGGTTTTCCTGTTTTCCTGCGCTCTAGATTTGTTGTTATCTCTTGGGACAAATGGCTTCACCAACCCGGATACTGACTGCTGTCCCGATTTGCGACGGACACGACAGCGCGATTAACACGATCAACCTGGAATTCATCCGGCACGGGATCGAAGTGATCTATCTTGGCTATCACCGCTCGGTCCGCGATATTGTGCGCGCAGCAATCCAGGAGGACGTGCGCGCCATTGGCATCTCGAGTTACAACGGCGGGCACATCGAATTTTTCGCAGCCGTTGTCGATCTTTTGCGAAAAAAAGGCGCTGGCGACATCAAGGTTTTCGGCGGCGGCGGCGGCACCATCACCTATGAGGACGCTGCGATGATGAGACGCAAAGGCGTCGACGAAATCTTTTTTGCCGGCACATCGCTCGAGGAAATGGTGAAATTTGTCCATCGCCGTTATGGCAAACCGCGAGCGAAGCGGCCGCGCCCCAAATCTTTTGATCAGGAACTGGCGCACAAGCTGACAAAAATCGAAGACGCATATGCGGCCGGAAGAAAACGCCCAACGCCCAACGCCCAACGCCCAACGCCCAAGTCAGACAAACATCAAACATCAAACATCAAACATCAAACGTCCGTCATTGGCTTTACCGGACCGGGCGGTGCGGGAAAAACAACTCTGATTGATGAGCTGGTGCTGCGGTTTCTCAGTCGCAATCTGAAAGGCCGGATCGCGATTTTATCGCACGATCCCAGCGTAATCGGCGAAGGGGCACTATTGGGCGATCGCGCGACAATGATCAATTCGCAGGATGATCGCGTGTTCATGCGCAGCATGGCCACACGCGGACAGGCCGGCGGCCTTTCACCCGCAACGCATGACTGTCTGGCGCTGCTAGCGCGCTCGAATTTCGATCAGGTCATCATCGAAACGGTGGGCACCGGACAAGAGGCCATGCCGTTTCGGAAAAATGGAATTGTCGATTCGACCGTGCTGGTGATGAATCCGGATTACGGCAGCCGTTTGCAGTTGCAGAAGATCGTCATGCTCGATCTCGCCGACATCGTGGTCGTGAACAAGAGCGATCTCCAACGCGCGCGTACCGCGCACAC
Organism: uncultured Verrucomicrobiae bacterium; assembly: GCA_963757675.1. Taxonomy (GTDB): domain Bacteria; phylum Verrucomicrobiota; class Verrucomicrobiia; order Chthoniobacterales; family UBA10450; genus Udaeobacter. Next base: position 18,013 of record CAVWTH010000009.1, on the reverse strand, counting down.
GGAAATCGAACAACGTCTTGAGCAAAACCGGCGGGACCAGCAACTGGTAGACACGGTCGCAAAACGACACCGCGACCCTGGCGTGGACCGGTTGTTTGAGTTAATTTTGAGTCCCTGCTAACCAAGAATGTAGGACCGGAATTTATGAGTAAGCTCGGGCAAGTCGTCGAATCGGTCGAAAATCATAAAAAATTCGTTCTTGATCAGATGAAGCGGGCGCGCACCGACGCAAAGTTCGGACGCGATCTGCTTGGACGCTGGAACGATATCAAAGCGAAAATCCCGGTCACACGCACACCGACCGGGTTGCCGCTGCCGCGTCTTGCGTTGCCCGAAATCGACGAGCTGGGCGAGATCGCGCGCTACATTTTTGGCGAAGGTTTGCCGGGCGAATTTCCGTACTTAAACGGCGCCTATCGCGAAATGTATCTTGAGCCGATACGCGAGGTCGAAAGCTTTGAAAAGAATAATGCTGTAGCGGCGGGCGTGTCGCCCGCAAAGCAGGCTAAAAAGCGGCCGACACGGCCGCCGCTGCAGGAAGAACCAACGCGTTTGTTTTCTGGTTTGATGCTCGCAGAAGATACTAACGAGCGTTTCCATTATCTCACACGCCACCAACGCACCCATCGGCTCAGCACGGCATTTGATGGACCGACGCTCTACGGGCTCGACAGCGATGCTGATGGCGTTTTCGGAAAAATTGGCGAGGGCGGCGTGGCCATCGATACCGTCGAAGACATGGTGCGCCTTTATGATGGATTCGATCTCGGTTCGCCGCATTTTTCAGCCTCAATGACCATCAGCGGCCCGGCGCCGATGATCATGGCAATGTACATCGCCGCAGCAAAGCGGCGATTCGGCACGAAGGTTGTTCCGAAATTGCGCGGCACGGTTCAGGCCGACATTTTCAAGGAAGTCCAGGCCCAGAACGAAACCATTTTCCCGATCGAACCGTCGCTGAGGTTCCTCACCGACATGGTCGAGTTCACGACAGGGGAAATGCCGCGCTGGTATCCGATTTCGATCAGCGGTTATCACATCGGAGAAGCCGGCTCAACGCCGGTGCAGCAGGCCGCTTATACGCTCTCAAATGGATTCGCTTATGCGGAAATGTTCGCCGCGCGCGGCGTTCCGGTCGATCAATTCGGGCCACGGCTTTCGTTCTTTCTCGATTGCGGACTCGACGCGGAGTATATCGCGCTGTCGCGCGTGTCCCGCCGCATTTGGGCAATCGGAATGCGCGATGTGTTCGGGGCAGGCTCAAGAGCGCAGCTTTTGAAATTGCACACGCAAACCAGCGGCCGCTCGTTGGTCGCCGCCGAGTTCAAAAATAATCTCACCCGCACGGCTGCGGAATTGATTCTGGCTTACATGAACGCCACGAACTCGTGTCATTCAAACAGCGCGGACGAACCGTTCACCACGCCGAGTGAAGAATGGATCCGGCTCGCCGCACACGGGCAGGCGATCCTGCTGGAGGAATCCGGGCTTTTCAAACACACCATGAACATGTTGAGCGGTTCGCCTGGCATGAAAGCCGTCGAGCGCGCAGTTGAAGCGGCAATTCTCGATGAATTTCGTGAGATCGAACGGCTCGGAGGCGTGCTCGCGGCGGTGGAAGACCGTTATCAGCGCAGCCAGATCCAAAGCGCCGCGCATCGCTACGAACAGCAAATCTATGACGGGACGCGCCCGATCATCGGATTGAATCGCTACCGCGACGGGGATGACGAATCTCGGGACGTCAAATTGGCACGCACGCCGCGGGCGAAACAGCAGTTGCAAGTCGATCGGCTCCGTAAGTTCAAAAAGAAAAACGCCGACAAAGCCAAGCGCGCGCTGGACAAACTGGCGACGGTTGCGGAGCACGGTGAAAATGTTTTCCCCGCTCTGCTGGAGGCAGCCGAAGTATGTTCGTTAGGCCAGATCACCGGGCGTCTGCAGGAAATCGTCGGGCGTTTTCGCCCGATGGTGTGATGTAGCACAGCCATCTTGGCTGTGGGGCCGGCGGGCGTCGCGCCTGCCGAAGATTTGAGACATGCAGGCAGGATGCCTGTACCTCCCATTGCTACTTCACCCGTTTGAGCCGCATGTTCTGCCCATAGAACACAAGGCAACGTGGCTCCTCGACATGCGTGGTTTTCATTGACACGACAATGCCGTCGCCGGCACGCGTGATCGTGCCTGTTCCTAAATTGTGGAAACTATCTTCCCAGTTGAACGCGAGCTTGTTTTTTCCGGCGATTTTCGCCTGGCCTTCGCCATCGGGCGCCGCGCCATGAGCGTCAGCGTAAGCAGCATCGAACGAGACTTGGACGGCGTTTCCAGATTGTTCAATGCTTAATTCGAAGACGGCCTGACCGTTGAGAAAGTTTTTGGTCGCGTACTTGCCCGCCCAATTCGGTTCCGCCGACGAGCTATTGAATGCACTACCGGCGAGAATAGTCGAAATCAAAACGGCAAAGCCGCTCCACTTCATTGCATGCAGAATACCGGCGACAAGCCGTGGATAAAGCTGAAACAGCAATTTAGCTACCGGTCGACGAATCTAAAGACGCCGAAGGCGCCGCGCCGGGAAACGCACTCACCCGTCTGGAAATGTTGCGCTGAGTCACTTTCGCTTCTGGCAATGCGCACAGAACCATGAAGTGCGCCCACCGACCCTCGCTGATTTCAATTTACGGTCGCAGCGCGGACATTTGCCCTGTTTTCCGCGATGTGTCAGCAGCCATGATTTCGGCATCCGATCGGCATCGGCTTTCCGTGCGATCGCTTTTTCGAGAACGTCGCGCGTTGCGCGAAACAGCCTGGCCAGGTTCTGGTCGGGCAATCGGCTGGCTTCCGTGGCCGGGTGCAGCTTGGCGCGGAACAGGATCTCATCGGCATAAAGATTGCCGATCCCCGCGATCAACTTCTGGTTGAGCAAAATCGCTTTCACCGCACCGCGATGCGTTCGTAAGATCGATCTAAAGTGTGAAAAACTGAAGTCGAGCGCGTCCGAGCCGATGCCGCGTTTCCTGAGAAATTCATCTACATTGTTGATCAATCCGATCTCGCCGAATTTGCGCTGATCATCGAAGGCCAGCCGATTGTTTTTGGCGAAGTGAAAAAGCACTCGCGCAGCTTTCGGCGGTTGTTCTTCGCCGTTGAAATAGTGAAGTGAGCCGGTCATACCGAAATGCAGTCGCAACCAGAGCTGGTCATCGGCGCGGACGAACAGATGTTTGCCATGGCGCCGACTGTTTTCGAAACGACGTCTTTTCAGTCCACGTGCCAGCTCACGCGCGGAAATACCTTGCAAAACATACGCGTCGCGAACCTCCACGCTGGTGATCTGCTGACGTAACGACGTAGCGTCCAGGTAACGTTTGAAGTTTTCTACTTCGGGCAGCTCTGGCATGTGGCATTTCACCTGTCGCATAAACGATTGCCTGGGTCACCTCTCGGCTGAACGTTGGCGGAGCGATGTTTTGCAAGGAAGTCGATGAGTTGCTGCGGTTGCTAAGAGAATCGCCTTCGGGTGCCGTTTTCAATCCGTGGTGGCAATTCGACGCGCGAAACGATATCGGAGCAAGTTCGCCGGCGACACGGCGGAAACAATTAGGCGCTTACCTTCAACAACGGGTGGGTAAAGCAAGATTTGCGATCATTGGGGAAGCGCTCGGATATCGCGGCGGCCATTTCAGCGGAATCGCCATGACTTCCGAGCGAATGCTGCTTGGCAAAAAGCCCGAGATTGTAGCAGCGCTCTCTGAGCGTCGAGATGTAAATATTTCATGGAATGCTCATAGACCGCCGCCACAGATTCTGGCCGGCCTCAAGCCGCGCCGGACGAGCAAACCGCAAATTTGCCGGGACGGTTTTTCCGAGCCGACGGCGACGATTGTTTGGGGCACATTGCTGAAGCTCGGTTTGCAACCGACAGAATTCGTTCTATGGAATGCGTTCCCATGGCATTCGTTCGATCCGCGTCGAGGGCTATTGAGTAATCGTACGCCTAACAACTCCGAGCGAGCTGCCGGGCTGCCAGTGCTTAAGGTCTTTCTCAAATTATTTCCGTGTGACCAGGTGGTCGCACTGGGAAAAATCGCTGCGGCGCAGCTCGAACAACTCGGCGTTATTGCGCACTGTATTCGTCACCCAGCTTCCGGCGGTGCGAAACTTTTCCGCCAGCAGATCGCCAGCGTCGTGGGCAAGTTGGCCTAGCCTTCCTTTTCTTCTCATCGGAAAGATTTTCGGAACTGAATTCCACTTTCGCCAGTTCTTTTTCCGCTCCTCCGAGCGACTAAATTCTGCTATTTTCCGGACTTAGTGCTCACTGCCGAAACAAAGCGACGCCTTGACGCCTGTCGCGATATTCTCGTCGGCAAGCTGCCCCTGCCGACCGACCAGATCGAACTGATCACGCTCGCATTGATTCACAAATTCATGGACGACCTTGATGAGGAGTCCGTGAAACTCGGTGGGAAGCGTTCATTCTTTACCGGACCGCTCGAGAAATATCGTTGGCGCGCCTTGCTCCCGCAGAACGTCTCGGCGGATGAGCGGATGAATCTCTTCGCGGAAGGACTCGAAGCGATCGGTAAAGCGGAACACCTGCCCGCGCTCTTCCGCGACATATTCCGAAACTCGTTCCTGAAGTTCCGCGACGGACGTATCCTGACGCTTTTTCTCAATGAGGTAAACGGTTTCGCTTACTCGCACAGCGAGGAGCTCGGCAACGCCTTTGAGTATCTGCTCAAAACGATGGGCATCCAGGCCGAGAACGGCCAATTTCGCACGCCGCGGCACATCATTGATTTCATGGTGTCATGTCTCGATCCACGGCCGGACGACCGCATCCTCGATCCTGCCTGTGGCACCGCCGGCTTCCTGGTTTCCTGCTACAAGCACATTCTTGCGAAATACACATCGCCCGGGTCGACTACGCCCGGCGACAAGCTCACCCACGAGGAGCGTCAGAAAGTCTACGCCAACCTCACCGGCTACGACGTGACCGACCTGATGGTGAAGCTGAGCAAGGTGAATCTGTTCCTGCACGGTTTTCCCGATCCCGCCATCCACATCTACGACACGCTCACCAACGACGCGCGCTGGAATGAGAAAGCCGATCTCATACTTGCCAATCCGCCGTTCATGACGCCGAAAGGCGGAGTCAGCCCGCACACGAAGTTTCGCGTCTCGGCCAAGAAGTCCGAGGTGCTTTTCACCGACTACATTGCCGAGCATCTCACGCCAGACGGACGCGGCGGCGTCATCGTGCCCAATGGCATCGTGGCCACGACGCAAAACGCCTACGTGAAACTGAGAAAATTCCTCGTCGAAGACTCGCTCGTGGCCGTTGTCTCGCTCCCGGCGGGCGTCTTCAAGCCCTACTCCGGAGTAAAAACCAGCATCCTCCTGCTCGACAAAAAACTCGCGCGACAGACCAAAGAAATCCTCTTCCTCAAAATCACCGCCGACGGCTTCGACCTCGGCGACAAACGAAATCCCATCGAGGCGAACGACCTGCCAGAAGCCGAGCGCGTGGTGAAGGCGTGGTTCAAAGGAAAAGTCGAAATCGAAACGACGCTCGAATGGAAAGCGGTTGCGAAAGCCGAGTTGCTCGCGCGTCCCGACGCCAGTCTTTCAGCCGAGCGATTCATGGGTGTTGCCGAGTTCGATTCAGAACATCCGACCGCAAAGCTCAGCGATGTATGCTCGATTCGCTCCGGCGGAACTCCGTCGCGTCAAAACGCGGCATTCTGGACGAACGGCACGACTCGCTGGATTTCGTCCAAGCACATTGGTGAAGACCACCGCACCAACGGCGGTGAGTTGATTACCGCAGCCGCACTCGAAGGCTCGGCAACGAATCTGATCCCAGCGAAGTCGCTCGTTCTCATCACCCGCGTGTCCGTCGGCAAGTGGGCGTTTCTCGACGAAGCGGTAGCCATCAACCAAGACCTCACAGCACTAATGCCCATCGATGACCGTTTGCTTCCCGAGTTTCTGAAGTGCGTCGCACCGCAACTTGCAGCGCAGATTGATGCGTCTGCTGTTGGTGTTGGTGTTCGCGGTGTGACACGGGAATTTGTTGGCGATCTCGAAATCCCGCTGCCGCCGCTGGAGGAACAGCGGCGGATCGTGGCGGAGATCGAGGGCTACCAGAAGGTCCTCGACGGCGCTCGAAAGATTCTCGCCGCGCTGGAGCATCAACTCCACATCGAACCGGATTGGGAACTCGTGCCGCTCGGCACGATTTGCGAAAACCTCGACGGCAAGCGCAGGCCCATCACGAAGAGCGACCGGAAGCCCGGCCCATATCCCTATTACGGCGCGTCCGGCATCGTTGACCAAGTGGAGAGCTACATCTTCGACGAGCCTCTGCTTCTCGTATCGGAAGATGGTGCAAACTTGTTGGCCCGCTCCACGCCGATTGCGTTTTCCGTGTCCGGCAAGATTTGGGTGAATAACCACGCGCACGTTCTCCGCTTTCCCGATTTGGCGACGCAACGGTTCGTGGAGCACTACCTGAATTCCATTTCCATCGCCAACTATGTGACCGGCGCAGCGCAACCCAAGCTCAACCAAGCCCAGTTGAACTCCATCGAAGTCCCCCTGCCACCCTTGGCGGAGCAACGTCGGATCGTGGCGGAGCTGGACGCGGAGGCGGCGCAGATGGACGCCGTGCGTGCGCTGCTCCCCCGCTTCGAGGCCAAAATCCAAAGCGTCCTCGACCGCATTTGGGGCAATGCCAGTTCACCATAGCGGACATTTTTATGGACGTTTTGCGGCGCGTTTCTGCTTAAGTTGCTCTTTGACCATATTATACGCCTGGAGTTTAATGGACATCCGTGCGCACATACGAGAAGACACATCCTTGGCTTCAGTTTCGCGTTGATCTGCGCGAAGTCGGTCCTGAATTTTGGCTTTGCCTCGGCGAGGCCGTTTCGAAATGCGAGCACCTCGCCCGGGTACCGTTGCGTCCTGCGACCGCGCAACGATTGCATCAGGTTTATCTGGCAAAGGGTGCGGCGGCGACGACGGCCATAGAAGGCAATACGCTCTCAGAGGCTGAGGTGCTGCGCGCGGTCGAAGGAAAACTGGAGGTGCCGCCCTCGAAGGAATATCAAAAGCAGGAGGTGGAAAATATCATTGCCGCCTGTAATCAGATCGGCCAGCAGTTAGCGACGGGCACACTCCCGGCGTTGAGCGCCGATCTAATCCGCAACTACAATCGGCAAGTGCTGGCCGCGCTGCCGCTCAGGAAAGACGTTCAGCCCGGAGAATATCGCGCGCACTCCGTGATCGTGGGCAACGTGTATCGCGGCGCGCCGGCGGAAGACTGCGCATGGCTCAACGAGAAGCTCTGTGAGTGGCTAAACGGGGAAGAGTTTGCCGCGAAACCCGAGCGGACTCTGGTCTACGCGGTGATAAAGGCGGTGCTGGCGCATGTTTATCTGGCTTGGATTCATCCTTTCGGGGATGGCAATGGGCGGACCGCGCGGCTGATCGAGTTTCACCTTTTGTTGGCCGCCGGAGTGCCTTCGCCCGCGGCGCATCTCTTGAGCAATCACTACAACGAAACACGGGAGGAGTACTATCGCCAGCTCGATCTGGCCAGTAAATCAGGCGGAGATCTGTTGCCTTTCCTGCGGTACGCGGTGCGCGGGCTGGTGGACGGGCTACGGGTCCAACTCGAATATGTGTGGGCCCAGCAGTGGGACACGACGTGGCGCAACTACGTGCACGAATTGTTTCAGAACAGAAGCAGCCCGAGCGATGTGCGGCGGCGACAGCTGGCGCTCGACCTCGGAATCCGCAGCGACTGGGTGAATGTCAGTGAGATCGCAGAGTTCACACCCAGATTGGCTAAAGCCTACGCCAACAAGACACCAAAGACGATCCAGCGCGACTTGAATGTGCTCACTGAGATGAAGCTGATCGACCGCGTCGCCCGGCGGGTACGCGCAAGGCGGGAACTGATCTTCGCTTTCCTGCCGCTCCGGAAGGTTCAACCCACGGCGGCGGCAGCGAGCCAGTAATGATCGAACTGACTCACGGCGATCTGTTGAGCGCACCGGTTGATGCACTCGTGAATGCCGTCAATACAGTGGGAGTGATGGGCAAAGGCATTGCGCTGCAATTTCGAAAGAAGTTTCCTGAGATGTTCCGCGCTTATGAAATGGCGTGTCGCTCTGGATTGGTTCGGGTGGGAACGATGCACGTTTTCGACCGCGGTATTTCAGCTTCAGGCGCACGATGGATCGTCAACTTCCCGACGAAGCGACATTGGCGAGAGCCGAGTCGAATCGAGGATATTGATGCCGGGCTGGTTGACCTGATCGCGGTGGTTCGCCGGCTCGAGATTCGGTCCATCGCGATTCCACCGTTGGGCTGTGGGCTCGGCGGATTGGAGTGGAGCGAAGTGCGCCAAGCAATCGAATCGGCGTTTGGACCGGAGCCGAATGTTAGCGTGTTGCTTTTCTGTCCCACCGAACCTGTAATTCGCTGCTGATATGCCCTCCGAAGCCCAAGCGCGGATCACCATCAATAAGATGTTGGAAGACGCGGGCTGGCGTTTTCTGCCCGATGGTGATGGTAAACGCGAGAACGTGATTCTCGAGCACAGATTGAGCGGGCGGACTTTTTCACCGAACGCTGATCTAGGACAAGATTTCGAGCGCGCGCCGGAAGGATTCGTTGATTACGTGTTGCTGAACTCTGACGGTCGCGCCGTCGCCGTAGTAGAAGCGAAACGCGAAAGCATCGATCCGCTTACGGCGAAAGAGCAGGCGCGCGCTTACGCGGTGAGCCTGAAGGCGAGTCACATCTTCTTAAGCAACGGCTTGGTCCATTGGTATTGGAACTTGCGGCAGGGAAATCCCGTAAAGGTTTCGCGATTCCTGCCGCTTGATGAACTGGGCAAAGCTTCCGAGTGGCGTCCCGATCCTGCACGGCTGGCATCGGTCGCAGTTGATGAGCATTACATCGCCGTTTCTCAAGACTCGGCCTGGTTGACCTACTCCGCCGCCGATCGCGAGGCGTTCATGATCAACAAGAAAATCCGATTGCTGCGCGATTATCAGCTCGACGCGGTCCATGCGTTGCAAAGCGCCGCGGCGGCGAGCAAGGACCGGTTCCTTTTTGAAATGGCGACCGGCACAGGCAAGACGCTGTTGAGCGCCGCAATCGCCAAGCTTTATCTACGCACCGAGAGCGCGAGCCGCATTCTGTTTCTCGTCGATCGATTGGAGTTGGAAACTCAGGCTTGGAGGAATTTTCAGGCTTACCTCGCAAACGACGGGATTGAGACGGTGATCTATAAGCAGAAACGCCAGGAATGGAAGCAGGCGCAGGTGGTCGTGACCACAATCCAAAGCCTGGCGGCCCGCAACCGATTCCTCACCGAGTTTGCGCCGCCGGATTTTCAACTGATCATCAGCGACGAAGCGCACCGGACGATCAGCGGCAATAATCGCGCAATCTTCGAATATTTCGTCGGCGCAAAATTGGGGCTCACCGCGACGCCGAAGGATTATCTCAAGGGAGTAAACACTGCAGACCCGCAGCACGATCCCCGTGAATACGAGCGACGTTTACTACTCGATACCTATCGCACTTTTGGCTGCGATGATGGACACCCCACCTTTCGCTACAGCTTGACCCAGGCGGTCCAGCACCAGCCGCCGTACCTTGTTAACCCGACAACTTTCGACGCCCGCACCGAGATTACGACACAAATGCTTTCAGACGAAGGCTACGTGGTCACTGTTCCGGCAGATGAAAATGGAGAGGAGACCGAGCTTGTCTTCGGCAAGAAGGACTACGAGAAAAAGTTTTTCTCCGACGAAACAAACCTGAGTTTTGTCCGCTGTTTCCTCGATAATGCGAAGCGCGACCCGCTGACGGGGGAAGTGGGAAAGACCATTTTTTTTGCCGTCCGACGAGCACACGCGACGAAGCTCGCGCAAATATTAAATGAAGAGGCCGCTCGTCGCTGGCCAAACGAGTACGGGGCCGGCTCAACATTTGCGACGCAAGTTACATCCGATATTCCGGGCGCACAGCAAATGACGCTCGATTTCGCGAACAACAACCTTGGCGGCAAATCGAGGTGGCGCGAAAACGAGTTCCGCGATTACAACACCAGCCGCACGAGAGTTTGCGTGACGGTCGGGATGATGACGACCGGTTACGATTGCGAAGACATCCTAAACGTCGTCCTCGCGCGTCCCATCATGTCGCCAACCGACTTCATTCAGATCAAAGGGCGTGGGACGCGCCTGTTCACGTTCAAGCATCAAGATGGTGAGAATGAACAGAAGATCGAAAAGGATGGATTCGGGCTTTTCGATTTCTTCGCCAACTGCGAATACTTCGAAGAAGATTTCAATTATGACGAGAAATTAATTCCACCGCGCGAACCTGTTCCACCCGGACCAAACGATGGAGGAGGAGGTAGCGGCATTCGCATCGACGCGCTCACCAGCACTTCCCCCGATCCGATGAAGACCGTTGAAGACAAAGCGGTCGGACAATGGGGGATGAGAATCGATCGTGAGATGTATCGCGATCGCTTCGCGCATCAGGCGAATGATGCCGTCGCTTCGGATGCCATTCTGCGTGACGCTTTCGACGCCGAAGATTGGCCAGCAGTTGAAGAACGGATTCGGCGTTTGCTCTTCGAAAAACCGGAAGACTTTTGGAACCTGCCAAGATTGCAGGAAGTGTACAAGACAGATCGCTCCCCGAGCCTTCGCGAAATTCTCGCGAAGATCTTTGGAGTTATTCCATCGATTCCGACACGCGAACAACTAGCCGACGAAGCATACGAACGCTTCGTCACCACCCAAGACGCAAATGCTGTGCACAGTCGCGAACTGCGCACCGTGTTTGTGGCATTTCTACTTGATCCAGGAAGCCGGCGTTTACTTGAGCAGGGTAAATTTCCCGATCTCCGCGCCCGCGACCCAAATCTTCATGCGGCTTTATCAGCACTTCCCGCCGAAGAACGCGACGCCTTGATTCGCTACCTGAAGGCAGAAGTTTCCCTGAAGGATTTTGAAAAGGCGGCATGATGCCGGACGAAATGAAAATCGTCGAAGGCGCGAGCAGCAATCGATAACATCAGCCACTTGTCCAAGCTTAATAGATGCCTGAGCGAGATCTACATAGGCAACCTTTCGACGAAAGTACAAAGACAAAGTTATTAATCTACCGCAGTTACATTCGCGCTTGGCTTCAGGTATTTCTTCACGCGGAGCGATTTCGGGGCAAACCCCTGCAGTTTTTCGATTTCTTTTGCGGTCCGGGCGAAGACTCTGCGGGTGAACCCGGTAGTCCACTGATCGTTGTTAACGAACTGCTCGCTGAACATGCGAGGATTGACCAGCGTGGGCACAGCGTTCGACTTCTCTTCAACGATCACGACGCGGGTAAAATTGAGAATCTGAGGCGACTCTGTTCCGCGAAATCATTGGCTTGGCAGCCACAATTTGGGTCGCTTGATTTCGCGGATGCATTCGAGAGCGTCGAGAATGAGATGGGCAAACATCCATCGCTCGTGTTTATCGATCAAAATGGTCTCAAGCATGTCACGAGGAAGGTCTTTGACGCACTCGCCGATACAGCAACGACTGATTTTCTTTTCTTCACGGCATCCTCTGTTAAGCAGCGTTTCGGCGATCTGGTTGCTCGCGAGATAAAATTACCTGCAAACACTTCGCGTTTGGAAGTTCACCGCGTGCTAGCAGACGTGTATCGGCAATGGGCTCCGAAAGGCATTTTCATTGGCCATTTCTCGCTCAAAAAGGGCGCCAATGTTTATGGGCTAGTATTCGGATCGCATCACTGGCGCGGCATGCTGAAGTTCTTGGAAATTGTGTGGAAACTGGACGCGAGCTGCGGCGAAGCGGATTACGAACTGGAACAAGACACTGCTCAAGGGATCATGGACTTTGAGCAAGGCACCACCGGCTTTAAGAAGCGAAAGGTCGAAGCGTTTCAGGAGCGATTGAAACATATGATCGCCAGCGGCCGACTCGAAACAGACGACGCAGTTTTTCTGTGTTGCCTTGAGAACGGATTTCTGCCACGTGTAGCGAAAGACGTGTATATCCGCCTTCGCGACGATGGAGTCCTAAAGAATCCGAAGGCGACGTTCCCCCGCTACTCAGCGGAAGTAATGAAAGCTCCACGGAGAATTGAGACTTAATGGCGGCGAATTCTCATATTGAGTGGACTGAGGCGACCTGGAATCCGGTCACCGGCTGCACGAAAGTGAGTGCCGGATGCAAGAACTGTTACGCCGAGCGCCTGGCCTTTCGCCTCCACGCAATGGATAACCCGAGGTATCGCAATGGCTTTAAAGTCACGCTTCACGAAGATCTGATCGAACTGCCGAACCGCTGGCGTGAGCCGCGGCTGATTTTTGTGAATTCGATGAGCGATTTGTTTCACGAGCAAGTGCCGCTTGAGTTCATTCAGCGCGTGTTTGCTACGATGCGTGCATGTCGTCAGCACACCTTTCAAATTCTAACCAAACGAAGCGGGCGTCTGAAGACGCTTGCATCCCAACTTGATTGGCCTCGGAACGTCTGGATGGGAGTGAGCGTCGAAGATTCACGCGTCTTATCGCGGATCGATGATCTACGAAGGGTTCCAGCCGCCATTCGCTTTCTTTCTTGCGAGCCGCTTATCGGTTCGGTCGCAGGAATCGATTTGGCGGATATTCACTGGGTAATTGTCGGCGGCGAGTCCGGGTGGGGCGCGCGGCCGATGAAAATCGAGTGGGTTCGAGAAATCTTTCGCGCCTGCCGCAAACAGCGCGCCAAATTTTTCTTCAAACAGTGGGGCGGAGTCCGCAAAGACCTCACTGGACGGCAACTCAACGGCAGGACTTATGACGATATGCCACTCAGAGTGGCTGCGTAGAGAGTTCGATCCGGCGGTCCGTGCCAATTGGACGTTGAGCGTTGGACGTTTTCTTTGCCCTACGACTTGGGCGGTTCGCTCTTTTTGATCAATGCCGTCAAGAGATCGATCGGAAGCGGGAAAAACGTCGTGGTGTTATGTTCGCTGGAAATTTCGCGCATCGTTTGCAGGAAGCGCAGTTGCAGCGCAATCGGCTCCTTGCTCATCATCTCCGCGGCCTGCACCATTTTTTCCGCGGCCTGAAATTCACCCTCGGCGTTGACGATCTTGGCGCGACGCTCGCGCTCGGCTTCGGCCTGCTTGGCCATGGCGCGTTTCATGGTGTCGGGCAACGCAACGTCCTTGACCTCGACCGCGGTCACTTTGATTCCCCACGGTTCCGTTTGTCGGTCGATGATCTCCTGCAACTTCAGATTGATCGACTCGCGCTGCGAAAGCAGGTCATCCAAGGGGGCCTGGCCCAGGACGCTCCGCAGCGTCGTCTGCGACATCAGCGAAGTGGCTTTGAGAAAGTTTTCCACTTTCACGACCGCGGCTTGCGGATCGACGACGCGGAAATAAACAACCGCGTCGACCGTCGCCGGCACGTTGTCACGCGTCATCACCTCCTGCCGCTCGACGTTGATCGTCACGACGCGCAAATCCATTCGCACCATTCGATCAACGATTGGGATAAGGAAAATTAGTCCTGGCCCTTTCGCGCCGAGCAATTTTCCAAGGCGAAAAATCACGCCTCGCTCGTACTCCCGCAGGATCCGGATCGCCTGCGGTAGAATAATGATGGCAAGAATGATGATGGGCACGGCCCAAGTGAGCAATCGCGGAAACACTTCAATTAATTCCATGGCTATCTCCTTTTCGAAATCAGTCTGAACCGAAATCATGCACTATACCAGAACGATCGTGCCGCGTTTTGATTACCAATGGCGGGCGCTTATCCGTAGCCGCCTCGCTGTGCGAGGCGTGATCGTCGCGTGTGAAACCGGCTTGGCTCGCGCGTCTCACAGAGACGCGGCTCCAAGAGAACTTTCAGTTCAATAGCTCGTACCAATTATTTCGCCGACGCGGCTCATAGCCTGCGCCACGAATGAGCGACTCGATCTGCGTCGCATCCAGACGAAATGTTGTCCCGGCACTGCTGACCACATTCTCTTCCATCATGACAGAGCCGAAATCGTTCGCGCCGTATCTCAGAGCGATCTGGCCAATGTCAGGGCCCTGCGTGACCCAAGAGCTTTGGATGTTCTCGATGTTGTCCAGAAAGATCCGCGCCAATGCTTGCATCCTCAGATATTCGGAGACGCCAGTGGGTTGCTTGACCTTGAGGACGGTGTGTTGCGGCTGAAAAGTCCAACAAATGAAAGCGGTGAATCCGCCGCTGCGATCCTGTTGGTCCCGGATTCGTCGCAAATGTTCGATACGTTCTTCAATCGTCTCCACATGGCCGAACATCATCGTGGCGCTTGATTTTAATCCGAGTTCGTGTGCGACCTGCATGACTTCGAGCCACTCGTCGCTATTGATTTTCAAAGGTGAAATTCTTTTTCGAACCCGGTCGACAAGGATTTCGCCGCCGCCGCCCGGAATTGAGCCGAGTCCCGCTTTTCTAAATTCGAAGATCACTTCTCGCAGCGGCATCTGAAATGTCTCTGCGAAATGTTGAAACTCCGGCGGACTGAACCCGTGAATGTTGATATGCGGATATTTCGCCCGGATGTGCTGCAAAAGATCGATGTACCATCGGAACTGCAATTTCGGGTGGTGCCCGCCCTGCATCAGGATTTGCACTCCGCCGGCGGCAGTCAGTTCATCCAGCTTTTGGTCGAGTTGCTCAAAGCTGAGCACGTAATGATCTTCATCGCGCTCGGTACGATAAAACGCGCAAAACTTGCAATAAACGTTGCAGACGTTCGTGTAATTGATATTGCGATCGACGATATAAGTGACGATCTCGCGGCCACGGCCTTCATAACTCTTGGCTTTCGCCAAATCGCGCCGGGCATTTGCTAGTCCCGCCAATTCTTCCAACGGCCAGTGATATAATTGCAGGGCTTCGTCTGTGGAAATCCGCGCGCCGGCGAGGATTTTTTCCGTCAACGCATCTCGATTGATCGAAACCATTACGAGTCAATCCTAGACGCTACTCGGGGATTTGGCACGCACCAAACTGTTGGGCATTTTGTGTCGAACGCCGGCCATCAACGTCTCACAGAGACGCCCCACAATTCGCGGAACGGGCCGTCGAGGTGATCGGGACGCGCAGTTCGCGAGGACGCGGTTCAGCTTCCTTGCCGCAATTTGCATTCTGCGGCAAGATTCACGTATGCGCGCGGTAAAATATTGTTTGTTCAAGGAAGATCCTTACTTCGTCGCTCAGGGTTTGAGCGTCGATATTTCCAGTTTTGGGAAAACCCGTAAGGAAGCGGCAGCGAATTTCCGCGAAGCCGTCGAGCTTTATTTCGAGGGTGAAACAAATCCCGATTACACTAACGTCTCTGAGGTCACCGTGGGCGAGGAATTGATCGGTGCCTAAACGTCTCAGCTCAGTCGAGATCATCGTGATTTTGGAAAGCCGCGGTTTTGCGCGCGTCTCGCAGCGAGGCAGTCACATTAAATTTCGGTCTGCAGGCGGGCGAATCGTCATTGTGCCCGCAGCGAGGAAGGAAATTCCAATCGGCACCATGCGTTCGATCATTCGCCAAGGCGGTCTCGATCGCGCGGAGTTTGGATTCTGATCCGTCACCATGCCGAAGACGAGTGTCGCAATCATTGGCGCTGGTGTCTCCGGGCTCACCTGCGGCGTGCTTTTCGCCGAGCGCGGCTATCGCACTGCGATTTTTGCGAAAGAAATCGGCCGGAAAACGACCTCCGGTGCCGCCGCGGCGGTTTGGTTCCCATACCATGTCGAGCCAGCCAACAAAATAATCCCATTGGCGCTCGAAACCTACCACGTGCTCGTCGATCTCGTTCGGTTTCCCGAAACCGGCATTTCGATCATCGAATCGCGTCAGTTTTCGCGCACTGGTGAAATACAAATCCCGGATTGGGCCATTTCGCTTGGCGCCCAACAGCTTTCATCTGTAGCAACCGGCCTGTGGCCGGTTCGAGACCGCGCACAGCGCGCTGGCTACAAATTTAAGAGCGGCTTCTCGCTGCGTGTTCCGCTAATGGACACGACGATTTATCTCGATTATCTCGCCGCCCGTTTTCGGCGAGCCGGCGGCGAAATCAACGCGAATATGCAGGTCGAAAACCTCGAGGACGTCGAGCGCGAATTCGATCTCGTCATCAACTGCGCAGGAATTGGCGCGCGTGAACTCGTGCAGGATGCCGATCTCGAGCCGCATCGCGGTCAGGTCGCAATCGTCCCGAGAATCGAGGGTCTTTCCTGCGCAATAGTGTGTGATGATGCGCCGCTAATGTACGCGATCCCGCGGGCGAGCGATTGCGTCTTCGGTGGAACAAACGAACTCAGCGACAATCTTGCGGCGGATCCCGCGACAACATCGCGAATTGTCGCGGAGTGCTGCCAAGTGCTGAACATCGATGAGCCGCGCGTGCTTGCTGAGCGCGTCGGCCTGCGCCCGTTCCGAAAATCAGGCGTACGCCTCGAACGCGATCGTCTGCGCGATGGCCGCACTGTCATTCACAATTACGGCCACGGCGGCGCCGGCTTCACGCTGTCCTGGGGCTGCGCCCGCGAAGTTCTTGATCTCGCGGCGTCCGCCGCCAATGCCCGGTAGCGCACGCATCTCGCGTGTTGGTTTCGGCATCGCGGCGAAACAAATTCTCATGCCACTCTGGCGAACAGAAAAAGTGCGACGGAAAGCAACACCGCAAGCGCGATTGCGATCAATGACTGTCTGCGCCATTCGGGACGAGTCACCGCGCAGATGATGGAAAAGAGCAATGCTCCGAACGATCCCACCCCCGCTGTCAAAAGGCCGTATGCAAAATACGCGATAGCCGCCCAACGGTTCTGGAAATGCGCAAAAACGATTAGCGCTGCCCCGACGGCAAAGATCCCGAAAGCTGAGAGAGCCGCTTTGAACGACCAGGGCATTGGATCGCGCTGCATTTCAGCGAAGTTCCAGCGTCATAAAAGCGCTGTTCGGGTCAGGAATATAGCTGCCGAATGGTGGACACTCGACAAATCCGCGACTTTTATAGAAAGCGCGAGCCGCATCGAAATACGGCCACGAACCTGTCTCCAAACTTAGCCGGCACAATCCCATCTGGTGCGCCATCGCGATAATATGTCGGAGCATCGCGCTCCCGGTACCTTTCCGTCTGTGCGATTGCTCCGTGTGCATTGATTTTATCTCCCCGTGGGATTCCGAGAGTCGTTTTAAAGCGCCGACCGCGACAACGTGATCTCCATCCCATGCGGACCAAAAGTGAATATCTGGCGACTTCAACCCATCGAGATCAAGCGCGTGTGCGCTACCGGGCGCTGTCTCGGCGCACGCCGTATGGACATGATGAGCCAGTAGAGCCTGCACGCGAGGATCATCCAGCCCGCCATCAGTGATCTTCATTCGCGTGTGCTCATCTGCTCATCATTTGCGAACCATCAGTCGTCATCGACTGCCTTCAACGAGGCAGAGATAAGCTCCGGCAGGATGTCGTGGCACGTAAGCAGCGGTCGGTTTGAAATCCGGCCAACCTACTCGCGAAAGCTTTCGGAGTTGGCTTCATCAATTCGTCGGGCTGCGCGCCACGTAAGCATCAAGACGGCGGGAAGCCTTTTACAACGATCAGCGTACCTGGGGTCGATTTCAGTCGCAGCGGGAGAATCTCCTGGTATTCGGGCGAGTCGTACCACGCCTGAAACGCCGTCATTGATGGGAATTCCAGAATGACGGTGCGCGGGTGCTCCATCGGTCGCTCTACCACGTTCGGTTCTTCATCGAAGGCGACAATTCTCCCATGATGAGACTCGATGGTGGGAATAACCTTTTCCACATATTGATCGAGCAATCCGCGGTTCTCGATCTTGCCTTGTACGATCACATAAACGGACATTTGCTTATCCTCCGGTGCGCATGTGCAGCATGCTTCGCCTCCCAACGAGAATTGGACGAAGAACTTGGTC
>CAVWTH010000008.1:0-253181 GCA_963757675.1 uncultured Verrucomicrobiae bacterium | reverse complement strand
CAAAACCCCAGCTTGCTCTCGCCGGTTTTGCTCATGTGCGGGTCGCTGCTGTTTGCCCGTCAGTTTTGCGAAATCGGCTTCGTCATGGCCTGATACATCATTTCCTCGCTGAAAAATCGCGCTGGCCTGCTTCCGTTCCTTCACAAACCCGGACAAGTCCCGCATCGCCATGACGCGCACCTTCTTCGCCACCCGAAACGCCCAGGCCGAGGAACCGGATGTCTTTTGCCGCCAGGTTGCGGGCGCGCACGTTGGTGTCTTTGAAGTAGGAGTTGCCGGCATCCATGATGAGATCGCCCTTCTCCAATTGCGGCAATAGATCCTTGATGACCGAATCCACTGGAGCACCGGCAGGCACGAGCATTATGACCGCTCGCGGTTGGCGAAGAAGGGAGATAAACTCCTGGAGGTTCGCCGCGCCGCGAACATCAACTTCCTTTGATTCCTTGCGCAGCGCCCCGACTTTGGCCTGATCCTTGTCATAACCCGCCACCGAAAAGCCGTGGTCCGCCATGTTCAGCACGAGATTGCGCCCCATCACGCCCAATCCAACCATGCCGATTTCGTAGATCCTTGTGGTGATTGCTTATTTTTCATTGTTTTGTCCGTTGGATTTTTCCTCGTTCGCCCGATTCGAGGCGCAACAACCGCGCGTCGATGTCCGCGAGCAGCTTTTGCTGGACACTTTGATTGAGGACTCCGTGGTGAAAGGCATCCATGACCTCGCGTTTTTCCACCAGCAACAGGTGCCGCCGCGCCCATTGCAATTCCTCGGCGTGAAGCTGCTCGTTTTGAACGTGCAGCTTGTCCAGCACGGCGCTATCACGCTCTACCTTTTGCTCGTATTCGCGACGCAGGTCGGCCAGCGCCTCGGGATGGGCGAAATGGACGTGCGTCATTTGGTCAATCTCCGCCAAGGCGGCTTGGGCGGTTTGCAACTTGCCGCGCGCCAACTCGTACTCCGCGCGTTCCTGTTGTCCATGCACAATGCCCAGCCAGCGCAGCAAGGGTGAGATCGTCAGACCGTGGACCAGGATCGAAAGAATGACCACCCCGAAAGTCATCGAGAGCAGCAGTTCCCGATGGGGAAAATCCGTTGGCAGGCTGAGCACCAGCACCATCGGCACCGCGCCGCGCAACCCTCCCCAGGTCAAGACCGCGCTCCACGTCCAGGGAATTCGTTCGCGGGTTGCTCGCAACAGCGAAGAGGCCCCGAAAATAATCAGCGCCCGTCCGCCCGTGACCACCAGATAGGCGACGAGGATGGCTTGCCACGAGTCCAGCAACTCCCGGTAATGCACCTCGAGGCCGATCAGCAGGAACACAATCGAGTTGAGGGCGAAGGCAACATATTCCCAAAATGTTTCCACGGCGATCCGCGTCGAGGGCGACATGCCGACACGCGCCGCGTAATTGCCGCAAACCATGCCCGCCGCGACGGTGGCAATCACGCCGGAGAAATGAAAATGCTCGGCGGCCACGAAAGAGCCATACGCGGCAATCGTGGTCAGCGTGATCTCAATCATCGGATCATCCACCTGTTTGATGACTTGCGATACGGCCAGCCCGATTCCTGTTCCGATCAACGCGCCGATGCCGACGATCTTGACGAAGTCGAGGATCAAGCCACCCGTCGTCACTACCGTTCCCGCAACCAGCGCCAGACTGAGTGTGAAGAGAACAATCGCGACGCCGTCGTTGAGCAAGCTCTCGCCATCGAGCAACACCGCAAGTCGCCTGGGAACACCCAGGTTCTTGAAAATCGCGACGACGGCGATGGGGTCGGTGGCGGAGATGAGTGCGCCGAAAACCAGCGCGTGTTTCCAGGTGAACCCCTGCACGAAATGCAAGCCGTTGACGACCGGCGTCAGGATGATGGCGCGTCAGCGCGATTGCCGCAACCACGCCGGGCAAGGCCAGCGAAGCTAATGGCCAGGCGGTTTCGCCAGAATTGCTTGAACTCGATGTAGAACGCAGCCTCGAAGAGCAACCCCGGCAGAAAGACATTGAACAGCAGGGCCTTGGTCAGGTGCGGCGCTTCGAAGACATGCAGCATCCCCAAAACGAGGCCCGGTGAACACCAACGCCACCGTATATGGAATGGCCAGGCGCTGCACCGCAATTGCCACGGCCGTGGCCACCACAAACAGCACGATAAAAATGGTCTCTCCCTGCATGATGGTCGGTTATTTCTGGTTGCTCTTTTTGACCGAGGCCGAATCCGCCGGCTTCTCCTCCCTTTGCTTTGGCTGCCAACGCTTTTCCAATTCGCCCAGGTTCTTGCTGTGGGTCAGGATCACGATCTCGTCCCCGGTGCGCAACTTGGTCTCCTCATCGGCGTGGGCGAATTTGTCTTCCCGATAATAGCAAACAACGCGAGCCTCCGCCGGCAGCTTCAGCTCTTTGACGGCGACGGCATCTTCTTCCCTGGCGGTGAACGTGAAAAACCGGGCCTCGTGCTTGAGAACCGTGGACAACTCGACGTGTTTACTGCCGGCGACCATGTCCTGCAGGTAGCGGCTGATCGTGCGGGACGGGATGATCGTATCCTCCAGCCCCAACTCGCGGCAGATGCCCTCGAATTGCTCATCGCGAATGCTCGTCACGACGCGCTTGAAGCCAAGCGACCGGCCAAGGAGGCTGGCAATGACATTGGCCTGGTCGCTATCAGTCAGGCAAAACAGGATGTCGGTCTGTTCGGGATTCACCTCGCGCAGGATGTCGGGCCGACTGCCATCGCCGTGCAGAAAGCTACAGTCCATCTCATCGGACAATTCATCAATCTTGGCCTTGTCGGTCTCGATGATGATGACGTCGTGGCCCTTCTTGACGAGCGCCTTGGCGGTTTCCACGCTGACTTCGCCGGCTCCAATAAATACAGTTCTCATGTTATCTCCATTCTTTTGCCAAACCACGTTCCGGGGAACAGCATCACCAACCAGGCGATGATTTCGAGTCGTCCCATCAGCATATCCGCGCACAACACCCCCTTGAGCTGGGCCGGCAAATCGGCGCTCGTGATTCCCACCGAAAGCCCGACCGTTCCCGTTGCCGAAACCACTTCAAACAACGAATCCAGCGGATCGTATCCCGTCGCGACAAACTGCAGCCAGGACACCGCGACGACCACCCCATACAGGAAAATGAGCAGCAGCGCGGCTTGAATCTCGTCTCCCTGCAAACGACGTCCCGCCAGCCGCGGTTCGATCACGGCGTGCCGCGGCAGGCACGTGCGCACGATGAGCAACCGAAACACACTGACCGCAATCAAGAGCCGCAGCAGCTTGAATCCCCCGGCGGTGGAGCCGACCCCGCCGCCCACGATCATCGAGAAAATCACCGCCAGCTTCGAGTCGGGATCCAGTTGCGAGCACGGCATCGAGGAAAAACCCGCGGTGCTCTGCGCGGAAACGGCCAGCAGCGGTGCCTGATGAAGAGCCTGTGCCCACGACAATCCGCCCCGCACCCGCATGCTGGCCACCAGCAAAAGCGTGACGACCACCACGGCCAGCACCACCGCCAACAATTGCAACACGTCCACCGCCACGCGCCGTTTCTGCCAGAATGATTCGGTGATACAGCGTCAGCGGGATTGCCCCGGCCAGACAGAGCAGCGTGATCCACGCCTGCGCGGGCCAACCGAACGTCGCCAGGCTGCCGTCATGCGGAGCAAAGCCGCCCGTCGAGACCGCCGCAAAGGTGTAAAGCACCGCATCGAACAGTCCCAGTCCCACCAACAACGAACCGACGATGCCGATGACGGTCAGCGCCCCGTACACCTTGAGGACGCGCCGCGTGTGGGCTTTTGTGCCGCCGACCAAATCGTCCGCTTCGACCTCGTTCACTGCGAGGCCTTTCGCCAGCAGTCCCGGCTGCATCACCAACGCCAGCGACAGCACGACGATGCCCAGTCCCCCATACCATTGCATCCAGGCGCGGCTGAAAAGAAACGCGGACGGCGCACCGTCCAGCGTGGCCAGCGTGCTCAAACCGGTCGTCGTCACTCCCGAGACCGCTTCAAAAAAGGCATCCAGAAAACTCATCCCGAAGCCCATCATCGGATAGGCCATCACGAGCGGCGTGAAGAGAAACATCAGCGCCACCAACACCATCCCTTCATTCGCCTGCACACGGGTCGGCGTCCGCAGCCGTGCCAGGCACCCTCCCAAGGCCACCGAGTCCGCCAATCACAATCCCATAGCGCAGGCTGATGCGCGTGTCGCCAAAGATCACCGACATCACCAACGGCACCAGCGTCAGTGCGGCAAGGACCAGGCACAGTTGGCCGAAATACTTCAAAACCACCCGAAAGCGGACGGCATATCTGAGCTCGGTCGCCTGTTTACTCACAAATAAAGTCGATTTCCTTTCCGCCGTGCACGACGCGATGTCCCACCGCTGTCAATCCATCGCGCTCGATTCTTTCCTGGACCCAATCCATCAACAGGTTCACCGCAGCCATGTGGTCCGGCGTACTTACGGGCCGCGAGAAATTGCCGGCCTCGTTCGAGCTCTTCACCGTAAAACTGCCTTGCGCCAGCCCGATTCCTGCGATCCGGCCAGCCAGAATCCGTCGGAGCGCCGAGTCCGCTTCGAACAGCGCGAATTTGATACTGGAAGAACCGCCGTTGATGGTGAGAATACGGTCCATTATTTCCCGTTGTCAGGCGTGCCGATGCGCCGGCAATTGGAACTTCTTCACAGCGTTAACTCGACTTCTGCCAAAGCTCAGAGCACCCGATGCGATCAGCGTTTCCGCTACTTGTTTAATCGGTTTTCAACCAGTTTCGCGCCTGGCCAATAGCATCGCTCTCAAAATAGCGAATCTTCGCTTTTGTAAATGGCCGGCAAAATGCCGCCATCCACTTTTCCCAGTTCTTATCCCCTACCATCGCGATGCGTTCGATGTCCGCGAAATGCTTCACGCCGAGCTTCAAATCGTCCCAGGCGGCTTGCAGCTCCCAGCCGTGGAAATCGCTCATTTCGAATAACAGGCGAATCTTCCCGTGTCGTTTGACGAGCCGGTCGAACTTCGGCACAAAGCGCTGATAATCCTCATGCACAAGCTTTCCGCTCACTCTGACTTCCAGAATCTTACCGCTATCTTTTTCTTCCACTTCTACCGGCATGGTTACTCTCTCCCTTCCTTGTTCTGTTTTGCGCTCGGTTTCCGAGATTGCCATTGTCGCTTTATGACCGGTCAATCCGTCTCGGAATAACAAATGACGGTGTTCGATTATTACTGGTTTCGACGTCCATGCGACCACGCCGGCACGCCATTGTCGTCGCGAAGTTTCAAAACCTCGTTTCCCTTTTTGACCTGCGCCGCGATGATGGCCGGTTTTCCATCGATCGTTACACGAGAGCCAGTCACGGCTATTGTGTCATTGGCTTCGATCTTTAGAGTCTGCTTGTCGATGTACCAGCTCGGGCCGAGATGCACCGCGATGGTTTCCTTGTCCGTCTGCAGCATGAGATGAATTCCACGCCCTCGCTGCTGCGTTTTCTCCACAGACAACACTTTGCCCTGGATCGTTTCAACTGTCTTTGGGTCGTACTTTCGCTGCGCGACAGCGCTGGAGAGTCCAAGCGCCGATGTAATCGCCACGGCAGCGATGACCAACTTTGTTATCGTTTTCATTTTGTCCTTTCTTCTTTGATTTGGTTTTGTGCTTTCTCTTGCTCTAAAACTGCCATCGTTGTCTTGATAACCGTATCGGGCGGCGCCAAGGCCTTTCAGAACCAGGCGCCCCTATCCGCTGAAGGTGGTGACTAAATCATTAACCCAAGTGATCTCACAGTTGGTGGATCGATCGCTCCTGTGACCGGGAGGCCGTAATCGCGCTGGTAGTTCGCGATGGCGGCTTCGGTCAATGGCCCTAACACTCCATCCACCGCGTAAGGATAATATCCCAACTGCTGCAACGCTACCTGAACATCGGCAATCACCTCGTCGGGTTGCAGGCCGTCATAGCCATAGATCGGGCCGTTGTAATCGTAGTAAGAATAATACGGGTCGTATCCCCAGGCCGGATACCACCAGCCGTCATACCAGCCCCAATAGCCCCAGCCGACAAGTACAACAGCGTCGCAATGATGATTCCACCAGTCATGGTCATGATGATGACGATTACGCCAATGATCCTCGTGATTACGTTTTGCGTCGTTCCATCCAGATGCTTTACCCTTCCAGTCACGCAATCTTTCTTTTGTTTGTGGGTCGACCTTCTGCTTGTTAGCGAAATTCTGCCGCGACCAACTGCTGCCGGGCCGGGTTAGACCCCTTGCAGACGTAACACGTTGCTGCCGGAGATTTCGATTTGCTCCCGAATAATAACGGGCTTGGATGTCGGATTTCCTGGCAAAGCCGGCTCCGGATCGATCTCGCGGAACGTAGTAGCTACCGGAGTAATTTGGCGAACGAGCAAACTGCCTGGAAGCGGTCCTGCTTTGCGAACTCGGAGAAGAACGATAAATCTGCCTTGCAGTCGAGGTTCGCGGCGCGTAGTACCTTTGCCCGTACCCGCCGTAGCCATATCGTCCGGTTGAGATTCCAGATGAATAAGACCGCGGGGCATGCATGCCAGCTGGTCGGCTGATTCCAGCTCCGGTGTAGCCGCGAGCCACGCTGGCGCCACGGGCGCCGCCACTGAAACCTGCGTGTCCGCCGCCGCTGAACCCGCCGTGTCCTCCACCTCCGCGACCACCGCCGCCCCCATACATGGGGACTGCAACTAAAGATACCAAGGCAATCGAGAGCCCAGCGATTGTTGGAATAAATGATGTTTTCATTTTCTTAATTCCCCTCCTGTTCAGCGAACCATCGCAACTGTATGGCGCTCCCCGATCCTTGCGTTTCTTAAGGCAAATCTTGTCGTCCCGATTGAGAAGCAGGGTTTGGCAGCTAGCGCAGGTCGAATTTAGGACGTGTGTCTCTGCGTTCAGCGCGAGTTCAAACTTTCCGTCGAGATACGACGGTCGCGCTACGGCCTGATTGCCACCTTCAGGCAACCATCACGACGCGAGCCGAAGACGTCATAGGCTTCAACGATTTGATCGAGCTCGAAACTGTGTGTGAGCAGCGGCAGCGGATCGAACCGCTTCGATTGTACCATCGACATTAGCCGGCGCATCCGTTCTTTGCCGCCGGGGCAAAGTGTGGTCACAATTTTGTAATCGCCAAGGCCGGCTGCGAACGCGTCATATGGAACCTGAAGTTTTCCCGAGTAAACACCGAGGCTGCTCAACGTGCCGCCGGCACGGAGACAACGCAGAGCGTTCTCGAACGTTACCTCAAGGCCCAGCGCTTCGATTGCCACATCCGCGCCGCCGCCGGTGAGCTTCTTGATTTCGGCGACGACGTCGCACTGGTTCGGATCAAGCACCACGTGCGCACCCATTCGTTTCGACATTTCCATTCGGACGGGATCGCCTTCCACACTGATGATGAAAGAAGCGCCGATCAGTTTCGCTCCCGCGGTGGCGCACAAGCCGATGGGTCCCTGCGCAAAAACCGCAACCGTATCGCCGATGCGAATCTTGGCCGATTCCGCACCGCTGAATCCCGTCGAAGCTATATCCGCGAGCAACACCACTTGTTCGTCCGTGAGTTCGTCCGGAATTTTCGCGAGGTTCGCCTGCGCATTTGGCACAAGCAGATACTCGGCTTGCGCACCGTTGATGGTGTTACCGAACCGCCAGCCACCGATCGCTTCCACGCCTTCGCCGTGACCGCATTGAGCCCATTGCGCGGACAAGCAGGCGCGGCATTGACCGCAGGGCGTGATCGCGGCGACCAAAACGCGGTCGCCGACATTGTATCCCGACAAGCCTTCGCCGAGTTCTTCAATCACGCCGACCGGCTCATGTCCGATCACCAGCCCGGGTTTCACCGGATATTCGCCCCGTAGGATGTGCAGGTCGGTCCCGCAAATCGTCGTCAACGTGATCCGAATGACCGCTTCACCTGCGCCGGCGCGCGGCCGCGGCACTTCTTCGAGATGGATATCATTCCGTCCGTGAAAAACAGTGGCTTTCATTGTTTGCATGCTCGGTCCTCCCGATTGGTTGTTCTTGTATAAGGCAACAAACAATCGAGAACCATTGCCGATGTTCTTTGCGGGAATTGCGAATCGCCGCGCATTTTTTGCGATGCAACTCCGCAAACATGCCAAATGCTTGCGCATTCTGATCTTTGCCTGTGGCCGTCGATCACGATAGCGTAAGCACAAACCCCACAAGGAGGACACGATGTTTGGAAAACGATTTCGGTTGTTCAAATTGCTCGGCTTCCAGGTTCAGCTTGATGTTAGCTGGTTAATTATCGCGGTGCTGGTCACATGGACGCTGGCCGTCGGCGTGTTTCCGCAGCGTTTCCATGGGCTCACGCCGGCGACGTACTGGATCATGGGCGCGGTGGGCGCCTGCGGATTGTTTGCGTCGATTGTGTTCCATGAGTTTGCGCACTCGCTGGTTGCCCGGCAGTTCGGAATCGAGATGAGCGGAATTACGTTGTTCGTGTTTGGAGGCGTCGCCGAGATGAAAGAAGAGCCACGCAGCCCGGAGGCAGAGTTCTTCATGGCAATCGCCGGGCCGTTGTCGAGCGTCGTGCTGGCCGTTGTATTCTGGGCGCTGGCGCATTGGGGACAAGCCGGGGGTTGGCCGCCGCAGGTTTACGGCGTGCTGGGTTATCTTGGCTGGATCAACGCCATTTTGGTCGTGTTCAATCTGGTTCCCGCATTTCCTCTCGATGGCGGCCGCGTAGCGCGCTCGATTATTTGGGGCTGGAAGAAAAACTTCCGCGCGGCGACGCGAATCGTAACTCTGATGGGGTCCGGTTTCGGGCTGCTGCTGGTGGGTCTGGGCATTTTTAGCTTTGTGTCTGGCAATTTCATTGGCGGCATCTGGTGGTTTTTGATCGGGCTGTTCCTGCGCAACGCGGCCCAGATGTCGTATCAACAAGTATTGATGCGCGAGGCGTTGGCTGGCGAACCGTTGCGCCGGTTTATGAACACAGATCCGGTCACAGTGTCGCCATCAACTTCGGTGCAAGAGCTGGTCGATCATTACATCTACCGTTATCACTACAAGCTGTATCCGGTGGTGAGCGACGGCCAATTACTAGGTTGCGTCACCCTCAATCAGATCAAACAGATTCCCAGAGAAGAATGGGCGACCCATCGGGTGAGCGAATTCGTGAGGCAATGCGATGATGGCAACGCCATCGACGCGGACGCTGACGCGATCGACGCCTTATCCCGGATGAGCAAGGGACAAGTCAGCCGGTTAATGGTGGTGAAGGACAACCGATTGGTCGGTGTGGTTTCCTTGAAAGATCTGCTGAAGTTTTTGTCGCTAAAGATGGAGTTGGAGAGCGCGAGCTGAAAATAGTTACGTCTATCGCGATTCGCGTAAGCGCCAGAAGTCGATCGTTATCATGATCGAATGAAAGGTGAACACCAAGGTGGTCGATTGTACAATTGAGACCTGAAAACTAAGCCGGACGCTTGGATGAAATGCTGACGAGATCCTCGCAAACCGAGTGGATCTTACGAACCGTCTTTTCAGTAATCGGGCCCTTCTCGCTTTGGATAAGTCTGCGAATCCTGCGTATCCCCTTCAGCATTTTTGCAACCGCGGAACGGCTGCCGAACGTCGCGCTGCATCTCGACGAGTTGCTTTTCCAAATAATCAATCACTGCGGTTTGCCGAATCAGCTCGGCCCGCTCGGGAGAATAATCCTGGATGACCAGCGCGCAGAGCGCTTCCATGCCGCGCACCCACCCCCCGAGACTTACCAGTTGCGAAATTCGTTCGCTCCGGAGCTCGATCATTCCTTTCTCCAGGTCGGAGAGCACACCGTCCCACTCTTTGCGCGCCGCGGTCCACTTGTTCTGCTCGGCGTATTCCATGATGCTTCGGTTCCGGCGAAGCGCTACTCTGCCAACTCCAAGGCCACGAGCCAGGGACAGCACGGCGTGACCAACGTCTTTCACTTCGGCGGAATCCTTTCCTTCCATGGCGATAAAACCCTCAGCCACAACTACGCCCAGCAGGAGCGCGATGTGGACCTGGTCGCCATGGGGTTTCCAACGGACAATTTCCGGCCGCTGGACTAGATGCCAGTAAGCGCCACTGAATTTGTCCAGCAAATGGAAAATCTCTTCCGGCACAGGAACCAAGGCCCCTTTGACCACTTTGGCCTGACTGGGAAGCTGTTCTGCCGGAGGCGGTGGCACCTGGGCCCGGACAGACGGGACCATAACCAGCAAGATGAAAACGAGAATCCTTCGCATGATTACAATCCGTCGAGGCACTGCCAGGGAAGCTACCTTCGATTCCTGGAAACAGACAACCCAAAATGCTCGGTTTTCATCCGGTCTGAAGCTGCCGCCATCGCTTGAGTTGTCGATCCAGCCCGGTTTCGGGCGAGAACGCTTGTCGCCATGGCAGGTGGACGATCGTGTCGCCGGCACGCCCATCACGCGATGTGACTGGCTGGTTCGTACTGATCTCTGTGATCGACCTTTATGGCAAGGTGGCTCGTACTACTCGACGGCGGAATGTGAACACGGTTCCCGATGCGGGAGACATCCATTGCCTCGACCTTGATGCTGAGATCAGGGTTCACCATCAAGAGCTGATTGGGCGGAACGCAGTGCCAGTGGCTCGGGTCCGAAGTAAGTCTCTCGGACGAAATGATCACACTTCTCTGGCTGACGTGACAATCGAGCAGTTTGCCCATGCCTTCATGACACTTGTATCTCCCGAAAATGGAACAGTAGAGGGAGGCTGGCTGCAGCGTCGGATCCGAGACGTAACGAACGGCAGCGACGCTCAATCCATCAGTAACAGCAAAGTTGTAGTAGGAAGGCCCGGTTGGACCTGCCTCGGCGGTCCATTTCTCGAGTTGCTCGATTGTTTGAACCAATGCTTCTGCCATCTCGCTCGCAGAATGAATCCGTTCAGTGTCGCCAAGGGCATGAAGAAAAAGGCCGAAAGCGTGCTCGGAATCAGTTGTTCCTTCAATCCGATCGTAGATTGCATCGGGTAATGATGCGCGCAGGCGTCTCTTGATCCGGTGAAACTGGCTTACCAGGCCATTGTGCATCCAGAGGAAACGCTCGTGTTGAAAAGGATGACAGTTTGCGTGACTCACGCGCATCCCCGGCGAAGCGGCTCGGACGTGCGCAAAAAAGCAATCTGATGTCACGTGCCGGCTCAGCCGCTGAAGATTCAGATTACTCCATGCCGGCATCGTACTGGTGATCACACAAGGCGTGGCTGTGATCTGGCGCCGGAACCATCCAACACCAAATCCATCGCCATTAAGTGGCTCGGGGCGATCCAGCGCGTGGAAGCTTTGTCGAATAAGAGAGTTTGCAGGCCGGTAGAGAAGGTCGGCCAGGAGAAGATCCGGTCCCCGGTAGCAGATGAACCTACACATGTTTGCGAGCGCGGTATATCTCCTGCACAACTCGCCGTCGGCTTGCGGCGATTTCTCTGAGCGCCCTCTCCATTTTCGGCGCAGTCCCGCGTTCGCCGTCAAGCTGATGCATCGTGTACATCAATTTCACGGATGCCGATGCGTCAGGTGGCCAGCTGCACGAACAAGGGTCTGAACGACCACGGTGATGGCTATCAGCAAAGCGGCGAGAAAGAACACGGGATGGACCGCGATGCCGAGGCCGATTGCGAAAGCCACCAGCAAAGTCGCCGTTGTTGGTTCAACGATTGTGAGAAGCACTTGTTTCATAACGCCTCCTTTTCTCAATCAAAGCATAGGTTCGACGCGACCTTCGGCGATAACCGCGGCTTGGCTTTAACTGCGCAAAAATTGCGCGAACGAATCACGGCAGTAAATCGCTGGCTGCGTTTCTTTGCGATTCGCTCGCGCCCGGACCCCCTGAACACCAGCAGGAAAACTCGGGGGCTGACGGTCGATAGCTGTGAACGCGCTTTCTGATCTCCTATTTCGCCGGTCCGAAGGTCCACTGAAATCCCACATAAGCGATAAACTCATGTGACCCTTGGATGGTGTGGCCGGCGGTGACCATGAAATGATATGTCGCATTGAAATCGTAAATGCCGCCGGCGTTTATAATGGTGTCGGAATCGCCTCCTGTTTGCTTCGCAGTCTCATGAAAGATCTCTCCTCCAATCGTCAGGTGATTAGGAAATTGCCTTTGTATAAGCCAGCCGATGAATCCCCAATTCTGATTGCCCGCGCCGGGGTTGACCCAGTAGCCGCCACCGCCATAAGTAGTCCACTGGCTATCCTTTTCTCCCCAACTTTTCTGAATCCACAGCGGTAAAAATACCTGAACATGGCCCGCGCCCAGACCCCTGTCAGCGTCTCCACTCGGAACTTCTAGCAGCGGAAATACCCCGATTTGCGGGATATTGTCTGTTTCAGCAACGAACCGATATTTGACGCCCAGTTCCGTGTCCCCATAACCGTAATGAGAGCCGCCGGTTGCCGGCGCATCGTAAGCGAGTGGCGCAATCATGTGAAGTTGGGCATCCGGGATGACTCCGTAATTAACCTCGACATGAGGCGCAGTTCCAGACCAGCCGGCGCCCGAGTTCATCTGCAGCGAAGCAAGGTAAACTTCCCAATGGCGAAATTCGACCGGTGCCGGATCGTCAGTCACGAACGGCGGACCGGCAACGAGCATCAGTGGCGCGACGAGAACGCCCGCGAGAGTCGCCCATGACCGGAGCCGAAACGGATTGCCCATGCTCATAACGTTTTTTGGTTTCGACAGTTGGAGTCTTGTGTCGGCGGTCGACGTTTATTGCCATCGACTTTTCGGCGAATGATGTCTGGCTGCCGAACCAAGCTGCTCGTGAGTAGAATCAACGTAGCCACCGAACAGGCAAATCGTCAGAACGCAAAAGATCGAGATTGAGGCAAAACCTGCATCGTAGAGATGCGGACCTGGCAACCGTCAGACTGCGATCGTCTCCGTCTGCTGCGCCTCACCGCATCATTTCAGACAGGTGCAACTGACGTAAGCGTGCGCTCTTTTTGCTCTGGTGCGCCTCCATACGGCAAAGGATGTCATCTAACACCTGCACTGCGTGAACAAGATGTGGTCCTTTGTTCAACATCACGCATTCCGCCCGTTCGCCCATGGCCGCGTCTGTGATTTCGGCCCGTGACGGTGCACCTCTCTTAGCCAGGTTCTCCAACACTTGCGTCGCCCAGATCACCGGGACATGCGCCGCTTCGCATACCCAGAGAATTTCTTCCTGCGCCTCTGCGAGGCGTTCCCATCCGCATTCAACGGCGAGATCGCCGCGCGCAATCATCACGCCGATGTTACCGCCGCGCATTGCTTGCAGCAGGATTGCGGGCAAATGCTCGAACGCAGTCCGCGTTTCAATCTTCAACACAATGCCCATCTCGGAAGCATTGAGGCGCACGAGCTCTTCCTGCAACGCAGCCACATTTGCCGGATGCCTGACGAATGAAAGGCCAACGATGTCCGCATGCTTCACCACGAACGCGAGATCGGCGATGTCCTTCTCCGTCATCGCCGGCAGGCGAATCGTGCTGTTAGGAAAGTTGATGCCCTTGTCCTCACCTAGTTTGTCGCCGGCGGGTTTTGCGGTCGTGATGCGCACTGTTACATGCTCGGTGCTAACCGACTCGATGACGCCGCCGATTTTCCCGTCGTCGAACCAGACCGGCTCCTTCGGTTGAAGGTCCGCGAAGATTTCCGGCAATGTGGACGAGATCGTCGCTGGTCGCTCGATTAGAGCGTCTTTGTTACAGACAGCTGGTTGGCCCGGAATCGGCGCGCGCGTCAGCACAAGAGGATCGCCAGGCTTCAAAAGAATAAACGACCGTTTCGGAGGGCCGACCTTCGCCTCTGCGGAAACTTTTGTTTCACCATTCACTTGCGCGACATGTGTGAATGCCAACGCGGCCGCCGCGTTCAGGTAAACGGTTTGCGCTAACGCGGCCATGCGACTGCGTCCGTGCGCGCTGCCGATTTCAAGCAAGCGCGACTTACCGCGCAAATCCTTGAATTTGATCGAGTCGCCGTTGCGCATTTTCGCAAGCAGCTCTGCGGGAACGCGCAGGTAACCGCTGGTTTCCACGCGAGCCGGCTCGGGATTGTCCATCGGCGTCAACCAAACCTGTGCTGGCATTATCACCTGACCAAGCATGTCGCGTTGCGGACGCCATTTCACGATCTGTGTCTTTGGATCGATTGATCCGGTGCGAAGCTTCGGGCCGGCCAAATCCATCTCGACGCGACATTCTCTCCCCAGCTCCTGCTTCGCCCGTTCCAAGTTTGCGATCATGGCACTCCAAGCGTCGGCATCGTCATGCGCGCAGTTGATCCGCATGCAGTTCATCCCGCTGGCGACCAACTGCCGGACGAGCTGATAATCCTCTGCTGCCTCGCGCGGAACAGTCACCATGATTCGGACGCTGCGTCTTTGCGGCGCTGGGCCCAACAACGCGTCGGTGTTGGCGCGCAGGAGAGTCTTGCCTTCGGCGAATTCGAGACCGGGTTCCGATCCGTCGGGCGACGCCCACTCGCGCCCGGCAAGTCGATGGAGGAGCTTCAGAACGGATTCGACACCGGCGAGCACATGCGATTCCGTGCGACCCAGTGAAGAAAGGCCGAGTGCAGCCAGTTCCTCCTGCAGTTGACGAATGTCGTGCCGCCGAAGCGCGAGATAGTGAACAAGATTGCGCACGCTTTCTTTATGCAATGCGCACTGAGCAAGCTGCGGTTCGAACTCGCGTTCCAGATGGAGCAAATCAGCGTGAATCGCTTTAAGCTGCCGCGAAAGCTTTCGGGGCAACGCATCCGGCGGTTGCCGACTACAGTCGGTGGCCATCGTTTCATTAGATTTTGGCTCCATGGATTGAACAGCCGTATTGAGCATGGCAATTCCACTTAGCGACTCCAAGCGGTGTGAAGCTAACCTCCGATTGTCTTTGATTGCGCAGAAATTGCGCACTCGTCCATTAGTGATGCTGAAGCAATAAGCGCCGCGAAATGTCGCGCAGAAAAGTTCGGCCGCGACGCGCGTTTGCCATGGTTACGGCAGAATCAGCGTTGCCGGCCATCTCCAGAATGAATGCGCCTCGAAAGCGAATCTCTACCAGGTCGCGCAGGAATTTGTTCCAACTGATTTTTCCGTCGCCAGGCGGCAAATGATTATCGCCGGCGCCGTCATTGTCATGGGCGTGAATCATTCGGAGATGCCCGGCGAGTTTGTGCACGAGGTTATGAATGTCGCCTCCGAGATAAGCATGCCCCGTGTCGAGACACGCGCCGACTTCGGCGGAATTGATTCCATCCAGAATCCACAATATGTCGCTCGTGTTCCCGAACAGCAGGTGGGGCAATTTATTTTCCAGCACGCACATGATGCCGAGTTCCTTACAGCGCCGAGCAACTTGATTTAGCGACTCGACGACGTGTTGCATCCGCGGCAACTGCTCTGATGCCGGGATCGCGGCAGGATTTTCCGGTCCCGGGTGAAGCACAAAATAGTGCACTTGTAAAAGCGCTGCTGCTTCCGCTGCTTTGAAGATTTCTGCAACAGATGCAGCCCGCTGTGCGTCGTCGGAAGAGGCGATGTCGATCTCCGGCGCGAACGGCGCGTGAAACGAGTAAGCCTCCATGCCAAGCTCCCTGATTCGATCCGCCGCGCCCTGGACCGATTTTAAGTCGCGAAAATGAAGGTGCTCTGGCGAGGAGCAAACCTCGATCATGCTAAAACCGCTCTCACGAATCAGCGGCAGGCAATCAAGAATGTTCTGATGATAAAAGCAGCCGGTTGAAAGGCCGATGGGCCAGCTTGTCATGTGCTCTCCTTTCCAGCGCTGATTTCCTGAAATTCAGCAGATCGAATCCGCAGTCTGAAAATGTGCACGTTCCTTGTTCCTGGGCGGAGACGCAGTTGAAATCGACCAGGTCGTCCGTGCCGGCCGCGAAAAGACCGGCGAAGACGCGCGTGTAAAAATCGGCGCGCGTCGCGGGATCGACATTGACGAACTGCGTCCAGCCGAAATCGCGCCGGTATTTCGAGCAGATCAATCCAGCGATGTGACGCGGATGCCAGCCGAGTGCCAGCATCACGCGAACAAGCCGCCGAATATATGCTGGCCGAAGCAGCAAATCATTCGGCTGCTCGAGGGCGACCCGCGCGCACGCCGGCAGAATCTGCAAGGGCTGCCGATCGTAAGTTTCCGGCCAAAGTTCGCAAGGATGTTGCTCCTGCGAATAGAACAACGCGTGAAATTCTGCGAGCTTTGATTTGCTGTAATCCTGCAGAAGCGCTCCCGTTCCGCGCGTTCCATCAGGAATTCTGGTTGAGCTGTGCTCCGCCAATTCAGCGGTCAAACGGGAATCACGCATCGTGGAAATTCCCTGCCGCCAATCGATTCCCTGCAATGGAATAACAAAGAGTAGTGGCAAGTGGACCAGCGCATCGACATTGAACTGCCAGGGCTGTTGCCATGGCTTTAGATAAGCGCTGAACGGTACGCGAACCGCGCGCGAGTAAAGCGGATCGCCGTACTCGGAGATGTCGATGGAGATCATTTCCCGACCATGTTCGAACGGCCCGACTTCGACCGCTGTCAATTCCACCGGAATTTCCGTATCCAGCGCGGCAATTTGTTTTACTCGATGCGCAAGGAATTCCATCACCAGGCCCAGACCGGCGAAGGCGCGCGCCAGCTCGATTGGGACAGCGCGGCCATTCGGCGGATGAACTTGCGCTTCGGTCTCCCACAAGCTCGGCGGACCGTGCCCGAGCACCGATAGCTTTTTGAACTCGTTCGAGCCTTGTTCAATTCGCCAGACGAAGTGGTGCCCGCGACCGCTCAAAACGTGCAGTGCCTCGATTCCATATTCCTGTAGGAGCCGCTTGATCGTCTCCTCAACGGGCACCTGAATGCCGAAGACGCGCTCTGCATCGACAAATGCCTCCGCAGGATTGTCGAAGTTTACGTATTCAATATCGAAATCTGCGATCAGCGCCTTGCCGTCCCACAGCGAACGACAGATTTCGAAGCCGCCGTCCAAAAGTGAATTAAGCGCCCTTGTCGCGTGACGCTCAAATGGAGGAGAAGCTGTGTTATCGCTGCCGGTAAGAAATTCGCACGAAGGATCCTCACCTCTTGTTGCGCCGATAAATTCACTGACCCGCCTCCGCACATCGAGGTTCTGGTAGTAACTCTGGCGCTCTTCAACTGCTTTCATTGCCAACGCATGAATCTGCATCGCGAACCTCATGCCTGACTAGCCGCCGCTTGCGTTTCGCTGCGCAAATGTTGCCCAGCATTTCGCAATCTTCGCCGAAATCCGATCATCTGGCTTTGATGATGTATTGGTAGGGCAACAAATCTCGGTCCGTGCTGACAACAGTAAACCCTGCCGATTGTAGTTCTGATTCTACGCTTTCTTGCGCGAGTCGCAGTTCGACAGGTGGTCCCGGCGGCGTCTTTTCTTTCTTGAAGTCAACGATCACCAGCAGACCGCCTTTCGCGAGATCCTTTTTCAGCTTCTTGAGGTAGTCGATTCGGTTTTCAATGTGATGATAAGTGTCCACGATCAACACGACGTCCGCTTCGTCAGGCTTAAGCCCGGGCGAGTCGGGCGCAGTGATGCGGGTCTGAACGTTGGCGCCAACTTTCTGCGTCCGCTTCTTGTGCTCGATGTAATCAAGGAAGCGCTGGTCAATGTCGATCGCGATGACTTTTGCCGCTTTCTTTGCGAGCGGGAACGCGAAGTAGCCGGTGCCCGCGCCAATGTCGGCGACTGTCTTCCCTTCCAGCGAGCCGAGGCTCGCTATGACTTCGTCGGGCCTTTGCCATTGTGCGCGCGCCGGATCTTCGAAATGCGCCACCAACTCGTGGAAATCCGCCTGGTGCATGAATTTGTTCGCCGCGCTCTCCGGCGAAGTTGCGGCTGGTTCTGCACACAAACACGTCGAGGCGAGCAATGCCACTGCGGAGATGGAAAGGAGTTGCTGGATCATCGATTCATGGTCGCGTTAGCGTTCAGTTGCTGATGAACTCGCAAATCCGCAAGCGCACGTTGGCGATGCGCTAATTGCATTTGCGTTGTTCGATCATTCATTTGGCAAACTCAACTTGTTAGCCGAACGCGGCGACACGAACCGCTGCTTGTCTTTCGCTACGCAACTCCTGGCCGAGGTTTTTCGTCGCATTCCAGGTTACACCACAGGTTGCATTGGTCTATCGGCGGGAATTGGCGCGATCTTGCGATGTCGCGGTCGGTTCGCCATGAAATAGAGCACCGGCACGGCCATGCGACTGATCAGGAGCGAGGCGATTTCGCCGGCCATCAACGAAATCGCCAGACCCTGGAAGATCGGATCAAACAGGATCACGCTCGAGCCGACCACAACCGCCATGGCGGTGAGCAGCATAGGCCGAAAACGCACTGCCCCGGCGTCCACGACCGCTTCGGCGAGTGGCATTCCTTCCCTCAGCCGTCGCTCGATAAAGTCGACGAGGATGATCGAGTTGCGCACCACGATACCCGCGCCGGCCATAAACCCGATCATCGACGTTGCCGTAAAGAACGCGCCAAGCAACCCGTGGGCGGGGAGAATACCAACGAGCGAAAACGGGATCGCCGCCATCACGATCAGAGGCGTGAGAAATGAACGAAACCATCCGACCATCAGCGCGTAGATGAGCACGAGCACCACGGCAAAGGCGAGACCGAGATCGCGAAAAACTTCGATGGTGATCTGCCATTCGCCGTCCCATTTCAACGACGGCTGCAGGTCACTGAACGGGAGGTGCGCGTTGTAGATGGCGAGCTTGCCACCGGTCCCGCCGAACGGGCGCGTGTCGAGCGCGCGTAATGCTTTGTTCATTTTCAAAATGGCATATACCGGGCTTTCCACCACGCCGGCCACGTCGCCAATCACATACGTCACTGGCATCAGATTCTTGTGATAAATGCTCTTGTCGGTGATCGTGTTTTCGACTCGCACCAGTTCGCGCAACGGCACGAGCGGCGTCGGGCTGCCGGTGGTGCCGGGTTCGGGCAACGCGTTGGCGTCGCCGGAACGCACGCGCAACGTGAGTAACTCGTCCGGTGTGACACGCGCCGAGCGCGGCAGTTCCATCACGATATTTACGTCTTCCTTCTCGCGTGGTTGATGGAGCAAGTCGATGGAACGGCCGCCGACGGCGATTTGCAGAGTGTCGGAGATAGTTTCCGCGCTGATACCGTGAAGCGCCGCTTTTTCCTTGTCGATGACGAACCGTGCCTTCGGCTGGTCGGCCTCGATATACCAATCGACATCCACCACACCCGGCGTGCTTCTGAAGATGTCGCGCACCCGGTTTGCCATCGCGAGACGCGCCTCGTCGTTAGGCCCGTAAATTTCGGCAACGAGCGTCTGCAATACCGGCGGTCCAGGCGGCACTTCGGCGACAGCCACGCGCGCATCAAATTTCGCGGCGATTTCCGCAACGCGCGGTCGAACGCGTTTCGCAATCTCATGGCTTTGGGCTTTGCGCTCGCCCTTCGGAACCAGGTTCACCTGAATGTCGGCTATACTCGCGCCGCGCCGCATAAAGTAGTGACGGACAAGTCCATTGAAATTGAATGGCGCGCCGATGCCGGCGTAAATCTCGTAATTGGTTACTTCCGGTTCGCTCCGGATGGCGGTGGCAATCTCGCGCGCGGCTTGCGCGGTGCGCTCGAGCGCGGTGCCTTCGGGCATGTTCAGGATGATCTGGAACTCGCTCTTGTTGTCGAACGGCAGCATTTTCACCTTCACCCAGCCAACGGCGACGAGTGCCATCGCGCATAGCAGTAGCGCGCAAATCGCCGCTAAGAAGGTCCAGCGGCGTTTCGGTTGCGCGATGAGGGGTCCCATTATTCGTCGATAAATCCGTGTGAAGAAATCTTCATTGCGCGCGAGATGTTTTGCGGCGTGGCCGAGCCGAAGAAGGCGGATCGCCGCCCAGGGTGTGACGATGAATGCGATGCCAAGTGAAAAAAACATCGCCGCACTCGATCCGATCGGGATCGGGCGCATGTAGGGTCCCATCAGGCCGCCCACAAACGCCATCGGCAACACCGCCGCAATTACCGCGAACGTAGCGAGGATTGTGGGGTTGCCGACTTCGTTCACCGCTTCGAGTGCAATTTCCACCGCCGGTCTCCCGTGATTCTGCGGAAGATGAAAATGCCGGACGATGTTTTCGATCACAACAATCGCGTCGTCGACCAGAATACCGATCGAGAAGATGAGCGCGAAAAGCGTGATGCGATTAAGCGTGTAGCCGTAGAGCAGAAAAACGACCAGCGTAAGCGCGAGCGTTGACGGGATCGCAAGCGCGACCACGCCCGCTTCGCGCCAGCCGAGCGCCAGCAGAATGAGCAGCGAAACACCGGCGATGGCGAGCAGCATGTGCCACAACAATTCGTTAGACTTCTCCAGCGCCGTCTGGCCGTAATTGCGCGTGATCGAGACCTTCACGTCGGAAGGGATGATCACACCGCGCAGCGTGTCGATCTTCTTCAGGATTTCTTTCGTAACGGCAATCGCGTTCGCGCCCGGTCGTTTCGCGATGCTCAATGTGACCGCAGGCTGCTCGTCGGCCGCTGAAGAAACCGCCGCGCCGTTGCCGAACAGGACATAGTTCGCAGGTTCTTCCGCGCCATCGACGATTTCCGCCACGTCGCGCAGATAAACCGGTCGCTCGCCAAACACACCGACGACGACGTTGCCGACATCCGCGGCGTTTTTGAGAAACGCGCCGGTCTCAATCATGACTTCGCGGTTCTCGCTCGTTAGACCTCCGGAAGTGAATTGCCGGTTCGCCTGCTGCAGCATTGGCACAATACCGGCCGCGCTGAGATTTCGCGACGCCAGCCGCGCCGGGTCGAGCAACACGCGCACCTGCCGAACGGAACCGCCGATGATGTTTGTCTCGGCGACCATCGGCACCTGCTTCACCGCGTCATCCACCTGCGCGACCAGGCGTCGCAGCGTCAAATGATCGTAGCGGTTGCTGTGAAACGTGAGGGCGAGAATCGGCACATCATCGATCGATCGCAGCTTGATCAGCGGATTCGAAACGCCGTGGGGGATGCGATCGTAATTCGACTGCAATTTTTGGTTGAGCCTGACGAGCGCGCGTTCGGGAGATTCGCCGACACGAAACCGCACAATGGCGAGGCTCTGGCCAGTGCTGGATGTGGAGTAGATGTATTCCACGCCGGGAATTTCCCAGAGCAGCTTCTCCATCGGCCGGGTGACACGCTGCTCGATTTCCTTGGCGGTCGCGCCCGGCATCGACACCAGCACGTCGATCATCGGCACTTTGATCTGCGGTTCTTCCTCGCGCGGGATCAGCCACACCGCGCCCAGCCCAAGCATGATCGACGTGAAAAGGATCAGCGGTGTCAGCTTCGAATTGATGAACGCGCGCGCGATACTCCCGGCGACGCCAAGTTTTCCGCTCATTACCGAGGCTCCAGCAGTTGACCATCGATCAGCGAGGCGGCGTGCTCCGTCACAACCTGTTCGCCCGCGGTAACGCCTGATAGCAATTCGACTTCATTCCCGAAACGCCGACCCGTCTTCACGATTCGCAATTGCGCACGGTGATCGGCAAGGACAAAGACGAACTCCATCTGGCCCCGCTGAACAACTGCTGCTGCAGGCGCGCGAAGTATGTTCGTTTCGCTTAGTGGAATTGCAACACGACCGAATTGACCGGTACGCAAACCGGTGGCATCTGGGAGATCCAGCTTCACCAGAAACGTTCGGCTGGTTACATCAGCCGATGGCGCGATCTCGCTAACGGTTCCTTGAAATTCATTCGAAACAATGCGGACCGGAAACCGCGCGCCAAATTTCACGTGATCGATGACCGCTCCGGGCACCGCTGCTTCAAATTGCAACACGCGCGGGTCCTCGATTTCGAGCAAAGCTTTACCTGGAACGGCGAGATCGCCGACGTCGGCAAGTTTGCGTGTGATCACACCGTCAAACGGCGCCGTGATCGTGGCGTAGGCAAGGTTGGTTTCCGCTTCGGTGGCTGCCGCCACCGCGATTTGCTCCTTCGATTGCGCCGCCTCGAGATCGGCTGGAGTGACGACCTGTTTCGCGCGCAGCACTTCGTATCGTTTTAAATCATTCTCCGCCTGCTGGCGCACCGCGATAGCCTGATCCAGCTTCGCTTTCGCTTCACGAGCATCGAGCTGGACGAGCAGCTCTCCCGTTTTCACGTCCTGACCGGGAACCACCAGCATCTTCTCAATTCGCCCGCTGATTTTCGCTTCGATAACCGACCGAAGCTTCGGTTGAACCGTGCCGACCACTTCTTCTGCGGCAACGTGCGGCTTGGCCTCGATCGTCTCTACCCGAACCGGGACCGGGGCTAATTCTGAGCGCGTTGCATGGTTTCGCCGGCAGCCCACACACAGATTAATGAGCAGAACGGCGACCAAAAGCGTCGCGACAACTTGAATTGCTTTCACGTCGGAAACCTTCCGCCGACAAGCCTGGTTCGGCGTGTCGCTTATTGTGATTGTCATACCGTTTTTTGCGATGCAATTTTGCTGACCCAAAAACAGAAAGGATACCTATGTCGATCCACCACCAAATTCGAGCTTTTGCTGGAACCTTTGTGCTTCTCAGCTTGCTTCTGGCTCATTACCACTCCGCCTACTGGCTATGGTTCACAGCTTTTGTCGGGGCCAACTTATTGCAGTCAGCCTTCACGGACTTTTGTCCCTTGGAGATCTTGTTGAGGAAAATCGAGCATGCACCGAAAGAAGTAAACGCTAGGAGGGCGTGAGCCTGCTCCAAATCTGAAGGGCCGCAGCCACGACCTATTTCGCCGGTCGGTTTTGTACTGGCCAGCCGCGATTTCGGCGCGTGATTTGTCGAGCTTGGCGCCGGCTTCGTCTGGACGCGAGCATCCCGTTTCTGTGGTATTCTGCCGGAACAAGACGGTAAGCGTGACCGATCGTCGCCGCGATTCCGCAAGCCTGTCTTACGATAAAACGCGATAGGTTTGTATTACGTAGGGATGCTGGGCAACGCTCTGCTGTCGCCCATTCCCGGCGTTTTGTGATTGAATGCTTCGGCGCGGGTGGTCAACAGGATTAGTGAAACTGCGGCGATGCGCCCTCGTTCGCAGAAATTTTCATATTAGAATGGCCTTCAGTTTGCGGATACGAAGGACCGCGAGCAGCCTCTTCCACCAACTGCTGTTGTTGGACTTAACAGTCAGGCCGGCGCAGCGAAAGATCGTTCGCCGGTTGCGAATATTGATCCAGATCGTGCGCTCATAAGTTTCAAAGAAATGCCAATTACCCCGGTGGAGGCCAACCACAACGCAGGAGAGGTCGCGTGTCGGGAAATTAGCGATCTTGCCGTCGAGCGAGCCTCGCTCATAGCTCATTCTGAGCGTCGTCAAGACGCTGCACTCGTCGGCATCGTCGAGTTTAACGGATTTGTCTGCTAACCGTGCGGCAATGGTCTTCAATGACATGCAAAAATCTCCTTTCTTTGGATCGAACTTTTTCGTTGAGGCCGAAGTCTGCTCGTCGTCATTTGATTCTTGTCAGGCGAAAATTGCCCTATGTATCGGGATCGTATTTCAACGCAGCGACGGATGCCAATTTTTGCATATGTGACAGCGACGTTTGAGCAGGGTCATATTTGTACTTTCAAGCGACACTGTTTCAGTGACTTGTTGGCCGCAAGAAGCTTTCACTCGCCATCTGATCCGGCGCTGTATTGTTCGTCGCTGACCTTTTCCATCCAGTCGGCCCACTTCCCGTCGAGCTCTTCCTCGATGGCAATATGTGTCATGGCCGTGGTGGGCGCGGCGCCGTGCCAATGCTTTTCGCCGGGCGGCAACCACACCACGTCACCAAGCCGAATTTCTTCGACCGGTCCTCCCCAGCGCTGCACGCGTCCGCAGCCAGCCGTCACGATCAGGGTCTGACCCAGCGGGTGGCTATGCCATGCTGTTCGAGCGCCGGGCTCGAATGTGACACTGAGGCTGACCGCGCGTGCAGGAGCCTTTGGTTGGAACAAGGGATCCATGCGCACCGTGCCGGTAAACCAGTCGGCTGGTCCTATGCTGGACTGCTGTGTACCACTTCTTTTGATGTCCATTTTCTCATTTCCTCCATTTGAGTGTGTCGATTGGGTAACTTTGCCGATACGAACTGACCCATGCCCACCACGCCCGGCATGTTGTAACTGCCGTCGATTAGCGGACCGTGCGGCCCATAGAAGCGGGCCGCGAATTGAAAAGCGCCCTTCGGCGCCGGCAGCCAATTCTGCCGTTGAATGGGGTCCTTCGGTTCCTCGTGTTGCACGTAAATGACAAGCTTACCATCGGCGGTGTGCAGCTTGCCGCGCGCCAGCATGTAGCTGTTGATCGAGTAGCGGTTGATCGGGTTATCAACGAAATAACCTTCGCGGTCGTATAGCGGAATCTCCCAAAACTCCGTAACCCGCGGCAGATCGTTTAGGTCGAAGGTAATCGTGTACCGATTCTCACCGGACAACGGACGGCCCATAGAATCCTTGATGCAGAACGCCGCAGTATGCGAACCACAAGGAATCGGGGCGAGAATAGCGATGTAACCGAAACGAGCGCGATTCAACCAGTCAGTGTCCTTGTAGCCTAGATCAGTGAAAAACGTCCACCCATTCATCTCAAGTCCGGCATCGCTTTCGATGAGCGCCAGCACGTCCCTGCGCCCATCTTCAATTCCCGCTTCGATGGCGCCTTTCATTTCCGCGGTCAGTTGGCCGGGATCGAATGTCTGGCCAACTTTAAGACCAAGTCGTGCGAACCTGGCGAACGCTTCGAGTTCGGCGTGGCCGTCTGTCTGCTTGGTAAAAGTTGGATCGTTCAATATGAGACTGACCCAGCGTAAAAATTCGACGCCTTTCAGCCTTCCCGGCTCTTTCACCGCATCCATGCCCGGATACGTCGGATAGTTGGCTCTCGTGAGGGGCACATCTTCGGGTTTCACGCTCTTCCGTCCCGCAGCGATCCACTGGCTGAGAGTACATCAGGGTAATGCCGTTCTGAATCGCATTAACAGTTTTCACTTCTTCGAGTGTGTCGTCGGTGAGCGCGACCCGCGCTATTGCCACCGAAAAATCGGAAGTCGACTTCATAATGTCGGCGCCGACAAACTCGGCAGGTACCTTTCCGTTCCAGTTCGGGCCGACAAGAAGACGCCGGATTGGCCCCGGGGCGTTGAATTGGCTGCCAACCATGACCGGCCACCAGCGCGAATAATTATCCGCGAACTGTATACTCCAGTAACGATCTTTGATCTCCGGAACCGTGAGCACTACGGGTTCCTTCGAAAGGTCGAGCATCGCCGACCCGTAGAGCGTGGTCGCGTTGGGCGTGGTAGCGAAGCGGTCCGATGCCAGCATCGGTTTTCGATACCAACTCAGGCGATTAATGCCGGTGAACCTGGGACTCTTCTCGTTCTGCGCCTGGTTATAACGCAAATGATAGATCGCGACTGGATGCATACCCCAAAGGAATGCTTCCTTGGCGATGGTTCTCGCCTCGTCGGCGGTGACTTGTTTTAGCTGAATCTCTGGATTCATGATTCTTCCTTTCTGTTTCCCGCTGTGTTGAAATTTGCAGCTCTGAATGGGCGAAGAGCCTAGCGGGGGAAAGTGCTCCGCTTGGTTCAAAACTTAGGAGAGGTTCGCGTCACCGACGGCGGCGCACCTTCGCAAAAATTGGGAAATGCTGCGCATTTTTTGATACCCCCAATTGCTGCGACGGCGCGCCAATCGTTTTCTGCCGGACGCACAGCGCAATCCTTTTCTTAGCGCGAGCGCCACAGGTTGAGCAAACAATTACTGTAAACCGGGGCGTAGCGGCGCCTGCGGCTGCGGCGGTGTTCGAGGCAGAGGCGTTTGTTGAGTTCGCGTGCCCGTCTCTGTCGTAGCGCAACTACAAAGCAATCCGGTTAGGAATAAACCGAGCAGTAGGCGTGTTTTCATCGTTTTGATTTCTGATGATCGGACAATTCAAGTTCAGACCAAATTAAGGTAAGTCAGCTCTAGCCTCGTTTGCGGACGTCCACACGCATGCGGCTCAGTTTTTCGTAGAGATGGCCCCGGCGAAGAAGAGGCCACCAGTCATAAAGGAAGATTCTTATCGGCCGCCACATTGCGACCCAACCGGCGATGGTCAGGCTTTCGCGAGCGATGATCGACAGACTGCCCGGTTGCCGTCGCAGCAACCATTCGCTGGTCAAAAGACAGGCGCCGAGAAACACGAGACCGATGATTAGACTGGTACGCCCCTCCTTGAGAAGATGGCGAAATTCGAACCGGTTTAGCTTTGCCCGGTAAGCGAAGTA
Organism: uncultured Verrucomicrobiae bacterium; assembly: GCA_963757675.1. GTDB lineage: Bacteria > Verrucomicrobiota > Verrucomicrobiia > Chthoniobacterales > UBA10450 > Udaeobacter. The sequence goes on along the minus strand of CAVWTH010000008.1, from coordinate 226,779 downwards.
ATTGTGCACCGCCGTTTCAACGATTTTCTGTGCGTCGCCATGCGAGGGAAGCTGGTTCACATACACGACCAACGCGACCGGATCGCGGCGCGGAAATTCCTGCGCCCAACTGACGATGAATTCTTCCGCGTCCTCGTCGAGGTCCTTTTCCGGAAACGGCGAAGGATCCATGGAATTGAAAAGCTGATCGATCGTATCGACGAAGACCTCGATTCGATGCGGCGCGCTGCGCTTTGAGGTCCTAAAGCGGTGCAACATCTTAAAATTTCCAGCGGCCTATGGAGGGATCCACTCGAACTTGAGAATTCACGCCGGCCGGGATGAGAGCCTGACGAGGTCTTTGCAGATCCCGTCGATTTCTCTGACGGTTTTTTGTGTCAGAGGTCCTTTTTCGTTTGAAGTCAGAACGCGAATTCTCTGTATCCCCTCGAGCAGCCTTGCCACCACCGGACGGGCCCGGATTTCGGGGTTCATTCCGAGGAGTTGTTTTTCCAGTTGATCGAGCAGAAGCGGTTGCCTGATAAGTTCGGCGCGCTCGGAGGAATAATTCGCGAGCACGAGAGCGCAAAGCGCTTCGGTGCCGCGCAACCATCCGCCAACACTCACCAGTTGTGCCAGCTCTTTACTCTTGATCTCAATCATTCCGCTCTGGAGATCGGAAAAGACGCCGTCCCATTCTTTGCGCGTCGCGACCCATTCGTTCTTGTCCGCATATTCCATGATGCTGCGGCTGCGCCGGAGCGCGCTCTTCTCGACGCCGAGTCCGCGCGCCAGTTTCAACACCGTGTTGCCGATGTCCTTCACTTCGGCACTGTCTTCCGCTTCCACGGCAATGAAGCCTTCTGCAATCTCGACGCCGAGCAGGATGGCGATCTGGACCTGGTCACCGTGTGATTTCCAACCCACCACTTCAGGTCGTTGCACCACGCGCCAGTTGGCGCCGCGGAATTCGTCCAGAGAGCGGAATATCTCTCTTGGCACAGGCACGACCACGCCTTCGACCTGTCCGGCTTGGGAAGGCAACTGCCCACTTCGGTCGGAAGGCGCTTGGGCGAAAACAGAAACCGCCAAACCCACCAGGATAAAAAAGGAAATCTTTAGTGCAGACACAAAGCGTTCAAAGCCCACTCGGAAATGTTTCTTCAACTTCCCCGGCCTCCCATTCTGCTGTGCGCTCCAGTGGCTCGACGGCGCGGGTGTGATCATAGTGCAGGATCGCGTCGAACTGATCGGGCAAACGCGCATGAAAATAGTGGCTGATCAATTCTGTTTCCGGCCGGTAAATGACGCCGATCGCCCGCTCGAGGCGTTCACTGCGCAACGCCGCCGCAGTATCGGTATCGTTCCGGAGCGAAAGAAAGAAATTCGGTGCATCGACATCGTGAAACAGCGCTTCATAACTTTCGGGATGCGCCGGACGCACATTCTTGCGCTCGGCCGGTCCGTCCCAGTCGGACGCTGCGGTGACCGTGCCATCGTATGTAGTGAAGCCAATCGACACGGCTTGCTTTCCAAAATGTTCGCGCACGAGCTGGCCGAGATTGAGTTCGCCGCGCTCGCTCATTTGCGTCGCACGCGCATCGCCCAGATGCGAATTGTGCGCCCAAACGATGATTTTCGCTGGTGGCCGATTGTTGCTTAAGTGGTTTGCCAGCCTAACGAGTGATTCCATCATATGAGTGTCGCGCAGATTCCACGACGAAACTTCGCGTCGAAACATGTTCCGATAATATTCTTCGGCGTTGCACACCACCAGCGCGTTTTGTTCCGCGCAAAAATAAGCGTCCGCTGCGACCTGGCCGTCGCGTTGCAGGTAATCCATCACCTTCCGCCGCAGCTCGACCAGGTTTTTTACCACGGCGTCCTCGCATGACGGCGCCATGTGAAACCCGGCAGCGTATCCGTAAGCAGTGATGTCCTTCCCAAAATGTTCAAAACAACTGTAGTAATGTCGCGCATGCTTTGCCGCTTCTGGATCTACTTTGTCCAGGTAAGCCAGCACCGCTTCGACCGATGCATGGAGACTGTAAAGATCGAGCCCGTAAAATCCGCACTTCAGGTCTTCGGATCCCGCATTGCGGGACTGATCGTTATGTTCGCGTAGCCAGCCGACGAAATCGAGCACGTCAGCGTTGCGCCACATCCACTGCGGAAAACGCTGGAAGCCGCTCAACGCTTCCACGCTATCGCTGTCCTTGCTCGCGCCGCGGACAAACCGATTGATGCGATACGCGTCCGGCCAATCCGCTTCCACGGCCACGGCATTAAAGCCTCGCCGCGCGATCAGGATCTTCGAGATTTGCGCGCGAATTCGATAAAACTCGTGTGTGCCGTGACTGGCCTCACCGATCAAGACAAAGCGCGCATCCCCGACGAGATTGATAACTGAATTGAAATCGTCAGGCGCGCCGACAAGTGCTTCCGCTTTTTCGCTGATAAGATCGACAGGAGAATCTGGCATATACAAAATTTGTTAGCGTTTTGCCTCTCGGCGTCCACTTCGCTTCGGCAGGTTGGTTTTCCTGATTTGCGGGTGAGATGGCACCACCAAGACGGAACGAGGCGCATGACGCACGACCTTCTCCGCGATGCTCCCGATCAAAACGTGTTTGAAACCGGTGAGCCCGTGCGTCGATGTAATGATCAGGTCGACATTGTGATCTTTTGCAAAAGCGCAGATATCCAACACCGGCGAGCCTTCCGTAAAAACCGTCTCAACTTTTACGCCTCCGAAGTTTACCGTGCGCACGAGCTTTCGCATTTGGCGCTCGGAATGTTTGCGAGCAGCCTCTTGCAAGCCCCGGATGTCATGCAGAGCAGATACCCTGGCTCGAATAGACGGATCCCAGATAGGTGGCATGGAGCAAAATGATCTTTGCCCGAAGTTCTTTAGCAAAGCCAATCGCGTATCGGAGACCTTCCCGGGAGCAACTGGAAAAATCTACCGGCACGAGAATCATGCTAATCGAGAGCCGTCGTCCAGTTTTCGACCGGCGCTTCTTTTCTCGCAGTATGAAAACCGGACATGGTGAGTGCTGAACCACGCGTTCTGCCGTGCTTCCAAGGAAGACGTGCCTGAGCCCGGTATGGCCGTGCGTAGGCATGACGATCAGATCGGCAGGAATTTCCTGCGCGAGTTTGCAAATTTCATGAAATGGAGCCGCGCCTATTCTGAGGTGCGTTTGTTCCTGTGGAGATAATCCGGCTCTCTTCGCGATGTTTTCAAGCTGTGTGGCCAATTGCCTGCTCCGACGCACTTCGAATGATTCGGGTAATGCTCCCGCTGCAAAGACCAGACGCCTGGATGTAGCCGGGTAACTAAATTGGTGAACGTGCACAAGATGGATGGCGGCGCCGAACCGTTGGCCGAAACGCTTCGCCGTTTCAATTGCCTCGATCGACATCTTCGAGAAATCGACAGGCACCAGAATGTTTCGAATGCTTAGTTTTTTCATATGCCTTTAATTTAAGGAAGCTATTGGGACCAAATCTGCCCCGTTTCTCTGAAAGCCATTCAATTTTTGCGGGAGACCGCCATACCACGAGAGCGCTAGGTCTATGACCTCCGCGATGTTGGCTTCGATATCTTCCCGCCATTCGCGTTCATCATCGGCGTAGCTAAACTCCGCCACCGCGATTGGCCCCGATTCCTCGAGTCCATCCCTAAGCTCGACTGTCAATACCAGAAACCAGTATTTCTCCGCTGACGTTGGATCGTGCAAGTACCACTTCAAATGGTACGACGCGATCTTTTTCAGTGGGATTACCGTCCCCTCTTCGAGAACGCGGATCACCAGCGTATTCCGTGTGATCTCGAGGTCCTGAAATTGGAATAGAAGTTCTTCAGTTGCGCTGCCCGAGTTGCCGCCCGGCTGTATTAGTAAACTCATGGCTTGTCCGTTCTGAGCCAATTGATGCCTCGTGAGAGCGTGAAGCGCTCGGCGGATTTTGCGAAGGACTGCGCAATTCTTGTCCGGCTGTGGGATTAGCAGCAGGTAATCCCAGTTAGGCTGGCAGCCTGCGCTGAGCAATCATACCGCAAACCTGTGCATCCGTAGGGCATCTTTCTCCGAACGGTGTGCCGATCCATAATTAAACTGCAGCCGCTGTTATTCACGGCCCTATCGATGCCATTCGCCGGGTGTTGCGCGGGGAAATTGCTGTCAGCCAAAGAATGACGGGACGCCTTCTGGAAAAATTTTCCGGCAAAACGACGATGGACTCTCCGCTGGAAGGATTGAGCGACCGCGAGCTGGAAGTTTTTCAACTCATTGGCGAGGGCAAAACAATGAAACAAATCGCCGATGAACTACACGTCAGTCCGAAGACCGTTGAAGTGCATCGCGCCCGGATTCGCGAAAAACTGCGCGTCACCAGTGCCGCTGAATTAATCTCATACGCGGCGCGCTAGTCGGAAATGCAGACTTAACGTCCCCTCTCGGATTCATTCCCGTGAGCCCGTAAAAACGGGACGAGCGCGGGCTGTTTGGAATGGATGATTTTGATGAAGCTAGCTCGCGAACCGCTGAGCCTCGCATTCGATCGATTCGGCGACGCCTTGTCCGATTGCCCGAGCGAACCGCTGCCTGACATACTCCGCTCGTGCTGATCGAGCAGTTGTAATGTTTCGCGAATGACGTTCTGCGTTGACTGCAACCGCGAGTGGCACTTCACCGAGTTTCTTTCCAATCCGTTCCGTCAAGAGACCAAGCAAGCGCGGTTTCCTGCCCCCGCCGGTTTCCGCAAATACTGGTGCGCCGCTATCGCCAGAGTATGCAGAAGTGTTAACGAGAAATTTTTCGGTGTTCCGTCGATCGCCCGGCGCGTACGATGCAATCTTGCCGCCACGCAGTACTGCAAATCCACCGCCGTCCCCGGAAATACCTTTGGAAATCCGAGCACCGAAATTTCCTGTCCGGGGCGTGGCTGATCTCCATTTTGCCCAATCGCGTCTTCATCGAGAAACGAGGGAACATCGATTGCGTCTGACATTTCCTTCGGAAGTCGCAGTTCGAGCGCGGCCACGTCATGCTGTGGATGCTGCGTGTAAATGGTGCCGCCTGATCGCGGCGGTTCAAATTCCAAGATAGCGACATGTGAATTTCCATTTTGGTCGACGGTTCGGACAGCAAGGAAATAAGGGCCGTGTGGAGCAGCTGCCAGGACGTGTTTGGCGGTGATCAGGACGGGCACGACCCCGCGCGGTGCCGACGAGTCACGTTTGTTAACTACGATGCACGTCGCCATGCCTTTTGGCGTGCCGATCGCGTAAGTGGACCACATCATTTTCTCCGACGCGGTCAATTGTGCATTTCCAACGCCGGCGCAGCCGTTGAACACAATTGAAATCAACACCGCCACAAGCGTGCCGATGGCGCCGGCGTCAGTTTTCATGGCCAATAATTGGCTGTTTCCGGCGCGGCGTGCCGCCCGCAAATTGCGAGATATTGTTCAAATCTTGCTCGCCAATCCGCGGCACACACACCCAAACTGCCGTTTATGATCCGCAAATTGGACAGGATTTTTTTATGTAACGAGGCTATCTCACCAAAAGTTTTGAAGCGTCTTTGCCAAATAGTGGCGAGCGATACGCAAAAGTAATTCAAGTAAAAAGGATCATGAATCAGAATTTGATGGTCGTGAGCGGAACCGCGAATCGCGATCTCGCCGGTGCAATCGCGCGGTTGCTTGATGTTAATCTTGCCAAGTGCCGCGTGGAGCGGTTCCCAGATAGCGAGGTCAACGTGGAACTCGGCGAGTCGGTCCGCGAGCGCCGCGTCTTTATCATTCAACCTTCCTGTCCGCCGGTGGACCAACACGCGACGGAAGCCTTTGCGATCGCGGATGCATGCCGACGGGCTGCAGCTATGGCTGTCACATGGGTCGCGCCGTATTTTGGCTATGCCCGTGGGGACAAGCGAAGGGGCCGACGTTGCGCATTGATGGGCAGACTAATAGCTGACTTCGCAGAACAGGCTGGCATCAGTCAACTGATTGCTGTGGACCTGCACTCGCCGCAGGTGGAAGGCTTCTTCCGCGCGCCGGTTGAAAATCTGACGGCCGTTCCCGTAATCGCCGACGCGTTGAAAGAGAACCTGCTCGCGGAATCGGTGATTGTTTCGCCGGACGCGGGCGGAATAAAGCTGGCTTCGGCGTATGGCGCGCGGCTGGGCTGCCCGGTCGCGGTGTTACACAAGGAGCGACTCGACGGCGCGACGACCGCGATCACGAAGGTCGTTGGCACTGTACGCGGCCGGGCGTGCGTGATTGTCGATGATATGATCTCTACCGGCGGGACAATTAAAAATGCGATCGAGGTTCTGCTTCAGGCCGGCGCGAGTGGCGGTGTCACCGTTGCTGCGACGCATCCGGTATTTACTCCGGAAGCGCAGCAGAATCTGAATCATCCCGCTATCCAGCAGATCGTCGTGACCGATTCGATCCCAATGTCGCCTCATGATTGGCCGCAGGTAAAAGTGGTTTCGCTGTCGCCGTTGCTCGCGTCAACTATTCGACACGATGTTTGTGCGACGCGTTAGGCACGCAGTTTAGGTTTGTTCAGCTTTTGAATTACAATTGCAGCCCGCGGTCATGCAATCAGAGCTGCGCATCTTATCGCTTTGCCGCCTCCATCAAAAAAACCGCATGGGCTGATGGCGAAGGGCGCAACGCTGGAGCATCCGTCACAACAATGGTGGTTCCGGGAGAAACGACATCGTAAACTTTCTCGGCAAACGCCGGTGAGACGCGGACGCGGCGCCCGAGATCTTCCAGCGTGGTTTTCCCTTCCGTTCTCACGGCCATCCAACGATGCGCGGGCCGTCCAGGCACAAATGTGCTCGGCGTTTCCGCAACGCCTTCGAGCATGGTGAAAGCATGGCCGCCCAATGGACGTTCCGGATCGTCAATCTTAAAAGCTGCGCGCCCGATCGGAATACCGTTCCGATACACGTAGATCGTCTGGTCCGTGCCGCTCGCCAAAATTGTGATGGGACCTTCCGCGCTTCGCTCCGGGTTCCATTCGAATTCAGATTCAAGCGGACGCGAGATATTCGGGGCCTGAATCTGCGTTGGCCAGCAAAATCCCTACCTGTGTGGCAATGGTCGGTTGCGGATGCTTTTCGTCGACAACGATGACGGTCGTGCCGCGGGTCGTAACTGAATAAAGTCTTTTCGCAAACTCGCGCGGCAATCGGATACAACCGTGACTTGCCGGATAACCCGGGAGATCGCCGCCATGCAGAGCCACACCTTCCCATGTCAGCCGCTGCATATACGGCATCGGTGCATGATGATATTTGTTCGAAAAATGGGTTACCTCTTTTTCTAAAATTGTGAAGACACCGGTCGGCGTGCTGCGTCCCTTCACGCCGCTGCTGATGCTCGAATAGCCGATTCGGATCCCATTACGATATGCGCTCAGCGTTTGCTCGGGCAAACTGATGATCATGACCAGCGGCCCGCTCCGCGCTAGTTCCGGTTCCCAAAAGAATTCTCCGGGAGGCAACTTTCCGACGTGCCGCTGCGCCGAAATGGATGCATGCGCGAGCGCGAAAAGGCCACAGACAGCGATCGACCGAAGTAATGCGTTCACTTGTCGTTACCAACGTATTTGGCGTCGGTCGCCGAGCACGATTTTGACATGCAGATACTGAAATTAGGATTCGGATGGAGAACGACTAGGGACGACCAGCACCGGGCGCTCCGCGTAACGAACGACGTGTTCTGCGACGCTGCCTATGATAGCGTGTTCCAATCCTGTGCGGCCATGAGTGGCAGTAACGATGAGATCAACGTCCGGATCACCCGCAGCCGCGCAGATTTCGTCAACTGCGTGACCAGGGAGAATTTCGGTTTTAACAGTCAGATCGCGCAAAAAATTCATCTGCTTGAGCGCGTCCATTTCCTGCCGCGCTGTTTCTTCCACTGCTTCGGCGAGTCCGGAGAGACGGACGCCGGCTCGGTCAACGAACACGTAATTTGTGTACGGATAGAGCGCATGGAACAGGCGGAGCGTGGCACCAAGATTCCTTGCCAAAAAGGCTGCGTACTCCGTTCCGGCGAGGGAACATTGCGAGAAATCTGTCGGAACGAGGATGGTGCGGATGACGAACGCTTCGCGACTCGCTTTCGCTCTTTGTTTCCGTTTCCTCGCAATTAGAACAGGGCATGGCGCATTGCGAACGACCCGTTCTGCGGTGCTCCCGAGCAAAAGATGCTTCAGTCCGCTGTGTCCTCGCGTCGAAAGCACGATCAAATCGGCGTCCATCTCGCGGGCCAACGCGATAATTTCCTGATACGGCCGGCCAGCGCGAATGTGGCAGTTCTCAGGGCAAAACGGCTCGACACGTTTGCGATGAATCCCGGCTAGCTCCTCGTTGAGGCGTTCGATCGCCTCGGCGGATTGCAACAGGAGATGTCCTGCGCCTGGTGCCAACGCCTCGTCAGGCGGATGGACGTGCACAAGATGAACTGTGGCACGAAACGGTTTCGCCAACGAAGCGGCATAATCGAGTGCTTGGATGGATGCGGGGGAGAAATCCAGTCCCACTAGAATTTTTTCAATTTTGAATTCTAGCGGGTTATCCCGCGTCTGCGGGACTTTGAAAGTATCCTGTTTCATGTTCAATTAGTGAAAACTCCTCCTTTACATAGCGCTGTCATGTTGAGCGGAGCGCTGCAACGAAATGCGAAGCATGAGGCCAGGCTTTCAAACATCTCTGGTTTATTTCCGTCGGGAGGATCGATTCAAAAATCGATCCGAGATCCTTCGCTTCGCTCAGGACGACATCATGAGATGGCAATGGTTTACGCACGATCACGCAGCCGGTTTTCGCCGCTCTCTCTGGCACAATTCGCACAGCAAAATATTCTGGTGCCATTTTCAACTCCGTGGCCGATGATTTTGCACCCGCAGTGATTGCATTCCGGCGCCATCTTCTGAATCGCGCACTCGAAGCTGTCGAAGATGTGCGTTTTGCCTTCGAACGTGAACTCGAAGGTCTTGTCGTACTCGTTTCCGCAATGTTCGCATTTGGCCATAAGCTTTTGCTCCTTTCTTACATTCGGTTTTCGCTAGATTTGTTGGTTTTTGAAGGCTCAATCATGAATTAAATCGGTTGAAGCGAGCGGAAGTGCGACAGCAGCGCTGGCGCCGGAACTTTCACAAGATCAGCTTCGAGATGCTCCACGATCCGCTCCCGGATTTTGGGCGGCAATCGCTCGATGATCTTCGCATAAATCGATTCGGGCGCGGCGAACGACCAGCCTTCGCTCCCGTTGCGATCCACGATTTTCGCGATCTCGGCAGCGAGTTGTTTGCAAATCCGGCGATCCATTTCTGCTTCCAGTTGGGGCCAATCGGTCATGGGTGTCGCATGTCGCATGCTTGCTGCATTTATCACATCGATAACTTCGAATGCCTGCACCAATTTTAAATGGGGTCCTCGCGTCGGCGTTTCCTCTACGCGATATGCGCGCAAACTGCCGCGATCGGCTACGATGATGAGTGAGCTCGCAGTCATCCCAAGTCGGAGAAGTCGACAGTTTTACGTTCGAGGCAGAGCGCGCGCAATTCCGGCGGAAAAATTCCGAGGACTTTCTCGAGTTCGCCAGGAGAAGTATGCGTCGCCATTACCGCTAACACCGCTTCGGTCAACCGCATTGGATTAACGTTGCGGTCTGCGGCGAAATTCTCGCGCACGGCATCGTAGAATTCCTGGGCAGTCTTGATCTTTATCGGTGTGGCTGCCGGCTTCCAGTTGTCATAATAGAATCCGCGAACAAGCATTGGAAGTTGCGCGCCCAGGTGCGCAGCTTCCGGCACAGGCAGGCGATCACGCAACACGTGCAACACGGCGCGCAACCCGTGGTAAGCCTTGTGATGGTCGTCCCAGTGCAGCAGATCGCTCACTTCGTTTACCCAGCGATTTGTCTTTTCCAGCGTGGTCCCGAAAACTTCCGGTTGATGTGATTTCATAAATTTCTCCTCGGTTGTAATGTTGGCGTCGTTGTAGCCACGTCGCTGTGCGACAAACATGTGAGTGGCTACAACTCGGCAATCGCGCTAAGCCGCCGTCATTTTCGGCGCCGACTCCATCTGTTTCGCCAAGGGCAACTCGCGATGTGCGCAGATGCCGCGCATCGTGCTTTCTACATCCTCGGCTGACAGCTCTGCCTGTCTGCCGCCCTGGGCCTTCAGCGCGACGTCGTTCATCGACAATATGCCCGCCAGCCTCCCATCTTCGGCGCTTATGATCGGCAAGCGTCGCACTTGCTTCTGTTGCATGATTTTAAGCGCCTCGTGAATATCTGTGTCGGGCGAGCAAGCGTATACTTTGCCGGATATCGCTTCTCTCACGCGGATATTCGCAGGGTCGCGATGTTTTGTCGCCGTCGCCATACAAATATCGCGATCAGTGATCACGCCGACTACCTTCTGGCCATCGGCCAGTACCGGCAGAATGCCACAGTCGTTTCTCCACATTCGCATCGCTGCATCAGCCAGATTGTTTTCGGGCCTGCAGGTCTGGACGTCGTAAGTCATTACATCTTGTACTTTCATCGTGGTTTGCCTTTCTGACTAAAAACGAAAGTCACCCTAACGAAGCGCGCATGGCGAATCTTGCGAAGAACTGCGCAAATCTTGCCCTAGTGCGGAAGCTGACCAGTTTGATAGCAGGCAAATCGAGCGCAGTTTGCGACAGCGCGTGTATCTAAGCGGACAACCGGGCCAGCGCGATATCGTAATATCCTTCGCATTCGGTTTCGCGCCCGGCAATAATGCGCTCGCCCTGTAATGGGCCGAACTGGGATGTGATCACGGTGAAGCGGTGTTCTGTGTCGCCATTGTCACAAAAGAGCACTACCCAATCGCGCGTTTTTCCAAGCTCATGTGCGTGCGCCGTATTTGAAAACAGCGCCGTATAGTGACGCCCGTTCCGCATCGTGTGAAGGACCGGGAGCCAGGCTTCGCGTTTGCGGTTAAACCGTCGCGGCGCGATTTGCGTCAATTTTCCAGCGGTCGCTTTCTGACGATACTCGCGATCGACATCGAGCAGTTCGGCGACAGGCGGGAGGCGCCTCGAAGGCGGGGCTATTGCTTTGCGACGAATGCGGCCGAGCCGTTGCGCCAGCGAATCGCGGATTCCAGCCAACCGTTTGGTACCGATGCCCGGAAAGTTTTCGATGCGCCCGTCATGCGCCGCCATCTCGAGTTCTTCCAGCGTTTCGATCCCAAGATCGTCATGAAAACGCCGTGCCGTTTTGTTTCCGATACCCGGCACAGACGCAAGAATTGCAATCGCTCGGCTTTCGCCTCGCAGGCGATCCAACATTGCCAGCCGGCCGTGAAGAAGGATGTCACGGACCGCGCGCGCAATGCTCGTCCCCACACCAGGGATTTTCTCGAGTCCTTCGATGCCTTCACGCTGGAAAATCTCAGCCACCGAATCGGGCAAACTACGGAGCACATTTGCGGCGTTGCGGTACGCTTGTACCCGAAATCGGTTCGCACCTTGCTCGGCAAAAATCCTCGCGACCTCATCCAGTCGCCCCGCGATGTCAATGTTCGGACTCGTATTTGGCTTTTGACCGATTGGCAACGCGCTTGATTTCATTGGTGCGTGCCTACGTCATGCCGCTACGCAGAGACAGGCTGCCGCCGGGTAGCCTGCGCGAGAAGCTCGCGAACTTCCTCGTCGGTTGTCTGGTTAAAATCTTCGTACCATTGGCCCACTGCATAAAAATTCTCCGGCGTCAGCACGGCGGCGACTTCATCGGCTGCGCGTTCGATATCGGAAAACGTAGATGCTGCAATCACCGGCACTGCGACCACGATGCGAGCGGCGTTCAGTTGTCGCAGTGCTGAAACCGCCGCGAGCATGGTCGATCCCGTTGCGACGCCGTCATCGACCACGATAACGGTTTTGCCTTCGACATCGAGCGGCGGCAGGCCGGCGCGATAAGCTCTTTCGCGACGCTGAAGCTCGATCAACTCTTCCGCGCTGACGGCGTCGATTACTTCATCGGGGATCCGCAGCGCATTGACGACCTCACCATTGAACACGCGCACCCCGCCGGAAGCGATGGCGCCCATGGCCAGCTCCGGATGATCTGGCAAACCGAGCTTGCGAACAACGAACACATCGAGTGGCGCGTTTAATCTTTTCGCCACTTCCGCCGCCACAGGAACGCCGCCTCGGGGAAGCGCGAGCACGAGAACGTCGTCCCGGTTTGCGTAACTGCTGACATTTTCAGCCAGAAATTGACCAGCTTCAGTTCGATCAAAGAATTGTGTTTTCATATTGTCCGTGAAAGTTGCCTAACGAGGCGCACGAACCGGCATAAAGCTGAAGACCAGAAGGTCGGCATGCCGGGGCTGCCAATGATGGAAATCCACGCGGAAGCGTCCCACATTTTGCCCGCGCACGTCCTTCCCTGCGTTCATCAAGCGAAAGAGGTTTTCGGTCTCGGTACGATTAAAAAACTGCGAGTCCAGGAACTCGGTCACCCAATTCATCTCGTGGGCGTCGGTGAGATAAAACGTGATCTGGATATCCCGGTCGGAGTTCTCAACCATGATCACGCAATAATCGTAAACATTCCTGTTCTTCCACTCGCCTTCGAAGAAGATGACGCAGCGTGGCTGTACTTCAGTCGCTCGGAAGTTGGCCGCCTTAAAGAACGAAACTGCATTGGCAAACGTCAAAGGCGTCGTTGCTGAGTTGCCCGATTTGCTCGCCGGCGCGCCGGACGTAACGAAGGTGGCGGTCAACACGCAGAGGCAAACAAAAATGACCGTGCTGAGTGATTTCATGTTTGATTACCCTCCTTGGCTGATTTCGAATTGGGGCGTGATGGAATGACGGACGCGAAAAATCGGTGGGCACCAGCGACCCGGTTAACTTGTCCCCCTCTAGGCGCAGGCTTGCGCCAGACCTCTCTGGGAATCGGACGTTCGAGCACGTTCTTCATGTCGCAATGTCGCGATGGTCAGCATTACGTTCTTCGCGCGAATTGCTAAATGCTCGTCATTTCTTGTTTCTGATTCGTAGCTCCGGGATCTCGCCTCTGGGGCAACCGGGCATCTCGCCTAGTGGGGAGTCTCGTCGGCAGGCAGGATGGCCCGCCTGTCCCCACAGCCAAGATGGCTGTGCCACTCAATCCGCAGGCGAGAGCATGTGATACTTGCTGCGCTTGAGCATAGGCCCTTCGGTGCTGGCGCTCAGAAACTGAGCCAACACAGGGTTCTTCGATTGGCGCATGTGCTCCGGCGTTCCCTGTTCGATAATCTTCCCGCAATACAACATCGCCATGCGCGTGGCCACATGGAACGCGCTGTTCATCAAATGTGTGACGATGATCGATGTCGCTTTGGTCCGTTCAGTGAGATCAATAATCAGTTCATCGATTAGCGCACCGATAACGGGATCAAGCCCCTGGGTCGGTTCATCGAAAAGAATCAGCTCCGGCTCCATCATCAGCGCCCGGGCGAGACCGACGCGTTTGCGCATGCCGCCGCTCAGTTCGAACGGCATCAATTTATCTTCGCCAGTCAGCTCGACCATTTCCAATTTTTCATCGACCAGCTTATCGATCTCGCCTGGCGTTTTGTCGGTCAATTCTTGCAAGGGAAGCGCCAGATTCTCGCGCACCGTGAGCGAACTCAGCAGCGCTCCATCCTGATAGACCATGCCGATGCGCAAACGAACTTGTTCGAGTTGGTGATCGCTCATCCGGGAAATCTCATGTTGCTTAAAGAACACTGAGCCCGCATTCGGCCTTAAGATTCCAAGGATTAAACGCAGGATCGTCGTTTTGCCGGCGCCGCTTTGACCAATGATGACCAGGCGTTCCTGCGGAGCAACAGCCAGCGAAACATGATCGAGCACTCCTTTGTCGCCGAAGCGCATCACTACATCCCGCAGCGCGACAACGTGTCGCGTCGGGATCGCAGGAGGTTCAGCTTTCAGTAATTCCTGTGTCATCGCCTGGAATGCGATTCGCGAAACTTGTTTGTTCTACGCCTTTCGGGAGATGCATGCGCTGTGAGCTTGCGGTCTTTTCTCTTGAGCGTCCTGCCTCTTGGCGATTTTCGTGACTGCTGCCGGTTTGCCGGAGTGCCCAGCTTGGCAACGCTGGATTTTGCGACGTTCGCCGCTCTGACGTGAGGATGGGATGGCACCACCAAAACCGAGCAAGGCGCGTGTCGCACCACCTGCTCCGCGATGCTCCCAATCAGGACGTGTTTAAAACCGGTGAGCCCGTGCGTCGATGTAATGATCAGATCCACATCGTGATCATTTGCAAAAGCGCAAATATCCAACACCGGCGAGCCTTCCGTAAAGACTGTCTCAAATCTTACGCCTCCGAAGTTCACCGAGCGAACAAGCTCTCGCATTTTGCGCTCGGCAGTCTTCCGAGCAGCTCTTTGCAAGCCGGGGATATCGTAAATAGCAGTGCCTTCAGTCGAATGGATGTATCCCAGAAAGGTGGCATGCAGCAAAATGATCTTCGCTCCAAATTCCTTCGCGAAGCTGATCGCATACCGAACACCCTCTCGCGAGCAATTAGAAAAATCGACGGGGACAAGGATTGTTTTCATCCGGAATCGAGAACCGTTGCTGGATTGGAGGACATTTCCGCGCGTGACCAGAACCGGACACAACGAATGCTGCACGATCCTCTCAGCAGTGCTGCCGAGAAAAACATGCTTTAACCCTGTCCGCCCATGTGTTGGCGCGACAACGAGATCGGCGGGAATTGTCTGCGCCAGGCGGCAGATTTCATCGAAGGGCGGTGCCCCGGTGAGAACATGGCAGGTTGCCGATGAGACACCGAATTCGCGTGCCATCGCTTGAAGATCTTTGAGGGCGGCTTCTTCTAGTTCCTGCTTATAGGGTGTAAACGAAGGCGGGACGATCGGCGGTGCCTGGGCAACGAACTCAGCCGCGTAATTAACGTAACCAACGTGGGCGAGATGTATTGAAGCGCCAAAGCGCCGAGCCAGCTGCTTGGCGGTTTGAATGGCTTGCCCCGACATTTTTGAAAAGTCGATTGGGACGACGATGTTTTGAATGCTCAGCGTTTTCATGCTGTGATATTCCGCCCGTCACGACCGGGGTGCTCGGCACGAATTGCTAAACGCTCGTCATTTTTTGGTACGTGAGCGGAGCGCGAAATCCGAAGATGAAGGAATCGGCATAGACGACTTAGTCAGTTCGTCAGAGCCGAAACCAGGTCTTCTAATGGAGAACTCTCATTGCTGTCATGCACGTGGATGGATCGGACGACGCCGCTCTTATCGTTTTCTCACCACATTGTTCGGGGGTTGCGGGCGGCAGCCATGGCAGTTTTGTCATCTACTGCTCGATTCCCTTGTGTTTGCATCGTGGATTGGCAGACTACGCGGCATATGGCGACGTTGCGACGACCGAAAGTGAAAGCGGTGATCGTTTCCCTTTACGGAACGATTCTGGAAAAGATGGAGCCGCAGCCAGACGCCGATGCGCGCTGGCAGGCGCTTTGGCAGGACCGATTCGGAGAGCCAGCGCGACTTGATCTCGCGGCGTTCAATGCCGCAACCGACGCCGAGGTCGGGCGCGAAGAGGCGATCACGCGCGCGGCGGGAATTCCGAATCCGGTCGCTTTCTGGCCACGGGCAGTGATGGCCGCATTGCCGGAACTGGAATGACTCCCTCCCAATGACGGACACGATTTCCTGTATATTTACGCACAGTTACGCAGTCCCACGCGGGCCGTGGCCGGAGCGGTGCTCGCGCTCCGCAAAATGCATCGCTGACGGATGTGCCGCGATCCGGGAACTGGTTCAGCGTGACCGAGTGGCTGGGTCTGGAATAGCGCGGCGAAATCATACATGCACGAGCTAATCCGCGATATCACCTATTGCACCGTGGCCGCGTGGCTGCTCGGTCTCGGTGCGCAATTTGCCCGGCAACCATTGCTCCTCGCTTATCTGGCCGGCGGCTTCGCACTCGGTCCCATGGGATTCGGCTTTATCCAGTCGGCCGAATCGATCTCGGCAATTTCGGAGTTGGGACTGATTTTTCTCCTATTCATGATTGGCCTGGAGATCGACCTGAAGAAAATCGCCAGTGCCGGCCGGTCCATTACTCTGACCGCGCTGGTGCAGATCCTCGGCGGAATTGTGCTCGGTATAATTTTTTTTTCGTCTCTGCGGATTCGCTCTCGGTGGCGGAAAATGGGACGCCCTTTATCTGGCCGTTGCAGCTGCACTCAGCAGCACGGTCATCGTGGTCAAAATGCTCTACGACAAGGAGGAGCTCGACACGCTGACCGGCCGGATCACGCTTGGTGTGCTAGTGCTTCAGGACCTGGCGGTCATCCTCTTTCTCGCGATCCAGCCAAATCTCGGAAACCTGGCCCCGGGACTTCTGTTTCTCTCGCTAGTACGTGTGACCGTTCTAGTGGCCACGACGTTTGCGGTAAGCCGTTACGTGTTGCCCGCTATCTTTCGTGGCGTCGCACGCGTGCCGGAACTGATGCAGGTCGGCGCGATCGCCTGGTGTTTTCTCGTTGGCGAGTTTGGACAGCAGCTACATCTCTCCCGTGAAATGGGCGCGCTGGTGGCAGGGGTGGCGCTCTCCACCTTCCCATATGCGCTCGATGTGACCGCGAAGGTGATCAGTCTGCGCGATTTTTTCGTAACTCTCTTTTTCGTCGCGATCGGGATGCAAATTCCGTTGCCGACTGGCAGTCTCGTAGGGTGGGGGCTGACGTTCGCTGCGTTTGTTGTCATAACTCGAGCGGCAACTGTTTTCACTCCGCTTTACCTTATGCGTCAGGGCTTGCGGACGGGCATTATCCCGGCGTTGAATCTTTGCCAGGTCAGCGAATTCTCCCTTGTGGTTCTCGCCATTGGCGCTCAGGCAGCTCACCTTGCCAGCCCAGCCACCCGCGGCATCGTCGCGCTCGCATTCACGCTCCTTGCGGTTGTTTCCACTTTCGGTATGGCGAAATCCGATAGTCTGGCCCGGGCGCTCATTCCGTGGTTGAAGAAGTTTGGTTTCCGTGATCTCGACCAAGTGCCAGCCGATGCCTACACAGTCGGCGCCGCTGCCCACGATCACGGCGCCCGCATCGTCTTCGTTGGCTTTTTCCGGACTGCCAGTTCGCTGCTGGAAGAGCTCCGGCGCCACTCTCCCGAGTTGGCCGCCGAAGTCGCGGTGGTGGACTTCAGTCCCGTCGCACGAGATGGCCTTCTCAAGCGACACGTGCCCGTTATCTATGGTGACGTTTCGCACCGGGAGACACTTGTTCATGCCCGAGTGGATAAAGCCGAGGTGCTTGTCTCCACTGTTCCAGATTCGCTGCTTAAGGGTACAACAAACGCGCGGCTGGTTCGTCTTCTGCGCGAACTGAACCCCACGGCGAAAATCATTGCTACTGCCGACGTGCTTGCACAAGCGAGGGAGCTTCTCGACGCAGGCGCTGACTACGTCAACGTTCCGCGTCTTCACCAGGCTGGTGATCTGCTCCAAGCCGTGCGCGCCGCCAGGGAGGGGCTGCTTGATGAAAAACGAGCCGCTCTCCGCGAAATTCTGCTCGATCGCCGCGAAGTGCTTGCGTAAACGCGAGCCACGACAAATTCCGCGATCGTTATTTTACAAATCGCGCTCGGCTCAGTGTTTTTGCACCCAAAAGCGAAAACCTGCGCTCAAAGCAATTCATAAACAATCATCCGACCAATTTTCTGAGTGCATGAACATGCGAGAAAGGAGTTCGCGCGTTAAATACGCCACCGATGTACCCGGTTCCACATCACCGCGCCGAAAAAACCAAAGAGATATCCGATCGCAGCAGTGATAGCGATCAGCGTAATCGCGGCCACGGAATCGAACGGTTTAACGAAGTAAACCGGCTTGATCATGTGCGCCCAAAAAACGAAATCGAGAATCGGTTGCGCCCAACCGATCAGAACAAGAAGCGCCCAAACCACATGCCAGCCGCCGATCAACGCCCCGATCACCAGCCCAACCTTATTGCGATTGGCCATCGTTCATGTCGTTAATCATACCGCTTTACCTGCGCTTCTGCGGGAAGAAACCCGTGCTCGAAACTCAGTGGGTGATTGACCAAAGACACGTTTGAATGTGCGGTTGAATTGCGTGAGCGATTGAAACCCAACGTTGTACGCGATCTCGCTGACCCGCAAGTTCGGATTCAGCAGCCGCTTTCTCGCGTCCTCGAGGCGGACGCGGGCGACATAGTCGGTGAACTTCAAGCCGGTGGCTTTGTGGAACACCTTGCAGAAATGAAACACGCTCGCGCCGGCCGCCTTCGCTACGTCAGCCAGAGGTAATTCTTCCGTCTTATGCTTCTCGATGTACTCGCGCGCCTTCAGAACAAGAGGCGGCTCGGCATTCTGCTGCTCCAACACAATCTGATTAGCCAGGGCGGAGAGCTGTTCGGCAAAAAATGTGAGCAGCCTCACCGTGGCGTTGTATTTGTCCGGTGGAATGAGCGGAGTTTTCTCCCACGCTTTTCGAATTTGGCCCGTGAATCGAACTCCGCGCCGCTCCAATTCGCGTCCCACTTTTGTGCTCTCCGATTTAGCCGGCGTATGACGCAACACCTGACCGATGCGGAGATATCCGATGATCTGCGTTCCGAGTTTTACTGGCACTGCGGTCTCGGTTAATCCGAACGGGCACGTGACGGTATGCGGAATCAGCCCCGTGTGGTCGATGATGTCCTGGTGCGCCTGTAGACAAACCGCCAGCGTGGCTGGTCGCTCGGCGAGCATGGCACAGAACGGATTCTGATGCTTTTTGCCTTGATGTTCCAACTGCCAGTAGTCCACCGGCCGAAGCGTCAAAGCCAGGCCCGTGGCCTCGCTGAAAACCTGCTCATATCGGCGAAACAGCTTCGAGCGTCGCAGAGTGTCGATTAACTGCTTATTCGAATCTGAGTGGACGACTTCGGCATCAACCATGACCCCAACCAATGGGAGGTATCATCCCAGCGTGGGAAATGGCGTCAATCCGATTCGATGCCGGACTTGCTATCGCGCGGTCGAGACAGGGCGATGAATGGCGCCGCATCACCAGGCGCTTTACGCGACACGCCGGTTAGAATGCAGGGACACCATTTGGTCATGCGAAGCCCGTAAGCGTGTCACCATCACGGCACTTATCCGCTTCAGAAGCTCGTAACCTAACAAGTGGTCCTTCTCGCAGTATCTCACGCAGAATTGCCGCGTAGAAAAAGAGCGTCGCAGTCGGCTCGACCGCGCGTGCCGTAAATTGCCAGACGTACGGCGGAAACATCCACGACCAGCCGAGCATATCTCCTGCGCCAATCGTTTGTAGCAGGATCGATTCGCCAAAGCAGGCTTTCGATTCGAGCGCTACCTTGCCGGTCTCGATCAGATAAAATCCATTCGCAAACTCGCCTTCTCGGAGAATCACCTGGTCTGCGTCGAAATGTCTGGCCACCGCGCAATCCATTAGCAACGTCAGTTGCGTACAGATTCATCCCCGCGAGAAAGGGATGAAGAGCAACGCGTGTGGTCAGTGGTTCGATTTGTATTTCAGGA
The DNA here is from genome assembly GCA_963757675.1 of uncultured Verrucomicrobiae bacterium. GTDB lineage: Bacteria > Verrucomicrobiota > Verrucomicrobiia > Chthoniobacterales > UBA10450 > Udaeobacter. Next base: position 207,200 of record CAVWTH010000008.1, on the reverse strand, counting down.
TTAATTTTTGATCGCGCATTCATAAGCTTCGTTCCAACGCTTAAACAAACTCATGCTCTTTTTCGCGGACGACGAGTACCTGGACAGGGTGCGGTGCGAACGACTCGTTCGGCTGTGCTGCCGATGCACAGATGCCGCCAACTTGTGTAGCCGTGGGTGGCGATGATGATCAGATCGACGTCCAGATCCTTCGCGGCCTTGGTGATCTCGTTAGGTGCGTGTCCAATGCGCACAAACGAGCTCACCGAAGGTACGGCGCCAGTGCGCGACTCGGCCGCGAGCGCGGCCAAATCTTTTTCGGCCATCGAAGACTCATCTTCATCCGTAAATACTTCGACGGCGAGCGGCGCGCCAACCAGGGGGGTTGCCGGTTCAACGACATATAGCAGAGCGATCTCGCAACCGAATTGCTCGGCAAATCGCAATGCGTATTGAACTGCTTTCTTCGATGTGTCGGAGAAATCGGTGGGGACGAGAATTTTTTTCAGGCGGAGGATCTGCGGGACCAGTTCGATGGTTTCCGCGGTTTCGATACGTTGAGCTGCAGTTTTCATGTGTTGACCTTTTAGCCCTCGAATAAAAACATGCTCCGCAACTCTTGCGGAATCTTGTGCATTTTTTGCGCGCCGTAGACAGGGCAACGGCGATTGCCCGGCGACGAACAATGTCGCTCCCTGACTCCCCTCGGCGGAAGCCCGGATTCCTAACAAATTGCCGGGCCTTTCCCAGGCAACCCCGCTCCCCGAGCCATGGGAAATGGCGCCGCACGCGCCGGACGCGTTTGAGTCCGAATGGCTCGATCGCCCTGCTTCGAATGTGAGCAATCGCCTCTTCAACAGAATCGGTCGCGAAAATCAGGCTTGAATCCTTTGGACCAATCATCGCTCTTTGCGCCATCTTCTGGATGAAACCGATCAGCTCTTTCCAGTAATCGGTACCCATGATCACGATTGGAAAATTCTTGATTTTCCCATTCTGAATGAGCGTGAGCGCCTCAAAAAGCTCGTCGAGCGTGCCGGCGCCACCGGGCATCACAACAAACGCGTAGGAATACTTAATCAGCAGCGCCTTGCGGACGAAAAAATAATGCAGCCGGACGCAGAGATCGAGATAGGCGTTGGACGCTTGTTCGAATGGCAGCTCGATATTGCATCCGACCGAGCGGCCGCCAACCTCTTTTGCGCCGCGGTTTGCCGCTTCCATAATCCCTGGACCTCCGCCGGTCATCACAGTGAAACCGAGCCGCGCAATGGCGGCGCCCATTTCTCGAGCCAGCTCGTAATGTGGATCGTCAGGCCTGACGCGGGCCGAGCCAAAGACCGTCACGCAGGGAGCAACGAAATGCAGCGTGCGAAATCCGCGCAGAAAATCGCGCATGACTCTCAGCAGCGTCAAAAGCTCTGCGAAGCGAGAGCGCGGACCTTCGAGGAAAATCTCGTCAGCGCGCCCCGGCGGCGCGGTCAGCGCAGATGTCCCCGCGCCCGGCTTGGCATCGGTCGAAGCTTCACCACGCATTGAACGTCAACGGCAATGATGAGCGCAGGCCACGCAAGCCTGGCGCATTCCACGTTTCACAACCGTAACTTGCACTAGCCCAGGCGCGGCGAAAAACGGAGAAGAAAGCACAAAGAAGAAAATCGCGCCGGTGGGAAGGAATCGTTTCCCGCTTTCCGGTTGGCGTGGCTCCATCAGTTCAAACTCGGCTGTCAGGATGAATCCTTACAAATGTGCGAAATCAAAAAAAGCGAAAAATACGTCGCCTTCATTTGGGGTTGGGTAGCGCCCGCCTCTCACGTGGTGGCGAGCGCGCCCTCGCGATCGCGGACTTTGATTGCGCGTATCACTTATGTTGTGGCAACGCCAAAGGAAAAGCCTGTTTCGGGGGGACCCAGAAACCAGCCCGCGTAACGCGCCCGTCTTCCCTTTTCCTAACAAACATCTCGACGATTTGGAAAACTGCGCTGGTTGTCGCTAAATTCACCTCGGTGCACTTTTTTGAGTATCGAAATGAGCGTTTGTGTTGCGAAGACGTCGATCTTTCTCGCGTTGCCGCAGAATTCGGCACGCCAACTTACGTTTACAGCGCGGGAACAATTCTTGATCACTACACGCGACTCGACGCGGCGCTCGCGTCCCTGGATCACTTGATTTGTTATGCCGTCAAAGCGAACTCCAATCGCGCGATACTGAAGTTGCTCGTCGATGCGGGCGCAGGGCTCGACATCGTTTCCGGAGGCGAGTTGTTCCGGGTGCTCGCGGCGGGCGGCGATCCGGCCAAATGCACGTTCGCCGGTGTCGGCAAATCACGTGAGGATATCGAATACGCACTCGACCAGCGCGTGTACTGCTTCAACATCGAGAGTGAAGCGGAGCTTGAGTCAATCGATAGCATCGCCCGCATAAGAAACCAGCGCGCGGCGATTGCGTTGCGCGTGAATCCCGATGTCGATCCGCACACACATCGATACATCTCCACCGGTTCGCATGAGAACAAATTCGGCATCGCGCTTGATCGGGTTTGGGCGGTTTACGAGCGCGCCGCAAGAATGCGCAATATCGAAACCGTTGGCGTGCAGATGCACATCGGCTCCCAGATCACCGAGGCAAAACCGTTCGCAAACGCGATCGAAAAAGTCGCGTCATTGGTGCGCGAGCTGAAATTGAAATATGCGATCAAGTTCTTCAGCATCGGCGGCGGCATGGGAATCATTTACCGGCGCGCACTGGAGAGCGGATCAGGCAAATGGTGGCACGACCAAGGCAGCGAACCCTCCTCCGCGTTCAGCGTCCGCGATTACGCCGACGCAATTGTGCCGCCCCTGCGTGAGTTGGGTATTCGGGTCCTCGTCGAACCCGGGCGTTTCCTTGTCGGCAATGCCGGAGTGTTGCTGACGCGCGTCCTTTACATCAAAGAATCCGGCAGCAAAAAATTCGCCATTGTCGATGCCGGCATGAATGATCTGATCCGCCCGGCGCTGTACCAGAGCTATCACGAAATTGTGCCTTGTAGGGCGTCTGTGTCAGACGCCGATCCGAGCATGAGTAAGATGGAAAAGATCGACATTGTTGGGCCAGTATGCGAATCGGGCGATTTTTTTGCGCTCGATCGAGAGATGCCCGCATTGAATGAAGGTGACTTGCTCGCGATCATGAGCGCGGGTGCGTACGGATTTGTGATGGCGTCGAACTACAATTCGCGCCCGCTCCCGGCAGAAGTGTTGGTCCGCGGCGATAAATTCGCGCTGATCCGGAAACGCGAAACGTGGAATGATCTCGTGCGCGACGAGCTGGATGCAGCCTGGTAGGGACGGACCGCCGGGCCGTCCGCAAAGACTCGGCGCGCTCGGCGATTGCGCCCTACCACTTGCGGAATTTTGCACTCTGCATAAATAGTCCTCTCGCCAGAAATCATGAAACGTCTCTTACTCGTTTGCTTGTTGTCGATGGTCGCGCTCAGCCTACGGGCGGCGCCACCAGCCGGGGGTGAATACATCATGCTCGTTGGAGGGCCATCGATGTATCAATGGGAGAAATACAAGGCAGTCCCCCACGATCATTGGTGGGCGAACTTTGTGCGCGCTGCGCGCCTGCGCACCGAACAATTGCGCAGCGAGCTCGGGCCGGATGCAAAGATCACGTGGCTCATCTATAGGCAGGGCTACGACGATCGCGCAAAACAGGAGCACCAGGATCTGATCAGTCTCATTAACACTGTTCGCGACAAATTTAACATCAATCTCATTTGGTTTGGTCCGGGCAAGGAGGTCATCAATTATCTCAATAATGGACAGCCGCGAGACCAGCTGAAGATCGCGGATTTCGAGTATTTCGGGCATTCGAACCGCGCCTGCTTCATGTTCGATTACAGCAACAATATTGATAGCGCGTGTAAATCCTGGCTTCACGAAGACGATCTGAAGCAAATCAACCGCCACGCCTTCGCGCGAGGCGCTTATTGCAAGAGCTGGGGATGCCACACTGGCGAAAGCATGTCGAAGAAATGGTACGCCGCGACCGGGGCCCACATGATTGGCGCCCTCGGCAAGACCCAGTTCATGATGGAAGAGCTGCCTATCCTCGTCTCCGAGGGCGGCAGGTGGGTTAATTGATTTCCGATTTGCGATTGCCGATTGCCGATTGAACATCGCGCTTTCGTTAATCGGTAGTCATTCCTCGTCCGGAGAAATCGAGATCGACTTGGCTGGGGGTCTTGCGATCAAAGACGCGAGTTCAACAGTGCTGCAGCAAAACCTCAATAAAAAGAACTGTTCTTCATAGCCTTCATCGCGGCTTTCGTATTTCTGTTCGTCTTTGGCTTTCTTTGGTACGCACGCTAATGCAGGGTGCGCATCACGAAATACCAACGCTTTTACGATCAGAAGCCGATTTTAAGAGGCATGCCAGGCTGTTAGGCACTGGTCGGACTAGTGTATGCAGGGCCGCATTTGATCTCATTCGCCGTCCAACCTTTGACGGCAATTGTTTCGGGCTGGATCGTGGGCGGGTGATCCAATTCACCATGGCAGGTGCGATCATCGGCGCGATCTACAAGCCGCCTCCCGAACGACCATAGGTTTCCCTATGATTACGAAGAAATTCATTCTGGCCTTTATCGCCGCATACATTTTCCTGTTCGCCTGGGGATGGCTGCTTAACGGCGTATTTCTCAGAGATGTTTACGCTGAAACGCCAAATCTCTGGCGAACGCAAAGTGAAATGCTGAGCTTTTTCCATTGGATCTTGATTGGCCAGGCACTCATCGTTTTTGCGTTCGTGATGATCTACGTGGTCGGTTTCGCTGGCGGCGGTGTAATTGCAGGAATCCGCCTGGGCATTTTGTTGGAATTCGCGGCGGTCGGCATGCGCATGGGCGTTTACGCCGTGCAACCTTTTCCAGGAAAATTGCTCATTTACGCAAGCATTGGCGGCTTGATCGAGATGATCATCACTGGTGCAATCGTCGGCGCGATTTACAAACCCGCAGTGAGGCACGCGCCTTAGCGGTAACTGGGCTCTGGCAATTGGGCGTTGGACGTTGAGCGTTGGGCGTTCGACGTTTGCCTTATGATGTCGCAGACTCCGGCTAGCCTCGGTTATCGCATGCCGGCAGAATGGGAACCGCACGCGGCGACGTGGCTCTCATGGCCGCGACGCGAAGGGATCAGTTTTCCCGATTCGTTCGATCGAGTGATGCCGGCGTTGCGCGCGATGATCGAGGCGCTAGTCGAATCCGAGCCGGTCTGCATCAATGTTTGCAACGGTGCACATGAAGCAGAAGCTCGCTCGGTTCTTCACGGATTGCCTACGGAAAGAATTACCTTTTATCGCATCCCAACAAACGAGCCGTGGTGCCGCGATCATGGACCGATTTTTCTCACACGCGAGCGTGATCCGAAACTGGCCGTGGTGGATTGGGATTACAACGCATGGGGAAACAAGTATCCGCCATTTGATTTGGACGAAGTGATACCAACGCGTGTCGCTGAAATCCTGAAGCTGTCAGTTTTTTATCCACGGATGATCCTCGAAGGGGGGTCGATCGACGTGAACGGCACCGGAGCATTGCTGACATCCGAGTCGTGCCTGTTAAACAAAAATCGAAATCCAAATCTGTCGCGCGATGAAATCGAGCAACGTCTGCGGGATTATCTCGGGGTCCGCGACATTCTCTGGCTCGGAGACGGTATTGCTGGCGACGACACAGACGGCCACATCGACGATATCGCGCGGTTTGTCTCCGAGCGCACCGTCGTAACAGTCGTTGAAGAGAATAGAGACGACGGAAATTACGAACCGCTCCAGGAGAATCTGGCGCGTTTGCGCGACATGAAAATCCGTGACCTTCGAATCGATATCCTCACACTCCCGATGCCGAAGAATATTGTGCGGGAAGGACTGCGGCTCCCGGCCAGTTACGCAAACTTTTACATCGCGAATACCTGCGTGCTCGTGCCCACGTTTGCCGATCCGGGCGACGAAGCTGCATTATCGGTTTTGCGCGAATGTTTTCCGGATCGGCGCGTCATCGGGATCGATTGCCGCGAACTCATCTGGGGACTTGGCACGTTTCACTGCCTGACGCAGCAGCAGCCGGCAATCTAAATCTCCTCGCTTTACGGAGTGAAACTTTGGGCGATCAAATACCGCCGCACAGGTTCAATCGGCGATTGGCGCCGGTTTGTAACCGCTGTTCAAGATTGCATCGTGTAGATCGGGCACATGCGTTTTGCGCGCATCGAAGGTGACGATCACGCGTTCATGCTCGAGATCGACTTTCACGTCTTTCACTCCGGGAATGCTAGTCAATACCGGTCTCAGTTTCCGCACGCACTCATCGCAATCCTCGCCTTCAGTTGCGATTTCGGTCGTTTCCAGAATTGCGTGATCGGCGCGTTCCGTGAAAAACGGATCAGCCGGATCGGGATCAGTAGGTCGTGCGGGATCCATGGTGTTTTGATTTTCTTATCTAACGTATGACAGCCGCGCCGTGGTTGCCACCTCGAAGGTTACGGCAAAATTGGGACGTTAGCGCACTCGCACGGCCACTTCGCGCGCCACCGGCGCGAGCACACGCCAGACGTTTTCGGCAAGAATCCTTTGCCCTTCGGCATTCGGATGAATGCCATCGGCTAAATTCAATGAGGAATTGCCCGCCACGCCTTCGAGCAAATACGGCACCAACGCCGCTCCATTTTTTGCAGCAAGATCGGTAAACATTTTGCCAAATGCAGAAACGTAATCGTCAGCCGTATAACCTGGGAGCCGCATGCCCGCGATCACCACACGCACATTTGGATTTCGCGCTTTCACCCGGTCGATGATCTGCTGGAGATTGTTTTGAATTTGATCGACCGGCAGGCCGCGAAAGGCATCGTTGATCCCAAGTTCCAGGACGAGGATAGTCGATTCTTCGCTTTAAATGCGGTGGCAAGCGTTCCAAGCCGCCGTCGGTCGTGCCGCCGGAGGCGCTCGCGTTGATCACCTGGAAGTTCAACCCTGCCGTGCGCAGCTTTTTTGCCAGTAAAGCCGGATAAGCCTCGCTGCGCTTGAGCATGAATCCATCTGATAAACTGTCGCCGAAGACGAGAATGGTTTTTGGTTCCGCAGCAGTCGCGTGTTCCGCAAAAACCGGCGACATCAATGGCCAGAAAGGCTGCGAAAGCACTTTTCATTGCGAGAAAATTTTCAATGCGGAAACTCTTGTCTGCAAAATCAACAAAGGCGAACGTTCGGCGTTGGACGTTGAAGCTTTTCCGCGTATCGGTTTAACTCTTCAACCTTTCAACTTTTCTCTATGGCCAATTTTGCTATCAACGGTTTCGGGCGCATTGGGCGTAACGTCCTTCGCGCCATGTCACAAAAACAGGTGGAGCGTGTTCGCCGCAGTCAACGATCTCACCGACACGCATACCCTGGCGCATCTGCTTAAGTGGGATTCGGTGCACGGCAAATTCGACGGGGAGATCGGGTACGACGACGAAAATATCATCGTGCGCGGTCACAAAATTAAGGTTTTGAAGGATCGCGATCCAGCGAATCTCCCGTGGAAAAAATTGGACATCGATGTGGTGCTTGAATCGACTGGCTTGTTCACCAGCCGCGATAAAGCCGAGCTGCACTTGAAGGCCGGCGCAAAACGCGTGTTGATCAGCGCGCCGGCAAAAGATCCGGACGTGACGATTTGCATCGGCGTGAACGACAACGTCTACGATCCCAAGAAGGACAAAATCGTCTCCAACGCCAGTTGCACAACGAACTGTCTCGCGCCCATGGCGAAAGTATTGAATGACACATTCGGGATCGCGCACGGATTCATGAGCACGATCCACAGTTACACTAACGATCAGCGTATTCTCGATTTTCCGCACAGTGACCTGAGACGTGCACGCTCTGCAGCAATCAACATCATCCCGTCCACGACTGGCGCAGCAAAGGCGATTGGCGAAGTCATTCCAGCGCTCAAAGGAAAACTAAATGGCGGCGCGTTCCGGGTGCCCACGCCGGATGGTTCGGTGACCGATTTCACCGCCGTGCTGGAAAAAGACGCGACCGTGGACGCGATCAATGCTGCATTCAAGGAAGCGGCGTCAGATAAAAGCTACAAAGGCGTGCTCGAGTTCAGCGATGAGCCGCTCGTTTCCGAGGACATCGTTGGCAATCCGCACTCCTGCATCTTTGATAGCAAGCTGACGCTGACGATCGGCAATCGTTTCGTAAAAGTGGTCGGCTGGTATGATAATGAGTGGGGCTACAGCAATCGCTGCGTCGAATTGATGGAAATGTTGGCTGACTGATTAGCGAGTCACGAACAGGAGCACGAGTGAAGTAATGGCGAAAGCTCTCTGTCCGTGATCTCGACGTGCGCGGGAAACGCGTGCTGGTGCGGGTGGACTTCAACGTGCCGACCGAAGTCCGCGGCGGCAAAGTTCGCGTCACTGATGACACGCGAATCCGCGAAACCCTGCCGACTATCAATTACCTGCGCGAACACGGCGCGAAAACTATTTTGATGTCGCATTTCGGCCGGCCCAAGGGAAAGCCAGTTGAGAAATATTCGCTACGGCCAATCGGCGAATATTTGCATTCGCTGATCCATCATCCCGTGATTTTCAGTCATGACACCATCGGCGACGTGCCGAAGAAAATTATTGAGCACATGGAGAACGGCGATGTCGCGCTACTGGAGAATGTTCGGTTCCAACCCGGTGAGGAGGCGAACGATCCAGAATTCGCCAAGGCGCTCGCCGAGTTGGGCGATTTTTATGTGAACGATGCATTTGGCGCGGCGCACCGCGCGCATGCGTCAACAGCGGGCATCACAAAATTCGTAGCGAAATCGGCCATGGGTCTTTTGATGGAGAAAGAACTGAAACATCTGCGCGATGGACTTCAGAATCCGGCCAGACCGTTCGTCGTGATTTTGGGCGGCGCCAAAGGTGTCAGATAAAATCGGCGTTCTAAAAGCGTTGATGGAAAAGGCGAACACGATTCTCATCGGCGGCGCCATGGCGAACACGTTTTTGAAAGCGGAGGGAATTCCAGTTGGCGCGAGCCGGGTCGAATCCGACAAGGTCGATCTCGCGCGGGAGCTTCTGGACCTGGCGAAGGAACGCGGCGTGAAGTTTCTCATTCCGATTGATGTGGTCGAGGCAGATGAAATTCGTGCCCGGCGCGAACATGCGAAATACCAGCCGCCTATCGCCCCAGCACGGAATCACCGACGGATGGCAGGCAGTAGATATCGGCGCGGCAACAATCGCACTTTATCAGGAGGAAATTGTCAGGGGAGAAACGATTTTGTGGAACGGACCGATGGGCGTCTTTGAAATTCCTGAATTTGGGGAAGGCACAATTGCAATCGCAGAAGCCATGGCGCAATCGGGCGCTACGACGATCATTGGCGGCGGCGACTCGGTAACCGCGGTCAAACAAGCCGGGCTCGCCGGGAAAATGACATTTATTTCCACCGGTGGCGGCGCAACATTGGAACTGCTCGAAGGCAAAGAACTTCCCGGCGTGGCCGCGCTAAGCGACAAAACTTAGACAGAATTAACACAATGGGCAGAATCGGTTTCGTCTGAAATCATTTTTGTAAATTTTGTCCATTCTGTCAGAAAGATTTATGCGTAAGAAAATCGTTGCAGCCAATTGGAAGATGAACATGACGCAGGGCGAGTCCGCGCGGTTCGTGGAGTCATTCCTTCGGGACATAGGCGAAATCACGGATGTCGAAGTGGTCATCATTCCGCCGTTCACGGCGATTGCGAAAGTGACGGAGGCATTGGGCAGAGCACCGAACATTAAAGTCGGCGCGCAAAACATGTATTGGGAGAAGAGCGGCGCGTTTACCGGCGAGATTAGCGCGCCGCTTTTACGGGACCTTTTTGTGCACTACGTCGTGCTCGGCCACAGCGAGCGCCGGACGTTGTTCGGCGAGACTGACGAAATGGTCAATCGCAAGGTGCGCGCAGCGCACGAGGCAAAACTGCGTCCGATTGTTTGCGTCGGAGAAACGCTTGAGCAGCGCGACAAGGGCAATGTGGAAAAAATCTTGTCCATCCAGTTGCGCGGCAGTCTTGCCGGTCTGAAGCCGAAGGAGTTGCAGGAAAGCGTGATCGCGTACGAACCGATCTGGGCCATCGGTACGGTCGCAACGCAACGCCGCAGCAAGCACAGGAAGCGCACGCGTTCATTCGCCACACATTGCGCGAAATGGCCGACGACACGACAGCCGACCGGATCCGAATTCAGTATGGCGGCAGCGTCAAACCGGAAAACGCACGCGAACTCATGAGCCAAGCCGGATATCGACGGCGCGCTCGTCGGCGGCGCCAGCCTGGACCCGCGCAGCTTCGCCCAAATCGTGAAGGCGGCGCGCGAAGAGTGAGATGCCACTGCGTCTGATTAGATGACGCGCGCGTTCTTTATCGTCGGCCCGACGGCAACCGGAAAATCCGAGCTGGCGGCCGATGTCGCGCGCGAATTACGTGCGCGAAGATTGTCAGCGCCGACGCGTTTCAAATTTATCGCGGGCTCGATCTTCTGAGCGCAAAGCCGAACGCTTCAACTGCTTGCCAAAGCACCGCATCACCTGATCGGAACAATTCCGCTCTCGGAAGAGATGAACGCAGAGAAATTCCGCCGCGCAGCGTCGCGTGCAATGGACGAAATTAATTCGCGAGGCAAGCTCGCGATCGTCGTCGGCGGAAGCGGGCTTTACATCAAAGCGCTCACGCACGGACTTGCACCTCTGCCTCAGTCCGATCCGAAGCTGCGCGAAAAATTGAACGCGATGAGCTTGGACGATTTGCGCTCGCAACTTGTCGCACTCGATCCGGAAACCGCACGAAAGATCGACACAAATAATCGACGTCGTCTGTTCCGCGCGCTGGAGATTTGTTTACTGACTGGAAAATCTATCTCGGAAGCTTTAGCTGCGCGCAGTCTGTAGCCGAGGGCGTTGACCTCGGCAGCTTCGGAGTATCCGCCGCGGTCAGCGCCCGCGGCTACAGGAGCCGAATCATCGATCCCGGCTAAGGGCGTCTTTGTTTTTCGCGACCGGGAGGAGCTTTACGAACGAATCAATCGGCGAGTGGAAGCGATATTCGAGCGCGGCGTAATCGAGGAGGTGCGCGCCGCCGGGAAAACGAGTGCGACCGCTTCGCAGATGATCGGTTTGCGCGAGATCCGTGAAGTGCTCGCTGGAAAAAAATCGCTCTCGCAGTGCGTGGCGGAAATTCAGCAGGCGACCCGGCGCTACGCCAAGAGACAGTTGACCTGGTTTCGGCGGCAAACTAATTTTTTGCCGCTGAACCTGTCGTTTCTTAGTCACAACGAAGCTGTGAAACGGATCTCACTCCGAGTGCGTCCGGAGGTTGGCACAGGCAATGACTGAGACGCTTCCGAAAAATGTTGTAGCCGAGGGCGGTGACCTCGGCGGACGCGAAGGCCTGCAACACTTAATCCGGCCGCGGTCGGCGCCCGCGGCTACAGTTCGCATACAGCATGATTGAAACGCGTCCGCAAAAAACACGGGAGCGTGCGCTCCTGATTGGCTTGGAAAAGGAAGGCGTATCGAAGTGGGATTTGCACGATTCACTCGACGAGTTGCGCGAACTGGCGAATTCCGCCGGGGCAGAGGTTGTGGATACAGTCACGCAAAAATTGCAGAAGCCCACCGCACCCTACTACATCGGCCGCGGCAAAGCGGAGTCGATTAAAGAATCGTGTCAGGATCAACATGTAACCTCGGTCATTTTCGATGATGAACTTTCGCCCGCGCAGGGGCGGAATCTGGAAAGTTTGTTCGCGCGCAAGGTCCTCGATCGAACACAATTGATCCTCGATATTTTTGCGCAGCGCGCGCGCAGCCGGGAAGGCCGATTGCAAATCGAGCTCGCGCAGTTGCAATATCTTTTGCCGCGCCTTACTCGAATGTGGCATCACTTGTCGCGGCAGACAGGCGGCATCGGGACACGCGGCCCGGGTGAAACGCAATTGGAAGTCGATCGTCGCCGGGTGCAGGAACGCATTGCGCGGCTCGAGCGCGAGCTGGAATCCGTGCGCAAGACACGCGCCATCCAACGGCAAGGGCGCAAACGCCACCAATGGCCCGTCGCTGCAGTCGTCGGCTATACGAACGCGGGTAAATCGACGCTGCTGAATCTGCTCACCGGAGCGGACGTGGTAGCCGAGAACAAACTTTTCGCCACGCTGGACCCTACGACGCGCAGCTTCGTTTTGCCTAACAAACAGCGGGTCCTGCTCACGGATACCGTCGGCTTTTTGCGAAAGCTTCCCCACACGCTGATTGAGTCATTCAAGGCGACGCTGGAGGAAGTGAGCGAAGCCGATTTGCTCATCCACATTGTCGATCTGAGTCACCCGCGCGTGGACGAGCAGATGGAAGCGGTCGATCGAGTGATCAAAGAACTCGACGCTTACGGCAAGCAAACTCTGATCGTGTTCAACAAAATCGATAATCTGCCGAATCGCGAGGTGATCGATTCGTACTTGAAACGCTTTCCCGGTAGCGTGGCGATTTCCGCTCGCACCGGAGAAGGAGTTGACAATCTCGTGCAAGCTCTGGAGCACACACTCAGCTCGTGGCGATTACGCTCGCGGTTTCGGATCCCCGCAAACGAAAGCGCGTTGATCGCTGAGATTCATCGCGTCGGTCACGTGCTCGAGTTGCGTTACGAGGGCAACGATGCTCTGATTGTCGCGCACGTTCCTCCTGATCTGGCGCAAAGGCTGGAGCGATACGTAGACGCGTCGCAAACCCTCTGAAAGCGGCAGAACACTGCCGCAGTCCAAAAACGTGTCCGCGATTCCGAACGCGTACCGTTCGCTGGCGTTTTGGAGCGTGGCGGGGCTCTGCCGCTTTTTCGCTGCTTCGCGCGACATTCTCCACAACGACTTGTTCACTACGCAACCAGGCTGCGGATGCTCGATTCAACACTTCTTGCGATTTGTGACCAGCCCTCACGATTATTTGGAATCGCCGGAAACTCCAGAGGCGCTCCGATCGTCAGTTTGATCTTCACAGGACGTGGCACTTTTCGGTTTGGCGGCAGGGCCCCGAAAGTTCCAAAGAGACCGCAAGGGACAACCGGCACATTTGTTTCCGCAACGAGCATCCCGAGTCCGTGTTTGAAAGGCATCATGGAACCGGTGCGCGTACGTCCCCCCTCAGGGAAAATGATGAAGATCGCCTTTTCTTCCTGCAATTTGCGCCGCAGTTCTGCAAGAGCATGCGGACCGCAGTTTTTCCGCCACATCGGCAAGGCATTGAGCATGATTGCGGAGAACACACTGACTGCAGTCGTTTGAAAGAAGATGTCGCCTGCGGCGATTGGAAAGGCGCGTTCGCGATGACGCAGCCTGAGCGCCGCTCCCAGAATCAGTGCGTCTAGATGACTGCAATGATTCGCTGCGAGCACAAAAGGACCATGCGGCGGTAGTTTGTCGCGACCGAAAATCGTGAGTCGATGAACGATCGCGAAGTAAAATCGCAACGTTGAAAAGCAGGCCTGCTGCGCCAGACTTTCAAGCAGACCGCTCTCGCGTCGGATGCTTCGAAAACGCTCAGCCGGAGTCAACCCGGTATCACGCGCTGGTTGGAGTTGCCACGGTTCCATTCGATACTAGAACCCGGAAAAAATTCGCTCCGGCTGCCCTGCGCCGAAACCGACAAAATAACCGACATAGTGAAAGACGGCGGGAGCGACCAGAATCAGGCTGTCAAACCGATCCAGTAAACCGCCGTGACCGGGAATGAGCCTGGCGGTGTCCTTCAGACCCAGATCGCGCTTGATTGAGGAGAGCATCAAATCGCCGAACTGACCGACTACGCTGACGATGATCCCGAGGCCAGCCAGGCAGATTGGGTTATCCAACGCGGTGTTAATCCAAATGAAATGAGCGATCACTGCCACAAGCGGTGTTGTTAAGATGACCGCGCCGAGCGCGCCACCAACGGTTTTGTTTGGGCTCGTGTTCGGAACAAATTTTCGATGCCCGAATAGATGACCGCAGATGTAAGCAAAGATGTCATTGAGCTCCACGGCAAAAATGATCAGCAATAGGATCGGACGATAATTCCAATCGTTTGCCATGTAGCCAAGGTTACCGAGCGCGCTTCCGAAAAGAGCGAATCCGAGGACACCCAGGCCAACGCGCTGGATATATCCTTTCGGTTGATCAGGTATCAATCCGCCGATGGCGATCAATGCGACGGTCAAGGGAAATAGGGCAACGAAGAGGCGATACCAGTTATCCAGCTCGGCAAAAGTGATCAGGAGAATACCGACGACCACGATGAAACTAATGGTTCGCTCCCGGAACAGGCCGGTGATGCGCGCATATTCGCGATAACAAAGAAGACTCAGGATGGCCACAGCGAGGATGGTCCAAAAAGCGCCTGCCAGAATGGGAATCAGGATGCATAGCGCAAGCCAAATCCAAGAGCGATAACGGTCCCAGAGTTCCTTTCGCTTTTCGGCAGTGCTGTTCGCCGTTCGCGTTGTGATGAAAATCAACAGCGGCGCTAACACGAGCAAAAGGACCGCTGTCCCGGTCAGAACAACGGTGACGCGATCATCGAACGCATGACGGAATCCAAACAGCCGCTGCCAGGTGGTGCTAGTCATGTCAACGCGCGTACGATTCGCTTTAGCCTGCGTACCACAGTGATCAGGCAGCCGGCGATTATCACCGTGAGACTGAGGGTCATGACGCCGAGCTTGAGATTATCGAGGTGGAAAATCTGCCATGATTGCGGAACAACTGCGGAGTACAGGCAACCAACGGTGATGACCAGCATCCGGTGTTGTTTTGCCATTGGTCCGCAAAACTCGTTAGGTGCGCCGGCGATTTTTCCTGCGGCGCGGATGTAAGCAGTGAAGATCGCCAGAATCGTCGCGATGTAACCAAGCGCTACGTTTCCGCCCCAGGCAAATCCGGCCCCAATGAACACCGCCGCGTCGGAAACGCGATCGGGGACTTCGTTGTAAAGTTCACCTGTTTTTGAAGCGCGACTCGACGCGAGTGCGACCATGCCATCCAGCATGTTCGCCGTTAGCCGCAGTTGCGCGCCAAGCGCGGAGACGAGCCAGAAGATTCGATGATATGCAACTGACGTCAGCCCGAGCGCTACGCCTGCCACGATACACGCGCACATGCCGGCGATCGAGATGGCATTCGGCGATATCTTTCGTGACGCCAGCCACGCTGTTGCTGCTTGTGCCCATTTTCGATTTCGCGTGGCAATTGGCCGGCGATCGATTGCTTGCGCCGCAGATTCATTCATCGCGGACGAATCCATAGCAGACCGTAAGAAGAATGACGAGATAAGAAGTCAAGAGAGCGCGGCGAACCCGTCTCTGCTGCGAAGCTGGCGACCGCAAACGGAATCCGTCCGAATGGCCGAGAATCCACATGCTTCGTCTTGCACTGCGCACCTTCCTTCGTGATGATGCAGAAGCATGCCAGCGACGTTGGAACAAACCGGGCCGAACCTGCTCACTCCACGTTCCGCGTTCATTCTGCGATTCATCAGCACCGTCGCGCTTTGGACAGTCGCCCTGCTGATCATGTTCTCGGGTTACGAGATCTTGTTCTGGGTATTGATTAGCGCGTTTGGAATGATCGGGCTTTGGGAATTTTACCGGCATGCTGGATCACAAGGGCCTGCCGAATTTCAAAATTACCGGAATGATCTGCGGCGTCGTGATGCTCGCCGGGAGTTTTTATTATTTTTCCAAAATCGGCCCACAAGGTTCCTATGATTTTGAGGTCGCCGTTCTGCTCTTTTTTCTGCTGATGGTGTTTGGGCGGCAAATGTTCGCTCGGTCTGCGGAATGATGAGCCGTTGCAGACGATGGCTTACACGTTATTCGGTCTGCTTTACGTCCTGTGGCTCTTCAATTTCATCACCAAAATCGTTTACCTCACCCCGCGTTCGAGCACCGGCCAACTCACGGGTCAGTTTTACGTGTTGTATTTGATCGCGGTCACGAAATTCGCCGACATGGGCGCGTATCTGACCGGCAGTGCGATCGGCCGGCATTTAATGGTGCCGCACATCAGCCGGAAAAAAACCTGGGAAGGTTTTTTTGGTGCGATTGTGTTCGCGTTGCTTTGCAGTCTGACCCTTTTCAAATTAATGCCCGGGCATCTGCCGGCTCTCAACTGGACACACGCAACAGTGCTCGGTTTGCTTCTCGGGCTTGCCGCTGTGCTCGGCGACCTGGCCGAATCCATCATCAAGCGCAGCACCGACGTAAAAGACTCGGGGAATCTGCTTCCCGGAATTGGCGGTGCGCTCGATCTCGTGGACAGCCTGCTTTTCACGGCACCGCTATTATTCTTTTACCTGCGACTGGTCATTCGGTGCCGTAGCAGACTGACAGAATTAACAGAATGAACAAAATGGTGGGGACCTCTAAAGAATACGACCTGTATGGGCTAGTAATCGGCGCAGCGATGAAGGGGCATTCAAGCTTGGGGCCGGGATTTCTGGAGTCGGTTTATCAAAATGCGCTAATTTGGGAATTGCAGAAGGGCGGATTGAAGGCTGAATCCGGCACGGCCATTGTTGTCCGATATGATGCGCGAATCGTGGGCGCATTTACCGCCGATTTGCTGGTGAATGACTCTCTGATTGTCGAACTGAAAGCGACTCAATCGCTGGCGAAAGCGCACGAAGTTCAGCTTGTAAACTATCTTGTTGCAACCGGGATTGGGGAGGGGTTGCTCCTGAACTTCGGAGCAGAACGATTCGAGTACAAGAAAAAATTTCGGCTCCCGAAACACGAGCAAGTCTCTCTCTAATTTGATCGATTCATCCTGTTAATTCTGTTCATCCTGTCCAAATGAATCGTAAGCGGGTCGTCATTCTGGGTGCGACCGGATCCATCGGTGAGAGCGCGTTGAAAGTGGCGCGCGATATTCCAGAGCGAATGGAGATCGTCGGGCTTGCGGCGAAAACCAATGCGCACAAGCTCGCCACGGCTGCGAATGAAGTCCGGCCGGCACTCGGTTTGTTTGGTTGACGAGACCCAGGTTGGCGTTCTTCGCAAAGCGCTCGATTACGAGCCACGGATTTTTTCCGGCGAAGCGGGTTTGCTCGATATCGCCTGCCTGACAAATGCGGACATGGTGCTGGTAGCAATTGTCGGCACCGGCGGTTTGCGGCCTGCGCTTGCCGCAATTGAAACGGGCAAAGATCTCGCCGTCGCGAGCAAAGAAATTTTGGTCATGGCAGGCGAAATTGTGATGTGCAAGGCGCGCGACAACGGCGTGCACGTTTTGCCGGTGGATAGCGAGCACAACGCGATCTTTCAGTGCCTGGAAGGCAAACACGCCGCAGATGTCAGACGGATTATCCTGACCGCGTCCGGAGGCCCGTTCCGCGAAACGCCGCGAGCAGATTTCGATTCGATTACGCCCGAACAGGCGTTAAAGCATCCGACCTGGAACATGGGACCGAAAATCACGATCGATTCCGCGACTTTGTTTAACAAGGGCCTGGAAATGATCGAGGCGCACTGGCTTTTTGGCGTCGAAATGAAACGTGTCGAGGTAGTCATCCATCCGCAAAGCATTGTGCATTCGATGGTCGAGTTCACTGACGGTTCCACCCTGGCGCAATTGAGTTATTCGAACATGTGTTTCCCAATTCAATATGCCGTGACCTGGCCGGATCGTGTCCCGAACACGTTGCCGCCACTGGATTTTTCGAAGCTATCGAAGCTGGAATTTTACACTCCGCGCTACGACGATTTTCCGGCATTGAATCTGGCTCGCCGCGCGGGCGAAACTGGCGGCACGTTGCCGGCTGTGATGAATGCCGCCAACGAAATCGCGGTCGCGGCGTTTCTGGATGGCAAAGTGCGTTTTCCGGAAATCTGGCGGATTGTCGAACAAGTGATGAACCGGCATACGCCCGTTGCGCACCCCGATCTCGATGCAATATTGGGAGCTGATCAGTGGGCGCGGGAGCAGGCGAAGGAAACGTGAACTTGGAGCGTTAGATCCTGGAAAGAGTTACAACGACGGAACCGGTTGCGTGTCCAACCAATCACTAATCACTAGTCACTAATCACATGATTCTGCACATCGCCCGCGTCATCTTCATCCTGCTCGAAGTGCTCATCCTGTTTAACCTGCTCATCGTGGTGCATGAGCTTGGGCATTTTCTCGCTGCACGGTGGCGCGGTCTCTATATCGAAAAATTCGGCGTTTGGTTTGGGAAACCGATTTGGAAGAAAACAATCAACGGCGTCCAATATTCGCTCGGCTCACTGCCATTTGGAGGCTTCGTCGCGCTGCCCCAACTTGCGCCGATGGACATCATTGAAGGCAAAGCCGACATGGACCGGGCGAAGCTTCCGAAAATTTCTGCGCTAGACAAAATCATTGTCGCCATCGCCGGCCCGGTATTCAGCCTGTTGTTGGCGTTGTTTTTTGCCGCAATCGTCTGGGCTGTCGGCCATCCGGTAAGCGAAGCCGATTCAACGACGGTTATTGGCTATGTCATGCCAGGTTCGCCGGCGGGGAAGGCGGGCCTGCAACCGGGCGATAAAATCTTGTCTGTGGATGGCAAGCCTGTGCAGGCGTTTCATGGGAATGAAGCGACAGCATTAGCTGGGACGTCGTACGCAGCGAGGGCGACAAGATTGCAGTCAAATTCGAACGTGACGGTAAGGTGCAAACCGTGTGGGTCGAGCCTTACAAAGCAGAGACGCGCGGTTGGCGCAGGCAAAGCGTGCGGCAACTGCTCATTTATCCGGCAGAAACACCCATCATCGCTAAAGTCGAACCGAAAACGCCGGCAGCGGCAGCTGGATTGCGTTCCGGAGACATCATCCGCGGGTTCAACCAGACGCCGATTTACAACCCGATCGCGCTGCTGGAATACATCAACAAACATCCAAAGCACGAGCTCGTGCTGCATGTGGAACGCGACGGCAAGAAGCTGGACATTCCGGTGAAACCGACCCCCCTGCCTACGAGTGGCGAAATGAAACCGCGAATTGGCATTCAATGGGATACCTCCGGGATTGTGTCGATCCAGCATCCCAATCCAATTGAACAGGTTTACAACAGCGTCACCAGCACGCTGAAAACAATTGGCGCGGTCGCCTCTCCGAAGTCGGACGTTAAGTTGCAGCACTTAAGCGGTCCGGTAGGAATCGGTCGCATTTACTATCTGCTCTTCCAAAGCGAGCGCGGCTGGCAGCTGGCGCTATGGTTCAGCGTAATTCTGAACGTAAACCTTGCGATTCTGAACTTGCTGCCGATTCCGGTGCTTGACGGAGGCCACATCGTGCTGGCGCTGATCGAGTCCGTCCGGCGTAAACCGGTGAATATACGGGTACTTGAAGTTATTCAGACCAGCTGCGCCGTCGTGATCATTGGATACATGCTCTACATCACGTTCTTCGACGTGCAGGATCTGCCGTTTGTCCGCAAAAAGCTCGACCAACTCGAAGCGCAGTCGCCCGGAAAAAACCCGGAAGCGCCCTAGAACGGCAGCGCAATTGCGAGGTCGCTCGAGCATTCGTACATTTCAGTTCTCGTGAACTATCGGAGTAATTCTTCGCATTACGCTCGCCGGCTCACGCGCGAGGTGAAAGTAGGACACGTCGGCATCGGCGGCGACAATCCGATTCGTGTCCAGTCGATGATTACCTGCGACACGATGGACACGGAGGCGTCCATCCAACAAACGATCGAGCTCGCTGATGCCGGCTGCGAGATTGTCCGGATCACCGCGCCTACAGTGAAGGATGCGCGCAACCTCGAGCACATTGTAACGGGTCTGCGCGAGCGCGGCTGCAACGTGCCGATCGTGGCCGACATCCATTTCAAACCCGAGGCAGCGATGGAAGCAGCCAAATGGGTCGAAAAGGTGCGAATCAATCCAGGCAATTACGCCGATTCGAAAAAATTCACGATCCGCGAATACACGGACGAGCAATACGCGGCGGAGTTGAACCGGATTCGCGAACGGTTTTCACCGCTGGTCGAGTTGTGCAAGACGCGCGGGATCGCCATGCGCATCGGGACGAATCACGGCTCACTTTCCGATCGCATCCTGAATCGCTACGGCGACACGCCGCTCGGCATGGTCGAGAGCGCGCTCGAGTTCGCACGGATCGCGCGAGACCTCGACTATCATGATTTCATTTTCTCCATGAAAGCGAGCAATCCGAAAGTGATGATCGCCGCCTATCGACTTCTCGTGGCGCGACTAAATGAACTCGGCCCCGACTGGAATTACCCGTTGCATCTCGGCGTCACCGAAGCCGGCGAAGGCGAAGATGCGCGCATCAAGAGCGCGATCGGGATCGGGTCACTGCTGGCAGATGGCATCGGCGATACAATCCGCGTTTCCCTGACTGAAGATAGTCCTCACGAAATTCCCGTAGCGAAAGCGCTCATTGAAAACATTTGCAAAACATCGAACGCCGAACATCCAACGCCCAACGTCGAACTTTCCTTTGATCCATTTTCCTATCAGCGCCGACCCACAGAGAAGTGTGCTGTAGCCGGGATCGGTGATCCCGGCCAACGAGTCGCGCTCGGCGGAGACGAGTTAATGCGCGTTGTGGTGCGGCAGGCGAACTTCGACAAAATCGCGCACAAGATCGACAGAATGGGCGATTACAAACCGGAAATTATTTATGAGAATGCCGGGATCGAGGAACTCGATCCGCGCGATGAAACCGCGCTTGCGCGAATTAACGAAAGCGCCGCTCCGAAATTCGTAACTGTGCGCGACGACGTCGACCTGCCAGTAATCGTCGCGTTCCGTTTGCTTGCGGCGCGGTTGCAGCCGCAGCATCCGATTTTGCTGAAGGACAAGCTGGTAGGGGTCGTTGACCTCAACGGCTCTGGGCGATTGGGGTCAATCGCCCTACCCCAGATTTTTTAACAACCCTTCTTGGCTCCTCCACCAACATCGGTTCGCTGCTATGTGATGGAATCGGCGACGCGATCCTAGTGCAGGGAGAGGAGGCGCCGGGGCAAGCACTCCGGTTGTCGTATAACATTCTGCAGGCAGCCGGCGCGCGGATTTTCAAGACCGATTATGTCGCTTGCCCATCGTGTGGACGAACGCTGTTCAACCTCCAAACTACAACGGCGAAAATCAAAGCGGCGACGTTGCACCTAAAAGGCGTAAAGATTGCCATCATGGGCTGCATTGTGAATGGCCCGGGTGAAATGGCAGACGCGGATTTTGGATACGTCGGTGGCGCGCCGGGCAAAGTGAATCTCTACGTCGGCAAGACCGCCGTGAAATTCAACATTCCCGAAGCCGAAGCAGTCGATCGGCTGAAAGATTTAATCCGCGAACACGGCAAATGGATTAATCCGGCCCCGGAAGCCACGCCCGTGGAAGCAATTTCGTAGCATGGCCTAACAAGCGGCAAGCGACAGGGTTTATGTCCCGTCAATACACGCTGCAACGCGCTGCGGTTTCCACGTCGATCCACGTGGATTACGCCGCTGAGCTGAACCAACAGCAGTTGGCCGCCGTGACTGCTCCGCCAGGTCCAATCCTGGTGATTGCCGGAGCAGGCTCGGGAAAAACGCGCACGCTGACCTATCGCGTGGCGTATCTGCTCGAGAACGGAATCGATCCCCGCAACATTCTGCTGCTCACATTTACGAACAAGGCTGCGCGCGAGATGCTGAATCGTGTCGCGAATTTGCTGCCGTTCGACGCGAGCGGACTCTGGGGCGGGACATTCCATTCGATAGGAAACCGGATTTTGCGCAGACACGGTAGCGCGATCGGCTACTCGAGCGGGTTCACCATCATGGATCGCGAGGACCAAAAGGATTTGATCAACACGGTTGTGGCGAGCGCGGGAATTGACCCGAAGGAAATCCGGTTTCCGAAAGGTGACGTTCTCGCTGAGATCTTCAGTTTCGTCGTCAACACCGAGAATCCCATGGAGGAGTTGCTCGCGGAGAAGTTCCCCTACTTCCTGCCGTTGCTCGACAAAATTCAAGATGTTTGGGAGCGATACGAGAAAAAGAAGAAGGCGACGAACTCCATGGATTTCGACGATCTGCTGCAAAAGACATTATTGATGTTTCAGCAACACGAACGAATCGCGGAAATCTACCGGAAACAGTTTCAATTCATTCTCGTAGATGAGTATCAGGACACGAACAAAATCCAGGCCGACCTCGTGGACCTGCTTGCGTGCGATCATCGCAATGTGATGGTCGTAGGCGACGACGCCCAGTCGATTTACTCCTGGCGCGGCGCGAACTTTCAAAACATCCTCGAATTTCCAAAGCGGTATCCCGAGGCACAGGTGTTCAAGATCGAAATGAACTACCGCAGTGTGCCGGAAATTCTTGAGGTGGCGAACTCCGCCATTGCCGCAAACGTCCAGCAATTCCGGAAGCACTTAAGCGCAACACGCGAATCAAAGACGCTGAAGCCGGCGTTGGTCGCGCTGAATGATGGCGCGGAACAGGCGCAGTTTGTTGCACAGCGGATTCTCGAGCTTCGCGATGAAAATGTTGATCTCAACGAGATCGCGGTTCTTTATCGGGCGCATTATCACGCAGTGGAGCTGCAATTGGAGCTTTCGCGGCGGGGCATTCCATACCAAATCACCAGCGGCATCCGCTTCTTCGAACAGGCGCACATTAAAGATGTCACTTCGTTCATCCGCTTCGTGGCCAATCCACGCGATGAAGTCGCCTATAAACGCATGGTCAAATTGCTTCCAGGCATTGGCAATCGCACTGCGGAAAATCTTTGGCGAGAATGGGAAAGCGGGCTTGTAGCCGCGGGCGTTGACCGCGGTTCTGAAATTGAACCACAATCGGTCGGGGTCACCGCCCCCTGCTACAGCTTTGGGGAGCGTCTCCTTGCGATGAGCGTGCCGGCAAAATCAAAGAAAATGTGGAGGCAACTGGCGGATACGCTGGATGAGATCGCACCGGATGGGGAACCGAATCCGCCATCGGAGATGATCACATCCGTTGTGGAAGCGATCTACGATGATTACGCCAAGGTGAACTTCGCGAATTACCAACTTCGTCGGGAAGACCTCGACCAGCTCGCAGTGTTCGCCCGCCAATTCAAAGACATACATGAATTTCTTTCGCAGTTGGCATTGATTAGCAACGTCGATGCTGAAGCCACGCCGGCTCAAAACGCAGATAAAGAGGCGGTCAATCTCTCCAGCGTGCACCAGGCAAAAGGTCTGGAATTTCACACTGTATTCGTGATCTGGTTGACTGACGGCATGTTCCCTAGCAGTCGCTCGCTCGATACACGGCCTGCGCTGGAAGAAGAACGGCGTTTGTTTTACGTCGCGATCACACGCGCGCGCGACGAGCTTTATCTCACCTACCCCCAAATGCGCCTGAGCGGCGGCTATGGCGATGTGTTCCAAAGACCCTCGCGTTTTCTCCAGGAAATTCCAAGCGATCTCGTCGAAGACTGGCAAGTCAAACGTGGCTGAACTAGCCACGGATTAACACAGATCAAACACAGATAAGCATATGTTGGAGATCCAGGATGAACGGCCGGAAAAGTTGCTGCATCGAGCAACTACCGAGATAATCATTGGAGCCGCTTTCGAAGTGCATCGCGAACTCGGATACGGATTTCTCGAGCGCGTTTACCAGCGGGCCTTGCAGGTCGAGCTTTGCCGCCGCGGTGTGCGTGCGGAGGCTGAAAAACGTATCCAGGTCAAGTATAAAGGCGCGGTGGTTGGCGACTATGACGCGGACTTGATCGTGGACGGGTGTGTCGCGGTCGAAATTAAGGTTAATCCTCAATACGAGAAGCGGGACGAAGCGCAATTGCTTAACGAGTTAAAAGCAACCGGTTTGAAGGTTGGACTACTTGTTAATTTCGGTCGCACCAAAGTGGAGTACAAGCGGCTCGTCTTCTAGTCCGTGTTTTATCCGTGTTCATCCGTGGCTGAAGCGAAATGATGGAACTCTCGCCGGAGAAGAAGATCGCTGGCGTGCTCGCGCCGCTGTTCGCGTTGCGTGGACAAGACGATTTGGGAATCGGCGATCTTGGCGCCTTGCGGGAGTTTATTGATTGGGTTGCAGAAATCGGATTGAAGCTTGTCCAGCTTCTGCCAATCAACGAAACGGGAGCCGACAACAGCCCTTACAACGCGATCAGCGCCATGGCGATTGAGCCAACGACCGTGCATGTCGCACCAAACTCGCCGCCGGATTTAACGCGCGAGGACTTCGAAGCTGCACTTGCCGATATCGACCTTCCAAGTCTCCGCCGTGGCCGGGTAAAGTATCGGCAGATCAAAGAACTAAAGCAGCGCCTTCTCGAGAAGGCGTTTGCGAACTTCTCAGCGCAGGCCGACGAAAAACGGAAATTGGAATTTCAAAGATTCTGCGAAGAAGAATCCTCGTGGTTGCGCGATTACGCGTTCTTCCGCGTTCTCATCGAAGAAAATGATGGCAGCGTCGCATGGGACCGCTGGCCGGCTCAGCATCAGACAATGGAAACGGCGAGCGCCTGGCTGCGCGATCTCTCCCACAACAAACAGGCAGCGTTAATACGCCGCGGAGATTTCTTCTGTTACGTGCAATGGATCGCGCACGAGCAATGGCGGGATGTCAAAGCGCATGCCGAACAACGCGGCGTGGCACTAATGGGGGACATCCCATTTGGCATCAGTTACTACAGCGCCGATGTCTTCGCGCGCCCACATCAATTCATGCTCGATTGGTTCGGCGGCGCGCCGCCCGAGCCGTATTTCAAGGAGGACGCGTTTACGCAAAAATGGGGCCAGAACTGGGGTATTCCGCTCTATCGCTGGAGTGTCATGCGGGCGAATAATTTTCAATGGTGGCGCGAACGCGTGCGCGGTGTCAGTAGGATCTTTCATTTTTTCCGGATCGATCATGTCCAGGGATTTTATCGCGTGTATGCCTTTCCATGGCGTCCCCAAACAAACAAAGAATTTCTGCCGCTCGATGCGCACCAGATGCTGGAACGAACCGGCGGCCGCGCGCCACATTTCATTCCGCGCAACGATAACACACCGGAAAACCGCGAAGCGAACAAGCGGGAGGGCGAAGAATACCTGCGCGTCGTCCTGGACGAAGCTGGCGCCGCGCGCGTTGTTGGCGAAGATCTCGGCGTCGTGCCCGATTATGTACGGCCCAATTTGCGGTCGCTTGGGATTGCCGGATTCAAAATTCCGCAATGGGAAATGCGCGATGGGATGATCATTCCCGGCGATAAATACGAGCGCTTATCCGTGGCGACCTACGCGACACACGATCATGAGCCAATTCGCGCTTTATGGGACGAGGCGGTTGAGCGTTCAGACTCTGAGGCTGGAGAACAGGCGCGAGCGACACTCGAAAAGATCGCACTGTTCTCGGGCCTGAACTCCAAAATCGACCAGCTCGATTTCGAGAAAGATTTTTATCCGGCGATAATCGAAGCGCTTTTCAAATGTAACTCGTGGATTGCAGTGGTCATGATCACTGATCTGCTTGCGCGCAAATACCGATTCAACGTGCCCGGGACAAAGGCGAACATGAATTGGACACGACGAATGCAACGCTCGATTGCGCAGCTCCGGGCCAGCCGCAAAGAGGGAAAACGAATGTGGCTAATCCACGAGCTGCTGAAGAAGACCGGGCGGCTTTGATGTCTGAATCCACCGCCATTTCCACGCTCGCGGCATTTATGCTGTAGCGTGCGCTGTCCTCAGCGCAAAACCGAAGGCCTTACCATCGTTATCGAACTCCGTTGAGGACAGCGGAGATTACAGCCTAACAACTGCTACGCGCTTTTCTCAATCGGTGCGCCGACTTTGTTGCCCCACTCGGTCCACGAACCGTCGTAGTTGCGGACGTTATTCAGACCTAACAAGTAGGTGAGCACAAACCAGGTGTGACTGGAGCGCTCGCCGATTCGGCAATAGACGACTGTGTCTTTCTCGGGACTGACTCCGCACTGCTCGAAATAGATCTTTGCCAATTCCGAAGCGGGCTTGAATGTGCTGTCGTCATTGGTGGCGGTCTTCCAGGGCATGCTCTTTGCCCCTGGAATATGGCCGCCCCGAAGCACGCCTTCCTGTGGATATTCCGGCATGTGGGTGATCTCGCCTCTGTATTCGCCTGGCGAGCGCACGTCGATCAATGGTTTGCCGCTTTTACTTTGCGCAAGTGCTTCATCGAAGAAAGCGCGAATCTCCTTGTCCAGTCGTTTCTTCGGCACCGGATAATTTGTCTCTGGGTATTTTGGCATTTCCCGCGTCATTGGACGGCCTTCCGCTTTCCATTTGTCCCGGCCGCCGTTGAGAATTTTCACTTTCTCATGACCAAGCAACCGGAATACCCAGAGCGCGTAGCACGCCCACCAGTTCGCCTTGTCGCCGTAGAAAATACAAGTGGTGTCGGGCGTGATTCCGTGCCGGCTGCAAAGCCGCGCAAATTTTTCCGGCGAAATGTAATCACGAATTAGCTGGTCCTGGAGATCGGCGCGCCAGTCGATGTGCACCGCGCCGGGGATGTGCCCCGTGTCGTAAAGTAGAATGTCTTCATTCGACTCAACGACCCGGATTCCATCATCTTTGAGATGCTTCTCCAGCCAATCCGTCTCCACCAGAGCTTCCGGATGCGCGTATTTCGTAGGATGGGTAGCCATAGGACCAGAAATTTCGGGCTGCTCTTCTGCACGAGCAAGAGATTTTACTTTTGTGGCTCAGTGGCCCCAGCAGCGCCCGAAATTCTAGCGTATATCGCCAGGCAACCGTGGTGAAGCGAGCAGTTGCTCGAACTCACGCCAGCGTTTTCCCGCCTGCTGCTCCGTGCCACCCCGTTTCTCGATATAATTACGCACCATCTCCTCGCCAAGATTGTAGTTGATGATGTAGCTTCGGTATTTCTCGATGAATTTCGCCTGTTGTTTCGCTCGTTTATCATCCATAAGCGCGTTTTTTTGCAACCAGCTCGCGACCCCGTTGGCATCGATGTGGCCATCCACGTACTGCCGTGCGGCTTCGGTCGTGGCGTAGCCAAGCTTTTTTAGGAGGTCCTGTACGGCGTAAAATTCCTCGACTCGTGATGGATCGATCCCTGCAGCCGGCCAAATCACCTGTTTCTCGAATGCCAACCGCTCCGCTTTTGTAAACACAACCTCTCTACCGAAGTTTGCGGTCCCTTCGGCAATCAACGATTGCGGTGAGAAAAGCGGATACACCGAGAACTCAATCCAACCACGATCTCGCAAAAGATTTTTCTCCAGCAACGCGTTGTAGACATGGTGGCCCGGGTAACCCTCATGCGCGGCCAGATCAATAGCGCGGTCGATATATACCGGTAGATCGGTGTTCACCTGGATGACGCTCCGATAATTGCCCTTGTACCAATTGTAACCGCTCCACGGTTTATTGCTGACGTATTCGACGCTAAAATTTTCGTCGAGCGGCAGCTTGATGTGCGCCAGTGTGCGTTCGTGACACGCCTTGATCGCAAGCTGAAATACCGTGTCCAGTTTGTCTTTGGGAATCACGAATGCTTGCCGCCAATTCTCGTAGCGCTGCATCAGGGTTCCTTTACCTGGAAGTTTCGCCCCGAGGCTGGCCAGGATTTCCTGGAAATGCGATTCGGCGAATCTCGGTGCGATGGCGTCATAAAGGGCCTGCGATTCTTCGTCGAAGCTCAAATGTTCGCCCTTCAGGATGCGCACTCTTGCCTCCAGGGCAGATAGTTGCTTTGTTAAATACGCGCTGCGCAACCGCTCCATCTCGTTCGCCGGCTTGGGAATCTTCGCCAACTGATCGCGTAATCGCGCTGCCTCGAGCGCGATCGCATCGAGCGGTTTCTTGGCCTGTTTCTTCCATTCCGGCGGCCCATAATAAGCATCCACGTAATCCGGATCATGCTGCCCCATTGCTAGCACTAGTTTTACATAAGCTTCCGCTATCTCGTTCACGCTCGTCACCATTCCTGGTGTCGGTGAGGCCGTGACCGGGGCGGCAAAAAGCGGCAACAAAAGGAAGACAAGCGACGCGCACCTCATAAAGGCAACTGACCTTCTACGGAGCGATCAGGGCAGGATCGAGGCAGCAGAATAGACCACGCCACTCTTGATGACACTGTCGATGTCGGACGCTTTCCCAATATCATTCAAAGGATTTGAATTCAGAATCAGGAGATCGGCCAAATACCCGTTTTCAATTTTGCCGATGTGCCTGCCAGTATCGCCGCCGAAAAGTTTCGCTGCGTTAGCGGTAGCGCATTGGAGGATCTGCATCGGCGTCAGCCCGGCTTCCTTCATTAACTGGAATTCACGGAAGAGCGCAGGGCCGTGAATGGTTCCGATGTTCCCCGCGTCTGTGCCCGCGGCGATCGTAACACCGGCGTCCTCGAGCTTTTTCAAGTTCGGCAGCGCGACATCGTACGTTTTCTTAATCCTGTCGAGCACGGCTTTTGGATCAGCCAGGGCGTCTTTGATTCTCTGTGGCAGTTTGTCCTGCGGAATCTTCGTGACATCGAGTGACGCGATCACTTCCGGGTTACCCCACTTCTGTTCCTCTGGAGTGAGATTTAGCTGGTGCGAAAACGTTCGGCCGTAGCGTTCAAACACCACCAATGTCGGACATAAAATGACGTGCCGATCTTTCAATAGCTTCACAAACGCGTCATCGACCGGCTTATCAGTCACGCTGTGCACAAGTACGTTCCGCGCCTTCTTCCACTGCAGCGCGCGCTGTTTCCAACTCGGTCGCGTGAACGGCGACGCGAATTCCATGCGCATGGCTTTCTTCAATTGTCGCACGGACGATCGGCCGGAAACTGTCGACGGGATGGTCTTTGTCGACGATGTACCAGATTTTTACCAGGTCCGGTTTTTTCTCTGCGAGCTTCCGCACGAACTCGCGCGCCTGATCGGGCGTGTCGATTTTCACGATCGGCGGATCGCCGAGATCGAGTTTCTCGCGCGAGACACTCGAAATTAAAGGGCCGGCCACCGCCACGCGCGGCGCTTTCGCAGTCGCATTCGCTTTTTCGCGGACATCAAAATTCCAAAATGGTCCACCAACGTCTACCACCGACGTGATCCCGCTTCGCAGATAGCGCGCAAAAACGTCGTTCAGATGGCCCTTGACCCATGCGACTTCGTCTTTGTAAGGGCGGACGCTGTTCAGATCGGCGCCGTCCGGCCGCGTAAACAAATCGCCGGATTGAAAGAAATGCACGTGTGTGTCGATGTAACCGGGCAGAATGAATTTGCCCGCGCAACTGACCTGCCTCCCGAGCGTGGCGGCATCCTGTTTGCCCATTGAAACCCGCTCAATTTTGTCGCCGTTGATGACGATCGTCGCGTTGGGCAGCACTTTGCCGTCGGCCGGATTAATCACTGTCGCGCCGACGAGCGAAAACTTTTCGGCGTGCGCTGTGTTGATCGCAAGCAGAACCGAAAAAAGGATAGAGACGCGAATAGTTTTCATATGTTGAGCCTATGTGCACGCGCGTACGCCAACATCAAACATCAAACATCTTACCTCAAACATCGGTTATTCTTTTGATTCGGGCACGGCCTTCTCGGCGGCTTTGAAGCCGATTTTGGAATGTGTGCCGTCGCAGAACGGTTTCTCGGTCGATGCGCCGCAGCGACAGAGCGCCATCCGTTTTTCGACCGGGAATTTGTTTCCGTCCGCGTCGAACAGTTCCACTTCGCCCGTTACGATGTAAGGGCCGTTCTTGATTGTTTCGATTTTTACCATAATGCGCCTAACCTAACGCTCTTCGCGCGCGCGGCCAATTGGTCCGAGCGAAGCGCTTCTGAGTCGACAGGCAGTGTTTCGTCGGGCAGAGCGCGTTCGAGGGTTTCTGGGGAGCGCACGCTTGTAGCGTGCTGGCGATCGCATTTTGCGATCGCGAACTTCGCGATTATTCGACAATTCGCGGTTAACCTTCAATCAAGTAAAAGTTCGTCGCCGCAGAATGCGGCGGACCAGCACGCCAAAGGCGTGCGCTCCCCCAGAACGTTCCTTGCGCGGCTGGCAGTTAAACGGAAGCTTGGCCGCTTATGAAATGTTTTCTCGCCGCGCTGTTTTTGCTCGCCACTTCGGTGCTCGCGCAAACGCAATCGCAAAAACATCCGTTCACTTTCGAGGACATGATGAAACTCAAACGAGTCGGCGCGCCGGTGCCCTCGCCGGACGGCAAATGGGTCGTGTTCGACTGCGTTGATGTCGATCTGGAGGCGAACACAAGGATTTCGCATTTGTGGATCGTGCCGGCGAGCGGCGGTGAATCGAAGCGATTGAATCCAACGCCAAATCACGAGGAGCGGCCGCGGTTTTCCCCGGACAGCAAACGACTTATCTGGACCTCGAAAGCGACCGATCCGACGCAGATCTGGATGTGCGATTTCGACTCTACAACAGGGCAACTGGTTGGAAAACCACATCAAGTCACATCGATCTCGACAGGCGCCGATGGAGCGATCTGGTCGCCGAATGGAAAGAACATTCTGTTTGTGTCAGCGGTTTATCCCGATTGCAAAGACGACGCATGCAACAAGCAGCGCGACGAAGAGCTGAAGAAGAGCAAAGTGAAAGCGAAAATTTTCACGAAGCTCTTCTACCGGCACTGGAACGCGTTCACCGAATTCAAGCGCAGCCATCTGTTTGTCCAATCTGTAGAGGCAGGCGTGTCGCCTGCACCATCTCCAGAATCGCAGTCGACACGGCTGCCACTACAGAAGAGTACAGAGCCTCGTGATCTTACTCCGGGCGATCACGATGTGCCGCCGTTCTCGTTAGGCGGGCAGGACATGTATGCGATTTCGCCGGACGGCCAGGACGTCGCGTACACAAGCAACATTGATGAGGTCGAAGCGACGAGCACGAACACGGACATCTTCGTAGTTCCAATCGCTGTAGAGTCCGCTGTCCCCAGCGGAGAAAATGGCCCGAATGGAAATGCGCTGAGGACAGCGCACGCTACAGCGAAAAAAGTTTCCACCAGTCCCGGCTCGGATACGACGCCGCTCTATTCGCCGAACGGAAAATATCTCGCCTGGCGCTCGCAAGCGCGCGCCGGCTTCGAAGCCGATAAATGGCGACTCCTCGTGCAAGACCGACAATCAGGAAAGACTCGCGATCTCACGGACAAGCTTGATCGATCAGTCGGCAGCTTCACGTGGTCCCCTGATGGCAAAGCGCTGTTATTTTCAACGGAGGATCACGGGGAGTCGCCAATTTTTTTACAGCTAGCATCCCCGGAATTGCCGGAGCCGCACGAATTGAAGCCCGGAACCATGCACGCGGATGATTTAGTTATGCCCGGCCGCGACCTATTTTTTACACGCATGTCGATTTCTACGCCTAACGAGATTTGGCGCCTTCCGCTAGGAGCGCCCGATTACAGCGAACCTATGCAGGTCACTCACATGAACGACGCACTGTTGTCGCAGATCGACATGCAGCCGTTGGAGTCGTTCACGTTCAAAGGCGCGAATGACGAAGAGGTTCAGGGTTTCATGGTCAAGCCGCCGGGTTTTATCCCGAACAAGAAATATCCGCTGAAGTTTTTGCTTCACGGCGGACCGCAAGGCGCATGGGGAAACGAGTGGACGTATCGGTGGAACGCGGAGTTGTTCGCAGCGACCGGCAATTACGTGGTCGTGATGATCAATTTCCACGGCTCGACGGGTTATGGGCAGAAGTTTACCGATTCGATCAGTGGCGATTGGGGCGGCAGACCGTATGTCGATCTGATGAAGGGGCTCGATTACGTAGAGAAAACTTACCCGTTCATCGACAAAAACCGTGAAGCAGCGCTAGGTGCGAGCTACGGCGGTTACATGGCAAACTGGATCCTCGGTCACACGAACGGGTTCAAATGCATTGTGTCGCACGACGGGATTTTTAACGCGGAATCAGCTTACGGCACGACGGAGGAGATTTGGTTCATGAACTGGGAATTTGGCGGGCCGCCCTGGAAAAAACGGGACGTTTATCGGAAATGGTCACCGCACGAATCTGCGCAGAATTTCAAAACACCGACACTGGTCGTGCATGGGCAGCTCGATTATCGGCTCGATGTTTCACAAGGGTTCGATCTGTTCACCACGCTGCAAGTGCTGAAGGTTCCGTCAAAAATGTTGTACTTCCCAGACGAAGGGCATTGGGTGCTGAAGCCGCAAAACTCGCGGCTGTGGTACAAAACGGTGAACGACTGGGTGGATCAGTGGTGTAAAAGGTAGGGGCGATTGACCTCAATCGCCCGCAGGCGGTTCGGGTGAACCGCCCCTACCCTTGACTTTTTGCGCAGGTTGCGCATTAAAACGCCGACGAAAAATTTATGGAACGCTCCTTCCTTAATCTTTTACAGGCAGTCTTCTCACTAGGTCTCATTTTGCTCGTCGCCGGTTGCGCGGAAGACCCGCGCTACTCGGGCAACACGCAGTATTTGGGTGGAACCTACGGCGGCGTCCCGGCTACCGGGCCCCGCGACACCGTCTCCTATTGGGACGGTGATCACGCCACCGGTGCCCCGTCCATAAAGATCAGCCTCGGAGAACAGCGCGCCTACTTTTACAAGGGCGGCGTCCTCGTGGGTGTTTCGCAACTATCCACCGGCCGCGAAGGACTGAACACTCCCATCGGAAATTATAAGATCATTCAGAAGGACAAGGACCACGCCTCAAGTTTGTTCGGAGATTATGTGGACTCCTCCGGCAAAGTAGTCGTTCCCAACATCGAGATAAAAAAAGATCCGAAACCGCCGGGCACACACTTCCAAGGCACGCCGATGCCGTACTTCATGCGCATCGTCTCGGGGACAGGATTGCACGCCGGTTATTTGCCCGGCTATCCAGCGTCGCACGGCTGTATCCGGATGCCTGAATTCATGGCCGAAGATTTCTTCAAATCAGTCTCAGTCGGAACGCCGGTCACGATCACCAATTAAAGTTTTAAGCAGCACCGCCTCCCGCGCGGAGATTTCGGAACTGCTGCTCTGAGGATAAATCCAAAGCGCCAGAACACTGGCGCACTCCAAAACGTGGCCGACCTTTCGTGCCCCCAGACAGGGCGCTTGCGTTTTGGAGTGCGGCGCTGCTGCGCCGCTTTTCGGACGGCCACGACGCAGAACAGCCGCGATCTATGCTTGCAGAAAATTCCTGCCCACGCCATTCTCATGATCCCGCGAAGGGAATATGATCGTCATTACGCAACCGAACGCTACCGAAGAACAGATCCAGCGGATCATTACGCGCGTTCGCGAATTCGGGCTTGAGGCGCAAGTCAGCCGCGGCGCATCGCGCGTGATCATCGGCGTCATCGGACCGGAGGCGCTCCTCCGCGAAAAGCCGATTGCCGCGATGCCCGGGGTGGAGGCAATCGTGCCCGTGCTGAAGCCGTACAAACTGGCCGCGCGCGATTCGCGCGGCGCTTCCTCGGTCTTAATTGGCGATGTACGACTGGGCGAACACGAGGACGTGGTCCTCATTTGCGGGCCATGCTCGGTTGAAAGCGAGGAGCATATTTTGTCTATAGCGACGATTGTGAAAGAATCCGGCGCAAAAATTCTCCGCGGCGGCGCATTTAAACCGCGCACGTCGCCATACAGTTTTCAGGGATTACGCGAAGAAGGACTTCGTTTTCTCGCGGAAGCTCGCGGGAAGACCGGTTTGCCTGTGGTGACCGAAGTCATGGACCCGCGCGATCTGCCGATGATCGAAAAGTATGCGGACTGTCTTCAGGTCGGCACACGCAACATGCATAATTTTTCGCTGTTGAAAGAGGTAGGCCGCAGCAGACTTCCGGTGGTACTGAAACGCGGATTCAGCGCGACGCTTTATGACTTGATCATGAGCGCTGAATACATCCTGAACGAAGGCAACCCGAACGTAGTGCTGTGCGAGCGCGGCATTCGCACGTTCGACAACGCCGCGCGCTACACGCTGGATCTGAGCGCGGTGCCGATTTTGAAATCGAAAACGCATCTGCCAGTGATCGTCGATCCAACGCACGCCCTCGGGCTGCGCGAATTCGTGCCGCAGATGTCTCTGGCGGCCGTCGCCGCGGGCGCGGACGCCCTCATGATCGAGGTGCACGATTCTCCCGAGCAGGCCAAGAGCGACGGCAACCAGGCGCTCACGCCTGAAATTTTCGCGGAACTCGTTCCCCGCCTGCGCGCCGTCGCTGCCGCCATCGGCCGCGCGCTGTAAATGTTGTAGAGTCCGCTGTCCTCAGCGGATTTTTGGAAACGCTCCACTTCTGCGCTGAGGACAGCGCACGCTACAGCACGCTTCTGGCGCGGCTACAACTCTGCCCGAATTTGGCGTAAAGTTTGCGGTGGAAAAATCAGCGGAACTGTTGGAGCGAGTCGCCGCCAGCGATCCAATCGCGCGCAAACTCGCCGCGATACGAGCGGCCCATTCGCCCGTAAAATTTTCGCATGTGATCGAGCCGGCCCAGCCGTTCCTGGCGACCGTAATCGTCCGTGTCTGTCACCGGCATGCGCTCGATAGCCGGCCAGCTGCCGATTCGACGATTTGGATCCTCTCCTCCAGCGTTCATTCCCAGGAGATGTTTTACGAAAGCTTGCTCAATTGGCAGCCAGACGCGCTGTTCCTGCCCGAAGCCGAGCTGGCTGGAATCGAAAACGTTTTGCCCGATCCGGAGATCGCGGCTGAACGGCTGGCGTTGCTTCTGCAAATCGAGCGGGACACCGGGCCGCGCATCATCGTCGCGACACGCGCAGGTCTCGATCAAGCTGCGCCAAATCGCGGCACACTTGAATCTGCGGTTGTTCAACTCCGACGCGGAGCAACTGCGAAAATGGAAGAGCTTCTCGACCAGCTCGTGGCCACTGGTTACGACCGCGTCGGGCAAGTCACCACGCGAGGGCAATTCGCCGTCCGCGGGGGCATTGTCGATCTCTATTCGTGGCAATCGCCGTTGCCATTCCGCTTGGAATTTTTCGGCGACGAAATCGAATCTCTGCGCGAGTTCGATATCGATTCGCAAATCTCAGTGTGCGATTTGCGGTCCATCGACATTTTGTTCGACCAAGCAGCAGCAGGTCAAAACGGCTTCGTCCGCGATTACATGCGCGAGAACGATCTGATCATCGACCTCGAGCCTGCTGAAGAGTCGAGTGGCCGGGAGCGCGCGCAAATTCAAATCAGCGAAGGCTGGATCGAGACTGGCCCGGAAGATTTCAGTGGCGCGTTTCAGGATTGCGAGATCGGTGAGTTTGGCGCCGGCGATCTCGTCCTCGCCGAGGCAAAACGCGCGCAGTTCATCGAACGGTTGAAAGAATGGCGCGCGAACAACTCGAGAATCGCCATTTATTTTCAAACCGAAGGCGAGATCGAGCGGTTCCGCGAGATTATGGCGGGCGCAGTTGAAGGCATTGATTTCGTCGAGGGCACGCTCGCGCGGGGATTCTGTTTCCCGGCCGCCAATCTCGTCGTCCTTTCGGCTGCCGAATTATTCGGACGATTCGCGATCCATCCGCGACGGCTTTTGCGGCTGCGGCGCGCAGAACGTCATCGCGTCCAGATCGATTTCAGCGAACTCGCTGAAGACGATCTGGTCGTCCACCTCGAGCATGGCGTGGGGCGATTCCTCGGGTTGGAGAAATTTCCTGTAGGGCAGGCGCATCGCCTGCCTGACAGCGGCCAGACATTCACCGCCAGCGGAGCGCGTGCCCCACAACAGCAAGGACAATCACAGGAAGTGCTCGTGCTGGAATTTGCTGATGAAGCGAAGCTGTACGTTCCGCTGGAGCAAGCGTACCTCGTCTCGCGTTACGTCGGCGCAGGGAAAAAATCGCCGCCGCTCAGTTCACTCGGCGACGGGAAATGGTCGCGCGCCAAAATTAAAGCTGCGGCTTCGATTTTCGATTACGCGGGCAAAATGCTTGCGATCCAGGCAGAGCGACAAATGCGGCCCGGCTACGCTTTCGCGCCAGACACAAAATGGCAGGCCGAATTTGATCGCTCATTCCCATTCCGGGAAACACCGGATCAAATGAAGGCGATCGTCGACTCGAAGATCGACATGGAACGGCCGCGGCCGATGGATCGCCTGATCTGCGGGGACGTTGGTTTTGGCAAAACCGAAGTGGCTGTGCGCGCCGCATTCAAGGCGGTCATGGACGGCAAACAAGTAGCTGTGCTCGCGCCGACTACTGTTCTGGCTCAGCAACATTTCGAGGTATTCCGCCAACGCATGCTCGAGTATCCCGTGCGCATCGAGATGCTCAGCCGATTTCGTTCGCACTCCGAACAGAAAAAAGTGCTGCGACTGCTGCGCGACGGCGGTGTCGATATCGTCATTGGCACACACCGGCTCATCTCCGGCGACGTCGTGTTCAAGAATCTCGGCCTGGTGGTCATCGACGAGGAACAGAGGTTTGGAGTTCTGCACAAGGAGAAATTCAAAGAGCTTTTCCAGTTGGTCGATGTGCTGACACTTTCCGCCACGCCGATTCCACGCACGCTCTATCTTTCCCTGGTGGGCGTAAAAGATATGTCCACTATCGAGACTTCCCCGCCCAACCGTCTGCCGGTCGAAACCGTAGTATCGGCGTACGATGAGCGTATCATTCGCGCGGCAATTGAACGTGAAGTTGAACGGCAGGGCCAGGTGTTCTTTTTGCATAATCGCGTCGCAAGCATCGAGCGGGTGCGCGATCGCATTGTCGATCTTTGTCCGCAGGCTAGAGTCGAAATCGGGCACGGCCAGATGGATGCCGACGAACTCGAAGCCGTCATGGCACGGTTCCTCGCCGGAAAAACAGACGTGCTCGTTTGCACGACGATCATCGAAAGCGGTCTCGACATTCCGAATGCGAACACCATCATCATCGACCGCGCGGACCAATTTGGTCTCGCGGATCTGTATCAATTGCGCGGACGCGTCGGACGCGCCGAGCACAAGGCGTATGCGTACCTGCTTCTTCCGCGCGAGATGATGACCATTGGCGCAGCACGCAAGCGGATCAGCGCGATCAAGCAATACAGTTCCCTGGGCGCTGGTTTTCGCATCGCAATGAGGGATCTGGAAATTCGCGGCGCGGGCAGCATTCTCGGGACCGCCCAAAGCGGCCATATCATGGCGGTGGGTTTCGACTTATATTGTCAATTGCTGAAGCAGGCCGTCGCGCAGATCAAAGGACAAAAACCACGACTCCGGCTGGATGTCGACGTGCGACTCGATTTTGTTGTGACAAACGAAGCGGAGTTCATCGCTCCGGCAACAGCAAGAAGCGGCGGTCTCCAGTCCGCCGACGCCTTTCGGAAATCGCCACAACCTGAGCGCATCCCGGCTTACATTCCAGTCGCCTACATCAGCGACCCTGCCATGCGGATACGAGCATACCGCGACATTGCGGAGATCACGTCACGCGATCAATTGGAGCAGTTGCGCCGCGACTGGCGCGATCGGTTCGGGCCGTTCCCGCCCGGCATTGACAATTTATTCGCTCTGGTCGAAATCAAACTTGCCGCGGCAGAATCAGGAATCAGCCGAGTCGAAGTGCGCGAGCGCAAAGTGATGTTGACGCGGCGCGGAGATTTTATACTTGTCGCGGGCAAATTCCCCCGTTTAGTTGCATTGAAAATCGATCAATTCCTCCCGGAAATTGTCGAACTGTTGAAGAAGTTATGAGGCATTTCACGCGTCCATTTATAGCCGTTTTGTTGATGGTCGGCGCACTTGCGCAGGTCCCGATTTGTAACGTTGTCTTTGGCGAGGAGCCCACAGTCGTGGACGGCATCGCTGCGGTTGTAAATGGCGAGGTCATTACCTACTCACAGGTCCGCACTTTGTCCGCGCCGCAGGAAAGAGTGCTGCGTCAGCAGTACACGGGGTCTGACTTGGAGAAGAAATTGACGGAACTGCGACAACTCGCCTTAAAAGATCTGATCGATCGGCGGCTGGTACTTCAGGCGTTTAAAAAGGAAAGCTACGAAATCCCCGATCACATCGTGGACCAGCGAATCCATCAGATCATCCGGGAATCCTTTGGCGGCGACCGCAACACGTTTGTGAAGACGCTCGAGGCGCAGAACTTCACATTGGGCGAGTTCAAACAAAAGGAGATGGAAAAAATTATTGTGGGAGCGATGCGCAGCCACAACGTCAAGACCAACCAGATTATTTCGCCGGTTAAGATTGAAGAGTACTACAGGAAACACCGCGACGAATTTACGTCCAAGGAGCAGATCAAGTTGCGAATGATCATGATTCCCGGCCATAAGGACACGGCGAGCGCGCCCGCGCAAAAAGAACTCGCCGAAGAAGTGCTGGGCAAGCTTGCCAGTGGTGCGGAATTCGAGCAGATGGCGCAGATGTATTCCGAGGACAGCACGAAGGACAACGGCGGCGACTGGGGCTGGATCGAACGGAAGACTCTGGCGGAGCCGCTGGAAAAGTTCGCCTTCAACATGCCCGTCGGCAGAATTAGCAACATCATCGATTACGCCGGAAATTACTACATCCTGAAGGTCGAAGATAAACACGGCGGCAACACGAAATCGCTCGCCGAAGTCCGGTCCGACATCGAGAAGAAACTGCTCCAGGAAGAAGCCCAGCAAATTCAGGAACGCTGGCTCGCCAGCCTGCGCGAAAAAGCATATATCAAAACGTTTTAGTGTACGCTGTTCGATGCTCGTGCTTCGGGCATCGGAAGGTTGTCGAGATTCAGCCCGCCAGTATCGCAGTTCAACCCGGACACCACTAGAATTATTCCAGTTCGGGCAACCAAGACCTAACGAACAGCACCAGGGCGGTCAGCCGATGCGCATTACCCGCGTGCTTGCGATGCGGCGCAGGCTTGGTGAAGATGCAGCATGCGACCGCGGATTGGGATCACGCTGGGCGATTGCGCCGGAATTGGCCCGGAGATTGTCGAGCGTGCCCTGAAATCTGATCGGCTCGTGAAATCCGCCGAATACAAAATCATCGGCAGATATCCTGAGTGCTCGTTAGGCAAACCGACCGCTGACACTTCACGCGCGGCTGCGGCTGCGCTCGAAGAAGCGGTCACACTGGCGCGACGCGGTGAGCTCGATGCAATTGTGACCGGGCCAGTTCACAAGGCCAGGATGTACCAAGTCGGATTCAGGTTTCCGGGACAAACAGAATTTTTTGCCGAGCGCTGCGGCGTGAAAAACTTCGCCATGTGTTTGACCGGCGGGAAACTCACAGTTGCTCTCGTCACTGCGCACATTCCTCTGCGTAAAGTACCCCGCGCGCTCAAGCAATCCGAGATAGAGCGCGTTGCTGTCTTACTCGCGGACTTTCTTCAACCGCGTACCAAGAATGCTCCGCGCATTGCCGTCGCCGGCTTAAATCCGCACGCCGGTGAGTCGGGCAAACTCGGCCGGGAAGAAATTGAGATTATCGCGCCGGCTGTCGAGGAACTGAACCGATCACCGATCGCGGATCACCGGTCACTTTTCATTGGTCCAATTTCCCCCGATACCGTTTTCCATCGTGCGATTGAAGGCGAATTCGATGCAGTACTTTGCATGTATCACGATCAGGGGTTGATCCCGCTGAAGCTGCATGCTTTTCATGCAGGTGTGAATGTCACGCTCGGCCTGCCATTTCCTCGCACAAGTCCCGATCACGGCACCGCATTTGAGATCGCAGGCAAAGGAATCGCGCGAGCTGACAGTATTATAGCCGCGATCAATCTCGCCACGGAGCTGTCGTCTGGCGGCGCTATCCGAGCGCCGAATCGTGCGATCGTCAGAAACCGCCACGGCTGATCAAGTTCCTGCTTTGAAACTCGCTCGTTTCCCAACTCGCTCGGCGCTACCCGTCGCGCCTTTGCCTTCTATCTCGGAAATCCCATTTCCTCGATTCCTGGTTTCCTGATTAATTTCTATGTCGGCGAAGATCGCCAAGTACGTTTCGGTCTTTAACATCGGGTTGCAGAACACCTTCGTGTACCGCTGGAATTATTTTCTGCGCGCGCTGTTCGGGTTGATACCGCTGGCAGGCACAGTGTTTCTCTGGGCTGCAGTCTTCAAGGAGCGTGGTGGCAGTCTGCATGGTTACGACTACGGCTCAATAATTTATTACTACTTACTCACCATTCTGGTCAGTAACCTCGTCCTTCCAACGGAGGACGAATGGCAAATCGCCGCCGACATTCGCGAAGGCCAGATCAACGCGCTGCTGACGAAGCCGATGAGTTATCTCGCCTATCGAACGAGCATTTTTTTGAGTGGCCGTCTCGTTTACAGCCTTGTCACATTGCCGCCGATCGCGCTGATCTTTGTTTATTTTCGGGAATACATCGTGCTGCCGACCGATCCCCTGACCTACGTCTTGACGGCGATTTCGATCGTGATGTCGGCGTTCATCCAATTCTTCATCACCTATAGTCTGGCGATGTTTGCGTTCTGGATTTTGGAAATCTCAACCATCGTGTTCATCGTTTATTCTTTCGAATATTTCCTGGGCGGACAGATGTTCCCCATCGACATCATGCCGGCCACGGTCCAGGCCGTGATGAAATGGCTGCCGTTTTATTACGAGCTGTTTTGCCCGGTCGCGATCTTTCTCGGCCGATTAAAGGGGCCTGATCTTGTGCAAGCGCTGGCCATCCAAACTGGCTGGCTCCTGCTCACGTGGATGTGGGCGCGCTTCATGTGGCAACGCGGCCTCGGCCATTACCAGGCAGTTGGGGGATAGGCGCGGCGTTGGGCCCGGGTAGCACACGCGTCTCGCGTGTTGGCGAGCGCGTCCTCGCAATCGCGCACTTTGTTGATGGGACTTCTATCTCTGCTTGCGACCAAGTTCTAAGAAAAGATCGTTTCGGCGCGACGCCGAAACCAGCACGCGAGGACGCGTGCGCTATCCGAAAATTTCGCTACTCTCAACGCGATGGCGCGACTTCACGAGTATCAGGGCAAAGCGATTCTTGCTGCGAACGGATTCAAGATCCCGCGTGGTCGGTCCGCATCGAGTGCCGACGAAGCTGTCGCGTCCGCGAAGGAACTGGGCGGCGAAGCTGTCGTGAAGATTCAAGCGTGGACCACTGGTCGCGCAGGTATCGGCGGAGTTGCCTTTACCAAAAAGCCGGAGGAGGTGCGCGTGCACGCTCAGCGGATGTTGGCAATGAAAGTGGGACAGTTTCCGGTCGAGGCTGTGCTGGTGGAAGAAAAGATCGATATTGATCGCGAATTCTTTCTCTCGTTCACCATTGATGACGCCGCCCGTGCACCGATGATTATTTTCGCAGCCGGCGGCGGCACAGGGATTGAAGAGCGCGCCGCTGCAACGCGGCGGATTCCATGCGATGTGAACCGCGGACCGCTGGATTCAGCAGTGAAAGAGGCTGTGGGCTCGTGCGGACTTTCGCCCGAACATGCAAATCAACTCGCCGATTCGATCCGAAAATTGTTCGTCACAGCGCGCAGCGTCGACGCGCGTTCGCTCGAAATTAATCCGCTGGTGCTGACCAAAACCGGCGAGTTCGTCGCAGCCGATTGCCGAATCACGATCGACGATTATGCGGTCAGGCGGCATCCCGAACTTGGAATTAAAATCGCGCGCGAGTTTGATCATCCGCCGACAGCGCTCGAGCGCGTCGCCTACGCTGTCGAACAGAACGATCATCGCGGCACGTTCTATTTCGCGCAGTTGGCAACGACGGCTCCGAAGGAATCCAAGGGTCTAGTCGGATTTCACGGCGCAGGCGGCGGCGGCTCGATGATGTCGATGGACGCGATCGTGAATGCCGGGTTTACGATCGCCAACTTCACGGATACGAGCGGCAACCCGTCTGCATCGAAAGTTTATCGCGCCGCGCGAATCATTCTGGCTCAACCCGATCTGGTCGGTTATTTCGGTTCCGGCTCAGGCGTCGCGAGCCAGGAACAATACTGGTCCGCTTACGGCCTGGCGAAGGCGTTTTTGGAACTCGATCTCGACATCCCCGCGGTAATTCGTCTCGGTGGCAACACTGAAGATCGCGCGGTGGACATTTTGCATCGCATCTCGAAGCTCTTACACGCGCCGGTCGAAGGGTATCGCAAAACTGACACACCGGCATTCATTGCCACGCGGTTTGCAGAGCTCGTCGCAAATGCCGGTGAGACAAAATGGAAGCCGCGAACGCCACGGGTGCCAAAATTTGTCAAAGATCCAACGGCCACAAAGCTCCCGGTTAAAAATGGCCGTGTCTGGATTGACACCGCACATTGGCCGCAGATGCGGGCCGCAGTAGAAACACATTCGGGCGGATTAATCGTCGATCGCGAAGGCGCGCCCGTGGCAGCGTTGCCGAGCGAAGAGTTTGCCACCAAAGATTCCGAGCTGCTCGCCTGTGACGTAGAATGCCGTGTTGCCGGAATCGAAGGCTTCTACCTGGAGCTTGCTATTGCGGAACTGGATGGACTGATCGGAGGCGATTCCTAAATGGCGATTTTGATTGACGAAAAGAAGCGCGTGCTGGTGCAAGGGATTACCGGACGCGAAGGCCGGGCGCGCACGCGACTCATGCGCGAGTACGGAACGAACGTGGTCGCGGGCGTGACGCCGGGCAAAGGCGGGCAGAATGTCCTCGGGGTGCCGGTATTCAACACGCCGCAGGAAGCGGTGAATGCGCTAGGCAAAATTGATGTCTCAGTCGTTTTTGTGCCTGCAGTCGGCGTAAAAGACGCAGCCATTTCGGCGATTGAAGCCGGCATTAGACTCGCGGTGCTTGTGCCCGATCGCGTGCCGGTGTGGGACGCGATGGAGATCGCCGCGGTCGCGAAAGCGAATGACGCAACATTTCTCGGACCGAACACGCTCGGAGCGCTGAGTCCTGGCAAGGCAGTCATTGGCATGATCGGCGGGCGCGCGGAAAGCGCACGACAATGGTTTAAGCCTGGCGTTCCGAAAGGCGTCGGTGTGATCAGTCGCTCTGGGGGGATGGCATCGAGCACCGGTTATTACCTCGGGCAGGCGGGCGTGCGGCTCTCAACGATCGTGCATATCGGCGGCGACGCCGTGATTGGAATTCGACTGCCAGATGCGGCGCTGATGTTTGAAGCCGATCCGCTCACGGAAGCAATCGTGATATTCGGCGAAATTGGTTCGTCCCAGGAAGAGGAGTTGGCGCAACTGATTTTGGATCGAAAAATCAAAAAGCCGGT
The DNA here is from genome assembly GCA_963757675.1 of uncultured Verrucomicrobiae bacterium. Lineage (GTDB taxonomy): Bacteria > Verrucomicrobiota > Verrucomicrobiia > Chthoniobacterales > UBA10450 > Udaeobacter. The sequence continues at coordinate 164,038 of CAVWTH010000008.1, read as the reverse complement.
CATCGCTTATATTGGAGGCAAAGCGGCGCGCGAAGGCACGCGCTTCAGTCACGCGGGTGCGATCATCGAAGGCGGCCGCGGAACGCATGCCGGAAAAGTGAAAGCATTGCGCGAAGCCGGCGCTACCGTAGTCGATGCATTCGGCGAATTGCCTGGTGCGGTCGTGAAGATTCTGGAACAAATCAAAGGACAAAGTCTGATGAGTGAAGTGGAGAAAAAAGCCGTATGGCACAGCGCCATTACGCGAATCGAGCCAAACAAAGTGGCGGTGCGTGGCTACGACATAGCCGAGATCATGGGCCGCGTATCCTTTGGCGCGGCGGTTTATTTGATCTTGACCAGGGAACTGCCGTCGCCGGCTGTCGCGCGTTTGATGGACGCGATTTTAGTCTCTTCGATTGACCATGGCGCGACGCCTCCCAGTGCATTGGCCGCGCGCACTGTTGCATCTACAGGCGCCACGTTAAGCGCGTCGGTTGCTGCCGGAGTTATGTCGATCAACCGGCATCACGGTGGCGCGATCGAAGATTGCGCGCGTCAATTGAAAGCAATCGCCGATCGCGCGACACGCGAGTCGATCTCGTTGGATGAGGCAGCGACGCGCACGCTCGCGACAATGAGCGAATCCGGTGAACGCATGCCGGGGTTTGGTCATCGCTTGCACACGAGGGATCCGCGCACCGCGCGCTTGTTCGAGCTTGCGCGCGAAGCCGGCGTGGACGGCATGCACATGCAGGCAGCGCGCGCCGTTGAAAAAGCGTTTGCCGATGCGAAGAAATCGCTGCCGATCAACGTTGACGGCGCAATCGGCGCCATTCTCGCCGACCTGGGAATGAATCCCGCTGCGTTCAACGGCATTTTCATGATTGCGCGCACGCCCGGACTCATCGCGCATGTAATCGAAGAACAAACTCGCGAAAGACCGATGCGCCGGATCGATCCCGTCAACCACGGCTACGACGGGCCGCCGCCCAGAAGTGTTTCCGACAAGCGGTCTTCGTGAATTTTCGATTCCTCACCGCTCACCGCGATTGGGTACAAAGTGAAGGGGCAGCAGACAGTGGACCTCTCCTGGAGTGGCGCCACTTCGAACAGTGTCAATATTTACCGCGACGGCACCGTGATCGATACCAATGGTCTCGCCATCGGCCCCATTTCCTAGCACACAGGCCAGGGTTAACGCGGCGTTGGAAGTGTCGACCGTAAAGAGTGTTTCAGGATTCGGGCCCTGTTCCCCGCTCACTGCGTACAGTGTGCCGTTCGAGCGGAAGACCAAACATGAGATCGCTTCGGTCAGCGGTCCATTATCGCTAGCCACACCGGTGGTTGGATCTACGGTCACCAGTCGCCGGCTCGTTGGGGAATTGAAAGTAGTTTGGACCACCGCGAACAACACACCGTCACTCGGCCGGGCAACGAGCGACAGTGAGTTAAAACGCTACAGCGAGCTAAGCCCTGCAGCTATCATCTATGAGCTATCGGCGATCAGCCTTTTGCCACCCTCAGGGCCGGGGCGCCGGTGTGGGTCGCGACCTGGGCGTCGGTTCAGACCCGGCGTGGGCGTCGGCCTCGGCGTGGAACTAGGTGTGGCCGTAGGGATAGCTGTCGGTGTAGGTCCACCCGTTGGCGATACGCGAACGAAATAAACGTCTTGCTCGTGCTGTCCCCTACTAGGGTTGAAGTTGTACGTGGCTGAATAGGCGACGTTGCCTCCGGTGTTGTCCGACACGATCGTGATGTAATCGCCTATCTTATTCTGGTTCGGGTAGACTTCGAAAGGGTTAAACGCTTGACTCACCGCGATGTTAGACGCCCAGCTAACCCCGCCGTCTGTGCTGTACGAATAGAACAACTGCGAATCGGTGTTGTTGGCCGCGTTTCGCGTATCGAACTAAACGGCATCGATCCGCCCATTGGGGGCTACTGAAAGTGTGCCGAACCAATGCCACTTGTTAAGATTCACGGGATCGTCGTTGATTCGCCGCGGCGCGCTGAAGCTTTGTCCGCCGTTGGTGCTGCGCGCGAACATCACGTCCGTTCCGCCGCCGCTGAACGGCTGCACGCTGGCAAGCATATAAATATTGTTGTTTGTGGGGCCGCCGGAACGGTCAACTGCCAGGAAGCTTTGCCCGGCAAGTCCTCCCGGATTAATTCCGCCGCCAAAAGCCAAGCTGCCGCCAAGGTCCACCTGAGTGACTTGATCAAATGTTGGTGTGACGCTCGGGTTCTGCGCGTTGCTGGGGGAATACACCAGAACGGGCTGCTGAAGCTGCTTGCACCGCCTATAAAAAGATTTCCGTTGGCGGCCACGTCGAGTGTTCCCCATACGGGCGAATTCGGGATACTGAGCGGAGTTTGCCAGGTGACGCCTCCGTCTGTGGACCGATTGAATTGCCCGAAGCTGCACGGGGCCGCGGTACTCCACACCTGGTCACTGGAACCCGTGTCCCGTGCCGTTTGTCTTATCGATCGTAAACCACTGCTTGTCGCCGCCGCCGCTGCCGCCTTCGGCCGGCAGGCGCGTCCATGATTGGCCGCCATTGGTCGAGCGCCAGATGTCATCACAAAACGACTAGAGCAAGCTGAGATAGAAGAATCTTCCTGTTTCATCCGAGTTCAGCACCGGGTCGCTGCGGAACACATTGTTTTCCAGCACACCAGGAAACGTCCACGTGGTGCCGCCGTCCGTGGTGAATCCCCAGCCGCCCTGTCGGAAGTTGGACGACACGCTGTTGAACCGCCGCCAGCCAATTGTCATTTTGTTGCCTTCTGTCGGGTCAACGGCAATCGAAGGCTCGTTGGCCGCATCTCCGATGATGTTGTCTCCATTATTATCGACGTTCACCTGGTAAATGATGAATGGACCATATTGCGAGATCATGCGCGGCCCAATCTCCAGTCGATAAATGAACGCAGGCGGGTTGTCGTAAAATTCCAGGGACCGGTTTCGGGGTGCCTTCTGTGTAGGCGCGAGTCCCTGGCCAAAGCCGCCAGTAACTGTCAATAGCAAAAGCAGACCAGCTGTTAACAGGTAGTTGATACGTGATGGGTTTTTCTTCATCGAGGTCTGCTTACTCAGCGGACGAAGCCGTCCGGCAAAATGCCGGGTGGTGCGAACGTCCCACTGTATAGCAACCTGTTCCTAATCACCGATCACGAATCACTGGGGGATCATGGCCTACGGATGCGGCGCCGGAGTCGGCCGAGGCCTTGCCAGGGGACTAGATCTTGGTGACGGTGTAGGTCTTGGAGTGGCTGTCGGTGTAACTGTGGGCGTTGGGCTCGCGGTTGGCGTCGATGTAGCCGTTGGGGTTGGTGTCACTGTTGCCGTCGGCGTTTGGCGTGCTGCCGCCCACAGCAGCAAATATATCTACCCAGCCCCATCCATACACGTTGTTTGGCGGGCCAGCATCGCCGCACTGCGTGGAAGAAATAAAATGCGCCGCCCTATTCATAGCTGTGCGGCTGTCGTGGGTCTGATTTTTAAGGCTTGGAATGGCCGACCACAGCAACGCTATTGCACCCGAGATATGCCGGGTGGCCATAGACGTGCCGCTGACAGTAGTATATGCGTTATCAGCGCTGTTGGAGCACGAGCGCGTGCCCGTGCCGGGTGCAGTGATATCCGGCTTGATGCGGCCGCTTCCATCGATTGTCACTGGGCCGCGGCTGCTAAAGGATGTGATGGTATCGGTGCCCGTATTCAATGCCCCCACCGAGTAGGCTGCCGCGTAAATTCCCGGGGGATCTTGCACCGTGGAACAGCTCGGCCCGGCGTTTTGCGCCGCGGCCACCATCATAATGCCAGCAGCGGCTTGTGCTTCGACAGCAGCTTGCAAGGTATTAGCCGAGCAGCCTTCCGAGGGCGGACAACTCCAGGAGTTAGTCGTAATGTCCGGCGCTTTGGTCGGGTCGCCTTGCCCGCCGCCAATTGGATAAGGCGCCAGGATAAATTCCATGCACTCGATGTACCTGGCCGGTGTGCCGTCGCCTTGGTTCATGTTGCGGCACCCAATTCACTTTGCGCCGGGCGCCATCCCGATCTGGTTACCCATGCCGTCATCGCCGATCGCCGTGCCCGTAGTGTGAGAGCCATATTCAACAGGTCATCGAAGAAATCAGGCTTGATTTGTAGGGCCTTCTCGAAATGCGCGGCGGCCTCATCGTATTTGCCTTGCTGACCGACGACATGACCAAGATTGTATTCTATGGGGAGATTCGGCGGAGTGACAGCGAGCGTGTGCTGAAATAAAGTGACGCCGTCATGCCAGCGATGAATCTGTGCGTTGGTGAGAGCAGCAAGAACCAGCAGCACCACGCTGATGATTGCGGCGCTGAGCAACGGCGCGATGCGCCGCATTTTCGCGATGTCCGCCAAGCCGAACGCCAGCGCGATGAATAAACCGATTGATGGAATATAGAAGTAACGGTCAGCCATGGTTTGCCCGCCAACCTGAACGAGTCCGATAACGGGAACCAGGGTTCCCATAAACCAAAAGCTAGCCCACAACCAAGTACGGCCGAATTTTCCGTTGGAAAACACAGAACGCCGTAATTGCGCTCAGCGGCACCACTGCGCCGATGATCTGCCACATTGGTATGCCTTCCAGCGCGAACGGGTAATAGACGGCCAGATCATTCGGCCAGAACGTGAGTAGTACGTATTTCGCATACGAGATAAGGGCATTCGACAGGCGTAGCCCAATCGGAACATCTGTGAACGTCCGGACAGCACCGCCGTGAGCCTGTGCGATCCACGTGAGTGGATGCCAGTTTGCCTGGTGAAAGGTGGTAAAGGCCGAAGACAGCCTCGCGAGCGTAACGCCTCCATTTACCATTGGGTTATCCGTGATGTACAAATCGTCGTCGAGAGCGATGAATTGATGCCCGATCACTTGCGCGTAAATCGTCAACGTCAAAACCCCAAGACCGGCCCCGATCAGCCAGTTAGGTATGCCGCATGTTTTAACGCGTTGGGCTTTGCCTTTTCGTGCCGATTGTTTCCCCATGGCCAAATGTGTAGTGGGAACTTGATAGCTCCTCACGAAGCAACAAAGCCTTAGCTATTTGCTTCAGTCCGCGTTTCTTGATCGAGGACAGCAATCGCGCGCTGATACATGGCTTGTGCGTCCTCGTGAGAGTTGCCTACCGCGGTCAGGCCTGTTCTTGCCAGTTCCCCAAGGGCGCTCATCATGTGAAATACGACGCCAGTCTGTCGTGTTTGATCGAAATGCAGATTGTGCCGCACTACGATGTCAAACAAATCGTCCGGAGTCAGAGTGCGATACCGCGGCGACTCGATGTGATCGCTGGCAACAAAAAATTTGTGCTGGCCAGTAGGAGCCGTGAAGATGCCAGTCTCAGGATTGTAGGTGCCGTCGGTGAGAAATTGCAGAGTCAAAAACGGATGAGTGGTGCCGCCTTTTCTCAAATTAATCTCGATCGCGTACGGTTCCCACTTTCCGCTCTTTGAGCGCACCACCACAAAATCGAGGGCGAACCGACCGATAACGCCTTCTTTGGCCAAACGCCTCCCTACCTTTATAGCTTCCTGGCTGATCAGACCGGCATAGGCTGTGTCGGCTGGGAAAACGCAGCCGAGATAGCTTTGCCCTGATGGGCCGCCCAGGAGCTGGTCATGCGTCGACAACAGTTCAACCTTGCCGAGGGGCGTGACGCGAAGCTGCACACTAGGACTTCGGAACTCCTGCCCCATGATCCGTTCCTCCACCACTCCCTTCCTCTGCTGCAGCTTGTCCATATAACCCCCGATAGGTAACTCCCTGTAACTCAAATTTCATCGCGCGAAGACGTTCCTTCAGCATGGCTCTTTGGCTTCCGGGGTCAGTTGTAGCCGGGATCGCTGATCCCGGTCGGGTATCTACGTCGCGGCGGCCGGCATCACCGATGCCGGCTACAGGTGGAAGTCCTGTTAAATCGATGACGGCATTGCCTTCGCCCGACACGCCTTCATTCAGCTTTACCATCACCTGCTTTATGGACGGCTTCGTTGCCCGCATTTCCGTGATCGCATCAATCAGCTCTTCCTCGCTGCCAATGTTCTCGCGGCCTAACGGATGCGGAACATCTTCTTCACTGAAAATTCTCCGGCAGCCGCTCTTTGTTCCCAGCGGGAAAAATTTTGGATCCGCGCCGTACATCGGGATGCCCAGCCGCAACGCCAGTTCCTTCTCGCGATTCGTTGTGTTAAACGGAACGAGGTGCGCCCGATTAGGATCCATAATTAGCGAGCGGATCCGCTCGATCAGCCGCGGCCGCTCGAGGAGTTTGTCGCTGAGTGGACGCACCGACCCATCCATGGGTGAAAGCAAAAAAAGCCGCTGCCGCGCATGGCTTGGGATGACTCCAGGCAGAAGATCGAGGTAATAATCGATGATGCTCGGCAGAATCGTTTGCGAGGTCACGTAAATCAGTCGGGCCCGCGGCTGGCGAAGCAACAGCAGCAGGAACAGAAATCGTTCCTCGTATGCCTGCATCACCGCGCCCGAGTCGATCGCGTCAATGGACATCGACGGTACGACCACGATCGTTTGCGGGTCCTGGTTAAATCGCTTAATCGATTTCCACAACGGCACCAGCTTCTTCTGCAGCTGATCAAATTGATCGTTGTAGCCGGGATCGGTAATCCCGGATTCAGTAGCAACTTTTCGTTCAGACATAAGCTAGTTACTAAAGCGCAACTCGTATACAAATCGAGCGATTTGGGGAGTGCTGTAGCCGGGATCGGTGATCCCGGCTGAAACCAAGGTTGATCAAAACGCTGACCGGCATCACCGATGCCGGCGAGGCTGAATTTTGTAATCCGCCCTGCTTCCCCAACCGGGATCACCGATCCCGGCTACAGCTTTACCGCCTTCGCCGCCCGAATGAATAGCCGCGATGGGTTCTTCCGCCGCCGATTGCGCGTTTGCCGCCTGCGGCTGATTCCGGTTCAAACAAGGCGGTGTATAACATAAGCAAAATTTTCGAGCTTCAGTCGTGGAATTTTCTGGCCGATGAAATGTTCGATCGCTTGCAACGCGGGCAACTCCTGGCCGCTCAGAAGTGTAAAAGCGTCGCCGACATTTTGCGCCCGTCCCGTGCGCCCGATCCGATGGACGTAATCTTCGGGATGCTCGGGCACATCGTAATTGATCACGTGACTCACACCTGCGATGTCGAGTCCCCGCGATGCAATATCGGTAGCCACCATCACTTCGTATTTGCCGCTCTTGAAGCCTTCGAGCGCTTCGATCCGTTCCCGCTGTGTCCGGTTCGAATGTAACACGGCCACCGCGTGCTTTCCTTGCTTTAATTGGTGCGCGATGCGATCGGCGCCGTACTTGGTTCTGCAGAAAATCAGCGCGCTGTCGAAATTCGTTCGCTCGAGCAAAGCCATTAGCAGATCGAATTTTTGTTCGGCGGCAACGGGATAAACCGCGTGGGTGACTGTTTCCGCAGGCGAACGGCGTACGCCAATTTCCACTAACTCAGGATCGCGCAGCACCCATGCCGCCAGACGTTCGATCTCCGGGGGCAACGTGGCCGAAAACAGCAAAGTTTGCCGCTTTACTGAGATTTTCTCAACGATCCGGCGCACGTCCGGCAGAAAACCCATATCCAGCATCCGGTCCACTTCATCGAGCACGAGAATTTTTATCTCTTTGAGACTCATGGTACGCTGCTCCAGCAGATCGAGCAGGCGTCCAGGTGTAGCGACAAGAATATCGACGCCGCGCTTGAGTTCTTCGCGTTGTTTCCCGTAACCGACGCCCCCGTGCACGAGCGCGACTCGCAAATCCGTGAAGCGCCCATAATCGCGAAACGCCGTTTCCACTTGCGCGGCCAGTTCGCGCGTCGGCTCGAGCACGAGACAACGGAAGCCGCCGTGCTTTGCCAGCAACGTCAGAATCGGTAGAGCAAATGCCGCGGTTTTGCCGGTGCCGGTCTGGGCGGTGCCGATCAAATCTTTTCCGGCAAGGACAATCGGAAACGCGCGGAGCTGAATCGGCGTCGGCTCCGCGAATCCCATCGCCTGCGTTCCACGCACAACTTCGGGCGAAAGTCGGAAACGATTAAATGACATGGCAAAGATAATAGTTAAAGGAGTTATAAAAGTTACAAGGTTAAAAGGAAAGATAGCCTGTCCTGGCAGATGGGCTTCCGAGCCTGTCCGATCGCGTCGTGAACGGTCGCATCGACAAAGGCTCGTTTGAAGTGCAGGCTGGTGGCGCACCAACGCCAACGCCAACTCCCACTGCAACACCTACAGCTACGCCCACACCTACGCCAACCTCCACTCCCACAGTTACTCCTAGTCCGTCAGCGACACCGCGATCTACTCCAGTGCCGCGCCTGCACCCCAGTCCACGGCCTCGCCCTACTCCGCCGCCGAGACCGGCGCCGCAGTCAAGTTGAAGTCGGTTGATAAAGTGATCTGGGTCGGAGATTCGTGATTCGCAGCGATGCCCTGTTTCTGCATCACGCCTGAACAGAGGCGCGCGCGCAAAGAATTAGTGTTCATTTCGTGTGCATTAGTGGTTAGTCAGAAGCTCAATGAAAACCAGAATCACATCCGATGTCAGATCCATCGCGGTCGCAGCGGTGCTGCTATGCCTTGTCGCAGTTGCGCCAGCGGTCGCGACTACTCCTCAATATCAGATTCATGATCGGCGTTGTTTGATCCCGGCGATACGGCCTCACAGGGATTCGGCGTGTCTCGTGCTGGAATTGCTGTGGGCCGCTCGGTACGCACCGGCGGTAGCCAGGCGTTTACCTGGACGCTCTATGGCGGCATTGTCGGGTTGCCGAATTTGTCCGGGCACAGTTACGCCGTCTCCAACAGCGCCAACGATAGCGGCGTCGTCGTGGGGACGGCCGCCACCACACTGTTCGGGTCCAGCCGGTTGCCGGTGATCTGGCAGAATGGCGTGGTTTCGCAGCTGCCGTTGCCGGCCGGCGAAACGCTCGGCGATGCGAACTCAGTGAACGCTTCAACTGTTGCGGTCGGTTCGGTCGACGCCGGAAGTTTGCAGCGCGGGGTGATCTACAGCGGAGGCAGCGCAACAATCATCACGCAGACGACGGCGAACGGAAGTTACTTTCTCACGGCATTTGGCATCAACGATTCAGGCCGGATCGTGGATCAGAGCATCGATCCGAACAACGCCGCGCGTAACGTCGGGATCGTCTATGATATTGGTCAGAGCATGGCGTTCGAGGTCGGCATATTACCGGGGATGAACGGCGCGCTGGCGTTCGGCGTGAGTAACACCGGTTACGTCGTTGGTTCGAGCATGCTGAACCAGGGCTCAGGCCTCCCCTTCATCTGGTCGGATCAAGGCGGAATCGTTGCCATCCCGCTCGCAGCAGGCACGAGCGAAGGGTCCGCGCGCGCGGTGAATTCGGCCGGATGGGTAGCAGGAAACGATTCGTCAGCTTTCTCGATCCCATTTCTGTATGATGGAATGACTACCTATCGCCTTGCCGATCTGATCCCTCCAAATTCGGGCTGGGACTTGTCAATGAACACTTCGTCCTCGGCACTCGGGATTAGCGAGGACGGTGTCATCGTCGGAACCGGGCGTTTACAATGGGGACATTCACGCGTACGCGATGGTGCCCGTAGCGGCTACCCCGACACCCACACCAACTCCTACGCCAACGCCGACAGCGACACCAACTCCAACCGTAGCGCCCAGGATTACTCCTACACCAAGGCCGCGTCCCACTCCGCGTCCGCGACCGTAGCCCACGATTCTCAAGTGATCAGTGACGAGTGATCGGTGATCCCAGGTCATGGTCGTTTCGATCTCTTGAAGCGCGCCATTGGCAGGTACGCGAACTGTAGAGGCAGGCGTATCGCCTGCAGTATTTCGGGCCAGCAGCCGACACGGCTGCCGCTACAGTTAAGGCTGCCATCACCGGTGCCGACTAAAAAAAGGCGCAAAAAATTAGTGTCCATTCGTGTCTATTCGTGGTTAGAAAGGGCACATGATGGCTGGGAAGCCATCATTTCTTGGCTATGAATGAAACACATCGCGAGGACCCGCGTGCGCCGCTGAGTTATCACGGTGCTTGGCGCATCGTCTGGCTGATCTTCTTGCTGTTTATTACCTGGTTAATTTTGCGCGCACTGCAGCCGGTAATCCTGCTGTTCGCGCTGGTCTTGCTTATCGCGATGGTGCTCAACCCGATCGTAGTCTGGCTGCACAAACATCACCTCCCGCGCTTCGTCGGTGTGATACTGCTGCTGCTTGCGCTCATCGCGCTGACTACTACGATCGTCGTGTTTGCGATCCCGCCGTTGAGCAGCCAGATGCAGGAACTGTTGCGGAGCGCACCCAAACTCGCGCAAGGCCTTCAAACCCGGATCGAATCGCTCACGCGAAGTTATCCGGCGGTTCGCGAGGCGTTGCCCCGCAGTGATGAGATCGCAAGCAAAGTTGCCGCAGCCGCCGCAACGATCGGCAATATTTTGCTCAGATCGACACTTGGATTTGTGGGCGGCGTCGCCAGTGTCGTACTCGCCGTCTTATTGCTGATTTTTGTGCTCGCGAACCCGCGCCCGCTTGTCGCGGCGTATCTGGCGCTCGTGCCCGACCGTTACCGCGAGCAAGCGCATCGGACTCTCGCGCGCATGATGCGACAGATGACTGCCTGGGCGCGCGGTGTCGCTATCAATGGCGTTATAACCGGTTTTTCGATCGGCCTGCTACTTTGGCTAGTCGGCGTGCAACCGGCACTCATCTTCGGCGTATTCGCGTTTTTCGGTGAGTTTCTGCCGAACATCGGCGCCTTTCTGGTTTCCATTCCCATTTTGCTGGTCGCGTTAAGCCTGGGCGCGACAAAGTTCTGGCTGGCACTCGGAGTGATCGTGGTGGTTTATCAGGTTGAGCTGAATGTTCTGGTGCCCGGCGTGCTCGGCAAAGAAATGCGACTGCATCCGGTGAACATTTTGTTTTTTACCCTCGCGACAGCTGAATTGTTTGGGCTGCTGGGAGTATTTCTAGCTGTTCCTGCTGCGGCGCTGGTGCAAATTGTGATCGACGAATTTTATCTTCAGCCGCGCAAGCCAAATTACGCGGCGCTCGATAGAGAAGCAGCGGCTCTGGTAGAAGCAAAGAAGTGAGACCTTGTTGGGTGTCTCACAGTAAGAACCATCCGGGCCCTCCATTGCCAGTAACTACTCCGAAACCTTTCGGAGCGCTTCCCAGAGCCACGGCTCCGCTTTTACAATAAATTGCAGGTTCGTGATTCAGTTCGGCAGTTCCCGCGCCGCGAACTTTTCAAAACATCTTCTTTGCCTCTGCCGCCAACGTCCAGACGGCCGGGGTCAACGCCCCCGGCTACAGTTTGCCAGTGCCGCCGACCGCATCTCTCAAGCGCCTTGTCGTCGAAACACTTTCTTCGGACCAACCTTTCGATCTCGCTGTGCGCGACGGCAAAACTGGATTCACCTTCTTTAACATCGAAGGGCATCAGTACAATTACGATGCTCATGCGCAGTTGCTTAGCATCACAGGCGGAAGCCTGCTCGTTTCAAAAGAGCTTGTCTTTCTTGGGTTGGGAGTTGGAACAACTTCCTGCAACAACGGCGACCAACCACTGAACTGGTTTCATTGGGACAACTCCAGTAAATCACACCGGACATAGTTACACTGAACATCGCACCGGGTCACCGTCGCAACAAACGATCTGGATCCATCGCAAAATTCCGCCGCGACCTATTTCGCCGAAGGCCAATATGTCACCCAACACGAATACTCGTGGTGTCGGTCGCGTCCTGGACAGTGTAACATGTATAACAACGTCTCCTACCGCCAGTTCTCGGTTAGCGGCGGCCCCACCGACTTCACGTTTTCGACCGTCGGTAACACGGTGCCTATGCAGCCTGCGATCACATTGCCTAGACAGGCGCGACCGTGAACCAATTAGAACCCGATCCTGGCAACGATGGCATCTAGTTTATGGGTTACAAGGGGACCAATCCAACTGCTGGAGTCTGGCACTACAAATACGCCCTATAACGAGAACCTCGATCGCGCTTTCCATCTTTCAGCGTGCCTGTTGGACTCGGAGTGAACATAAGCAACATTGACTTTCACGCGCCGCCTCAGCCTCCTGGCTGGGCAAACGACGGTGACATTTAGCAACCAAGGTTACAGAAGCTCGTCATGGACTGTTACTGAGGCTCCCGATTCCGTAACTTGGAACAGCGAAGCATTTGCGCAGAACCAGAACACCAATGCGATTCGCTGGGGCACACTGTATAACTTCCGATTTGATGCGGACCAACCGCCAAACCCCACGGATGCAACCGTTGGGTTTTTCAAGACCGGCTCACCAATCACAGTGTACTCCAAGCTCCAGGGGATGTGCCGACACCGTCGCCGACGCCAAGGTCTAGCCCGTCACCCAGACCGCGCCCCACTTAAAGCCACCGTTTCTAATTCCCGGCTTAGGTAACCACTTTTCACAGAGTTGGCGACTTTACGCCGAAAACAGCGACAAGCGAGCGACGGTAAAAACCGCGAATGGACACGCACCAACACGAATTATTAGTGTTCATTGGTGTTCATTCGTGGTTACTTTCTTCATGCGAGCGCGACTGTTTACAATTTGCCTGATCGCCCAAGTGTGCTGCGTGGCGTTGGTCCAGGCACAATCTCTAAACATGACTGGCAGATGGAACATCGAGGTTACCTTCGCCGCGGGTGGTCAGCATTCACTAAGTTTTGATGCGCAACCCGGCGGCAAAGGCAGTTTCGTGCTGATGGACCCGATCGCGAAAGCGTGGAGAGAGACTAAACCTTCGGAAGCTACATGGACCCGGGAGGAAGGAAACTCGCTCATCTTTTCCGGGCCCATGGAGTTTCCGATTGGCAACGTTGGGCGCGATGCAGGAACGTTGACCTTTAAGGGAAAGTTTGAAACTCCGGATTTAATCACCGGCGAAGTTGAGTTTTCACCGCTCGTCGGGGAGAGACCTTCGAAGCACGGCACGTTCAAAGCAGTCCGCACCGGTGGTGGATAAAATTAGCAACGCGTTGAGCCGCATTCGCATTGACCCGTTCGCACCGCGCTAGGTGGATCGTCTCGCCGCAGCGAGACGATGCCATCGCCGAAGGCGCATCCACAACGCGTTCCATCTACCTAATTCGGATTCCTCATTCTGTGAATCTCTGTTTATCCACGCCACACGCGTGATCCGAGGTTAAAAAATATAAAAAGAGCTTGCCATGCATTCACGCATCCAATGAACCCCGGGGGAAACCACCAAAAAAAGGGGAAAGAAAAAAGTGCTGACGCGTTTTTGGCTCTGTCACTAAAGCGGCGTTTCCATGTTCAAATTCCATCCACATCGTAACCGCTTATGATTTGACTGTTCCACGATTCACGAGAAGGGCATCGACAAGCAAGAAAACATGCGGACCGGAGCCATCATGATTGCCTGCGGCGAGTCGCCGGGCGGTTCGACTTCTGCCACTTCCACTCTTGGTCCCGTCGCTCAGTTTATCCAAAAACTGTTGGCACCGCTGGGGGGTATGGCGCCGGCGACGTTGATCTGATCACCGGCACCGAGAACGTTCTCCGCACATTACCCAGTCGGAGACGTACACTGCGGCTGACCCGGATAACCCCAACCAGGTTTTCGTCGCTTACAACGATTCACGAGACCGCAATGCCAACCCGATCAACATCTCCGGCGCGTCGATCTCCACCGATGGCGGCACGACGTTCACCCGCCTCACCGCGGCCAGCGGTCAAAGCCCCTTCACCAATACCTTGGGCGACCCTGTCGCTCTGTACAACAAGCCAACCGGCACGTGGTTTACAGTCTGGCTCGACGCCGCGTGCGGGGGTCAGGGCCCTGGCGGATACAAGTCCAGCACGCCCTCGGATCCATCCCCTGCTAGCTGAACCCATTTCTGCATTCAAAACAGTGAGCAACACCGGTACCTTTATCCGCGATGTCCAGATCACCGGCGACTTTGCGGGGAACGGCATCGTGTACATCGCCGGCATGAACGAAGGCGGAGGGGGCTTCCCCCACAACGACAACAACCTCATATTCAAGTCCACTGACGGCGGTGTGACCTTTGCCGCGCCATTCAAGTTGAACACTGATAAGTACTACCCGTCCTCAGTGGCAGCCTAACGTTTCGGTGAGCCCGACCGGCACCGTCTTCACCACCTGATACGACGCGCGCGATAGCGGCAGCTGCACCAAGGGTAACCCAGGCGTTCCGTGCTACAGGATGTGCTCGCGCAAGTCCAACGACAATGGTATGAGCTGGCTGCCTGATGATACTTTCTCGGACGTGGTCACTCCTCTGCCGGCGCAACCCGACCTAGGCATTCAACCAACCTATTGGGGCGACTACGACTACGGCTCCGCGATACTCGTCAAGCACGTCACTTCATGGACGGACGGGCGCGTGCCTATCAACGCTGCATCCCAGGAGGATGCCTTCACCGATAGAGAGCTGGGGGGGCCCACGCCTAGGTCAGCACCGACACCAAGGCCTCGTCCGACTCCGGCGCCTCGCCCGTAGGGCGTGGTGAAAACTGATTAGTGGTTTGGGAACTCGCGAGGCAACTTGCGAGTTCCCGCTAGCCGTGTGCGAGGTCAGCGAACGCATCTCGCATGACCAAACTATCATGTTGCAGCCGATACGGCTGCCTCTACGGAAAGACAGGTGACTTTGCCCAACGCCACGGGCGTGCCAAGAGACAACACGTGTCAGCTAGCACGTCCAAGCTAAAGATGGATCGGCTTCTCCGAAGGCGATGGCAGATGAGTCGCCGAAGGCGCAAATATCACACGACAAGGCCTCATTCCCGCCAACACGTTGAGGACAACGCGTTCCAGCTCCACCTTATGGCTCGATGCCTATCGAATACCGGAATCTGCATTCCCACTGGACCCTTGTCATTTTGCCCGGCAATACATCAACCTCGAAGGGGCCGAAGTGTCCGACGCCAGATTTCCTTCCCTTGAGGGAAACTTGGTAATGACCGGGCGACAACGAAACCCGAAAACGCCCCTGGTCGTCGGTGGTAAATGACGTCACCTCGGTATTTTTGTCTTCCACCATGAACGTCGTATTCGCCAGCGCCTTCGACCCGGGAGCGTCAGCGCTCATCGGCCCTGGGTTAGCCGGGCTAATCGTAATCGCTCCTTCAATACCTGATTCTGCGGCAGCAAAAGTTTGGCCGGTAGACACGCAAACAGGCATAAGAATAAGCCCCAGAACCATTGAAAATGCTTCAAGCCGCACAAACAAAATTATGCACCCTGAGGCCCGTCGCAAGGCGAACGATTGGTTACATCGTTGAAACGTTTTAAGATTGTTGACCAGTCACCTTGAAGCCCTTTACCGAATCATCACGTCCTGCCATTGACGATTTGATCCTCGCGTCGAACATTCTCCGCTCATCTCGCGTATGAAACGCTACCTGCCATTTGTGATTGTCGTCGGGGTCGCTTTGGCCACGTTTGGGAGCGGCGCGATTCTCTATCGCGCAAAGCGACCGCAGGTTAAGAACATCCCCGAAAATCAGAGTGTCCCGGCAAAAACCAATGCCGATTCGGCGCACATTCGCGGCAACCCCAACGCTCCAGTTACGCTGGAAGAATTCGGTGATTTCCAGTGTCCACCCTGCGGGCAATTCGCCGGATTCGTTCAGGAGTTGCTGAGAGAATACGATTCACGGTTGCGCGTTGTTTTCCGGAATTTTCCGCTCCCGGCTCACGAGCACGCTCGCGAAGCCGCGCAGGCCGCCGAAGCTGCCGGACTTCAGGGCAAATTTTGGGAAATGTACGACACACTATACCGGGAGCAATCACTCTGGAGCAACGCCTCGAACGCGCGTGAATTGTTCGAATCGTACGCTGGAACGATCGGGCTCGATGTGGATCAATTTAAAAAGGATATGGACAGCGATAAAGTCAGGGAACGCATCGATTCAGACCATGCCCGTGCTGATTTCCTGGGCGTAAAAGTCACTCCAACCCTATTCATCAATAACCGCGCCGATCGAACCAAAAGATAAAAACCCCGAGGGCGTTCGCGCCGCGATCAACGCGGCGCTGGAAGAAAAATCAAAGAATGGGACCTAATCTCTTTCGTCCTGCGCGAGACTGGACCCGACGAGGAGCATTCCGATCATGACCGTGTCGAGGTTTCGCACAATTCTCTACACGGCCGTCGCCATTGTCGCCATGGCCGGTCTGGCGGATGCAACTTATCTGACCGTGCAAGCGCTAACTGGGGAAACACTCAGCTGCGGGGGATCGCCGGATTGTTTTCGGGTATTGGGCAGTTCGTACGCAAAGGTGGGGAGAATTCCGGTGGCTCTGATCGGCGCGCTGGCCTACTTCAGCGTCTTCACATTTGCCACATTTTCAGCATTTGGCTACGCACGCGCGCGGAAATTCCTTGCTTTAATCGTGGGTATGATGTTCCTGACGACGCTATGGCTGCTGTACGTGCAGGCGTTTCTGCTGCATGCGTACTGTCGCTATTGCTTGTTCTCAGCGGCGATCACGTTTCTCATTGCCGGGCTGCTGATCGCCGTCCCGGCCTCCCAAAACCGATCGGCCTCGTAGGCCGCTGCATCGCAGAGGAGATATGAGCTCTGCGCGGGTCTTGGTGATCGAGGACGAGAATAAAACCGCGGCATTTCTGTCGAAAGGGTTGCGTGAGGCCGGCTTTGCTGTTGACGTAGCGCGCGACGGCGAAACCGGTTTGGAGCGGGCACGCGCGACCAGGTTTGATCTTCTGATCGTGGACATCATGTTGCCGCATAAGGACGGCTGGGATGTGGTCGCGCGAATTGCGGCGCGATGGGGTCCGCACGCCGATTCTGTTTCTTACCGCCCGCGATAGTGTGCGCGATCGGGTGAAAGGACTCGAGCTCGGCGCAGACGATTATCTCGTAAAACCGTTCGCCTTTCCAGAATTGCTTGCGCGCGTGCGCTCGGTGTTGCGACGCGTTCCAAAGCGGCCGCCAGAGCATTTGCGCATCGATGATTTGGAACTCGACATGCGGCGACACAAGGCAACGCGCTCGGGAATTCGGCTAAATCTTACGCCGAAGGAATTTCTTCTGCTTGCGCATTTGGTCCGCTCAACCGGCTCTGTCGTGTCGCGCGCAGAAATCGCAGAGCAGGTCTGGGAGGTGGGGTTTTCTACTGACACTAACGTCGTCGACGTGGTGGTTCGCCGATTGCGCGCAAAGGTGGATGACCCTTTCAAGACCAAGCTGATTCACACGATCCGCGGTGTCGGTTATGTTCTCAAAGCGCATTAGATCTGCCGATGTCGCTCTTGCAAGATTCTCGAGAAGCATCCGGACGAGGGAAAATTTGAGACGAGGATTAGCACGAGGATGAGCGCATAAGCCGAGCCGCGTTCCATTGCCTACCAGTTAATTATCCTGTTTACGCTGGCGGCGGCGCTCTTGCTCGCCTGCGGACTTGGCGTCTTTTACTCGATTGTCGTGCGTCACGCGTTCGCCGAAGATAACGCAGTTCTGGCCGATAAGATGTTTGCCTTAAGCACGGATCTCCGCGAGAACGGGCCCGAGGCCTTTGCCGAAGAGTTGACGGCCCGCCGATCCGCTGAACATACGCCTTACTGGATCAGGATACTCAACTCACAACGCCGGACTGTTGCAGAAACGCCGGGGATGGCTCGATTGATTCCGACGCAGATTTTTCCACCGGCGCGAGAGCCAGCGCTGGCACTACGCAATCGCAACGATTATCGCACCGGAACGAAGCTGTTTTCCCTGGTCGCTTTCAACGAACATTCCTATGGGCAAACCTACACGCTCCAGATGGCACAGGACCGCTCAAGTGACGAGCAAGTCGAAAGGAATTTCGCTGTTTTATTCGTCGCGGTCCTGTCGGGCGGCGTTCTGGCGTCGGCTTTAATTGCGATCATTGTTACGCGCCGCGGGTTGCAGCCGCTGCGACAGATGGCGCAATCACTTGGGCGTATTGGGGCCAGACCAATTGAAAGAGCGTATCGGCTCCGCCGGCTGGCCGCGCGAGCTTCAGCCACTTGCTATCGCTTTCGATCAAATGCTCACGCGGCTGGACGATTCCTTTACGCGGCTCTCGCAATTCTCCGCCGATCTTGCGCACGAGCTGCGAACGCCTATCGCCAATATGTTGGGCGAGGCACAGGTTGCTCTCACACGGGAGCGCACGGCTGCCGAATATCGCGAAACGATCGAATCCGCCGTTGCCGAGTGCGAACGGCTCTCCAGGATTGTGGATAATTTGCTTTTTGTCGCCCGCGTGGATGCAGCGCGCGAACCGATCGCGCGCAAGCGATTCGATGCGCGCGCGGCAGTCGAAAAAATCGTGGCATTTTATCAAACGGTCGCCGACGACCACCATGTCACGATCACTTGCAGTGGCGACGGACAAGTTTATGCCGACCCCGATTTATTCGAACGCGCCGTGGGGAATCTGCTCGATAACACGCTGCGATTCACCGCCGAGCACGGTTCAATTCGTGTGGCAGTCTCCAGGCACAACACTAATTTCGAAGTCGCGGTCAGCGACAACGGTTGCGGGATAGCTGCGGAACATTTGCCGCGCGTTTTCGATCGATTTTATCGTGTTGAATCGTCCCGCAGCTCCGAGGGGGCCGGCCTCGGTCTGGCCTTGGTGAAGTCCATTGTCGATCTCCACGGCGGGTCCGCCAACATTCAGAGCGAAGTTGGGCGTGGAACAACAGTCACGCTCAGATTTCCAGCTGCACCTGAGCAGGCGCAATTTTAAAAGCTTGCAATCTTCTGCCGGACTTGGATGGCGGCAGGACGTTCACAATGTGGATCACGCCGATACTCGGCCCGAAGACTACTTCGTACCTCTGGACTGTTCCGAACACGCCTACTAATGCTGCGGTCATGGACATCCGCTTTGGGTGTGAAGGGTGGTATCCGGAAAGCTACGCCCCGCAGCCCCAGCGTCCACTTTTGTGATCGCGAAGGCTGCGCAGCCATCCAACTGATTCCAGTCCGCCCGACACAATTTTCCGCAAAGCGCGCACCTCAAGGACAGCGCGAATGAGCGGCCGCGGGTCTCACGACACCCTTTGAGCAGCAGTTCTAGGTTATTCTTTTTAAAAAAATTTGGCTTGCCGATTATTACAATATTGTAATGATGCGCAGCGTTTATGAGAAAAACTCGGCTTTTTTGTGGACTTCGGCGGCAATGGCTTCTCCCGCTCATTGTATGCGGATGCTCAATATTTCCCGCAGCCAGTCGCTCCGTCCTCGCACAAGACGCAAACCAGGAGGAAATTGTCGTCACGGCCGAGGAAGTGCCCAGCGCGTACGGCGCGCCTCCCGGCCTTTCCCGCAGCCGTTTTTCCAACACAACCCAGGCCTATGTTTTGCCGCCATGGGCGTTTTTCTTCGGCGAGATCTTCGAGGGCCAGGGCTTCCGCCATGGGCCGCCCGATTATCTTTTCACTCAAGAGATCGAGATGGGTTTGCCGTATCGTTTTGGAGTCGCAGCGGAATCAAAGTTCGAACGATTTAACGGTGGCGGCGGCGCGGAGACGGTCAGTCTCGAAGCGCGATGGGCTCTTGCTGATTGGAATAAGATTCCGCTCAATCCAACACTCTTCGCCGAATACAAGTTCGGCGTGGGCACGATTCGACATGAAGAGGTTCCGCCTCCTCCTGGAGGAGGAGAAGACGAAGAGGGCGGACCCCCAAAGGTTCCCGATGCCTACGAAGTTCGTTTGCTTCTTGCTCAGGAGTTCGCCGGGCGATTTGAATGGGCCATGAACTGGTTTTTCGAAAAAGAAAATACTGGCGACCGCGGCCGCGAATGGGGTTTCTCACAGGCAGTGATGACGCCACTTCTCCTGCCGAACGAGCGCCTGAAAGTCGGTTTGGAAATGGAATACAAGAATGTCACGACGAAAGACACACGCGGCGATCCATTGAACAGTTTCGTTATCGGTCCCACGCTGGCCTGGAAACCATCAGCTCAAACTCGTCTGGATGTCTCGCCCCTGTTCGGCTGCACTGATGACTCGCCGATTGCTGATGTGTGGGTTGTTTTCTCGTGGCTTTTTGGCGCCGAACAGGCTGAGGCCGAGGCACCCGTCTCCTCGAGATATCGTTACTACTCCGACGTTTCCTACGCGCGTTCTGGCAAAGATTCGGGAAAGGAAATGAAGCAGGTCACATATGTGCCGCCGTGTCCGGAATGGTATGGCGATCACGAATGGAATGTGAACCTCTGGGGCACGTATGCTTTCACCAACACCGAGTTCAATCCTAATCCTTCGCTGGTCGACATCGTACAAAGCACCAGTGAAGGTGGTCCTGTGCTCGGTACCTACGACCGCTACATTGGCGGCGATCACGCCTGGGGTGGCGGCGGGGACATAAAATATTTCTTCTGCCGCTATGCTGGTCTCGGTGTTGAGGGATTTGCACTGGACGCCAGCAAGCCTGGTTTCAATATCTTCGAGGACCAAGCGGTCCCGATATTTGTTCACCGAGGAATCAATCACAATCATACCGTCGGCGCTGTCCTTGGCACACTTACATTGCGGTATCCAATTCCGTGCACACGTTTAGCGCCTTATGCATGGGGGGGGGTCGGTGCGATTTTCGGCGGCGGCGAAAGGGACACCCTTCACACGCAAGGACCGCCGGACGCATTCGCTGTTAATGCGCAGACCGAACATTTCGGAAGCGAAACCAAATTGCTCTGCCAATTTGGCGCCGGTCTCGAATTTCGGTTCGCGCGGCACTTCGGTTGGACTAACGACTTGAGTTTTGGCGTGATCGACGGACCAAGGAACAATTTCGGAATGTTCCGCAGCGGTCTCAATTTCGCTTTTTAACATCTTGAGGGTTAGCGCCCTCAGGGCTGAAAAACCGCGGCTGTTTCCGCGGTTGCTGAAGTGGAGCTGCCGCAGCCTGGTGGAGCGGGCTGCGGCACACTTCTTTTGAGATTGAACAGGCATTGATGTCAAGCCTTTAACGAACAACAGCGGCTGACAGAGCCGTCGCTGCAACTCTTGACCCTTCCGAACTGCATCGATACTTTCCTCTCGGAAAGGAGTTCTGTTCGTTGAAGACCGAGATATCAATCGAATATTGCGTCGTTTGAAACTACACGCCGAAGGCCGTCAGTTTGGCGACCAAAATACTTGAACTCGGCGAGCGTATTAAATCGCTGACGCTAATTCCTTCGAGCGGCGGCGCCTTCGAAATTCGCGCCAATGGCAAACTGCTCCATTCCAAACTCGACACCGGCGAATGGCCGGATTTCGACGAGATCGTCAAGGCGATCAAAAAAAGCAAGTAACTATCGAATCGCCGTTGCTTCGTTAGTTCGGCGCTTCGCGCCGGATCGAACACCGAACATCGAACATCCGACATCCAACATCGAATTTGAAAAACAGCAGCGTGCCAGCGTTCGACGTTCGGCGTTGGATGTTCGATGTTCGACGTTTTCCTTTTTCTGGAGAGTGAAGGGTGCCTGGTGGCCCTCGCGGTCTTCAAAACCGTCGTTGTCACGCAAGTGGCAAGGTAGGTTCGATTCCTATCCTCTCCGCCTCACAATTTTCGATCGTCGACTGCTCCGGCACAGGTCGAGTGGTTTTTTTAATCCCAAATCGAAATTCGAAAATCGAAAATCAGGTGAAAGGAGGTGACCTCAATGTCCCGTGAGCAAATCCGAAAACTGACCTCGCTCTCATCCTGTGCGGGGTGAGCTTCCAAATTGAGCCAACAGGCCCTGCGACAAGTTTTGCCGCAGCTTCCAATTTCATTGAGCCGCAACGTGCTGGTCAGCTCGAATACGTTCGACGACGCCGGCGTGTATCGCTTGGACCGGGATCGCGCTCTGGTTCAGACGGTTGATTTTTTCACGCCGATTGTGGACGACCCGTTTTCGTATGGCCAGATCGCAGCGGCCAACTCGCTGTCCGATATTTTTGCCATGGGAGACGTCCATTGACTGCACTTAACATCGTCGGGTTTCCGGCTGATCTCGTTAGGCCAAGCGTGGTTTCTTCGATTTTGCGCGGGGGACTTTCCAAAGCGGCTGAAGTCGGTTGCGTGATCATCGGCGGCCATTCAATTCGGAATCCCGAACCGATCTACGGGCTCGCGGTTACAGGGCTCGTCGATGTCCGGCGCATCACGGCGAACGCAAATGCGCGTCCTGGCGATTTGCTCGTGCTCACAAAGCCGTTGGGCACCGGTATTGCCACAACGGCAATCAAACGCGGAATAGCTTCGCGCGCGCTGCAGAGAAAGGTCGCGGCCGTCATGTCGCAGATCAACACGGTGGGTGCCGAACTTGCCGAGCTGGGGCTAGTCCGCGCCGCCACCAATATCACCGGCTACGGCCTGATCGGGCATCTGACTTCCCTTTGCCGGGCCAGTGGCGTATCCGCCGCGGTTGATCCTGCCGCTGTGCCAATGATCAGCGACGAGGTCGGCGAACTAATCGATCAGGGCTGCGTTCCTCAAGGGAGCCGGGACAATTTAAATGCGACCACTGTGCTTGTTGATTGGGCACGAACGAATAAGAACCGCAAAATTCTTTTAACAGACGCGCAAACCAGCGGCGGATTGCTGCTGTGCGTTCCGGAAGCGAATCTCAAAAACGTGCTGACAGTCTTGCGAAAGGCCGGCACACCGTCTGCCGCGCTGATCGGAAAAATCGTACCGCGACGCCGCCGACGCTCACTGATATGCATGCTCGGATGAAGTCAGGCATGCGACGGCAAATTCCCGCCGTGTCAAGAATTCTCGATGCGCTCAGCGAGTGCGATTTGCCGCGGCCTTTCGTTGTCGAGCTTGTCCGTCGGAAACTGTCACAGATTCGCGTGAACAGAGAACGTCCCCCACTTGGAGTCGATTGTCGCTGACGCCCGTCGTTCGCTCGATCAACTTCGCGCCAGCAGAATTCAACCAGTCATCAACGGAACCGGAATCGTCATTCACACAAATTTTGGACGCGCCCCGCTTCCGAGCGGAGCTATTCGCGCACTCAACAAAGTCGGGGCAGCTTATTCGAATCTCGAATACGATGTTGTGACAGGTGAACGCGGAAGTCGCGGCAGTTACGTCGAAACTGCGCTGGCGCTGCTGTGTGAAGCCGAAGCGGCAACAGTAGTGAACAATTGCGCAGCGGCACTGGTCCTCATCGCCAATCATTTCACAAATCGAAACATCGAACGGCGATCCTCCAAAGGAGACTGCCGAACCGAGATTATCATTTCACGGGGCGAACTAGTGCAAATCGGCGGCGGGTTTCGCATCGGCGAAATTCTCGAAGCGACCGGCGCACAATTGCGCGAAATCGGCGCAACCAACAAGACAACGCTCAAGGACTATGCGAACGCCATCGGACCACAGACGGCGATGATTCTCAAAGTGCATCGCAGCAATTTTTCCATGAGCGGTTTTGTCGCATCGCCCTCTTCGAAGGAAATCAGTGCGCTCGCGAAAAAAAAGCGGATTGCGTTTGTCGAGGATCTCGGCACCGGTGCTATGATCGGCACTGAATCGTTAGGAATTGCGCAGCACGAGCCGACGGCGATAGAAGTGCTAAAGGCCGGGGCCGACCTTGTTTGCTTCAGCGGCGATAAACTATTCGGCGGTCCCCAGGCGGGAATCATTGTCGGGAAAAAAAGATTCGTCACGGCGCTAAAACGCGAACCGCTATTTCGGGCGTTCCGCTGCGACAAGCTCTGTCTTGTGGCGTTAGAGACGACTGCGGATCTCCATCTCGATCAAAGGATCGAAGAAATGCCGGCGCTCGCGGTTTTGAAAATTTCAGAAAATGCATTGCGCGCGCGTGCTGTGGCGATTTCTTCGAGCTTGCAGGGATTGCCGGCAACCATTGCGATCGGCCGCGGCAAAGCGATGGCAGGCGGTGGCACTTTGCCGAACTCGAACGTGCCGTCAGTAACGATTGATATCGTGCCAGGGAATTCGTCGCTGGCCGACTTTGCAGCGATTCTGCGTACGTCAAGTCCGCCGGTGATCGGCTATATTGGGGACGGCCGATTCAAACTCGATCTGCGCACGATTTTTCCTCAGCAGGATGATCTGGTGATCAAAGCGATTCGCGACGCGTGCACGGAGTGACAACGCGTCATTTCATCATCGCGACAGCGGGTCATGTTGATCATGGCAAGAGCGCGCTGATCAAAGCGCTGACGGGCACTGATCCCGATCGTCTGCCGGAGGAAAGAAAAAGGCAGATCACAATCGATCTCGGCTTCGCCGAACTAAACCTGACCGCTCCGAACGGCGATAAAATTCACGCCGGGGTGGTTGATGTCCCAGGGCACGAAGATTTCGTGCGGAACATGATCGTAGGCGTTGGCTCAATCGATTTGGCGCTTTTTGTCATTGCCGCAGACGACGGCTGGATGCCGCAAACCGAAGAGCATTTACAAATCCTGAGTTACCTGGGTGTTCGGCGCTCTGTAGTTGCTCTCACTAAAAGCGATCTAGGACGAATCGACTTCGTCACGCATCAAATTCGCAGCGAGCTGCATGGCACGTCTTTTGCAGATTCGCCGCTTGTTCCCACTTCGGTCCGTACTGGAACAGGCGTCGAGTGCCTGGTAACCACGCTGGCTGCAGAACTCAGTTCGGCAAAGCCGCATCGCGACATCGGCAAACCGCGGTTGTTCGTGGATCGGGTGTTCACACTTCGGGGGATTGGAACGATTGTGACCGGCACACTAACTGGCGGAGTATTGCGACGAGGGCAGCAGATCATTGTTTATCCGAGCAATCTGGAAACCCGTATTCGTTCCATTCAAAGCCACGGCCTTGAGTTGGAAGTCGCGCAGCCGGGAATGCGCACCGCCATCAATCTGCCTGATATTCCCGTCGATCAGATCAAACGCGGCAACGTCGTGACGGTTCCGAGCCTTGGCGGACCAGGTTCAACTCTTATCGTTCTTTTGGAGAAATCTTCGCGCCCTGATCGCGAAGATCACGCTCTTGCACGCCCTCTCAAAAACAGGTCCTTTGCATATGTTCACCACGGAACATCCCGGGTTGCGGCCCAAATTGCGCTTCGTGAAAATGGTCCGCTTAAAGCTGGCCAAAAACAAGTTGCTCAGCTGAGGCTTGCGTCGCCGATGTTTGCGTTTGCCGGCGATCGTTTTGTCATTCGCGATTCATCAGAGCAGCACACCATCGCCGGTGGAATCGTGCTCGATCCAGATGGCGACGGGAAATCACTCACTTCCAATTTCTCTTTCGATGATGTCGATTCATTAGTGCGCCTAACGACCTCAGAGCGCGGATTTGCGCAGCGAGAAAATCTCTTGAGAAAATCACAGTTCAGCCCGGATGAAATTTCCGAGGCGCTGATACGTTTGCAAGGACGGGAAGAGATTATCCTGCGCCAGGACATTGCTGTGGATCATGAATTGTGGCGGAAACTCAACACACAGGCTGCTCGGTTGATCGACGAAGCGCACAAGCAAAATCCCGAGCGCGCCGGTGTTGATCTGAATGAGATGCGGGCGGCGTTGCACATTCAAGACCCGGAGATGCTCGAAGCGCTAGTAGCAGATTTGTGCAGCAATCATTTCGTCCGCAAGGGATCGATTGTTGCACGGAGTTCCCATTGGCCGACGCTGCCGACTCACGTTCAACCGGTCGAGAAAAAAATCCGCGAAGAACTTTCCAAACAGCCGTTTGATCCTCCATCGCGCAAGGCGATCGAGTCGGATTCGGAAGCTCGGCAAGTCGTGCGTTTTTTGATCGAGAACGGTGAGATGACCGAACTTGCTCTCGATGTAATTTTATTGAGCGACAGTTTTGAGCGCATGAAATCAGAAGTGGTCCAATTCATTTCCAAAAACGGACACGCAACTGTGAGCCAGTTGCGTCAGGCGCTAGGAAGTTCGCGACGTATCATGGTGCCGTTACTAGAACGGCTCGATCGAGACGGTGTTACGCGACGTGCGGGGGACAAAAGGACGCTGTGCAGGATCCGTAACCTGTGAAACGATCGCGCCCGCTGCTGCTCGTTGTGCCATCCCTGCAGGAAGCTTGGGACGATGCAATTGCTCCTTGGTTTGACGACGTTTTACCCGGGGCGTGGCAAGACGAGTTACCCGCGCTGGTGGTCGTTCCCACGCGGGGTCAGGCGAACGATTTTAAGGCGCGCTTAATCGCAAAAGGCTCGTCGCATTTGGGTTTGCAGTTTGTAACACCTTCGAGTCTACGTGCGCTGCTCGCGCGGGATGATGCAACTCCGGCTGGTCCACCTGAACATCTGCGTTTGCTTCTCGCAATTGCAGCCAGTGAAATCGAAGATCGGCCTGACGAATCAGAAGCACTTGCTGCTAAAGCTGCTGCTCGCGCGCCCGCACCACTACTGCGCGCGTTGGATCGCCTCGAAACTGCCGGTTGGAAATTCGAAGAACTCGGGCTGCCATCGTTTGCGCCAGTGGTTCAGCGTTTTAACGAGCTGTTGAAAAAATGCGATTTTGTACTTCGCGGCGAGAGTGACCGAAGTCGTTTGCAACAGCCTACACGTGGCAAGCGAGAATTTTCCCATGTGCTTATCACTGGATTCAACGGAGCCCATTGGGCAGAATGGTTTCTCCTGCGCAGCGCGGTCGAACTGGCAAAAAGCGCCACGATCGTGCTCGAAGAACCGCAAGAAAACTTTTCCGATGTCGATCTTTGCTGGATTGGCTCCTGGGAAGAAGTCTGTGGCGAAGCCCAACGCGTATCGCGAGCGACAGCGGCCAGCGCGCTCGGCGATTCGCTTTTCAGCGAAATGGAAATGCGCGGAGGCGCGGAAACGGCAAAGCGTTTCGATTTTATGGTCGGTACAAACTTTTCCGAACAAGCCGAAGCGATCACGCGACAATGCGTTCGTTATTTGGCGGATGAGAAATGCACGCGGCTGGGCGTGATTTTTCCGGCCAGCGGGGCCTTGCCGCGGCTGGTCGCAAGATCGCTGGAGCGCCTTGAAATCCCGCATAACGATGGACTCGGCCACATTGTGCCCGGCATTTTCGAGTCGGCGGAGTGGCAGGCCTGGATCGAATTGCAACGCGCGCCACGACTTAAGTCTTTTCTACGTTTTCTAAATGCGTTGCCCGACCCGACGGTCGTATTGCCGAAAATCGGCCGGCAAGTTTTCGAAACGGTTCTGCACGAAAGTTACAAGGAGGTATTGCTGGACGACCTCGAACTGTTGCGCGAATTCTGTGCGGCCCGCGTGGACGACAAATCTCAGGCGGCGGCCGAAGCTCTGCGCGCGCTGCCGTTTCTTCACGCGCGCGCCACTTTCGCGCAGTTTCTCGAACAAACTCACGCCGCGCTTGCGCATGTCGAGTGGAAGCAACGCGCGCTCGAGCTTGCCAACGGCGCCCGTGATTGGCCGCAGCGTCTCGATGTGAAATTTTCACGCGCGCTTTTTTTGCGCTGGCTGGAAGAGACTGCTGCCACGTCAGATGCCGCGCGCTCAGCCGCAGGCGATCATCCATATGCGCGCGTGCAATTGCTGACCGTGGCGCACGCGCAAAATCAGGAATGGTCGCACCTTATTCTTGCCGGATGGAACGAAGGGGCTTGGCCGCCGCCAGCGGGTGCGGAGTTCGCACGCGCCGAAGAAATTCACGCCTTCAATCACAGCGTGCAACAGCTCAACCAGCTCGCAGCGCGCCAGGGAAGCCAGGGCGAGGGCCACACGAGTGTGCGCGAAAACCACTCGCTCTATCTCGGGCCCAGAGAGCAGCGCGCGGCCGCGTTGCGGCAATTCGATGCGCTCCTCGAATCGGCCAGTGAAGGCGTGACGCTCGCGGCCAGTCTGGTGCAGGAAGACGCGCCGGAACGCTTCTGGAATCCGAGCGAATGTTTCACGGAGCTTTATCTCAAAACGCGGGGCGGGCCGCTCACCCAAACGACGTTGAAAAATCTCCAACGCGCCACTGCACTCTTGCCCGGACCAGACGCTGTAGGCACGGATTTGCAGCAAACCCTGATCGCATTCACCGCGCGTCGCGACTCCTTTAAATCTGCCGGCGAATATGATTTCGCGTTGAGGCCGAACGGGTCGTATCGGCCGGTGCCAGCGCTGAGTGTGACCGATCTTCAAGGAATGGTTTCGTCGCCAGCGATTATTTGGATGAAACGTTATCTCGGCGTGGAAGCCTCGGACGACGCTGCGAATCCGTGGGCGGCGACAACCGGTAAATGGGTGCATCGCTGGCTGGCGAATATTATCGAAACGCGAGACGGGAAGATTTTCTCGACGTTTCCGACTCTGACAAATATCGACGAGCGCATTCGCTTTGCCGCGGACGAGCGGTGTGCCGCGCTTCGGCGCCTTTGCGGCTTGGTAGGCAAAGTCGTCCCTGATTGGTGGAGCTCGGGCTGGTTGAACGCGCGCTATCTCGCGCGGCATCTCGGCGCCAAAATCGGAGCGGCGAAAGAGTGGAATTGGATCGCGACGGAGTTGGCCGTCGGTCGTGAAGGTGCGGTGAAAATCGCCGATGGCGTGGAGCTTGAGCTGCATGGGCAGATTGATTTGGTGCTCGCGCAAAATGACGCGCCTAGTTTCGCCGGGCAAACGATCTGGATTGTCGATTACAAAACCGGTTCGACCAAGGAACTGAAGACCACCGATCTGCACGACAATCTGGTCAAAGGCACAATTTTGCAGCTCGGTCTTTACGCGCTAGCCATGCGCGAACTCGGCGCCGCCGAAGTGAGCGTGAGCATTATTTCGCTGGCGGTTAAAAACGTCGCGCCACAATTGTCGGTTGTCGCTCTTGCAGCGCACGCGGACGTCTTTGCCGATCTCGCGGAAATGCAACGCACCGGAATTTTCGGGATGAAAGGCGAAATCCGTCCGGCGTACGGTTACAGCACGCCGTACCCGCTCGCAACGTTGCCGATCGACAACGACATTTTGGAAGATAAATGGGCGCTGACGCATCCGACGCTAGTCCTTGAGAAAGAGGAGTGGGAAATATGGTGAAGCCGCGCGACGAATTTGTACGCGCTCGTTTTGCCAGCGAGCTGGACCGCAATTTTTCTGTAGTCGCATCGGCGGGTTCCGGCAAAACCACTGCGATCACCGAACGCATCTTGTCGCTCGCGCGTTCGCCGAACGCCGTGGAAATCTTGCCGCGTCTGGTCGTCGTCACCTTCACCAATCGTGCAGCGGACGAAATGCAACAGCGCACCCGGCAAGCTCTGCTCCAGGAACATTTGCGACAGGAAGTGCAGACTGCGTTCAACCGCGCCTTTTTCGGCACAATCCATTCGTTTTGCATGAAGCTCCTAACCGACTTCGGTCATTATCTTGGTTTGCCAGCGCCGCTTGAGTTAGTCGAAGAAGACGACGATCTGTGGCAGGAGTTTGCGCAAAGCCAGACTCGAATTGGCAGGTCGTTAGGTGCCGAGGACCGGGCCATGCTTTTGCGTTTCGTGCAGGCGCGCGACCTCATGGAGCTGGCCCGACGCGCGCGCTCGGCTGTTTTGCAGGTGCCAGGGTTGTCACCCTGTCCGCCGCTCGATTTCGCTGAGGTCTACTCACAATCGGACAAGGGAAAGGGGAACGACAATATCGCTAAATCGCAGGCAGAATTGCGCCAGTGGGAGAGGCGTTTCGCCGATGATTGGGAATATCTGCGCTGGCCGGTTTGTTTCACGGCGGCAAACGCCAAGTTTACTCAGCTCTGGCAAAAAAAATTTGCGCCGCTGCGACAATGGATCTGCGACGCTGCCACGTGCGTCGCAGCGGAGGTGCAACGTGATTATCTCGATTTTCGACTCGACCACGGGCTCGTCACCTACGGAGATCAAATCGCGCTTGCGGAAGAGTTGCTGCAACATCCGGTCGCCGCGCGGAGAATTCGCGAAGAAAACCTTCGTGTCATCCTTGACGAGGCACAGGACACAGAACCGCCTCAATTTTCCGTGCTGCTGGAAGTGACGCGCCCACCGGAAGCGAAGGGCTTTTGGTTGCAAGATCGACATTTAGGTCCGCGGCCGGGGCACTTCTGCATGGTCGGCGATTTCCAGCAATCGATTTACTGGAAGCGCGCGGACTTGAATTATTACCGCGCAGTTCATGAAGCGCTCATCTCCGACAAGAACGGTGAGAGCCTGGAATTCGCCGTCACATTTCGGCTGGACCAGAAGCAGCTCGATTTCGTTAACGAAACTTTCCGCGAGATTTTGAATAACAAAGGCGGACAGGTCCCTTTCGTCGAATTGCAACCGCGCCCGGAAATTCTCCCCGGGAAAGTCATTCGCGTGCCGCTTGTCGCGCAAGAACTGTTGCCGGAAGGAAAAAAACTCAAGGACTACCAAAAGGCACGTATCGAAGCGGAATATCTTGCACAATGGATCAAGGACGCAGGACTGAAAAAACTTTCGGCCGATTCGTGGCGGGAGGTAGCGATTCTTTGTCCGCGCAAAACCTGGCTGCAAACGACGTCGGCAGCATTACGCCGCGTCGGTTTGCCGGTGGCGATCCAATCTGAACGCGATGTCAAAGGCGACAGCCCGGCTTATGCGTGGCTGACCGCGCTCATTACGATCATGACCGACCCGCTCAACGCCTACGAAATCGTCGGCGTCCTGCGCGAGATCTTCGGCGCGTCTGATCACGATCTTGCCGTCTTTTCCGAAGGGCAGAAAACGAGATTTCGCATCGACGAGATTTTGTCGACCACCGGAAGAATTTCCTCGGTTTTGCGTACGCTCGCAGAAATTCGCCAACGCGCGGACGGTCTGGCGTTATTTGATACCGTTACCTTGATCATCGAGCAAACGCAATTGCGTGAGCGTTTGCTCCTATTGCCCGCGACGGAGTTTGGCGACCTCGCGCGCGAACTCGATGCCTTGCTCGCGCAAGCGGCGGAAGCAGAAGCAAACGGAATGATCCTGGCCGGGCTCGCCGAAAAGTTACGCAACGATTTCGCATCGCAACGCGCCGTCCGCTTTTCTGCTGACGACAACGCGATTCAACTCATCACTTCGCATAAGGCAAAGGGGTCTGAATGGCAGACGGTGATCGTGCCATTCCTCGCGCGCGATCTGCGGACGCCATCGCCGCGTTATCCGGATTTCGTAAAATCCCCCGCGGATGGCGAACTGATCATCGCGTTTGGCAACCAAGACAAATCGAAGGATCTGAAAGACGCGATCGAGCGCGCGGAACAACAGCAACTTGAGCGTCTTCTCTATGTCGCAACAACACGGGCCCGCCACATGCTCGTAGTTGTGCTCGATCAGGAAATCTTCTCCAATAGCGACGGCAAACTGCCAAGAACAGCACAACTTCGACGACTGATTCGCGACAAGGATTTTTACTCAGGCGAATTCGATCAACACAGCAGCACAATCGATGAAGTCCTCGAACATTCGCCGACCGCAGGACACGCGTCACAGAAAAACGGCGCTGAAATCGAGCCGTTAACCCACAGCGAACTCGAGCGCGCTGCCAAACGCGCTTCGGAATTCGTGCGAAAGATCACACCAAGCTCTCTCGATTCGGAAGTTCCGACAGGAGTGCGAACGCGCTCGCGGCTCGATACGCTGGCCATTCTCTACGGCCGGTGGTGGCACAAATTCCTCCAACGTCTGGATTGGAAAGGTGGAATCGATTCGGCACAAAAGTTATTCGAAAAAGAATTGCCAATTTCTCCCGACGCGAAAGCCGCGGTAAAAGACTGGAACGCCATGCGCCGAAATTTGTTCAGCGACGCCACCATCGCTCGGTTTCTTGCGAGCAATGAAACATTGTTTCACGCGGAATTTCCATTTTCGTGGCGCCGAAACGATCGCAGCGTGCTTGAAGGCTTGATCGATTCGATCATGATTAACCGCAGAGCTGGCAGGTGTCTTCTGCTTGATTGGAAAACGAACGATGTTTCCCCAAGCGACGTCGAAATCTTTCGCGAGACTTACCGGCCACAGTTGGCTGCTTATTGGAAGGCGGTCACGGAGATTGCCGGCCTCGAAGTGGAAGCCGGCTTGTTCTCGACTGCGCTTGGCCATTTGCTGCTCTATTCTGCCGAGGAACTGCAAATGGAATGGCGCCGGCTGGAACAACTTCCGCCCGCACAACTGGAAAATGAAATTCGGCCGGATGCGGCCGATAGCTTCTGACAGCAGAACAAAGCCGCGAACCAAAAGCAGTCAGGGTAACCTCGTTACGCTCGCACTGACTAGTTCTCTCGATCGCCGCGGATGAATTGTTCGACGCAGCGGTACGCTTCGTCGTCGGTCATTTGCACGGGCGGATGCTTCGAGAAAAAGGCGGAAGCGGAATGCAAAACGCCGCCAATTCCTCGGTCGAGCGCAAGCTTGCAGCAGCGGATCGCGTCGATGGCTACGCCGGCTGAGTTCGGTGAATCTTCCACGGAAAGTTTTACGTCGATTTCCATCGGCACATCCCCGAACAACCGGCCTTCCACACGGATGAACGCAATTTTGTTGTCGAGTTGCCACGGAACGTAATCGCTTGGGCCGATATGAATGTTTTCGTCCGCCAGCCGGTCGCCGATCACAGACTGCACGGCTTCTGTCTTAGAAGTCTTTTTCGACGCCAGCCGGGTGCGATTCAGCATGTTCAAAAAGTCGGTGTTGCCGCCGGTGTTCAGCTGATACGTACGCACAACTTTCACGCCGCGCTTGCGAAAAAGATCGACCAACGCCCGATGCAGAATAGTGGCGCCCAGCTGCGCCTTAATGTCGTCGCCAATGAGCGGCAGATTTTTGTCGGCAAAGCGCTTTGCCCACGCCGGGTCGCTGGCGATGAACACGGGGATATTGTTTACAAAGCCCAGCCCGGCTTCCAGCGCGCACCCGGCGTAGAAACGGGTCGCCTGCTCGGAGCCGACGGGGAGATAATTGATCATTAGTTCCGCAGAGGAATTTTTCAGTTCGCCGATGATCTCGTCGCGAGTCGATTCCTTTTCCAGCGGGAGGAATGAGCGCAGGGGGTCCTGATCGCTCATATGCGGAGCGTAGCCGTCCATAACGCAGCCCATTTTCACGATCGCACCAGTTAGCTTGATCTTATCGCAAAAGACCTTTGTGCAATTCGGCGGCGAGAAGATAGCTCTGCTCACGTCCAGCCCGACCTTGCGCCGGTCAATATCAAAGGCGGCCACAATCTCAATATCGGCGGGGCGATAGCCGGCGATCTGGCGGTGCATCAGGCCGATGCCGGTACCGTTGACGGAGGAGCCGTCATAAAAATTGATTCCCTGGACAAGAGAGCTGGCACAGTTGCCGACGCCGACAATGGCGATTCTTATTTTTCTCATTTCAAAATCGTTAACACTGAAAACCTACTGGAATTGGATCATATGGAGCAAGCCACAAGTTAGGCTGCCTCCATCGCGATAATCGTGCCTGCCTATAGTCCGAACCAGTTCGCGATTGCAAGCCGCGAATTTGTATTATATCGCGCCCGCTTGCAAGAACTGTTATAAGGGCAAAAGTCAGGGCCAATCCCGGTGCAAGGGGGCCCCGTCACAAGGAGATAAACCAAATGCCTTCGAAGTTAGCGGCCATCAGCATCCTGATCGCCTTCGCTTTGTCCGCTTCTTCGGCAACACTCGACGCGGGACCTGTTTACACCATCGAACAGGCAGTCGCCCTTGTCCAGGAACACAACCCCGACGTTCTGATCGCGCGCAAGAAAGTTATGGCAGCGCGCGGCGGTTTCATTGAAGCGCGTTCGGGATATCTTCCGTCGCTGTCCTCCAACGGGCTTTACGATAAACGACAGACTCAGAGCGAGACGAACCTTCGGCAGGAAGATTACAATGCAATTGTGAAGCTTGAACAGAATCTCTATACCGGCGGAGCCGTCAGCAGCCAGGTAGCAATCGCGCAGTTGAACATCACCAAGGCAAATCATGACCTTCAGGAAACGATCAGCCGGGCCATCATGGATGTGCGAATCGCGTTCAACGAACTGCTGCTGAACCGGGCGAAAGTTCGCGTGCGCGAAGATTCCGTGCGCGTGCTGGACGAGGAACTGAAAAGCCAGCAGGAAAATTTTACCGCTGGCATTGTCGGTAAACTTAACGTGCAGCGGGCCGAGGTCGCGCTCGCCAACGAACGGCCGGAACTGTTTGACGCGCAAACCGAGTTGAAAAATTCCTATCTGCGCCTGGCCGAACTTCTAGGGATCGATGTCCATCCAGGAGCGCAGAGTCCGCCGTTTGAGATTTCGGGCGAACTACAGTACCGGCCCAACCATCCGGACCTAAACGATTGCCTGGCACGGGCTGACGCAAATCGCCCGGCCATCAAAGCGCTGGAGAAAGATATCGCGATCGAAGACCGCCAGTACGTTCTGGACCGGAGCGCGACGCGTCCACACGTGCGCGCTTTCTCTGGATATGAAGTTTACAGCGAGCGAGACCCAGATGTCGGTCCAGAATTCAACTACGGCGGGGTGGTAGGGATAAACGCTACTTGGAACATCTTTGACGGATTCGCAACCAAAGGGCGGATGCAAGCGACGCGAGCCCGGCGCGAGGTGGCAGTGCAAGCCCTGGCGGCAGCGCGGCGCAGCGTTGCCTCGGAAGTGCGCGGCGCATTTTTCGATCTTCAACAAGCCGAACGCGTACTGGAAAATGAAACGCGAAACGTGCAAACGGCGGATGAAGCGCTCAATATGGCCAAAGGAAATTTCGCTGCGGGACTGGGAACACAGCTTGACGTTCTGCAAGCGGCATCGGACGTGACCCGGACGCGCACGACGAGACTGAGCGCGATCTATCTGCACAACGTGGCCCTCGCTCGCCTTGCACACGCCTGCGCCAGTTCAGCGGAAGCGCTGAATTTCGGGTCGGATTTCAAAGACGTAAGGACCGAAAATCGCAACGCGGCGCGTGCTGCCGATATAGCAAAGCCACCGCAAAAAATTACTAAGCAATGAAACGGGAATGGCTCCACATCGCAATTTCCGCGACTTGCCTGATGGCCTCCGCCCGCGCGGTCACTCTGCAAGAGGTTCTGGATACAACCTTGGAAAAAAACCCCGCCATCGAGGAAGCCAAAGCTGACTCTGGAGCAAGCGGCCGGAAAGCGGCTGGTTTTTCGCTCCGTCATCTTGCCTGATTTCCGAGTGGGTGTACCGGCTGGCGTTCAGGCGGGTCATCGTTCTGGTGAAAACGGAGTAAAAGGCTTTGGGATCGGGCGCGGCTGGCTCACCCAGACTTTGTTCGACATGGCTGTGCCCCAGTCGTTTAAACGTGGAGACGTTGAAGTCTTAATCGCCCAACAGCAATTGAATGTCACCGTTGTGGAGCAGTTACACGCGGCGCGACTGGCGTTTTACGCGGCACTTTACAATCGATCGCTGGAATCCATTCGAGACGAACAGCGACAGAAACTGGAAGACAACGTCGCCACCCAAAAGAATCGTTTCGAAGCGGGGTTGGCCGATAAGAGCGCATTCACCAGTGCGACTGTCGAAGCCAACGGGCTGGTCAGGCAAATTGAGAGCGCCCATCGCGCCTATCGAGACGCGCAATTGAAATTGGCGGACGCCATGGCGATCGATCCTGCGAAATCATCGTTGCCCGAGCCGGATGGCGAGCTGGAGTTTGTTCCGATGCGTGTCGATCTGGCGTCGGAAACAGCGGCAGCTTTACAACGAAGGGCCGATCTCAAACTCGCGCGCTTATTCGTGAACGCTGCCAACCAGGATCAACGGATCATTGCTGCCGGCTATTATCCTGCCGTTGTGGGAAACATTCGCGGCGAGTACGTCCCAGTCACAGGCATCCATCGCCAGGAGTCGACGAGCAAGACACAGGATTTTATCGGATCAGAGATTGTTGAAACGGCGGCGTACACGTGGCGGGTGATTGATAACGGCGAAGTGGGCGGCGCAGTATTAAAGGCGCGCGCGGCACGGGAAGAAAACGAACTGACCTGCAGGAAGCTGGAATCCAATGTCAGCCGCGAACTCTCACGCATCGCCAACGAC
The DNA here is from genome assembly GCA_963757675.1 of uncultured Verrucomicrobiae bacterium. GTDB lineage: Bacteria > Verrucomicrobiota > Verrucomicrobiia > Chthoniobacterales > UBA10450 > Udaeobacter. The sequence continues at coordinate 128,013 of CAVWTH010000008.1, read as the reverse complement.
CTTCAGGCAATCGATGCTCGTGAAACATCGCTTGCGGACGCCTCCGCCGCCGCAGAGGACGGTGCCCGCACGGTCCGGGAAAATGTCGCCAGCGGTCTTGTATCGCCGCTTGAATACCGCATTACTCAAAACGCCTTTTTGAAAACCAAGAGCGGTCTACTGGATGCTATTTATCAACACAATCTCGCACTCGCAGAATGGGACCGTGCCACTGGCCGTTATTTTCAATTTTCAGACGAATCTCAGGGTTCGCGCCGCCAGGGCAAGTGATTCGCTGAGCGTTGAAGCGTTACATCTGCTCTGCGCCAACGCTTTACGATTCGATCCTGCAGTAAGGCATGACTTTCCGCCAGTTTGAATTCCACCGCGGATCGTTCGACGGTCGAACAGAATCTCGGCTGCAGTGTCTTGGCAATAATGCCCTCGAATATCTACGAACAAGTGGGAACAACGACGGCTACGGCTCGCCACGAGATTATTGCAAAGAAGAGCCGCGAACAGCACACTAGTTCTTCAAAATTGAAATTGCCGAAATCGAAAACAATCTGGTCACTCGGCGGAGTGTCGCTCGTGTTCCTTTTCGCGCTGGCATATTTTTTTCTGATGCCAGTGGCTGAAGTGGCGATGGTGCGTCGCGGCACAGCCATCTCCGCAGTTTATGGCACCGTGAGGATCGAGCCGGCATTTGTCGTGCGTGTGCGCGCACAAAATGATGGTTTCATCCGGCTGGCGGAAGCTTTCTCCGCGGGTCGCGGCGCCATCGGAAAGAACGTCGAAAAAGGCCAATTGCTGGCGACAATCGCGGACCAGGAAACTTCACGACAATTGAAACAGGCGCGCGCCGATTTGCAGGCTGCCATCGACCGAGCGGCGCTTCCGCTGCCCTCTTCGGAGTTGCTCAAAGCGGCGGAGGACAATCTGCAACGGCTCGAAAAAGTAGTGAGTTCGGGCAACGTGCCGGCGGTCGAATACCAGAAGGCGAAAAGCGAGGCCAATCGATTGCGTGGCGCGGTGGAAACAGAGCGCATCGAGCGGGATCGGAATCTCAATTCGCTGGAGGAAACAACGAAAAAATTGGAATCCCAGATGAAGAATGCCGAGGTACGTTCGCCGATCGACGGAATTCTCACGAACGTTCAGACGATCGACGGTGAGCTGGTTTCCGACGGCAACGAGCTTTTCACGGTTTCTTCGCGAAAAACCTACGTGCGTGGAGAAGTCAACGAGGAAGACGTGGGAGAAGTGAAACCCGGGATGAAAGCCAAAGTGCAATTGTACGCCTACCGCACCCGAACGTTTACGGCGCGCGTCACGTCGGTTCAGCCGGCAGCCGATCCAACCACGCAGCGCTACACCGTCGTGCTGGAGATGAATGATCCCCCCGACAATTTGATGGTCGGAATGACCGGAGAAATGAACATCATCACCGGCGTCCACGAAAATGCCTTGCTAGTGCCAACGCGCGCGCTGCTGGTGGATCAAGCGTTGGTAGTGAACGGCGGAATTGTGCAGCCACGAACGGTCAACGTGGGATTTCGCACCTTGGATTTTTCTGAGGCGCTCAACGGCCTGGCGGAAGGCGATCATGTAATCCTTTCCGACCAGGACAAGTTTCACTCCGGTCAGCCGGTGCGCCAGCGCATGATTACCTTGCCGCCTCCGCCGAAGGCGCCATGACCCCGCCGCTTTATATTGCTTTGCGTTTTTTGACGCATCGCAAGCGCGCGCTGCTTCTGAGCCTTAGCGGTGTTGTCTTCGGAGTCGCCATCTTTGTTTGCACCCAGGCGCAGACCCAGGGCTTCGCCCGCTATTTCATCGACTCCAATATCGGAGCCAACGGCGCGCTGGTCCTCAGATCGCGTTTCCGGCCCCGCTATGAACCGCTCATGGTGGCAGCGAAAGGCTCTAAGGAACCCATGGGCCGCCGTCTCTACTTTGAAGGCATCACTAATCCCAATGAAATCATGCGGGTAAGCAGGCAATTCCCCGATGTGGTTTCCTGTTCACCAGTCCTGCGAGGAACGGTTAGCGCGCGCTCGGGATTTGAGAACGCGACTGTCGATCTTTACGGCATCGACCCGGCTCTGCACGCGCGAACCACCGATATTCTTCACCAGTTGGTTGACGGTAACTTTGATGATTTTCGAAATAACACCGGCTCGATCATTATCGGTTCGCGGCTGGCGGAGCTGCTTCAAACCGGCGTCGGGGATACGGTGCAATTGCTGGCGCCTAATGGCGAATACTGGCGATTCACGGTTGCCGCGATCGCTCGCGCAGGAATCGGCTCGATTGATTCAACCCGCGTTTATGCACATGCCAGGGTCGCACAGGCCCTGCTGCAACAACCCTCGGGCGCATCGATGATCATATACAAACTGCGCGACCGGGATCGTGCGCCGGTGTTGGCCAATCGGTTCGAAACACTGTTCCAACACAGTGCCTTAAGCTGGCAGGAACGCGAAGAGAGCACGCTGCAACTTTTTCTGACCTTGAGAATGTCCGTCGCGATTACTGTTTCGCTCATCATTTTGCTGGCTGGTTTCGGTATTTTCAATGTGCTGACAATGTCGGTGCTGGCGAAAATAAAGGAGATCGCCATTTTGCGTTCGATGGGTTACCGCCGCATCGATATTTCGTTGATTTTCCTGTGGCAAGGTGCGCTGATCGCCGCGGCCGGATCGTTGCTCGGCTGTGCGCTCGGCGCCTTGATGACCTGGGGCGTGTCGCATATTCCCATTCACCTCCGCGGTTTGTTGTACACAAATTACTTTTTGGTCACATGGGACTGGCGCCATTACGTCTTCGCAACGTTACTCGCGCTCCTGGCGGTTTTCATTGCCAGCTATGTTCCCGCGCGTCGAGCGGCTGAATTGCCGCCTGTTGTCACTATTCGGGGGTCAAGATGAATGCCGAGACTTGTCTCAGTTGCGAGGGAATCGAACGATATTTGGGCGAAGAGGAGGAACGCGTGCATGCGTTCGCGGCCGTGTCGCTGGAGATCGAGACCGGAAGCGTCCATGCGGTTGTGGGCCCGTCCGGCTGCGGCAAGAGCTCATTGCTCTACGTTCTTGGGCTGCTCGATGTACCAGATGCCGGCAACGTCTCAATCGAATCGGAGTCGATGTCGCAGCTGAGCGATGACGAATTGGCAGATAAACGGAGCCAGTTCATCGGGTTCATTTTCCAGTTCCATTTTTTGATGGAAGATTTTACTGCGCAGGAAAACGTCATGATCCCGATGCGCAAGCTCGGCCGACTTTCCGATGGGCAGATGCGTGAGCGCGCGGGCGATCTCCTCGAAGGGGTAGGCCTGGGGGACAAATTGCGGAGGCCCAGTCGCCATCTTTCCGGCGGCGAACAACAACGCGTCGCCATAGCGCGTGCACTCGCCAACGATCCAAAGGTTATTCTAGCCGACGAGCCGACAGGCAACCTCGATACCGCGAACTCCGACCGCGCCTTCGACTTACTGCGAAATCTGGTGCACGAACGCGGGAAAGCCCTTCTACTGGCCACGCACAATCCGGCGATTGCCGAAGCGAGCGATTGGATCCACGAAATGAAAGACGGCAGCATCATCTCCAGAAAGCCGGGCACCGCGCGCAGGTCGATTTCTTGAGCACCCTGTGTTTAACAGCCGCGACGCGAACGGAGACTGACGAGCCGCTCAAAGTTGGCATTGCGTAGCGGCATCGTTAATCTCAACAGGATGGAGAACATCCTGCCAATCCTGATCGCGGATGCTCCCGGAGCACTGACCGAATTGTGCGGCGTCAATTTGCTGGAACGTTGGCTTCGCATTTTGCAGCGACTTGGATTTCGCCGCGCCATCGTTTTTTCTGGCACGCCGGAAATCGTTGAAGCTAACTTAGCCAAGCGCTCATGGGCGCGGGAGGAATTGACTATCCAGTTTGTGTCGAGCGCGACGAAACCTCTCAGCGTCCAACTGCTCTTGGAACAAACGGCGGAACGCTTCTTAATCGCGCCGACAAATACGTATTGTGACGCCCGGCTGCTCGCCGCCATGTGCGCTAACAATTCGTCCGCCGCACTTGTCGATTCAAATCCGCCAGAATTCGCGCGAAAGTTAATTCGAAATCCATGCGGCCCAGCATTGATCACGAGGGAGTTTCTTTTTGCTTTTCCGCCCGGGGCGCCCTTTTTAAGCGAGCTCACGAAGAACATCGATCACGCGAAGATTGATGTGGTGGACGCCGCGAAGCAAGATGACTACATCGTCGCCATGCGCCGGCATGTGCGGCCATTTTGTTTTTTTACGCCGCTGGAGCAGGACCGCCGCCTGGCTGAACGCATCATTCTCGATTCCGCGCAAAAAGGCACGCTCGATTTGCCGGCTTACCTTCACGCGCCAATTGAAACCGCATTGATTTCGTTGCTTTGCAAAACGTCTATCACGCCGAACCAAATTACCATTGCCGGATTAATCATCGGATGCAGTGCTACTGTTGCCTTTGTGATGGGCCACGTTGGCCTGGGAATCCTTGCCGCTCTTATTTTTGGCATCGTTGATGGACTGGACGGAAAACAGGCACGCGTCAAAGTTGAAACCACCGAACGCGGCAAGTGGGAACATCATCTCGACTATTTGATCGAGAATTCATGGTGGGCGACGATCGCCTTTTATTTGTGGCAAAGCGGCCAGTTTCCGAACGCGTTCTATTTTCTCGGCTTGCTCATCGCGTCACATCTAATGGACGAGTCAGCAAAGCGTTGGGCGAAAATAATGAAAGGTCGGCTGCTGGACGACATTACCCCGTTCGACCGTGCTTTTCGGCTGATCGCGGCTCGCCGAAACATCTACGTCTGGATACTCGCGTGCGGTTTCTTGCTAAACGCTTTCCCGCAAAGTTACGCGATCATCTGTGGATGGGCTACCATTAGCGCCCTCGTCCATCTTGTGCGTTCCATCTGGATTTATAATGCTATGCGGCTTCAGACTGCCGACGGGCGCAGTTGACGGTGCGTTGAATATCGATGGCACGCGTTTGGCGCGTGCAATGATTTCGCTGCCGAGCACCGTTGCCGGTTTTTCCACGAGAAGCGAAGCGCTCACCGCGCAATAAACACCGCAGCCGTCCTGGCACGATTTTTTACGGTAGTTTGCGTACAGATCATCCAGGGTGACATCCATGATGTGCTTGTCCGTGTGCACCATGCTGCAGATCCAGAATTTTCCCTGCGCGGATACAAAGAATAATTTGTAGCCGGCCACGCACGTCCACTCGACATGCTCGCCACGGAGGAGACTGCGCTGATAGTTCAGGATCGCCTCACTGGTGTGAATTTTCTCTCCGCGGCGCTTTTGTTCGATCATTAAATCGATAAAGCGTTCAAGCTCTTCGCGCCGGCCGCGATCGACGCGAAACCGTTGCAAAGGATCGGCGTGCACGAGGCGAACCTCAGTCGGAATTCCGCGTGACAAGCCAGTCTCCAGCACAGCTTGTGCTTCCGGCAGTGTGTCGGCGCAAATTACGCCAGTGATATGGAGACTGATTTTCGAATCCGAAAAATAATCAAGCTTTGGCAAAACTGTCTTAAACGATTTCTTTGTAATCGCACTGGGCGTCATTCGATCGACGCTGATCTGCATTACCTGCAATCCGGCCTCTTCGAGTTGCGCGACGAGATTGCGCGTGAGAAGGAAACCATTCGTGGTCAGACTGGTGGCAAAGCCAAGCTCGCGGCAGTAGCGGACAAGCTCGACAATATCAGGGTGCGTTAGCGGTTCGCCTCCAACGAGAGCAATGCGCATTGTCCCCAACTCCCGAATCTTCCGTACCCATTTTTTCAAGTCGTCGATGCCTGGATGCGGCCGACTATTGTCGTATTCGGTGCAATAGGCACAATCGAGGTTGCAGCGATCCGTGACGTAAAGACTGCACTGCAGCGGTTTGCGGTCAAAGAGACGCTTTCCGGATTCCAAAATGTTATAGCCGGAGAATTCGCGACCTATTTTATCGAGAAGTTTCATGGAAATAATCGCAAGGCCTAAGTTAGGGGCTACTCACCAGCGACGCAATTCGCTAGGAACCCAAGTTGCCATGTCCAGACGCCTGCCTGAATGAAGTCAATGCGATTCCTCGTTCCTTTATTACCATCCGCGTTTCGGGTGCCGTGAGAGCCTCCAGTTCTTCAGCCCAATGATATCCCCAATGACTGTATCGCTTCCGCGTATCAGCATCGTCTTCCCCCGGATGGCAGATCAATTCATACAGGCCGTCAGGAATATTCCGAAGTATTTCTTCGAGCGCAGAGCGAGTCAGACACCCGCCGACTTCGAATCCGTACATACCATCCGGCATTTTCAGCCTGCGCGGGCCGCGCAAACCTCGAGCCGATACACACGTCAGATTCAAACCAAGCTGCTGCCCCCAGCGTCTCATTCGGACACCCGGCGATTTTCGCCAGGGGCCAGCGGGATTGCGGATCCAGACATTATCCATCCCGCGGGTAAGCCGCCTAACGATTTGGAAAACCCGGGGGAACATGTGGACATGCTGATGACTATCAAGATGGGAAAGTTGCAGTCCTGTCTCCTGAAAGCGCGCGATCTGCGCTGCTATTTCAAGCTCGACCTCATCCCAGTTGATGCGTCCGAGAAAAGCGCACCTAAAAAATTCTCCACTCGTGGGCGGAAACCGTCCCGTTTCATCCACCAGGCTTGGCAGCACCTCGCACCCGAGGACGGCTTGCTCTTCTACCAGCGCCAGATGCAGGCCAACATCCAGTTCGGGGTTCTGCCGAGCCAATTCCACGGCCTCCTTGACTGCACTGCCGGTCACGAGCAACGAGGCGCTCGTTACGATTCCGCCTTCAAACGCCTGTAAAATTCCCCGGTTGACTCCCGACGTCAGTCCCAAGTCGTCAGCGTTAACAATCAGCCGTTTCAAGATGCGGAGACCCGGGCAGCCCGAATTTCGCGCCGCATCTTCAGCCGGAACCTAAGCAGTTCCTGAAGCATTTTGAAAATCACTCCGGGACTGGCGAGAGTGGAGGTACCGCGATTTCGGGGAAAATAATCCACGCCAAACTGTACAATTTTGAATCCGTGCAGCTTGCCTTTGATTAGCAATTCCGCATCGATAAACGAACCCTCCGATTCCAACACAATTTTATCCAAGACCTGCCGCTTAAACAATTTGAAGGAGAAATTGACGTCCTTAACCCGCAACGGAAAAAGAAAGCGGATAAGCAAATTGTAGCACACCGAATACAGGGTGCGGACGGGTCCTTCTGCGGTGCGGTCAAAGCGAAACGCCGAAATAATGTCGGAGCTTGTAAACTCCATGATGTGCACCGCGCGGACTAACTCCGTGAGATCGACCGGCAAATCCGAGTCGCAGTAGAAGACCAGTTCTTTCGTTGCCTTGCCAAAGCCGGTGCGAAGGGCGCCTCCAAGTTTCAAATTCCGTTCGTGGTGGAACACCTTCACACAAGGGTTTGAGCGAGCCAATGCTTCCGCGATTTCTGCCGATCGGTCCGTGCTGGCATCGTTGACGATGAGGATCTCGTAGTCGGGCGTCATGTCGGTCAGAACGGCCTCCGCGAAATGGACCGCGCGCCCAATGTTCTCTTCTTCATTGAACATTGGATAAACGACCGAGATGCTTGGCCGCTTTGTCGTCATACACGCTGTTTCGATTCCGGCGTCAAAGGCGACGATAAATTGTTTCGCCGTTGATCACGGTCTCAACTCGATATTGCCTGAGGAAGGCACGAAGGACGGGATATCGTGTCATGGGATGTGGCGCAAAGAACGGGTCCGCCGTTGATAAGTCGATGATGAGCACCGGAGGGTGGGCTTTCCAGTCCGCCTGAAACATCGCCCAGCTTTCCGGAATCACGCTTTCCGCTTTATCTCTCACCTCATTGGGCCGACTGGCGTAGGCACCCACCAGATGTGTACAGCTCACGAAACGCGTCGCCATCCGCCGGCCGGAAAAACTGTAGAGTTGCGGCCGGCTTCCCCACACAAAGATACGATCGTTCGGGCTCGTCTCCTTGTCGATCAGCTGAACAGTCGGGAAAAAATTGAGCATCTGCGTTCGCCCTACGAAGGCCACGATGAGAAAAACCATCGCCGGCAGGGCAGCGGCCCCGATAATGCCTGCTCGGATCCATCGCCAGCGCCGTTGAGGAAAACGTCGTTCTTCTGCGACAAAACGTGAGAACGCCTGGCCGGCGAGAATCGACAGCGGCGGAAGCACTGGCAAATGATAGTGTCCCGGAAATCGCCATCCAATAAAGATCGCCAGATAACTGAGAACCAACCAGAAAATAAGCAGGACCTGCTCGCTAGGCACAGCCTTCCTCCGCCAAAAGAACCTCAGCGTCTCAACTACTTGCCGGATGCCAAAATACCACAACACGCCCGACAGAAGAATCACAACGAGATGGACGGTGACGAGACGTTTCAAAACATAAGGGACAGTTGTTTCCGACTGGACGTACCGAATGGCGAACACCCACGCCCATAGATAGGCGTCATGCAGATTTCCCTGTACGGCGTAATAACAGGCCAGTGCCGCAATCACCGCAATGAATCCGATCATGACACCGCTTCCTGCTGCTAAAATACGTCCGAACGAATGACTGCGGGGAATGAGCCAGCCATAAGCGAGGCACGCCAATAGTGCGCCCAAGGTCACAGCCGAAGGCTGCCGGATCAATGTTGCTATCCCAATCAGGGCGCCACTGAGAAACATCAAACCCCAAGCCGGCTTTTTTTGCCCTTGGAGGAATACCAGGTACACTCAACGCGAGCGGAAGAGCTGCGAAAATCTCGCTGTTCGCACCGAGTGTGTCATTCGGACGGTAAGCGTGGACGAACACGGCGTAACCGATGCCGGCCCAAGCTCCCGCCCACTCGTTAGCGACTCGCGCGCCAATCCTCCACACGACGAGAGCGGTGGCTGCGACGACAAATATGGCCAGGACATGAACGGCAAGAAGGTTGTTCCTCCCCGCCACCTGGAAAACAGCAGCGTAAATGTAATACATTCCCGGAGGCTTCGTATCCACCGCTGTGTGGTAGACCGCTCCACCGTCCAAGATATCGTTTGCGATCGTCCCGTAATAACCCTCATCGCTAACGAACATCGACGGCAAGAGCGTGGGCGAACGCAGGATGACGACAAGCGCGATGATGATGACAGTCGACCCAACGGCTTTGAGCTCGAGTCATACGTGACGACCCTGCTCAACGGCCGCTGGGTCTTTCTTGATGAATTCGATCGTTTTCCGCAATGCTCCGGCCAAATCGCAAAGTGGCCGAAAGCCAGCCCTTTGAGTTTTATCCATGCCCCCGACTGAATGTTTCGCGTCGCCGGATCGCCCCGGACCGTAGTTAATCGTAGAGCTAGATTTGGTAAGGTTGCAAATGGTTAGGGCCAAATCGGTTATTGTAATCCCTTTCCCGCAAGCAACGTTGAAGATCCCGGTTGCGTGCGACTCGAACGCGAAGAATGCATTGGCTGCGACCACATCCTTCACGTAAATGAAGTCCCGCGTTTGCCGGCCGTCTCCGAAAATCGTAATCGACTTGTTCCTGATCGCTTTCTCAATGAAAGCAGGAACGACCGCGGTGTATTCACTTCGCGGATTCTGGTAGGGACCAAAGACGTTAAAATAACGGAGACAAACGGTGGCGAGTCGCCCGCCATCCGTGAAAGAGCAGCACTGCCTTTCGCCTTCGTACTTGCTTCTGGCATACGGACTTTTCGGGTCCGCCGGCATGCTTTCGATCTTTGGTATGCCTGGATTATCGCCATAGATTGCAGCCGAGCTGCTGAAGATCAGCTTTTTCACCTGGGACCGCGCCGCTTCTTCCAAAACTATCGTGGTGCCTTCGACATTGATCTCGGCGTATTCGTTCGGTTTTTGCAGGGATTCCTGCACGCTCACCATAGCCGCTAAATGAAAGACAAAGTCCACGCTCTTGCATAGTTTCCCTGACAAGACCGCGATCGAGAATTGACCCGATGATGAGTTGGCATCTCAAGCCAGATAGATTGCTCTTCAAAGCCGCAGCGCAGATCGTCAAGGACACGAACTTCTGCTCGATTTTGAAAGTATTCGGCGATATGCCTGCCGATGGAACCGGCGCCTCCCGTAATTAAGACTCGCATACCAGAATGATCTGAAGGCGCATATAATCCAAGGACCGAAGTGTTGTGAAGTTGAAATAGGACAAGGAGGTTTATTTCCCGCTCCTTCTAAGATGTCAATCTTTGCGAAAAATTCTGGCGGTCCCGGCAGTCGATTGTAGCGTCGAGGCGATATGAGCGCGAATCTTAGCTTGGGCAGGCTGCATCGAGCATATTCCTCGGACAAAAATCGCCGCGCTCCTTCTCATGCCATATAAACTCGAGATCGCTCAACCAAGCGAACGGTTCGCGAGGAAACGGTCGACCCGATCGGACTTAGGCGCGGATGTCGCGCAAGCCGGCGGCGCATGGACCAGCGCGCACGGACGAGACCGGCGTGGAGCTCAAACGGGGCGCCTTTCAGAACACCATCGCGATGCTGGCGTCGAATTTCCGCGGCATCTTCACGTTTCTCGTGGCGCGGCTTCTTAGGTCCGGCGGCGCTTGGTATATTTTCGGTGGCTTGGGCGAACTGGATTTCCTCAGCAAGATCGCGGTCTTCGGGCTCGATAATGCCATCACCACCTTCGTTGCTCGGTCGCAGGCGAGGTCCGATTCGGCACGTAGTCGCACCCTTTTTCGCACGCCGTTGTCCTGGTGCTCACACAGTCATGTCTCATCGCAATCCTTGCCATCATACTTTTGCGAACTTTGGAGACCGATTCGATTTCCGCCAGAGATGGTGTCGGCGCTGGCGTTTGTTCTCTGCGCACTACCGGGTCTCGGCTTCTATCGCGATTGTACCTCCATTTCGCGGGGCATGAAGGTGATGAAGCATGACATCTTTTCGCGAGGAATCACGGAACCAACTATCACAAGATCCTAGCCTTTTGATTGCACTCGGCTTGGGATTCACAAGATTCGCGCCGGAGCTAGCCGCTGTATGCTGGGACGGCAGCCTCAGGAATTGTCGCTTTCGTGCTGGCTTCCAACATTGTTTCGCGACGTCGGCGACAAGCAGACGCCCTTTCGCCATATGGTCCGAAGCAAAACCACTGCTCGCCTATTCAGCTCCCATCAGCATTTATCAGATGTTTAACGCATTCATCCCACGACTGGACGTTATCATGCTTGGATGGTTCATTGGACGCGCGCCAGGTGTGACATTGGCGACTGTAGGCGTTTACGGTGCCATTAGTCGAGGTCGCGGGTGGGTTGCGCAAAGTCAACCAGACTTTTAACCCTATATTCGCACCGGTCGTGGCTGGTATGACCGCAACGGGTGAACACGAAACACGCCGCCGCCATTTATGCTCGGCTTGCCGAGTGGATCCTCTGGATCTTGTTACCGCTTGTTGCCGTCATGTGCTCTGCGGGATCGGCGATCCTGCTTATTTACGGTCCTGCATTTCGGCAAGGTGGCATCTGGCTCGGGATCGTTGGTATCGCGTGTGCCACGAACGCGTTTGTCGTCATTGGGCGAAACCGTGATCATGGTGCAGCGGCCGCATTTGAACCTTCTGAATTCATCGCTCACCTGTGCCATCGCGTTCGGTGCAAATCTTTGGTTAATCCCTCGGTTCGGCGTGACAGGTGCGGCGTTTGGGATCCTCCTACCCTATGTCGTTCAAGGCATCTTGCGCTATGGAATATTGCGGCTGGTGCTCGGCTGGAGGAATTCCTGGAACAATATTCGTCGACCGATCGCTGCCGCAATGATTGCCTTTGTTCCAGCGTTGGGTTGTCGCCTGCTTGTGGAGGGAATTCCGGGCCAGGTCATTGGCGCTCTTCTCTTCATTGCGATCTTCGGCGCCGGCTGGTTGCTTCGCAGGCGCTCGGCTAATCCCGCATCATGAAGCGAGTTCTGTTAACCGGCGCAAGTTCTGGAATCGGTCGAGCCATCGCGTTAGCGCTTTTGGCGCGCGGAGACGAAGTCTGGGGGACGTTCACGTAATCTGGAACGGCTGCCAAAAGTGCCGCAATTCCACCCGGTGCGCCTCGATTTGTCAGATCGACGTTCCATTGGAGAAGCATTCAATACGGCAGTCGCTGAAGCGGGACAGCTTGACGTTTTAATCAATAACGCCGGAGCCGGTCATTTCGGGCCCGCTGAGTTGCTTCCCGTGGAAACGATCGCGAGCCAATTTCAAATTCTCGTGTTTGGTCAAATCGAATTGATGCAGCTAGGGCTGCGGCACATGCAGCCGCGCGGGGAAGGTTTGATCATCAATGTCACTTCGTTAGCTTCCCGGCTTCCAGTGCCTTTCATGGCGGCTTATAACGCGTCCAAAGCGGCGCTGGCGTCGTTCATCATGTCGATGCAGATCGAGCTAGGCGATTCCCCGGTACGCATCGTTGATCTTCAACCCGGCGACATTTCAACTGAATTTAACCAGGGTGTGGTCATGAGCGCCAAGGCCGATCATTACGACGCAAAAATCGCCAGAACCTGGGAAGTAGTTGAGCGCAACATGAAAAATGCGCCAGGTCCGGATCTCGTCGCGCGGCACGTTCTAAAATTGATCAATAGCGTGCAACCGCCGCCGCGAATAGCCGTTGGCGGCGTGTTTGAATCCAAGATCGCGCCCCTGATCTTCAGATTTCTTCCGCAGCGCGTCCGCATTTGGGGACTGAAAAGATATTACGGGATATGAACGATTCATGCTCTCATAAAAGCCGCGGAATATGAGCAACGTATCTGAAGCAGTAATTTTGATAGCGGGCCATGGCTCGCGCTTGCGGGGCGCGGACAAGACTATCCTGAAGCCGATCGTCCCGGTGCTCGGCCGACCATTGATTTCGTACACTTTGGATGCACTGACCTTCGCAGGGATCAACACCGTCCACTTCGTAGTCGGCTACGAAGGCGAGCGCATGATCGCAGAAATAAGACAGCTAATTCCGTCCGGCATGAGCGGGTCCTTCATCGAAAATCGCGACTGGCGAAGACAGAATGGTATCTCACTTCTTGCCGCTGCCAGCCATGTGCGCGGGCCGTTCCTCCTCACAATGGGCGACCATCTTTTCGATGATGCGATCCCCAATCGTTTGCTTGATGATTTCGACCCCACATTGCTCAACGTCGCCATAGATCGAAAACTCGATTCGATCTTCGACTTGGATGACGCGATGAAAGTCCAGACACGCAAAAGCAGGGTTACCGCCATTGGCAAGGACCTGCGTGAATACGCTGCGGTTGATATCGGATTGTTCGTTTGCCCACTCGATATCTTCGGCTACCTCGAGCAAGCCAAATCCACCGGTGGCCAGAGCGACTGCAGCCTGTCTGATGGAATTCGATTAATGGCCAAGGATGACAAGGTCCGAGTCATCGATATAGGCGAGAGTTGGTGGCAGGACGTTGACACTCCGCCCATGCTACAACACGCCGAAGAACGCATGAGCGGGCGCGTGTTACGTTCGGTGAGCTAAGCTCGGACATTATTCCTGACCGAGAGTCGCATCATAGCGTGGTTAATGCGGGACCACGTCGGCACGGCCAAGACCTGACCTGATCGCGGCAATTGCACTAAGAATCACGCTCGCCGCGGCAACGATTATCCAAAGATGAAGAATCCAGTCGGCGAGGCCAAGTAACGCCAGAATGAAGAACGCGAAAATAGCGATATCTCTTTTGGTCAGTTGAAAAATCCACCACACCAATCGTTCCCCCAAATCGAGTAAACCGGAATGCTCAATCATCCCGTGGTGTCTTTCATAAAAGGACTTATCCAGCAAAGACGAATCCACCGACATTCTGCCGGTAGAATACCGTAGCAGCAATTCGTTGGTCGTAATCAGAGCGGCGCAAACGATTCCTTCACCTGAACGATTGAGTCCCCATCCAAGCGCCAGAACATAGAGAAGGCTCGCAAGGAAATCGCACAAGCTATCCAAACGTTCCCCGAATTTCGATTCCAAGTCCTTGGCGCGTGCAATTTCACCGTCGCAACCATCAACGATACTGAACACTTGAAAGATAGCCGCGCCGATGACGATGCTGAGGTAACCACCGCGCGCCAGGAACAAGCTTGCGATAAGCGGCAACACAAAACTCGATATCGTCCATGCGTTGGGATGAATAGGAAACTTGAGGAGAACACGAGTGATGCGACGCGAAACCGGTCGATTCAAAAACCGTGCAACGAAGCCATCCTGGGGTTTGCTCATCAGGACAGTGTACTTTTGAAAATGCGGTATGTCTTGTAACGCTGTGCCCCAATCGCTTCGAGGAATCGGTTGATCATGAAATTATCTTCTAGCGTCATGCTCAGTTCGCCGGTGATTCCGCGCTTGACCATTGTTTCTTCTATCACGCGCAGCACGAGCATCTCGGCAATGCCGGAGCGGCGATATTTTTCAATTACGCCGAGAGCGACCAGGCGACCCTTTCGGATGCGCTTCCTGCAAAACAGCAATTTGATCAGACCGATTGGAAACCCAAATCGTGTCAGCCGGCCGTTGAGATCGCGCAGGACCACATTGATGTCCGGCACACCCAGCGCGAACCCGACAGGCTCATCGCCGTTCTCGGCGACCCAGGCGAACTTCGGCAGGAGCAGCGGCTTCAATTCTTTGGTCATAAACTCGATCTCCGCTTCTGTGAATGGCACAAAGCCCCAGTTCTTTTCCCATGCCTGGTTATAAATTTCACGGAGCCGTCTGCTTTCATCGCGAAGATTTGTGAGATTGGCTGGACGAAAAGTGACAGGGCAATGCCTGTGAACGCGAGCCGCGAGCCGTCGCAACTGCTCCACGGCTTTTGACGGATCAGCAAACCACCACGCGTACCAATCCTTCGCTTTTGTAAAACCGCAGCCCTCGATCAGTTGCCGGTAGTACGGTGGATTGTGCGCGGTCAATACCGTGGGCGGAAACTGGAATCCATCGATCAATAGGGCACAGACGTAATTGGTTGAATAATCGATCGGCCCCATGATCTCAGTGCGGCCTTTCTTGCGAAGCCAATTCGCCGCAGCGTCAAAGAGCGCGGCGGCTACATCGCGATCGTCGATGCACTCAAACAGACCGAAACAGCCGACGTTGGTTTGGTGCAACGAATTGTAATTCGGATCGTCGCTGGCCATGATTCGGCCAACGATCTTACCGTTTTCCCGAGCCAGGAATAACGCGGCGTCGCCATGCCTGTAAAACGGATGATGTTTGCGATCGAGGAACGCTTTCCGTTCGATGATCAGCGGTGGCACCCATGCCGGATCATTGGGATAAATTTCCCATTGGAATTTGATGAACGCATCGCGCTCCCGGCGCGAGGTCACCTCTGAAACTTCGATCTTTGACACGAATGGAAAGGCTAGCAGCGATTCATAATCTCGTTCTGAGCGAAGCGAAGCTGCAACGCAGCGGACAGGGTCTGCGAGGCCAGGCTTTCAATCTCTGATCGCTTTCTTTACTGAGTGCCCACAATAGACAGAGCTGTTTGAAAGCCTGGCCTCTTGCTTCGCATTTCGTTGCAGCGCTTCGCTCAACATGGCAGCCCGATAGGAGTGGGTTGTCATCGCTAATACTTTGACTCTCGTACCGTCGCCAACAACGATTCAGCCATTCTTTCCTGGCGGATAATCAGATATCCGAGCAGCAAGTTCAGGGGAATCAGTTCGAACCAAAAGTAGTAAACCGGCTGGCCGACGAACAGCAGAAAAAATAAAATCAGCATGCGTGTGTTCGTCATCAAAAGTCGCCACCATTTGAGCATCCCGCCGGATGAATCTCGATAGCGCTGTTGCAGCCAGCCGGGGATTTGGCCATGGAACACTGCGCTTGCGTTTCCGCGCAGCTTTTTCAGACGCGGCGCGAGGATCTCCTGTTGGAACGTGAAGTTTATATAAAGCGCCAGAAGAAATTTATCCCACGACTTTTGTCCCCAGCTCAATTTGCGGTAATCCAGGCGCAATTCAGAGGAGGAATGTAATTCAGTGCGCGAGGCGCCTGTGAAATAGAGATACGCACTACGGTAATAATCAGCCGCCGCCCCTTGTAACGCATGACTGATCCCTGCGCCGAGTGCGAGAAACCAGATCGCTGGCGAGGCCCCTTCGAATACGTAACGAAGCGTTAGATGCAGATATATGCTCGCGAACACTAGATGATCGGCAACGCTGTCAACGATGCGTCCTTTGCGGCTTTCCTGGTGCGTTAAACGCGCAAGCTGACCATCCGCGTTATCCAGGGCATTCGAGCAAATATGGAGCACCATGCCCACGATGTTAATGCCGAGATCGCGATAAAAATAAAGATGTCCGGCAATGACGCCACACATGCCCGCCAACAGACTGACGCGCACCGGTGTGATTTTCAGTCGCGCGAAAACCTCGGCTAACCGAAAGCCTATGGGCCGATAAAAGTACAGGTCGAGAACTCCCTCCACCTCGCGCGCCTTGTAAGTGGTTTCGACGCGTGAGCGAGGCGCTTCCGTTCGTTGCAGCATCAAGTAAGGTCCAACTCTCTTCGAGCTCAACGCACGAACGGATTGGAATAACGAAGCACGAATGACGAATGACGAATTAATGTCAAAGCTGGAATGACAAATAGTCGCGCAGCAGTCGGGACTTCGTCATTCCAGCGGATGTTCGACATTAGGATTTCGCCATTCCTTCGGCATTCGACATTAGGATTTCGTCATTTAGCATCAGGCACTCTGCTTTTGCAGCAGCCCCGGAACGAGCGTGTCCTCGAGAATGTTCAAGGCCTCATCCAAATCGGCGCGCGTATGTTTGGCTGTGACACATGCGCGGAAACAGATTCGATTTTGCGGGACGGCTGGATAATCCACCGGCGCCACCCAAAGACCGCGGCGCCGCAGTTCGTGCCCGAACCGATACATGAGCTCGCGGTCACCAATGACAATCGGCATGACGTAGGTTGTCGATGCGCCCGTGTCGAGTCCGAGCTTGCGCAGTTGCGTATGGAAGTAGTCGGCGTTTTCCCAAAGCTTGGCGCGCAATTCCGGCTGCGTCGTGCCAAGTTCCAGCGCCTTCAGGATTGCCGCGATTACGACCGGCGGCAGCGCGCATGAGTACACGTACGGATGCGCATAAAACCGCAGATATTGCAGCGTTTCCTTCGAGCCGGCGACAAAACCACCTAGCGCTCCGAAAGCCTTTGAAAACGTGCCATACACCAGCGGGAACCGGTCTTCCACGCCGAAGTGCTCCGCAGCTCCCCGGCCATGCTCACCGCAGCCGAGCATCGAATGCGCTTCGTCAATGAAGACGCTCGCGTCATGGGCGTCTGCCACATCAAGCACTTCCCGTAAATTTCCGAAATCACCGT
The DNA here is from genome assembly GCA_963757675.1 of uncultured Verrucomicrobiae bacterium. Taxonomy (GTDB): domain Bacteria; phylum Verrucomicrobiota; class Verrucomicrobiia; order Chthoniobacterales; family UBA10450; genus Udaeobacter. The sequence goes on along the minus strand of CAVWTH010000008.1, from coordinate 110,611 downwards.
CCATGGAATAAATGCCTTCCACCACCACGAGTTGGCGTCGCCCCTTCTGACGTTGCAATGCCGCGTCGAGCGAAGCCGCATCGTTATGCTCGAATTTCTCCGTGCGACACCGCGACAAAATCGCGCCATCACGAAGGCTCAGATGCGAACGATTATCGAGAATCGCGACGTCGCTTTTGCGCAGTAAGCCTGAGATCGTGCCCAGCGCGCCGCCAAAGCCGCTGTTGAAAATCATGGCATCTTCGCGGTTGAGAAATTTCGCCACGCGCCGTTCCAGTTCACGATGGAGATCAGTCATGCCTGAAAGCATGGGTGAACCGCACGCGCCCATGCCGTGGGTGCGCAGCGCTTCGTGCGCGGCGGTCAGAACATCGGGGTGATTGGCGAGACCGAGATAGTTGTACGAGCAGAGGTTGAGCACCGAACGCGGTTTACCGGCATAGTTGATGGTGGTGCGGGCGTCCGCGCCGGAAAGCAATTCGGGCTCGTACAATTCCACCGCCCATGCGCCAAGCCGTATCCAGTTTGTAAAGCTCGCAGGAGCTTGCAGCGGGTCGTCGCTTTCGCCCCCCAGGAAATTACTCAGACTAAGCTTTGCCGGGTCCTGATTCATCGAAGTGTACGCTGCCTTTCGCTCGCTCCCATCCGAATGGACGGTGCGTCCCAGCAAAATTGAGAGTTTTTGTGCTTCACAAATTCCTTACGAAGTTCGCCGCTGCCATCCGCAAACGACGGAGTTCCGTGTCGGGGCAGCCAATCTAGCGGGTTTCGATTTCAGGACAAGATTTTTAGCGGACTCGTAGCCACGGCCCTGTGGGCCGTACTTCGGCTATTTTCGCGTCGTACGGAAAACGTAGTCCCAGAGCGGCGAGCTAATGCCGTATCCCGCGTGATCATCTTTGTAATGGTGGCGAAGATGATAGTGCTTCAGCCAGAGCAGCACCCCGTGTTTCATCGGAAAATGGTGCGTCGCGTAGTGCAGCATGTCATAACAAAGGTAGCCAAACACCAATCCGGCGAAGGCGCCTGACGAAAAGCGCCCGAACATTAACAGGAACACGCCGTAGAAAAGAAATGCCAGCGGTACACTGATGCTGGGCGGCATTACCAGCCTTCTGGCATCATTCGGGTAATCGTGATGCACGCCGTGAATGATATAATGCAGCCGTTTTCCCAAGCGCGTTTTCGGTTCGTAATGGAAGATGTATCGGTGGATCAAATATTCGAGGAGCGTCCAGAGAAGCATGCCGAGCACGAAAAATCCCACCACGACAGGCACGGACAATTCTTGCTTCCAATGCGCCACATAGAGCATGTAGCCGACCACCGGCAGGTAGAGAACCAATGGAATTACCGGATGCACGCGCGAAAAGAATTCCATGAAATCGCTCTCGAACATCCGAGCCGTTTCGTTTTTTGTCGAAACGTACAAGGGCGGTTTGGAGGACGCCTTTCTCTGGTCCACGCGCTCTGCCATGGCTAAAACCTAATGGGCCGGGCGCTCAGATCAAGATTGCCCCATTCGCGGCTGGCAACCTGTGAAGCCATCTGAGGATCGTCCTTCTCTTTCATCCGCTCCACGCGCGAGTAGAGGCTGTAACGCTCGTCAAAGATGAACTGGAAGAGCAGCCGGCTCCATGACGAGTGATACTTCAGACTGTTATAAAACTCCGGCGCCATCGCCCGCAATTTCGGCAGATTGTTCCATGGGATGGACGGCAAATCGTGGTGCTCGTTGTGATAACCCATGTTCAGCGCCACCCAATTGATAGGTCCATAATAACTGAACGTCTCCTGGTCAAAATCGTAGGTGTAATGCTCCTGCACCCAGCGAGCGCCTACCGGATGCAGTCCAATGGAAAAGAAAAACGCGAACACGAGATAGAGAAACCCAGCCCAACCACAAAAATAAACGATCGCCACATCATACGCGACGGCGCACGCCAGGTTAATGGAAAACCAGCGGTCCCACATCTTGATCGCTTTCAGGCGTGGCGGACGTGTCACCTGAAAAAATGGAAACAGCATCAGCCAGATCGCTTTCCGATACCATTTGTTGCCCACCATGCGTGCTTCCCAATGGTTCGCCAGGTCCGCGTCCCATTCATAGTCCCCCTGGTGAGAATGGTGTTGCAGATGAAACACGCGAAAGCCCATCGCGCCGGGAGCGAGGTTCGGAAGATCGGCAATGATCGCCACCATTTTGTTCCAGCCTGGACTCCGGAAGATGAGGTTATGCGTCGCGTCGTGAATGATGACGTAGTTGGCATGATTGGCGAACGCGCCGACGCAAAAAGCGAGAAGCAGACTCAACCACCAATACCCGAAGCCCAACTGGCCCATTCCAAATGCGATCGCCGTCTCGATGCTCACAATCGAGATCGCGATCAGCGCAGTCCAGGGATTGCGGACCATCAACCGCCGAACTTCCGGATGCGCCTTGATGATCGCCCGCGCACGCCCCGGATGCGGCTGTTCAGTTTCCGATTGGTAAAACGTGGCCTGCATGGGCCTTCAAGTTATTGCATCGCAGCCGCATCCTCAATGGCGCTTTTTCAATTCGGCGCGAAGCGGGTGCGACCCTAACGGGATTCGAACCCGTGTTACCGCCGTGAAAGGGCGGTGTCCTAGGCCTCTAGACGATAGGGTCATCCGGCAACTGCCGGTCGGGGACTATCGGAATTGCCATCATTCGGTGCAAGGTAAAATGCGGTCAGATTTGGATTGCACATGTCCCCGCTTGGAAAGCGGCGACCATATCTCGCACACTGCAAACAAGCTGGCTCACCCGCGCGCTGCAAGCTCGTGGATCAGCGCGGCTGCGCGCCCGGTCGCGCCCTGGTGCTCGCTCAACGCTACACGCGCATTTTGGACGAGACGCTCGCGCGCACGACTGTCGCGGAGAAGGTCGGCAACAGTGCACTCGAGCGAGTCAGAATCGCCAACCTGGATTGCACCGTTGTTTGATACCAGCGTTTTAGCGAGCGTTGCGAAATTTTCCATGTGCGGACCAAACACGACAGGCTTACCGGCTAAAATTGGTTCCACCGGATTTTGTCCACCATGCGCCGTTAGGCTCTTTCCGACGAACACTACGGTTGCGATACTGTACCAGCGTTGAAGTTCGCCAGTTGTATCGAGCAGCAGGCAATCCGCATCGCCTCCTCCACGGGCACGCGCTTCACTGACGACATCGACACGGAATGGATAAGTACCGAATGTTGCGCGGATTTCTTGTAGCCGCTCGACGTGACGCGGCGCAATGAACAGGCGCAACGCTGGAAATTGCTGGCGCAGCCGCAGAAAAACTCCGGCCAGGATTTCTTCTTCGCCACGATGCGTGCTGCCGCCAAAGAGGATGGGCGACTCCGAGTTCACGGAAGGCAAAAGATCCCGCAGGGACGGAGCTACAGACTGGCTTTGCCCCTGAACGTCAGTATCGAATTTGATGCTGCCAGTCACGCGGATTCGGTCTCGCGGGATTCCGAGCACTGCCCATCGCTCGATGTCTTGCTGTTCTGGCACACACACAAAATCAAGAAGCCGGAACATTGGCGCGACAAAAAATCGAAACCGGCGATAGCGTCGCTCCGAGCGCGGAGACAATCGTGCGTTGACCAGCGCAAGCGGAATGCGGCGCGCGTGCGCTGCGGCGGCGAGATTGGGCCAAATCTCCGCTTCGATCAGAACGATCCGCGCCGGCCGAATCACAGAAAATGCGCGGCCCATGATTGGCCAGTAATCCAGCGGCGTGTACATGACTTCGATCCAAGGCGGCGCCTTTTTGCGCGCCAAAGCGAATCCAGTTGTCGTGGTCGTGGTCAACGCGCAATGCATATCCGGTTCGAGTGCCCGCAACGCATTCGCCAGCTTCAGCGCAATATTCGCTTCGCCGACGCTCACGGCGTGCAGCCATGTTGACTTTGCGTTCGAAAGCTTGGCGCGCACATCGTGGTCGTAAATTCCTAATCGTTGCCAGAATTTTTCGCGGTAGCCGCCGCGGCGAATCATTTTGCCTAGATAACCCGGCAAAAAAAACAAGAGGCCGATCGGCCAAAACAGGTTATAGACGAAGCGGATCATGTAATTGCGGATTGCGTATCGCGGAGTGCGGAGTGGCTCAAAAAGAGGACCTCGGTTGCGCCGTAAGTTTTCTGCCGAATGACGCGCCAGAGTTGCTTTTCAGGCACTGTTTCGCTCGGTCGCTTTTCAAAAACGAAAACACCGTGCGACGCCAGTAGTTGTGGCAGGCTTTGGTTGTTCAAGAGCTTCTCGGCATAGCTTTCGCCGTGCCTCGTTTCTTCGTACGGCGGGTCGGCAAAGATGATTTGAAATTTGTCGGCGTTGGCTGCTTGCCGAAGAAAATCGAAAACGTCCTGGTTCCAAATCTGCCCTTTCAATTTTGTCTTCGAAAGATTCTTCTCGATTAAGTCTAACGATCGGCGATCATCCTCAACGAATACCGCGAAGGCCGCGCCGCGGCTGAGTGCTTCGATGCCAAGCGCGCCTGTTCCTGCAAAAAGATCGAGCACTCGCGCACCGACGATCGCGTCCCCCAAGCTGGAAAAGATGGCGGCTTTGACGCGATCCATGGTGGGGCGCACGCCGCGCTTTGGAGCTGCGAGGCGGACACCGCCGGCGCTGCCGGCGATCACCCTCATGGCGAAGTGGTCGGACTTGGGGTTGCGGTAGTCTCAGGCAGCGCTGCCTCCGGAGAAGCTGACGCTGACGGCGCAGCGATCATCCTCTCAAGGGCCTTCTTTTTCTTTTTTCGCCGCTCCTTTCTTCCACCAAAAAAGCTGTTGATCATGCTGCTGATGTCCCGGCCGACCAATTGCTCAACGAGATTTGTGCTGGGCCTGTCAACGGTGCCACCAACCTGAAACTCGATGGCAGAATAGCCGGGTTCATCAATCGGGTGAAAATTGTCGCGGATTGCTCTGAAAAGCTGGCCACGAATTCTGTCGTTGATCGCTAGCTGCGAATTGAGCTGAAGCGTACCGTCAAAGGCGACCGTACCGGATGCGGTGAGCCGAACGTTTGGGGAACGCAGAATAAGTTCGTCAACGGTGACTAACCCCGGGCTCAAATGATATTTTGCGTCTGCTTGCTCCAGATGAAGCTCCTGGAGTTCTTCGATTTGAAGAATCTGCCCAAGCAACACCAATAATCTGTATTGTTGGACATGGCCATCGCGCAGGAAAATCTCGCCTTTTCCAATTAGCGCGTCCGGGTCGCCCGTTTTTCCGGACGCCTGGAAGCTTCCTTCCAACTTGCCCTTGACCATTCCTTTAGGGCCACCGGCATTTTCGACGATCTGGTCGGCGAGCACGTCGTGAAAGTTTACGCGCGTCGTGAAGGGCGAATCTTCTGCCTCTGTCTGAATGGCAAAATAGCCGTTGACCTCGCCGTTTGCGACGCGCGCGGAGATTTTGGAAAGCTCAAGCACGTCGGGCTCGTACCGGAGCGGCGAACGCAGTTGGTCTAGAAAGAAACGGTCCCGTAATGAAATTCTGGTTACCTTTGCATCTCCGTGAAGGGCCGCCGCGCTGCGGATCTTGGTTCGAAAATCCACTCCTGTGAAACTCGCGATGAGTCTGCCGGCGTGATCGAGAAACGTGAAGTCACCGTCTTCAACGCTGACTCGCCGAACTTCCGGAGCAACGGTCAGCCTCGGCTCCCGTCCTCGCGGCTCCCCGCTACCGCTCGCCCTGGACGAGGATGGAGGACTGGCTGCCAACGTTACGGGGGGAGACGCATTTGTTTGAACAAATTCTCCTTTAGGTTCCTGCTGTGACATCGCTACAGCCTGCTTTTTGGGAATAGCATGGGACCGCGCCTTTTGCGCACCAGGCAGACGCCATTTTCCCTCAGCGTCTTGCGGCCAGATAACCCTTGGTTTGACGAGTGAAACTTCCTTGATCACGAGCCGGCGCGAAAAAAGCGAGAAGAAACGAACTCGAAGCCGGAACGTTTTTGCCTCAAGAAAATGTTTCGGACCGACTGAGGAGCTTTGCGGAATCGTGATGCCGCTCAGTTCGAGCCCGCCCCAGGGAGTGACGCTCATACTGCGAATTTTAAGCGGAACACCGAGGCTTCGGCTCAATTCGTGCTGAATCTTTGCTTGTGCGCCTTGGGATTGTACATACAGGTTCACGCCAACTAAAAGAACCGCGGCGAGCGCAACCAATGCCCCCAGGACAAGAAGTATGAGCCGGAGCAACTTCTGCACCCTGAGATGTTACGCAGCCGCAGTTTGAAGCAAAGACCAAAGCCTCTAACTACCTATTGGCGTGACTGACACAGTTGTAATTCTCAACCCGAGGGCTGGAGGTCTCGAAACCGCTCGGGACTGGCAAGACCGCGTCGAGTCCATCGTCGGCGCTTGGCCTATCCGCGTCACCTCGCACGCCAGCGAAGCAGAAGCGCTCACGAGACGCGCGGTCGAGGAAGGTTTCAGACGTATCGTTGCAGCGGGCGGCGACGGAACCGTTAATCAAGTGGTGAACGGAATCGGCGGCAGCAATGCTGCGCTGGGAATACTCCCCATTGGAACAGTCAATGTTTTCGCAATGGAGCTCGGTCTGCCGTTGAACGACCTCCAACTTTGCCGGGACGTTATCGAGGCCGGAAACATGCGTCTCGTCGATCTACCGAGCGCTAATAAAAAATACTTTGTTCAACTCGGCGGGGTTGGTCTCGATGCACAAGCTGTCAAGGAAACCAGTCTTGCGTTCAAGCGCAGTCTTGGCCCGCTCAGTTATTTAATCTCCGCAGCACAAATTGCGGCACGGCAACCACCGAATCTTTTTATTGAATTGGAGAACGCGTCTGCGCGCGAAGGATCGTTTGTCCTAATCGGAAATGGGCGTTTTTATGGGGGACCTTTCCCGTTTTTCAAGCAGGCCGTCATCGACGATGGGTTGCTTGATGTGGTTGTGTTCAAGCGACTCGGCTACCTCGAAATAATTAAATACCTCCATGACGTTGTATTCAGCTCTGACATCCGCGTTCCGGAAATTGAATATTTTCAGGCTCGCCGCCTGCGCGTAACCAGCAAGCAGGATGTTCCCCTTGAGCTGGACGGTGAGCTGGCCGGCCACTGCCCGGTTGACTTTCAAATGCACGAAAAAGCCCTTCGCGTGCTCGCGCCTCCTGCGTCGTGACGAATCGTAGAGCATTTCAATTTTGGAGCACATGTGTGAGTGAAATCTGAAATGCCGCACGAACCGCGGCGCTGCGATGACTGGTCTTCCGGACAAATCGGCATGATGTTCTGACAAATGGAGCGGGGTAACTCCTGGGTTCGGATGAAAGCCGCTGAATCGCTTAATCCGCCACAGGTTGAAACAGCGCTCATTCAGCTCGGAAGAAACTGGCCGCAAACCGCGCCGCCGCTCCCAGGTGTGGTCGAACAATTTCCGCTGGGCGAAGCGGCGCTGCTGCATCTTCTGGCGGTCTCGAGCATTTGCGCGACGCGGCTGACGCGACATCCTGAGACCCTGCTGTGGCTTTGTCAGCCAGAAGTATGCCTCGCCCCCCGCGGACCCGCAGAAATGCTCGCCGGATTGCGCACTCTGGCACGGGAGCCTGCTGCCAATCAGAATTTCGCTGTACTGCGGTTTTGGAAAGGGCGCGAGATGACGCGGGTTGCCCTACGCGAACTGGCTGGAGTTGCGCCGCTGGAGGAAACGACCGGCGAACTTTCATATATCGCAGAGATTTGCATCCGCCGCGTGTTTGAACATTGGAACCGCGAACTCCGACAGCGCTACGGCTCGCCGAAAGCGGAGTTTGCCATTCTTGGATTAGGTAAACTTGGCGGAGGCGAACTGAATCACAGCTCGGACGTTGACCTTCTTTTTGTCTACAGCGAGGAAGGCCAACTCACGCCCCACATTTCGTATCACGAATTTTTCAATCGGCTGGGAAACAAGATCCTCGAAACATTTTCGACTCCGGATCCCACCGGCTCGCTCTTTCGAGTGGACCTGCGTTTGCGTCCGGAAGGCTCGGCGGGCCCCTTGGCTCGTTCCCTCGAAAGCATGGAAAACTATTACGCCGGCTTCGGCGAAACGTGGGAACGGATTGCGCTCATCAAAGCCTGCCGGATCGCCGGCAGCCTCGAGTTGGCGTACCGACTTCCTGAGGCTACATCAGCCGTTCATTTATCCAAAAAGCGCAACGCCCGATCTGCTGGAGGAAATTGCGAATATCAAGCATCGCATCGAACGCGACGTAGTCGGAACGGAAAAAATGGAGCGCGATGTAAAACTTGGGCGCGGCGGCATTCGCGAGATCGAATTCATCGTGCAAACCCTGCAGCTTATCCATGGCGCGCGTCATCCGTTTCTGCAGGAAGTGAACATGCTCAAGGCACTCTACGCCTTGCGACAACTGGATTTACTCCCGCACGATGAAGTTTTGGCGCTGGACAATGCGTATCGATTCCTGCGCCGTGTTGAACACCGTCTCCAAATCGAAGCCGAACAACAGACTCACACCGTTCCAGACGAGCCGGAATCACTGCTCCGTCTCGCACGAAGCCTTCGCTTTTCTTCCATCACCGAATTTTACTGCGGCGCTGCAAGGCCGGATGCGAATGGTTCGGCCCATTTTTCAGAGGATCATTTGTGGAACGCCGGCGAAACCCGCCAAATCCAATCTAGAGATTTTTGCCGATCCGAACCGGGCAGAAAAAGCGCTGAGAGATCTCGAACGAGGCGCGACGAGTTTCCATGTCGCACCGCGAACGCGCCAGATTTTTCAAAAGCTGCGGCCGATTTTGCTCGACCGGATAGCACAAGCTGCAGACCCCGACGCGACTCTGAACCAATTTCTTCGGTTTGTGGAAGCTTACGGTCTGCGCAGTTTGCTTTTTGAGCTGCTCGTCACAAATCCCAAGTTGCTCGAGCTGCTTGTGAAGACGTTTGATGCCAGCCGCTTTGCCGGCGAGCTTCTGATTCGCCGTCCGCAACTTCTGGAAGACACCACCAGGGATCCGATGTTTGATGAACCGCGGCCGGTGGCAGAGAACCTGCGCCGGTTAGGGGCGTTAGGCGCCGATGCGAACAATCTCGATCCGATCCGCGCGTACCGACAGCGGCAATTGCTGCGCATCATGCTCCGCGACATCATGGGACTCGCCAGCCCGGCGGACGTTCTCGCGGAACTTTCTGATTTGGCTGAAGCCTGCCTTGTTTTTACGGCCAGGCTCCTGGGAGACCAGGGATTGACTATTATCGCGCTCGGTAAATTTGGCGGACGCGGTATCAGTTACGGCGCGGACCTGGACGTTGTATTTGTAGGCGAAGACAATCGCGCCGCGCAAAATCTCATCACCGCCATGGCGCAGCGAACTGTCGAGGGAAACATTTGGTCGCTCGACACGAGACTGCGGCCCGAAGGAGAAAACGGCCCGTTGGTTTCTTCTCTTGAGACCTTCCAATCGTATTACGTAAATCGGGCGCAACTATGGGAGATGCAGGCGCTCACTCGCACGCGCGCGATTAGTGGACCGTCGCAAGATCAATTTATGGAAATTGCAAAATCCGCGTGGCGTCGAGCCGGCAAGGACCCTGAGCTTCTGGTCAAAATTGATAGCATGCTCGATCGCATTCGCAGCGAGCGGGGCAGCGGATCGGATTTTCTCGATCTGAAGACTGGCCGCGGCGGAATCATTGAGGCGGAATTTCTTGTTCAAGCATTGCAAATGCGCGAAGAGATTTGGGAGCCAAATTGGCATCGCGCCACAGACAGGCTGCATGCAAGTGGGCTTTTCAATGACGCTGAAGCCTCGCAGCTCAAACAAGCGTACCGATTCCTGCGCCGATGCGAATCCGTGTTGCGATGCTACGAAAACAACGCCGTCTCGACAGTTCCGAACGATGCGAACGAACAGCGCAAGCTAGCCATTCGGCTAGGCTGTGACAGCCTCGAAACCTTTCGTCGCGATTACTCTGTTGCTCGCGAGACAATCCACACCGTTTACGAACGGCACGTTAGAAAACTGTAGCCGCGTCTCTGTGAGACGCGCTTAACTTAGTCTGAATCGGCCCAGCAAGCGCTTCGCACAGCGAAGCGGCTACACGATCAGCGCCAAATGCTTAACCGGGAATGCCCTTCAGCATCTCAGCGTTGGTCGGGAATTTTTTCACAAACATTAGGAGACGCTGAATGGCTTCCTCCGGTTTGTGACCGGCGAGACCGCGCCGGATGAGATTAATTTTCTCCAGTTCCCACGCTTGCAGCAGCAGTTCTTCGCGGCGCGTTCCGGACAAAAATATGTCAAGCGCCGGATAAATGCGCTGGTCGCTAATTTTCCGGTCGAGCACCATCTCCATGTTTCCAGTGCCTTTGAACTCTTGAAAGATCAGCTCGTCCATGCGGCTGCCGGTTTCAATCAGTGCCGTGGCGACGATCGTCAGAGAACCTGCTTCCTCGGTATTCCGCGCGGCTGCGAAAATTTTTCGCGGAGTTTCCATGGCACGCGCATCAATGCCCCCGCTCATGGTGCGGCCACCGCCGCCCATTGCATTGTTGAAAGCGCGAGCCGTGCGCGTGATGGAGTCGAGAAGGATAAACACGTGTTTGCCGGCTTCGACCAGGCGCTTGGCGCGCTCGATGGCCAATTGCGCAATGCGCGTGTGACTCTTGATATCGGCGTCATTGGAGCTGGCCATCAGTTCCGCCGTAGGATGCGACCGGCGAAAATCCGTCACTTCCTCCGGGCGTTCATCCACCAGAAGGATGATCAGGATCATCTCCGGATGATTTTTGGTAACCGCCTCGGCGATGTGATGCAACAGCGTCGTTTTGCCTGTGCGCGGCGGCGCTACAATCAAGCCACGCTGGCCCATGCCAAGCGGCGTCATCAAATCCATAATCCGGGTCGTATAGCGATCCGGGACCGTCTCGAGCTTGATCCGCTTGTTCGGATTGATCGTTGTTAATTCCTCAAATGGGCGGAGGCCCTGATATTTGGTCGGCTCTTCACCATTGATCGTAACTAGCTTCGTCAATTGGGGTCCACGGCTGCCACGCCGGATCTCGCCGTTGATCCACATGCCGTCACGCAAAGCGAAACGGCGCACGATTTCGGGAGTGACAAAAATGTCCTGCGGCGTCTGCACAAAATTGCGTTTCGGATCGCGCAAGAAGCCGAACCCTTTCCCGGAAATCTCAATGATCCCCTCGCCAAATTCCGGTTCGGTCTGAACCGGTTCACTCGTTTCGCTGGCGCCCTCAGAGGCTTCGCGGCCACCTGAGACCGCAGGATCGAGAGTCTCGACAGCCACATCTGCGCCGGAGTTATCGGCATTGGTCGAGGAAGAATTTGATGACTCTTCAGAATTATCGCGCCTGAAGCGATCGCCACGGTAACGCCTACGCGGGAAGCGACGGCGCGGGCGATGCTGGCGCTGCTCCGGCGACGCGGATCCAGTTTCCAGTGGCGCAGGCTCGCCACTGCGAGTCCGTCCTGTGGCGGACTGGTTTTCGTTTTCTTCATTCATAAGCTAAGATTGTTGGCTGCGGTAAAAAGGGGGGCAGCGCCCTAACAAGGTTTCCTGTAAGCAGTAATTTCTTCAGGCCGGCAACTTGGCCAGCATTTCGTCGGGAATGTCTAGATTTGAATAGACGTTCTGCACGTCGTCGTCCTCTTCGAGCGCATCGCACAAGCGGAGCACCTGACGCGCCACGGTCTCGTCCCTGACCGCGATTGTAGTATCGGGAATAAACGTAAACTTTTGCCCATCGGTACTGACGCCTGCGTTTTTGAGTGCTTCAGCTACGGCGTAGAGCTGATCGTGCGAAGTGGTAATAACATATTGATCCTCCTCGGTTGTCAACTCCTCCGCGCCGGCTTCCAACGCGACCTCCAGCAGCCGATCCTCATCAATGCTCAATCGGGGAACGGTGATCTGTCCCTTTCGGTGGAACATGTAAGAGACGCTGCCACTTGAAGCGAGATTGCCGTTGTTCTGGGTGAAAATCCTACGGATCTCCGCTCCCGTTCGATTTCTGTTGTCAGTCGCAGCTTCGACGATGATGGCCACACCACCGGGCGCGTAACCTTCGTAGGTGATCTCGTCGAGTTGCTCGCCATCTTTGCCCTCACCGGTGCCGCGTTTAATCGCGCGCTCGATATTATCATTGGGCATGCTCTGCACTCGCGCAGCCTGGATCGCGCTGCGCAAACGCGGGTTGCCGTTCGGATCACCACCGCCGGTTTTTGCCGCGATGGTGATTTCCTTCGATAATTTGCTGAAGATCTTGCCGCGTTTCGCGTCGATCGCGCCTTTAAAGCGTTTGACCTTCGACCATTTGCTGTGTCCCGCCATAGGTGTGCGGAGTTGTTTAGACCTGAAAACTTGCGAACAGTGTCACCTCGCAAGAGAAATGACCAGCGAGGGGAGAAATCTACCGCGCCTGATTAATCGCACGAAACCTTGTCTCGTCAATCACTCACGCACGGTCGTGCGCTATCTCGCGTGCGGTCCGCCCGCGAGGGCACGAAAATTAGCGAATGCCGGTGTCGATGTTCATATCCACGTATACGCCTGATTTGAAACGACTGTGGTGTCGCGCACAAGTGTCCACACCATGAAACGAAACACGGCGTGGTCGCACTAAGGGAACCACGCGATTAGCTTTGCCCATGAAGTGGCGAGGCGAACCCTAAAGGGTTGCCCCGCAATGCTAGAAGGGCCACCCTTCAGGTGGCCCTTCGTTAACAGTTCTTCGAGGCAGGTCTCAGAAAAGGTGCCTGCGTGTGACAACGTCTTGCTGGTGAATTGCCGTCGGCACGAACTGGAAACCGTACCACCACACCACGTTCTGGATGTTGTTCGAGTCCGTCCAGAAGGCATGGAAACCGTTGCCGCCGCCAGTGTCGATGTCGGTATAATCGCCAAAGAAGCCACCACCGAAGCCGTAACGTGTGTTGATGTGTTGAGTGGTAAGCCGGGCCGTGCTCCCGCTCAAGTCGCGGACGAAGTAGTCGAGCCGCGTGTTGTTTATGTAGGGCCCAAGATAGTCACACGTGATGCGACCCTCCGGCGGAGGCGGCCCGGAAAAGCACACCTGCCACGGCGAAACCGTAGCGCCTCGGTAAGCGGCGAGAAGAACGTGGCCATTTGCGGCTACCGTTGCGGCCGGGAAAACGTCCTCGATCGGACCACGCGGCGATGGGGCACTAAACGGCAAGCCATCGCAGCCGTTAGCTACCTGGCAGCCGTTCGGGTCCGGCGTTGGCTGCGCGACCGGATAGCCATCGGCAGTCCGGTTGCCCGCTGTGAACACCGGCGCGGGATCGGACCAAGTCTGTCCGCTGTCGGTTGACTTGCTGTAAACGGCGACCGAGTGACATGTCGAGACATGATTGCCCGGGATGAAATACGCGCAGCCCTCGTCACCGGTATAGATCGGGGTCGCGTTGTCCACCTCCGTGTTCCACGTGACGTAAACATCGCCGTTCGGAGCAGCAGCTGCCGCTGGGAAGCTGTTCACGCGAAACACGGTGTCGCGCAGACCAGGGATGTTCGTCATCGTCGCGACCGAGAGTGGCGGGCTCCAAGTGTCGCCGCCGTTGCTCGACTTGACCATGTAGGTCGAGTTAAGCGACGCGAGGCGGGTCGAACCGTTCCAGAAAACGTACAGCGTGCCATCGGGTCCGACGACTGGGTGCGAGCCCTGTCCGTAGAGCACATTGCCCGCGATACTCTTCGGTGTGCTGAACGTCGCGCCACCGTCTGTCGAATACACGAAGAATATTGGCGACTGAACATAGCTGCCAAAGTGGGCGTTGAAGATGAAGCGCGTCCAAGTGACGTAGATGCGATCCTGAAACGGGCTGCCCGAGTGCGAGTCAACCGCGATCCACTCCTTGTCGTTGAGGGTCGACGGCGAAGTCGTCTGGTTGATAAACGTCGGCGAACCCCAAGTCAGGTGGCCCATGCCATCGAAGGTGCCTTTACTAACGGTTACGGTGTTGGGCGGCGAGAGGCGATTGAAGCCGAGGCCGGCGTAAAAGACGTGGCCCTGGCTGTCGAACGCGAGCGAGGGGTCGCCGCCCGCGTCGTATTCCCCGCCGACCAAACGCTCCACGCCTGGGATTTGAGTCCCGATTTGGCTTGGGTCAGTCGTTGGTGTGTAGTCGGAGTCTGGGTTGCTGTTACAGCACCAGTTCGCACCGCCATCGTTCGAGTAGTACGTGCCCGAGTAACCGTCACCGAGGCCGCTGCACGGCGTTCCATCAACGAAGCAGTCCCAGGTGCGCGTTACGTAGTCATTCGCTCCGGCAACGACCCGCATCGGGTTATTCGGATCGACGGCAATAGCCGTTTCGTTCTGTGGCGCAGCGGCGGTGTCTAGATTCACCAGGAACGTCCGGGGCGACGATGGTAGTGCCATCGAGCGGGCTTGAAAGCACGTGCGTAGGCGTGATCGGCACGAGCGGTCCCGGCGGCGGGGCGGTAGGTTCCTCTGCCTCCTCCTCCAGGAATGCGGAGAAGCGAATTTGCAGCCCGGCAGTTCCCCTTAGTGAGGCTACCTTGCCAGCGAGGGTGTTGATGTCATAAGTCGGCTGCGCAGCCGCGACCCGAACCGGGTGGGCTGCGACGAATGCTAATGCGGCTCCCGCCGAGAGAAGTGCGCCCGCGCCTACGATGCGCACAATTGAGAAGAAACGATTTCGATTAAACCAATGAGGAGTTTTCATAATGTATTGTGAGGTTGAGGTTGAAGTATTAGGCAAGTCTCGTCTGCCGAAATGACACCGAAAAGGTCAGGCATACTTATAGCTTACTGGAATGACGTTCGCAGCGCAACCGCGTGTTTGCTGTATCTATTTTTCTTTTTTTAAGAACCGATACTGCCTACCGAAGTCCAAAAACGGCAAGATTTTAACATTCCTTTTTTTATCCTTCGTGTGCGACGACATGTGTATACTGACCGCACGGTTCTTTCAGGAAACGCCTTTGAGGGCCGCTGGCCGCGTTGTCCGAGGCAATAAGACCTGTCAGGCCACTTAACGGCGTGTGCGGTAATAACCATGATAGCAGCGTCTACGGTGATGATGCCAAATCCAAGAGCCCTGGGCGACTGTCCCGAGCATTGGGACAGAGGAATTCATTACGTACGGCCATTGAATTTGGGCCGGACGATCGCCCTTATTATCGTTAGTGCCGTTGCCGTTGGCGCCGCCATTCCCCTTGGACAGAACAAAACGGCGAAAGAATAGGCGCAATTTCTTTTTCATAATTTTTCCAACTTCCCCTTCGTGGGCCAACCGAAGGTTGGCCGTGTCCCAGATCGCCAGTATGGCGCTGCCTCTGTGCGAAGCTACGATTAGTGAAATTCCAAAACTCATTTCGCCAATCGTCACTCACGCACGGTGGTGGCGTGGTGTTGCGTGCGGAGCGCTCGCAAGCGACCCAAAAATTAGCGAACGCCGGTGTCGATGTTCATATCCACGTGCACAGTCTGATTTGAAGCGACTGTGAACGGCTGCGGTTTCGCGCGCACATGCCAAGTGCACTCCCTGCCGGCTTTGACCGAGGTATTACAGGCCACAATCAAAAGATGCAGCGGGCAAGCACATTCGTGCGTCTACCTGACCGTGTTAGGAATCAAACTAAAAAAAACGGGGCCTTTGCCGGGCCCCGTTTTTCACTGGTTGCAAGTAGTATTAGTAAGGACTCATGCTGCCAGGAACAATCGGCTTCGGATGCGGTTTCGGCTTTGATCCCGCGATCGCGGCTGTCCCGTCACCTGACATTACGTTCGCGATGAGATAATCCACGGCGCTCGAGCTGATTGGCGAGCCGAAACCCGTCGTCGCGTCCCAGCCAGGCTTCGCATCGAATCCATAAATAATAACCGGGTTATTGGAGGAGTCTAGCTCACCCGCCGAGTTGGTGCCGCTCGTGATGTCGTGAAATGAGGCCGGGTACGCTACGCTGTCCGCGCCAATCTTGTAGATGCCCAAATTGAGGAATCCCTCTCGCTTATCGGCCTTCTGATTCATAATCGCGGTGATGGCTGCCCACTGCGGGGCACCGGCACTGGTGCCGCCGAAGCGATAGAATCCAATCCCTATGCCGGGAATATCCAGGTACGTCAGGACCCCGTGGAGAATGGCCGCGTTATACGCGACGTTGGGGACCCCCCGCTGCTTGCCGCCGTGTATGGCGCTCTGCTGATAAGGAGGTTCGGCGAACAGGACGCTGAATCCGCCGCCGGTCGCGATGGTGCCGTATCCGAAGATGTTCCCGTAGTCGCCGAACGGGTCGCCTTCGTTCCACACGATCTCGCTGAGATAGGTGCCGGGCGGCGGATTCACGCTGGGATCGCAACCCAGCGAAACAAGGCAATAGTCCGCGGCATGCAGCTCAGTGCCACCAACGCCGGTGACCAGCGGATCGCTGGCCGGGTGGGAAACCGCTTTCACCCACGAGTCGCCGTCACAGGTTTGCAGTGCCGCGCCCTCGTCGGCGGAGGAGGCGAACAGCGTGATGTGCTTTTGGGTGGCGGCAGCAAACACGTCGTGGTACCCGGAGAGTAGGACCGGATCGACGCAACTCTCGTTCTCGCCGAAGCTCATCGAAATGACGTTGCCGAGGTTGTTGTCGACCGCGTACTGGAGCGCGCTCAGAATCTCGGCGTCTTCATTTGATTTAGCCAGGACCAGAACGATGTTTGCGCCGGGGGCGATGGCATGCGCCCATAAGACGTTGAGGCTGATCTCCTCTGCCCAACCGACCATGTTGCCATCGTTCATGTCGAATGGCGTGAGACCGTCAGGCGCGACCTGGGTGAACGTGCCGAGGCTGGGGTCAGGCGGGTTCCCGAGCCCGTTCAGACCAGGTAGTCCGTAGAAGCCGTCGTAGTAGTTGAGCTGATCCATGATGTTCGGCGATTGGAAAGCGTCGATGATGACGATGGTATGCCCAGCGCCATCATACCCCGCGCCGATCAGCGAATCGATTTGATAAGCGGTTCGCATCTGGTACGGGTCGTAACATTGGCCTATGCTGAGGCCGACTTGGCATCCGAAAAGGCCATACTGCGGACCCGCAGCACCAGCCTGAACACCAGCGAGAGCCTCTTGCGACCCAAGGCGCAGAGCCGGCGACATGGTGTGGTTGTTATGCGTTAGACTCTTAGCTTCTGATTTTCCCAATAAGAATGGGCCGGATGAGTTTATCGCGACGAAGGTCATTGCCGCTGCGGCGGACATTAGCGTGACTGCACTTGCAATGCGCAGATTTGAGAAGAAACGATTTCGACTAAACCAATGGTGAGCTTTCATATTTGTAGAGACTGAATTAAGTTGAATTTCTAAACTAGTTGAAGAGCTTGATGTTCTCAGGAAAAGCGGATGAACGTCAAGGCTTTTAATCTTACATTTTTGTAATGCGAAACAGCACGGTGACGCGCGCGCATCGTCTGTCTGAACGACGATCACTCGTTAAAAGGAAACGGAACTAAGGCTGAAAAGCAGGCTGAGACGAAGTGATTTTACTTCTCAGTCCCTGACCGATTCCTCATTCTTATCGCCTAATGAAAATTCTTCTTGCCGGCGTTCTCGGTGGAATCGCGATGTTTGTTTGGACATCGATCGCGCACATGGCGTTGGATCTGGGCGAAGCTGGGATTGGTGAGATTCCAAATGAACCAGCCGTGCTCAGCGCAATGCAAAGCAACATCGGCCAACAGACCGGCCTTTATATTTTTCCCGGCCTCGGCATCGGCAAGCATCCAACTCGACAGGAGAAGAACGAAGCCATGAAGCGCATGAGCGAAAAAATCGCGGCGAACCCTTCCGGGATCCTGATGTATCATGCGCCCGGTCGTCCGTTCGCATTTGTCAAATCGCTCGGAATCGAATTCGGCACTGAACTGCTCCAAGGCGTGTTGGTGGTGGGCCTTTTGGCCTTAGCGGGCATTGCCAGCTTTGCCGGACGAATCGGCTTCGTGGTTGTAGCTGGAATCCTGGCCGCGATAACCACCAACGTTTCTTACTGGAACTGGTACGGTTTTCCTGGCGTTTACACCACCAGTTACATGTTCATCGAGATCATTGGCTTCGTTCTCGTCGGAATTGTTGCGGCCCTGATCCTGCCAAGGCGCGCTCCGGCAACCTGAAGCGGATAACCGACTATCGCGCAGTGGTCTTCGAAGCTGGATTACAGAATACCGACCACTAATCACTGCGTGTTGGGTGAACTAAACGCACCGTCAGCGTCGGCCGACCATTCGCTGTTGCATAGATTGCCTCGGCCTTGCCATCGCTGCGTTTAAACCGCCGCCCTGTGCTGGTGCTATCGGGTGTCCATGTAAGGCCCACGGCATTCGCCTTCAAGAATTTCGCAATCTCTCTTTCAGAAAGGTCCGTGCCTTTCACGTGGGAATAGCTTTCCGAAATACTACGGCTGTCAGCAAACGTAACAAAAAAGAGAGCGCGATCTTTTTTGTAAACGACGGTTACCGTCCCGTCATCACGCAAGCGTCGCTGAACGATTTCGCCGTATGAATCTTCAATCTGGTCGCTACTGTCGCCCAACCTCGCCGAGATCGAACTCGCAGCCGCGAACACCGCAAGGACCAGGACTATCGACTGTTTCATACGTTTGATTCCGGCAATTTGCAGAAATCAGCAACCCGAATCGCGATTTCTGAATACTGACTTCTAAAATGTTCCTTTTTTTGCAAAGTAGTTAAAGGCGAGCAACATCGCAGCATGAAAGCTCAATCATTATCTCGCGCTTTTGACAAGCTTTCTACTCCGCTCATTGCTGACGCCGCTCTACGTTTGAAGATTCCGTTCCGAATCAGTCCCCCCGGTATTCGGCCGGTGACGCCCAATCAGCGTCTCGCGGGTCCGGTGTTGCCGGTCAGACATTTTGGAAGTGTCGATGTTTTTCTGGAAGCGATGCAAAGCGCGCGAGGAGGTGAAGTTTTGGTCATCGATAACGGCGGGCGCCTTGATGAAGGCTGCATCGGCGATTTAACCGCGCTTGAAGCTGAAAACTGCGGCCTGGCTGGAATCATTGTCTGGGGCGCGCACCGCGACACGTCGGAGCTGCGGCAAATTGGTCTGCCGATTTTCAGCTACGGCAGGTGTCCCTCCGGCCCGCAGCGCCTTGATCCTCATGATTCCTCGGCGTTGCGTTCGGCACGGTTCGGGAATTTCGTCGTCGAGGCGGCTGATGTGGTGTTCGCCGATGAGGACGGCTGTGTGTTTGTCCTTGCGGAGCACGCCGACGACCTGTTTTCGATCGCACACGAAATCTGGCAACGGGAACGGCGTCAGGCAGAGGCGATCAAAAGCGGACGCTCATTGCGCGAACAGTTGGACTTTGCGCGATATCTGGAGAAACGAAACGCCCATCCAGGTTACACGTTTCGCGAACACCTGAAACAGATGAACGGCGCCATTGAGGAATAGGGCAGTCACGTCCCCAGTAGGAGCTAACAAACACCATCGGACCCCGGCCCGGATATCGCGATGAAAATCAAAACTCGAAAGCGAGCCGTAAAAATCGAGGTTCGAAAGTCCTGTGTGCACGGTCAGGGTGTTTATGCCGTGCAGTCGATTCCCGAAGGCTCGCGCATTATCGAATACACGGGCGAACGCGTCTCCTGGGAAGATGCCCCCGATGACGATAACGATCCACACACTTTCAATTTCGGCTTGGAAAACGGCGAAGTCATCAATCCAGAGGTTGGCGGTAACGACGCGCGCTGGATCAATCATTCTTGCAATCCAAACTGCGAAGCGGTGGAAGAAGATGACCGGATCTTTATTTATGCAATCCGCGATATCCAGGCCGGCGAGGAACTCCTTTATGATTACCAGTTGGAGATCGATGAACCGATCACGGAAGTATCCAAAAAAAAGTTCGCGTGCCACTGCGGCGCATCAAATTGCCGCGGCACAATACTTGGGCTGAAAGAGCCGGAGAGGACTTCCTAACTGTCTCATTCATCGCCACTTCCTTCCGATAGTCAAAACCTATCCCGTCTAGACGCATAAAGTATTTCCATTCGCGCCCGATTGTGGCCGTGTGATCGTATGGAAAATAGAATGCCGATAGGACAGCGTATTTCACGCTTCCTCGAGGAACGATATGTGCATAGGACGCGACCTCATTTTCTGCCTGAGCTCGCCGTCTTTGGAGTCATCCTAGTCCTCGCCGTCTGGCCGATGTTATCGATGGTAGCGACGGCGCTGGAGACGATGAGATAAGGTCAGTTTGTCGCGTCGCCAGCTATCGACGAATCTTTGCCTGACAGTACTGCGGCAGCCTCTCGACGGAAGGCTGCCGCGGCTTTGCTCTGAAACCGTAGCGGATTGTAAACAAAATTCAGTTCGCGCTCGGGGACTGGCGGAGCGAACGGTAGACTGACACATCCGGGCGTGGCTTGGTGTTTCAACATCATTTGCGGCACGATTGAAACGCCGATCCCAGCAGCGACCATCTGCGCGATAGTCGTAAGCTGACTGCCAGCCAGCGCGATCTCCGGCCGCAGACGACGTGCCTCCAGGAAGTGATGGACTTGTTGTGACAGGCAATGCATCTCGTGAAGGAGCAGAAACCGCTGCGACTTCAGATCATCCAGTTCGACCAGCGTCTTCGTTGCGAGAGGATCTGTCTCCGGAACCAGCGCCAGCAATGGTTCGCGGCCTACAGATTCCCTTCGCAAAGTTGGACTCGGCTCGCATGTGGACGCCAAGGCGACATCCAGCTCGCCAGCGTCGATGCGCCGAGTGATGCCGTTCGTCACGTCCTCAACGAGCTCCAAAGTCACTTCGGGATAATCTTTTTGGAATTTCACTACCAACTCCGGAAGGACGTACGGCGCGATCGTAGGAATTGCCCCAACGGCCAGCTTGCCAGTGATCGCCTCTTTGAGTTCATCGACGCTTCGGCGGGCATCTCCGATGGATGCCAAAATCTGGCGGGCGTAATCGATGAAACGTCGACCCGCTTCGGTAAGAACGACCGAACGCGGCAGGCGATCGAACAACGGTTGGCCGATTTCTGCTTCCAGTTTTCGAATCTGCTGGCTGAGCGAAGGCTGGGCTACGCGCACCTTCGCGGCCGGCGCGCGAAAAGTTCCCCTCGTCTGCCACCGCGACGAAATAACGCAATTGGTGAATCTCCATAGATAAATCCTAATAAGACGACCGTTACTGTAGTGCTGGCAGCGCCAGTGCGAAACCTGTGTGGTTGCCTGGGAATCGAGATCGAGCCGTCGGTTGCTACCGAGACTCGGCAACCCGCCTTAACAACCGGCAGCCCTCGTTCTGGGAGCATGGTTTTAGCGAGAAGCCCATTTTAGCCTGTTCGCATCGCCTTGTCAGACTCAAGACTACGAACTAAGCAGCGCCCGCCGGTTTTACCAGTCTCCCAACTGCGCCGTACCCGTCGGACCGAAGCCCTGGAACTGATCAATTTCTATGTGTTGTGGTCCGGCAGTCTCGAACGTCATCGTCGGAGTTGGATTCATCACCTGTTGACCCGATTGAGCCTGCTGGGTTGCCTGCTGTGCCGCGAGCCTCCTCTTATAGGCGTCGAATTGCTTTTGTTTCCCGACGTAGATCTTATCCTTCGTCGCAGTAGGAAACACATAGAACAGTTTTCCGTTGTACTTAACGGCCGTGACTCGGGTACTGCGCTAGTCCATTGATAGCCTGCTGTTGCTTGGGGGTTGTGACCGTTATGGCTTTGAAGCCCGACTGCGCGAGCAAGAACTCTTTCTTGGACGCCACAAGCTCTGCCTTGTTGGTGGACACGGTTTGGCATCCAGCAACTAAAGCTAGCCCCAGCACGACTCCGATGATTTTTGTCACTGTCATTAGCTGTTTCATATATTTTGTAGCTGTTTACTTCTGTTGTTTTCTCGAACGAAGCTAAATCTTGGTTATCACCTACCAAAGCGGGTGTGTCGTGGAAAAGCAATTTTTGTTACCTGCGCAGCAGCTTGGACAAGCGCCCGTTGCAGACTGCATGGAATCGGGGACGGAGAAGCGATCTTGCCATATTCCCTATCAATGTGCCCATAAGACTTTAGGGCTACAGCAGCAATTCCGCATGATTCCAAGACGTACGCTCCGAAATTGCTTAGGAATCATCAGATTTCGGACTGGAATAAAGTGAAACCAAACGTGCGATCAGGACGGCAACATAGAGAAGTCCGGTCATCGCTTCCATGGCCGCCAGCCACTTCGCAATTCTTGAAACGGGAGTGATGTCCCCGTAGCCGACCGTGCTGAGTGTGACGAAGCTAAAGTAGAAACCATTGAATCCGTTCATCGATCGCGGCCCCGCGTTCGTATTGAAAGAGAAGGCGCCCCCTGGCGTCAAGCGGTCCACGAGCCAGTAGGCCATTGCCCACATCAAACCGAGCATCAGGTAAGCTGAAATACTCGCGCAGAGCACTTCCGTGTTTACCGTGGGAGCACGGAGGACGAAGCGCAGTAGATTGGCCACTACAAAAAAGATCAGGACGAGTCCTGCGATAAGGAAGAAAGGAGATGGAACCAGATCCGGTCGGAAATAATTGATCCACCTGCCGGCGACGCTTGGAATCGCAAGCACTATCGCGATAACCAGGATGCGTTTACGATCCGCGACTGCCGCGACACCAGCGAGCAACACCAACGAAAATAAAAACGCTACGACAAGTCCACCACCTTCGATTTCCTCGACAAAAGGCGCCCAAACGAAGAACAAAGCGAGGGCAATTAGAAGTCCCACCGTGGAGAAACGATGGAATTTTAGTCGGCGCTGCAGTGCTATTTTCAGTGACCGCTTCGAATGCTCCGTTTCTTTATCAGTCATCCTAATTCATGCGCCTTTCGCTGTAAGAGAACCAATGCTGATCCGTATCTTCACGAAGGTTGGTGGCTACTTTGACAAACCGGTTCTTTCGACGCGCTCGGGATGCCTGCCTGTTGGGTAGAGCAGCGTGAAATTAAACCGTACCCCCAAATTGGGGCCATAACGCGGCGTGTCGGCATAGTATTTACCGCCGATTTGGATGCTAATCGGCTGCTTCCCAATCTTCAGAATCTGGCTGATTTGAAAAATGACCGGCACGGTCCATTTCCCGTCAGCCGACGTGGCGTTCCAGTTCGCGGTGGATTCCGAGCTGAGAGTGAAAGTCGTATGGGTCTTCGTCGTGTAGGCGATGAACGGTTGGACGAACATCTGGCTGAGACTGCTGCGGTGTTCCTCGATTACGACTGACCAGAGCTGGTTCATCAGGGCGCCGACCGTCCAAGGGCCGGTTTGCTCCAGAACCACCAGCGTAGGTCCAATCGAGAATGTGCCCGTGCCGAGAAGGTCTTGTGTGCCGGTCGGATAAAGAAACGCCGGGCCGAGACCCCAGATCAGCCCGAATGGACCCGGCTTCTTAGGCGAGAAAAAAAAGCTCTGGGTGGTGTCGCTCAGACCATCCTGTGAACGGTTTTGCGGCTGCAGCGGCGAATTCTTCGGCAGGTTCGGGACGTAAAAGAGATCGTGCTGTGAAACCACCGGCAGGATCGTTCGCACAATTACATTCCACTCTTTGCTAATTGAGACTGGAACGACCGGCTGAATGTTAAGCGTGAACTTGTAACCGTTTCCGGAGGGGCCATACCCCCAGTCCTCGTTTGCCTGAAAAGGCACGCTGATCAGCGAAGCGATCGGGTTGGCAAGTTGTTTAGCCAGTTTGTCGGCTTCTGTGGTTTCCGCCTGAGATTCGACCGCCAAGCTAAGATTCTCGCCGGTCAGAGAAGGCGACCTGATCAAAACGCCTGGATCAAGAGTAAAAGTCTCGCCGATTGCGTTTTTGCTTGCATCCACCTCCTGAAGTTCGGTTGCCCGAACGGCCGGAACTAACAAAAGAATTCCAACCGTGAACCGGACGATTCCTAAGAGGACTTGAGGGCGCTTCACGTTCCTCACACTTTCCCTCAGTGTGTAATTCTCGATGAAGAGAGCGCTGAATTAAATCACCGCCCTCGCGTCGTCTATGATTACTTACCAATCTCCCAACTGCGCCGTCCCCATCGGTCCAAAGCCCTGGAACTGCTCGGCAACGATTTGGTGCTGGCCGTGACCCTGAAATGTCATTGTCGGCGGTGGGTTCATCGTCGAATACGGCTGAGCCGGCTGGCTTGTCTGCTGCGCTACGGCGGCGCTCTTAAAAGCGTTGAATTGTTTTTGTCTCCCGACGTAGATCCGGTCGTTCTGCGCAGTGGGATATACGTAATACAATTTCCCGTTGTACTTCACGGCCGAGACCTTATTATCGGGAAGTCCAGTGACCGCCTGTTGCTGCTTGGGAGTCGTGACCGTTATGACCTTAAACCCCGACTGCGCTAGCAAGGTCTCGGTCTGGGATGTGGAAGACTGGGTGGTAGTCTGACACGCTGTTATCAGCGCCAATGCCGTGACGGCACCGACAATATTTGTAAGTGTTGGTAGGTTTTTCATATGTTTTTTGCTTGGGCTGTTTTGTTGATAATTCGAACGGTTATAGAAATAAAATATGGAAATTCCAAGCACTAATTTTCATCGTCGGCCTCTGAACCCACCGCCGCCGCGGGACCCTCCGCCACCGAATCCGCTGAATCGTCCAAATCCCCCCCCGCCACCACCGAATCGATCCGCGCCGCCACCGAATCCTCCGCCGCCAAACCGATCACCACCGAAGCCTCCGCTGTCAGAACGATCAAAGCCGCCGCGTTGAAAGTTCTGGAAACGCTGGTTGGAAAAGTCGCCTCGCGATCGGTTCTGGGCCTCGCGGTCCAGGTTTTGTCTTTGAGAATCAAAATCTGATCGCTCAGAATTGCCCTGGCTGGAACGATTGTTGCTGTTCGCGGCGGACGCCCGTTGCTGATAACTCTCGGTTGCCGTCCGTTGCTGACTGCTTTCTGCCCCTTGCCAGTTTGGCTGGGGTTTATCTGCGGAATTCCAGCTTCCATTATCGTACTTTTGCCAGCCGTTGCCAGTGTTCTTGTAAACGTTGCCATCGTGTTCGGCATACATATTGCCGCTGGCAGTTTTGCCGGCCGCGGAGTTTCCATGTTTAGTATTCACGCCAGCGGCCTTCCCACCTTCCGACCCTGAAATGCCAGCTACGGTTCCATTGGCGGTCGAGTAATGGCCCATCGTAGCGCTCTGATTTCCTCGCGAGACATACGAACTCCCCCACTGCGCATACGGACTCGAGCCTTGTCTGGTCTGAGCATAGGTTCCAGTGTAGGGATTATACGCCTGGGCATAGGTTCTGCTCCCGTATGGAGTCGAAACATGAGCGCCTCGCGCATAAGTTCCCGTATAAGGATTGTAACGCGCCCCTGCCGTCGCCGACCCATACGGCCCATAAGCACTCGCTTTCCAGCCGTAAGCTCCCGTGGTGTAATCATAGTAAGGCGCTGGATAATGGTAACCGTAACCCCAATAGGCGCCACAGTACGTCGCCGGATAAGGATAGTAGAAGCCACCGTAACAATAAGGCGGCCACCAATAGCCACTACCATCAGCAAGGATCGCTCCCGTCGCAGCACCCAAAATAAACGTGCCTAAGTATCCTGCCGTATAGCTGGCTGTAACGGTGCCGTCGGGATTCGCGGTCTGTGTGACGTAGGTTACATTATAAACCGGTGAGCTCGACGGGATCGTGTAGATTTCTTTCGGCACCGACGTGCAAGTCGTCCATGGCCCGGTTGGATTAGGAGACATGAACCAGACGCCCTGGAGGCAAAGGTAATAGACGTCTCCAACTTTGATTACCTTGTCCGAAGTATTCGTGGCGTACTCCATCGATGTTCCCTTGATCGACTCAAACTTGGGATCACCAGCATAATCAACCTTAGCCTTGGCCGCCGCTTCCTTTTGGCTGACGGTGATCGTTGTCGGCACCTGCGCCAGCAAAACCGCATCCTTCGCTTCCTCGGTTCCTGGAACTGTGGCGAGTATTGCCGAAGCTGGACTACTCAGCGGAATTTTGGCGAAGTCAGCAGGAAGATCCGGTGTTGCGTAAGTCCATGGCCCCTTGAGATCGTCGGCCCGAAACCATCGGCCCGCGGTTAAATAGTAAAGTTGCTGCTTCGGCGTATAGAGGAACACGACGCTGTTCGTGTTCGTCGCATATTCAAGCTGCGTATCCGGAATTTTCGCATAGGCGGGCTGTCCATCGAAAAGAATGACTTCCGCTGGCTTATCGCTGTAGAACACTTCTGGAGCAGCGCCCTTCGGATTAGCCGGGGGCGGAATGAATTTTTTGAGCGCGCTCCATTGTTTATCCTCCGGCACTTTGGACATGTCCGGAGGCAACTTCTTGGTTGGCGACCATTGGCCCGCTAGGCTACTGGCCGTCAACCAATGCTGACCAACTGCGAGATAGTAAGTGGAATTCCCTTCGTCGAAAAACAGCGGCCATTCGGTGTTTACAACAAACTTCAAATTCGTGTTCGG
Source organism: uncultured Verrucomicrobiae bacterium (assembly GCA_963757675.1). Classification (GTDB taxonomy): domain Bacteria; phylum Verrucomicrobiota; class Verrucomicrobiia; order Chthoniobacterales; family UBA10450; genus Udaeobacter. The sequence continues at coordinate 84,134 of CAVWTH010000008.1, read as the reverse complement.
AACTTCCGAAAGAACGGGCTCGCCATTCACACTCAGCAGAATCGATGGCTTGTACGCAACGAAGATCTTGGGCGGATCATTGTTCAATTGCACGCCAGACGGCGCCTCTTTCTTAGGCGTGGACGCAATCAAACGGTAGAGAGAAATTGAGAGACTCGATGGCACAAACGTTTTGAACAATTGCTCCATTTTTTCCGCGGTGGCTTTATCCAATGACGGAAAATAGGTGCCTGTAATCTCCGGGTTCGTGATGGTCACAAGCTTGCCTACATTGTCTATGCTGGTGTTCCCCTTCATTTCCACCACACCCACCACGGTCTTGCCGCTCTTTGGCGTGAGCGAAATCGCCATGCGCCAGCTCAAATCCTGGAAGTCTTTCCAGTCATCGACCTGAGGTTGATAAATGATGAGCCGGGTACCGTTGCTGTACTTCTCGCGTGGCCAACTCGAGTCGCCCGACTGCTCCGACGCACTGTTGGCGGTTCCTTGGCCGACAGATGCAACGAGCGTCCCGAAAAGAATTACGAGTTGAAGTAAGGAAGTGTTAAGCAATTTCATAATACAAAGTTCGATTCTCTAATGTGACGCGCCACTGGTGCGTTTGGCAATAAGACTTTCGGGCAATTTATGCAGACGAAAGTCCGTGGAGCAGCGCACTCATTTGCTCTCGAAAGGAACGTCGAAATTGAAATCATCGTCTCAACGCGTCTTGCGTCGGCTCGGTCACAGGTTCGGAGAAGGCTTTGCCTAGTCGGTCCAGATCCAACGTGTAGCAGAACAGCGAAAACAGTACGGCCATGAGAAGTAAGGCTTTCCAAGGGGAAAACTCCAGTTCTTCAAACCGGGTGAACAACACGACACTAAACATTCCTCCGATGAACACAAAACTCAGGCGCCCCAGAAACTGAATTGTGTGGCCCAGCACCAGTTGACGCTTGAATCGCATCTGAGGAAGGCACCGCAATCGGATCCAGTAAGCGCTCTGGATGAGGACAACTGCCACAGTCCCCAAAACGAAAACCCTCGGACCTGCTTGGTTGGCAGTGCTTCCCATAAGAAGTCGTTGATGGATCGGCACGCCATTCCAAAGAATGATCAGGGCTCCCATCGTTTCAGCGGTAAGGAGCAACCAGCTTAATGCACGCTTCATTTCGGACATCTTACGAGGGCGCAGGCGAATGTGTTTGATTACGCATCAGCCTACAGAATTTCCGCTGGGACGCGAAGCCATTGGGTCGCCGCGACTCGCGTCGAACGGGGCGAACTTGAATCGTCGGCAGCCATGAGAGGCTCGTTCAAACTTGCGGCAGAGGTGTTGGACCGAAGAATATTCGCAGCACCTTTTCCTTCCCAATTACGCGCACCAGTTCGTGCATCGTGCAGTACATGACAATCAGAACGAACAGAATGATCTGGATGGCGAAGAAGTGCGGCCAGACGATTTCCGCGAGCAACTTTTGATTACCCGCAGCAAAGCCGCCAGTTTGCCGCCAGAAATCAATAAGACGCTCCACATAGTGAATGAGGGTAGCCATCAGCCAGTAGATCAAAGTCTTCCAAGCGACGTTGTAGATGAGCGGTTTATTGGGAAAGCGGTTGATCAGTGGCACCATGTCCGCGATTAACACTGCTTTGCCCAGAATGAGGGCGGCGACAGCAATTGAAATCGAAGAGGACGGCGCGACCCCGGTTCCGCGCAGCATCAAGACGCGGATGAACATGACAATATGCAGCGCGACAAAAAAGAAGATCGTCGGCGGGAGGATCTTGAAGAACTCTTCTTTCAGCTTGGTCATTTTCAGGTGCCTTTCTTTCGACAGGGGATGGGCCGCATAAGGAAGTAGCTCGCGGGTTGCGATCGATTTTTACAAAATTGGCCCCAACATCGCAATGGTGTTGTTCCAAAGCCGGCGGGTCATCGGCCATTGGGCCACCATCTCGGCGGTGACGGGATGGGAGCAGGCAAGATAGGCGTCCTGACGCCGGCGCACTTCGGCGGTCAAAGTCGGATCGTAGAACAGAATGTTGTTTTCGTAATTCAAATCGAAACTGCGCCGGTCCATGTTGGCCGAGCCGATCAACGTGACTTCACCGTCCAACGTGAGCGACTTGGTATGAAGGAGGCCGCCTTCGTACTCGTAAATGCGGACCCCGGCGGCAAGCAAGTCACTGTAGTAACTGCGACTGGCCGCGGCAACGATCCATGAATCGTTTCGCGCGGGGAAAATGATAGTGGTCGCTACGCCGCGCCGGGCACTGGCACAAAGGGCGCTCTGCATGGCTTCGTCCGGCACGTAATAGGGAGTCGTTATGACCAGCTCCCGTCGGGCGGTGTAAATGAGGGTTTCGAACACTTCGGACATGGCCGAGTTATATACCGTCGGCCCGGTGCCAATGACCTGCGCTGTCAGCCCGGAGTCGCAGGGCAACAACGGTTGACGCAACAAAGGCGTGAGATCTCCATCCATTGCCGCCATCCAGTCGCTGGCGAAAAGATACTGATTCTGCCGTGCAATCGGCCCCTCAAAACGGATGAGCGCATCTACCCATGGGGCAAACCTTGCCTTGATCCGGAATTCGGGGTCTGCGCAGTTCTGACTGCCGCAATAGGTGATCCGATTATCGATTACCAGAATCTTGCGATGATTGCGCAAATCGATGCGCCCTCGTAACGGACGCAAGAGCGGATTGCCAATGGGCAGGGCGGTAGCTACCTGAACGCCCGCCGCCTGCATGGCTTTCCAATGCGGAGATTCGATCATGATGCGCGAGCCCAATCCATCGGCCATCGCCCGGCAGGTGACCTTACGTGCGGCGGCCCGCTGCACTGCTCCGACGACTTTGAGTCCGTTGTTATCGGGCAACCAAATGTAAAAGATCAGATGGACGTGATCCTGAGAAGCATCAATATCTGCGACCATGGACTCGATGGACGCGTTGGAATCTGCCAGCAAGGTCGCGCAGTTGCCACCCACCGGCTCGAAGCCATTGACTGAGTATCCGAGCCGGAACAGGTGGGCGTAAGTCTCTGGAATTTTCGGTTGCAGATTAGGCGAATTCATTCCCGGGGCCTTGGTAAGGTCAGGCATGACGGCCAGCACTGCGTCCAGACGCCTCACACGCCGGCGGCCGATACTGGTTTCACCGAGAAGGATATAAGTCAGGATCCCGATCACGGGCAGAACAATAATGACAACGATCCAGGCAACCCGTGAAGCCGGCTCCCGGTGTGGCCGCAAAATGACCCGCGCGATCACGCCGAGGTGGACCAGAAGAAAGGCTCCTGTCCACAGTGCAGTTAGGACGTGACCTTCAATCATTCAACGGCTGGAAGTTGTTTCGTGTGCGACACTGCACCCCTCGCCTCTGTCGTGTTCACGTCGTCAGTTTCTTTTGCCGCAACAGAATCAAAATTAGATCATCTCGTGTTCGGACTTCACACGCGAAATTTTTTTTACCTTCTTCTGTTCGGCGGCTTTCGCTTCGTCGTTCGCACGTTCAATGTTCAACGCGAGAAGTTTTTCGAGAATTTGTTCATCTGTTAGATCGACGGCGAAGCCGTAGGCCCCAGCGACAGCGGCATCGAGTTTCGCATGAGCGTGCGCGAGCCACGCGGGACGCTCGTTGTAAAGGTTGGTGAGCGTGCGCTTCGCTAATTTCTTGGCGCATTCTTCGTCGCGTGCCTCTGAGCACGGATAACGAACCGTCCCGATGCCACGCTCGTTAGGTTCGACAACGAAACGCGACCACGGTCCGTCAACTGAGCCGGGAAATTCGACCACGCGCATCGTCGTCCACTCTGGCGGGTTGAGCCAGTTCTCGCGTAACTCGTTTAGATCTCTCGCCGTCGTCGCAATCTCGATTTTTTGTTGTTCGTTCGGGTCGGGAAACGGAAACGTCTCGAAACAAGTTGTCGGCGTGTAACGCGGCCGTGTTTCCAATCGGGTTCCAAGTTTCAAAGCCCAGACTCGGTGAAGCCGCGAATGCATAACTCCGAAAAAGTAGTCGTCGTCACGACCAATGTGAATGTTCCATCATCTGGTAAAGTAACGGTATCGGTCCATACAAAGACGAGATGCTTTGCTATGCGAGACGTGACCAGATACCGGGGTAGCGATCCGAAAGCTTTGCGCATTCCGGGCCGCGGCTCAGCATGCAGCCACCATCGCTCGCGATATGCTGCTCGTTTATTCTTCTGACGCTCCGGCTTTACCTTCTCGACTACTTGCTGAAATGGTCGCTCATAGAGCGTCGCAACGTTTAGCGATAACTCAGCACCGAAATCGATCACCCATTCCGGTGATGGACGCTTGAGGATAGCAGTTCCGTTAACCCATGGCCTGAGAACATCTGAATTTGGTTTGCGGTGAGGGTTGGGAATATTCAGCCATTCGATTGCGACCTTCTCTGGAATGTCGAAAGGTCCGGCTTTGCACGTTCCCTTGTAACTAATTCCGCTGTTTTCGTTTAGCCGGTGTGCTTGCGTCACGTCGGCGGCGGTCGTGAGGTTAGAGTGAATTTCGTCGACGACTGTCTCGTCAAGCGTGCGGAGGCTCTCTGATCCATCATCGAATCCAATCATCGACACATGGACGTTCGCAGCCCTCCAAAATCCATTTACGGTCGCTAATGGCGAAGAAAATATCTCCGCTCTTGTTAATCCGTTTTAGCACTTCGCGATTCGCCCCGCCCCGAATGGCCTGAGTGGCAAGCAGACCTGCGCGCTCGCATTCTTTGTGCTCGATCAGATCGCGTGCTTTTTCGAACCAATAACAACACAAGTCAGCACCGCCAGGTACCCGTCCTTCATAAACTCGCCACAGTTCGGTCTGATATTCGCGACCGAGTTCCTTCCAAATTCTGCTTCCGCCGAGAAAGGGCGGGTTGCTCACGATGATATCACAGCTTGGCCACTTGCGTTCGGTGTAGAACTTCAGCGCGTCATCAGTGGCGTGTTCGCCCGCCTGGGCTTCCTTCAGCGATTTTGCTTTGCTGCGAAAGTGCGGAACCAGGAGCGCATCTTCGTTCTGGAAGTTTTCAAGATTTTGCAGGACGGGCTCGCGCTCGTTAGGAAAGCCATTGTCCCGACGCCATTTCAAATAGCCAATCTGCACCGCTACCTGCGCCAGTTCGAAGGCGTAGGCATTCAACTCGATGGCTTTCAGCTGTTGCACGTTGACGTGCGACTCGAATTTGAATCCCAGCTGCCTAGCGAAGGTGATGAGTTCCTTTTCAAGATCGAGAAGCAACTGAAGCGAGACGTACAGGAAATTGCCGCTGCCGCACGCCGGGTCGAGCACGGTGATTGCGGCGAGCTTGTCGTGAAACACGGACAGTTTCGCGCGATCCGACGCTTTGCCTTCACCGCGCACGAACGCGGGGGCGAGCTCGCCTTTGATCTTGCTCCACTCCCGGCGTAGCGGTGCCATTAACACCGGCTCGACTAATGTCTTGATGTCTTCCTCGCTCGTGTAGTGCGCTCCAAGTTGCGCACGGTGGTCCGGATCGAGCCCGCGCTCGAAAAGATTTCCCATGATACTGGGCTGGATGAATTGCCAATCGGCTTCGCCTGCGATAGCGAGTTTGCCGATTTCTTCTTCGGTCAGCTCAAATACCGTCGCCTCTTCGAAAAGATGGCCATTGAAGTGACGAATCTTGTGTGCGCCGAACGTGCCGCCCTTCGCCATTTTCCGAAACAAATCTTCGAGCACTTCGGCGAAATGCGCTGGGTCATCGACGCCCGTTTTGAAAATTTCGGTAACGACGTTCTTCGGTAGCAGTCCCGTATCTTCGGCAAAAAAGCAGAAGACGATTCGATTGAGAAAACGCGCGATCCGAAGATTCTTGCGCTGAGCGACCGCAAGCTCGCGGCGCGAACGCGCGTCGATCAGCTCGACTGACTCTCGCTCCTGCAATGAGCGGGCAACTTCACCGATCTGTTGTGCGAGTTTCTCCGTGACCTCATCAGTCGTGCGCTGTGGCTTGAGGAATTCCGGGTCCGTAAAGACGGCACGCAGGAGATGTAGGACACGCGGCTCGTCGATGTTTGCGTTCGTGAACTCATGCGTTTCCTGAACGGTGCCGTTGAAATTTGTGCGAATGATGTAGCGGTCGAAATCGCAGACGACAAGTAGCGGTGGGTTCAGCAGCGACTCCCGATAACGCAGCAACTGCTGATATGCTGCATCGAGATTTTTCTTTTTGCCTTTATATTCCCAGGCAAAGCAGCCGCGCTTCCAAACGTCCGCGAAGCCGCGCTCGCGTTCAGGCTCCGGCTCTTCTGCTACGCGAGCGGGCTCTGCAATCGCAAAAAGTTCCTCGTCTTTGACGACACGCTTTTGAAAACAAAACGACTCGTTGCCGGTTGGATCAGCGCTCGCTGGTGTCGGTTGACCGAGCAGCGCGCAAAGATCATTGAAGTGCTCTTGATATGCGGCGGTCTCTTTGCCCGAATACCTGGCCCATTTTCTCTTGAACTCCGCCGGCGTCACCTGGACAAACTAACAAAACGTTCCTTGATGAGAAGAAATTCTCAATCCGGAAAACTATCTGACCTTGAAACCTGTTATCTCTTCAATTCTCTCGGTTCCTATTCGGACAACGCTTCAACTGGAACACCGAGCCACTCCGCAGCGGCAACGCGATCCGTGAACAAAGCGACATGGAGTGGCGAATGGTCGGTCAGCACGGCGTGCAATTTGGCATAATGCGTCGTGCCCGCGCTCGTCACGTAGAAGGCCGATTTCACTGCGGGTTTGGGCGCGGCCGAGGCACGCCGGCCGAGCGCCACGTGGAAGACAAAATCAAAGTTCAAGTCGACGGCATCGAGGGCCGACAAGTCGGCGAATCGGTTGAGTGGTTCGCTACTTCGTTCTTCAACGGCGTCAATGAACGCGACAATCTCGTTGACCGTTGACTGGTCAAGGACGCCTCGGGGTTTCCAGAGGATAAGAGACAGATCCTTGCGTAACAGAACGTGAGCGGGAAGTTTCAATTTATTCCAATGAATTTTGCCATTGTTTCGTCATTGCCGACAGAACGATCTCGGTTGGTCGGTTCGTTCGACGATCTGAAAAATCAAGGGAGCTGACTATGGGACCTTGGTCCTATCGCTGAAGCGTTGTAGCGGCGTTTGTGTCAAACGCCGGAATTAATTGGTTAGGCGCTTGGCACAAGCGCCCCTACAACATCCGACCAGCGGCGATCACTGGGCCGCATATGGAAGCAGCCCGCGCGTTTCATGGTCGAAGGGATTAGCTATTGATAAAAAGGCGGGCGGCCCTTGCGAGCCGCCCGCCGTGAAGGTCGTGGTGGTTCGTTCGTTGCGGTTACTGGACGGGGCCTTTGCTCGCCGCCTCGGCCTCGGCCATCTTTTTCGCCATCTCCGCTTTCACTGCGTCAAGATTGAAACTCGCGCCCTTCTGCATGGGCGGGTAATCGAGAAAGGTCTGGAGTTCCTTGCCCATCACCTGCTGAACGAAGACAAAGCGCCAAAATTGGAACTTGAACCAATCGAAGTATTGCTGCCCCCCCTCTTTGGTCCCGTCTTGCGGCCAGCCCGTGCGCTCGAACGGATCAAGGCGCAGGTTGATCAGGACCGGCACGTCAAGGTGCGGCTTGGCACCCAGCCAGCCTTTGGGCTGGTCGATAAAACGATACTTGTAGTCGTCGATGCGCACCGCGCCCACTGTGCTTTCGCCGAGATAGAAGATCTCATGACGGTTCGATGGCCCTTTGCCAGTGATGGCGGCCATCTGGTCGTAGCCGTCCAGGTGGTTCTTGTAAGTCCGGTCGCCAAGTTTTACCCCCTTGAGCAACTGGTCGGTGATTTTCGGGTTGCCGGCGGCATCGAGGAAGGTCGGGAACCAATCCATGCCGGAGAAGATCCCGTTCTGCACGGAGTCTGCCGGCACGTGGCCGGGCCAGCGCAGGATGCATGGCACGCGGAAGCCGCCCTCCATAACGGTGCCTTTGCTTTGCGCGAACGGCGTCTGTCCGCCATCGGGCCAGGTGAAGACTTCCGTGCCGTTGTCGGTGGTGAAGACGACGATAGTGTTGTCGTCAACACCGAGATCCTTGAGCTTCTGCATGACCAAACCGACGTCGTCATCGAGCTGGGCCATGCCCGCTTCTTCTTCTGACCAGCCATTCTCCGAGTTACGCATCTTCTCATACTTCTCCGAGAGATGGGTGACGATGTGCATGCGGGTCGGGTTGAGCCAGCAGAAGAACGGCTTGCCATCCTTTTGGGCCTTTTCGATGAACTGCAGGGCGAGGTCGCGGATCTCGTTATCCACCGTTTTCATCCGTTCAGGATAAAGCGTGCCGGCGTCTTCGATCTTTTGTTTGCCGATCTTGCCCCAGCGCGGCATCACCGTCGGGTCGTCCTTGTCGGTTGCCCAACTGTGAACCATGTTGCGCGGGCCGACGACGTTCAATAAGTCCTGCGGATAGTTGGGATGCGCCGGGTCTTCCATCGCGTCCAGGTGATAGAGGTACCCGAAGAATTCATCGAACCCGTGCACGGTGGGCAGGAACTCATTGAGATCGCCCAGATGGTTCTTGCCGAACTGGCCAGTCTCGTAGCCCTGCGCTTTAAGCGCGGTGGCGATGGTGCAAGCTTCCGCCGGTATGCCGATTTTGGCACCGGCCTGGCCGACCGTAGTCATCCCAGTGCGAATTGGAAGTTCGCCCATGATGAAGTTCGCCCGACCCGCCGTGCAACTCGCCTCAGCGTAGTAGTCGGTAAACAACATTCCTTCCTTGGCGAGCTTGTCGAGGTTTGGCGTCCGCCCGGCCATCATGCCGCGATGATAGGCGCCGATGTTCCACATCCCAATGTCATCGCCCATGATGAACAGGATGTTGGGTTTCTTGTCCGCGGCCTGCGCTGCCGTCACGATGAACGCGACGCACAGGGCCACGGCCCATTGTTTTAGTAGTTTTAGTTTTGGTGTCATTGTTTTTTGTTTATCGAATTGATGTGCGTGTGTGTGTTAGGTTACAGAGGGGGCGTTGGATTAATTGGTGATCGGAAAATTTAAGCAATCTTGCCGCTCTAAAACCTTCGCGATGCGGTCAAGGTTGGGCGTCTTGTCTGGCCGGTCAGGAAGTGATAATTACCGCCAACCTCGACCGTAGAAGCCTCCGTAGAAACCGGGTCCCCAGGCGCCCCAACCCATCATGGCATCCTGGTTCATTTGAGCGGCCATGAGGTTGTCGTTGCTCAACTTCTGGGCCAGCCTGAGTTGTTGATAGGTTTGGTATTCTGCCGGCGTCCCCACGTAGGCTTGGTTGTTAGGAACGTCCGGTTGCACGTAGAATTGCTTTCCTTTCCAGGTGATCAAAGAGAGCTTGCCTGGCGCCAGTGTTTTAAGCAGCTCCTGCTTCTTAGGCGTATCAGCGGGGAGCAGTTTAAAGCCTGCCGCGGATAGCAAATCCGTATGGGTGTTGGTGGTGGCGCAGCCGACCGTCAGCGCTAATAGCACTGTGGCAATGATCATTTTGAATGAGACTCGTATCTGTTTCATATTTTTGGTTTCTTCCAGGTTTGCGGTTGTTTTGGAGATGATTTCATCGGCACGGATGAATTTGCGCAGGAACTTTAGCAGACTTTTTGGGCTTTGCTTATAAGACTTGGTTCAATACGTCCACGTGGGCGGAGCGCACGACGAATAGGAGTGTTTTTTGTCCCTCGGTACGTTTTGCAGCCGACCCCGCGGATTCTAGCATAGCCAAACGTCCTTGAGGCGAATTACCCTCACTGTTAAGAGTCGCCGGGCAAAAGTCGTTCGTCGATGCGTCGGGTGCTGGCCGGGATTAGCCGCCCGTTCTGATCGTAGCTAAGCAGGATGACCCAATCATACACCGAACGGGGCCACTTGCCGCGCGGTAGCAAAGTTTCGGGCGTTGCTCCCAGTGCACGAAGCAGCGCCGGGATCTGGCTGTGACGCCAGCAGATAAGGATTCGCTTTCCCTGCTGATTTCTGCGCAGCTCATCCGCCAGTTCAACCGACTGATTGCTGGTGAATCGCGTATCGATCTGCAGTTTTGCTGCCTTCGCGAACGGCTCGACAGTTAACCGGGGTCGATGGCTATGCTTTGAGTCATTGGCAGCAAAAATGACGTCGGGTTCCAGTCGTTTGGAATCGACGGTGAAATTTACGAAGTAATTCTTGTATGCTTTGGCCCGCTCCTTGCCGCGGGGCGAGAGACCACGGCCGTTGTCAGGATTCTCGGCGTGGCGAATAATCAGTACAATGCCGTCTTTCGGCCCATCTTGAGATTCGGCTGCGACACCCAGCGGCAACGCGAAAAATAGCGTGGCGAGGAGCCTGTTGTATCTGGACATAGAGGCAACGTCCGGGCGTGCCGGCCGGGATCAAGTATGCTTACACCACGTCAACATCGATCCTGGAAACACGGTTTTTCCGTAGCTTCTCTCGCACCTCTGTTTCCAATCCCCGAGGATCGACTCCACTCGGGATATACAGAAGGAACACCATCCTTCCCTTGTCCTCGTAGAGCGCCGAGCTTTGAAGCCGACACTTGTGGGAGAGGAGCAATGATTGCACCGCGTCAAAAATGGGCTTCGGATCTTCATCATCGGCGAGCCGGATCCTGACCCGACAACCCGAGTGCGAATCAAGCCAGTAGAGAAGGAGCCAGCTGAAGCCAGTAACAAAAACCGCCATGGCCCAGGATCCCATACCGCATGCCAGCCCGACCACCACGACCATAATTGCTTTTCCAGTGAGTTTCGGATTGTCGAGCAGGGTCCGAAATCGCAACAACGCGCCGATGCCGAAGATGACAAACGCAAGCGTTTGGTTGGTCCCAGTTAATTCAGCAATAACCGCGCCGACGACCCCGAGAAGTATAAGCACCTTACGCTCCTCAAAATCCGCCAGCGGATCGACGAGCGAAGCCCTGCGCGGGTGCCACGCGATGACCCACGCACAGCCCACGGCAAGGGCGAGACTAAGGAACAGGCGCAGGATGAATTCAGGGTGCGCGAACTGTTGCATGCTTTGCTCGATCGATATCCACGAATTACCCTTCGGATCAATACCGCCCGTCGCTCCCGCCTTGGCCAGCTCTTCCGCGGGATTGGCGCCGAATGCTGCCGGGGAAAACACACTGAGAAAGGCGATGACAACTACGATACCGACGGTACGTAGTGCCCGTCCAAGATGGCGATTCGACCGAAAAAGATGTGACGGTGTCGTATAAATGGAGCTAATCGGCATTTCTTCCTTTCGCATTCGGCGTTCAAGGAAAATTACGTTCGACGTGTTCATTTTCGCTAGAGACATTTTTTCTCGTTAGCCGCAAGCGGCCGCCAATTTTCGACCAGCGCACGACGATCGCAGCATCCTACTGCGAGATTCACCGCCCCGACAAGATAAACTTTCCTATTTAATCGGGTAGCACCGTCTGACCCTGGTTCCTCACCAGAGTCATATTCCCTCCCGACAAACCTGCGGTAAAGGAATAGGTTTGCCCAGCTTTGACGTTCAGAGTTTTTCGCGCCGGACCGGCACCGGTTTGATTGGGATCAACCCGGGCGACAATGACGTGCTGGCCTGCCGACAAGTAGCCACTGTAGTTTCGGCCCTCGGTAAAGCTTCCCACATCCTTGCCATCGACTGAGAGGACAAGGCTGAGATCGCTCCCGAAATTTGCAACCCGGTTAACGAGCAAACGGGCTGAATTCGGCGGCGGCGCAGTCGCAGCACCAGGCTGCGTCGTTTCGCATCCAATCAAGATCAGGCAAGCGCAAACCAAACCGACGATACAGGTGAATAAACAGTATTTTTTCATTGTTGAACTCCTTTTGTTTTTTATGAGCACTATGGTGTGCTCGCGGCGATGCTATCTGTCTATAGGACTTTAGGGCAATCTTTATTTCGATTGGTTCGGGGGCTATCTGTTGAATATCCGGTCCGTTGGAACTACTGCGCTTGAAGCACAGCCTACCCCTGAACTTTCTCGATGCCTGGCGGTTTCCATGTGCCTTCACCCGGCGGCAGGACCGAGGGCGGTTCGACCCTGGGCCAGTAGAGGCGCATGACCAGATAGATCGGACCGTTTGGCGCAGGTAGCCAGTTGGATTCCCTGTCCTTGCCCGGCGAATCCTTCTGGATGTGCAGCGTTAGCGAGCCGTCAGCGTTTTTCTTCATTTTTGGCACCATTGGCGAGTTGATAAGGTAGCGGTTAATCGGGTTCTTGATCAGCAACTGGGTTTTGCCGTCATACATCGTCACCGACCAGAACGCATTCACTGGCGGGAACTGACCAGCCGCGAAGGTAAGGGTGTATTTGTCCTTACTCCCGTCGAGCGGCTCGCCATTGGGCAAGGTCGTGGTCAGCGGATACACGGCCTCGACAGCGTCGTTGCCGTAGATGCCCGCTTTCGCCGCTTCGGCACGTTTCAGCCAGTCACCGTTAAAGAATGCGCGGTCGCCCGTCAGCGAGGCGATATCCCAACCGTTGATCTTCGTCCCGAGATGCTTGACCCCACCCTCGACCTTCTCTTCTCCTTCCTTCATACCCTCCACCAGCGCAGCTTTTTGCTCAGGCGAAAGATCTGTGCCGATGCTTGCGAGCTTTGCACGGATTTCCTTTTCGTTCGGTCCAGCCGGAGCGAACTGCAACGCAAAGCCGAGGTACTCAAAGAAGTTCGTCTTCACAAGTTCTTTGTCGATCTTCGGGAAGTTAATGGCAGGGGCTGCCGAGTGAGAGGGCTGCTTGAGAAAGGCCGAGACTGGCTGCGCTTTGTAGCCGGACTGCACCTTGATCACGTTCGGCATGTCGTCGGGGTTGAAGAGCTGGGTACGGAAGATCGCCAATGAGAATTGCGTGCTGGAACGGAACACTTTCTTAATGCCCGTGGGCGTCTCGCCTTTCCAATCAGGACCGGCCACCATGTAATCGCCGGCATCATTGCCGGTGGCGCGGCTACCGATGTAGCCGTAGTTAAAGGTATTGCCGTCGCAAAGCTGAACCGAATAGTAACGGCTTTTCTCCACCGCAGGCACGGACAGCACGATCGGCTCGGCACGCAGGTCGAGCCAACACAGCGAATAGGGAGTATCGCTGTTAGGCGTGATGACCGCGGTGTCTTTGTAGGTGAACACGCGCGCCTCGTTTTTGATGTGGTTGAACGGCGCCTTATATTGCCCGGAGCTTTTGTCCACGCAATACTCATACATGACCGCGTAGTTCATCACGATCGGCAGGCCGTAAATAAAGCCTTCCTCGGCGATGGCCTTGGCTTCGGCGGGAGTGATGTCCGCACTGCGAGCGGTAGTGAATGCAAGCACGAAGGCGAGCGCGGTGAATGTGCATTTGATTGTTTTCATGGTGTTTTCTTCGTTGGTTAGGTGGTCGCGTATTTAAATAGAAGCGAAGGCCGGATTTCGTAATCGACCTGGTTACTTCACTTTTGTCACTGCCGGAATCTTCCACGTCCCATCGATAATCGATGGCGGGGTTTCCTTTGGCCAGTAGAGGCGGAGCATCAGGATGAACTTGTCCTTTGGCGCAGGAAGCCAGTTCGATTCCTTGTCGGCACCGGGACTCTCGTGCTGGAGGTAGAGGTCCGTGGAACCGTCGGCGTTGGCTTTGAGTTTCTGGCGGGCGCTGATGCTGTAGCGGTTCAGCGGGTTGGCGACAAAGAAGTATTCGCCGTTATACATGGTCAGCGACCAGAAACCGTTGACCGGCGGTAGCTGCCCTTTCGGAAAGTGCATTACATACTTATTCGCGCCGCTGTAGGGATTGCCTTCAGCATCGACATCAGACGTGGGATAGACCGCGTCCTGCGGGCGGTTTGCTCCCAAACCGATGGCGGTGACGAGTGCGCGTTGCAGATAATCCGTCCCGTAGAGTCCAGTCTTTGTCGTGAAGGTCCAGCCATTCTCCAGACGACCCGCTTCCTTGAAGTGTCCCATAATTTTTCCGAAAGCCAGCTTGGGGACGTCGGCCAGCGCCTTCGCGGCTTCCTCGCCCAGCTTGCTCGCGTCGAAAGCCTGGCCCGGAACGATTCCAAGCTTGGCCAGCTTCGCGACCATTGGCGCATCGGCTTTGGCTGGCGGGTTGTCCTTCAGGAGCGTGGCCAGCAAGCTGAAGTAAGCCTCGCTGCTAAGCGCGTTCACCTGGTCACGCACCGGAGTTTTCATGTCGATGCTCGGATCGACCTTGCCTTCAGGCGGAGTGTAGGATTTGCCATAGGCGCTGAGCGGTACAACCGAGATCTCGTCCTGCATCTTGTGGACGGCCGCATAGTCTTCCGGCGTGCCGGTGCAATAGATACGCCCAAGAATCCACACAATGGCGGTAGGCGATTTGTATTCCTTCACGCCTTTTGGCAAAGTGCCCTTCCAACCAGGGCCTGTGATAGCATACTTCTGCGGGCCCGTGCCAGTGGTGCGCTTGCCCGGCACCTGGAAGACATCGGTCCAGCCGTCGAGCATCGGAAAAAGGTAATAGCGGCCGTGCGCGTCCGGCAGGCTTAACACATAGGGCTCCTTCTTCAACATCGAGGAAGGCAGTGGTGTAAAGTGTGTCCGCGTTTGGCGCGGTGACATCCTTGAATTCTGCCGTCGGGTACTCGCGCAGTCTGATGAGCTGACCCATCGGGGCTTTGGTGCCCTTCGGCTCGCTCACGTTAGTGATGACCCGGCGGGTGTATTCCATCGTGATGAGCGGGTATCCGTAGATGTAGGCTTCAGTGCCAAGTTCAGTCGCTTCGGCGGAAGTAAGCGGAGCCGCGTGGCTCGTGAGGTTGGTCATGAGCAAAGCGGCAGCGGCGATGGCGCCACTGAGTGCCAGGTTGATTAACGTATCTCGCGTTAGTGTCATTTGATTCCTTTCTGCTTCGGTTTCCAAGAATAGTGAGCCTGTCCCACGAAAATGCCGCTCGCGCTTTTCAAGTGGCCGATCGGAGGCTCGGCTTCAGCTAATCACTAAAGCGCCTCTTGCGTTTAGTCCACAGGTTAATCCGTTCAAAATCCCGGCGATGAACCAATTGCAATCGCCTATGGAGCTAGGACTTGGCAGGCGGTCCTTCGTCACTCCATTGGCGCATTTGTGCTTCGGCCTTTTCGGTCCGCTTCGGATCCAATCCGCTATCGCGTCCGAAATAGACGGTCTGCGATGGAAAGGCGAATCCGGTCCCGCTCTCATTCACGATATCCATGACCTGCAGGAATATCTCTTCGCGGACGCTAAGAAACTCCGGTCGTTTCGTGGTTTTCACATAGGCGAACAATTCAATATCCAGCGAGGAGGCGCCAAAGCCAACAAACCGAACGCGGACAAGATCAGGGTCAACTTTCGGATGACGCAGAAGTGCCTCCCGAATCTTGACCAGCAAATAGCGCAGTTGCTCCGGGCTAGTCTCGTAGCGAACGCCAATGGTGGACTGGATCAACATTTGGTCACGCTTGGCCAGACTCACCAGCGGCATCTTTGAAAGGACGCCGTTGGGCATGGTCGTGAGCGTGCGATCCCGTCCCCGAATGCGCGTCGAGCGAATGCCGATAGCTTCGACCGTTCCTTCTTCAGATCCGTAGCGGCAAAGGTCGCCAACTCGAATAGGTTTATCCGCGAATAGGCTGAGACCACCGATCAGATTCTCCATGGTCGGCTGAGCGGCCAGGGCGATGGCCAGCCCGCCGACACCCAGCCCCGCGACGATCCCATACACCGGCAGGCCCAGCTGGCTGGCGCCCACCGCCAGCAATCCCGCCGCGGCCACGATTCCCAGCAGGCGGCTGCAGATCCGAATGAGATGCGCGTCAACGCTCTCGGTATTGATTTTGGGTGTCGCGATGATCGCTTCGGCAAGCACGGGTGCGATGCGCCAGACGATCCACGCGCCAGCCAGAAACATCATCGCCGTGGCAGTGAGCTGGATGATCCTTGCCACCTCACCGATGAAGTTGATTTGGAGAAGAGAAAAGTAGGTCACCGCAGGCGTGGCTATCAGAAAGAACAGCGGCAACGCCAGGCGCGCGAATGCCTGGAGGAGCGGTCGCTGGTCGCCGCCCAGTCGGGACAGGCGGAACACCGGCCGTAACAAGACCGCGCCGCAACCAAGCATCAGGAACAAGACAACCCACTTCCACAGCGCTTGTTCGCCGATCGGGTGACGAAGCCATTGGGGAAGCGCTTTGATCCACGCAAACGGAATCATCCAGCCCCCGCCGCCGATTACTGTTTCCCGGAAATATTTGAGAGGAACCGGGCGCGTATAAGGCAAGCCGCGCACGCGCTCGTAGAATTCTTCCGCCCTTGCGACGGTCCCGGCGCTGAATAGGAACTCGCCGCTGCGTGGTCCGCTTTTCACTCGCTCGATGACAATTTCCGTATTCGGAATCACCCAACGCTCGCCGTTACTACCGGAGAGTCCGCTCAATTGGGCAGCGTCGGGAATCTGGTCAAACGGGGGAAGCTGGATCCGGCTCAACGTTTCATACAAGGCGCTCGCCGCCGACAGGCCCGCCTTTCTGCGAGCCGCCGGCGGCACCTCGGTCAAGTCGAGGCAATTTACGACGGGCCCTGCCAGAGAAAAAAGGTGATCGAATTTCGCGCGCGAAGGCGATCGCAGGTAATCCCGGACCAGATACGTACCCACGGCGTCCCCGCCATCGAGGAAAGTCGTTAACGTGGCTCGCGGGCTCGACAAATCGAGGGGTTTGAGGGGATGGATCGTATCCTGTCCCCGGGCGAGCGTGGCAATGAAGAGCGCCGCCCACAATACCGTCAGTCGGCGAAGAGCAATAGACATACCGGAAGCCCGAACAGCCGATCCAGTCGCAAACTCGACAACGGCGGATTTCGTTATCATGTCGCCCTTTTTATGGTTTCATGGTTCGGGATCACAAGTCTTTTAAATGCCCACGCGAACAGAGCGCGCGCATTCCTTAAGACCCGACCTTCCATTCGCCAATTGGACCAAGGTCATATGAAAAGGCGCAGTCGCGCGTGCGGTCAATCTTAATCGGGGTTGCGTGCACCGTGAACTTGGTCATGAGCAAAGCCAGCGAGCGATGCCTGGGGGAGCGACTCTCTTTCTTCCACGACCAGTGAGATCATCGGACGATCGGACGGCGGTGCATATGAGCCTAAAGTCCCATAGACAGGCATAAGTTAAGTGCAGAAAATTCCCCATGATTAAAAAGGTTGTATTTGCGTCCCTGTTTACGGCAGGTCTCGCCCTGCTTTGCGCCGCCGTAAACGCTCAAGATTACCCGATCATGGACAGGATTGCCGACAAGGTAGTCCAGAAATACCAGCAGTCGACCTGCGAGCAGCTGTGGCAGGAGCGAGCGCAGAAAGGGAAGAAACCGGAATCGCCAATGGAACAGAGAGCCCTGGAGATGTTGAAATCCGACTCGCAGATGCGCGCGGCCTTCATCAACAAGGTCGCTGCTCCTATTGCCAACAAAATGTTTGAATGCGGCATGATTCCGTGATGATCCGACGCAAGTTCTCTTGGTGGGTGCTGTTGCTTGCGTCAGCCGTTCTTGTGGTCACGGCGAACGCGCAGAGCAAACCAGCAGCAAAAAAGAAGAAGGCCAAACCCACCGCGGCGGAAGCGAGCCCTGCGCCCGCGCCTGAAGCCACGCCTTCGCTTGAGCCAAAAGCGATTGAAATTCTGAAGGCTGCCAGCAGCCGTCTGGCCGCCGCCCGCACAATGAAGTTCACGGCGGTTCACTTTTACGAGAGCCCGAGCCGCCAGGGTCACCCACTCGCTTTCACCACAAAGTCCGAGGTTACTCTCCAGAGGCCGGACAAGTTGCGGGTGATCATGCCAGGTGATGGTCCGGCCTCGGAGTTTTATTACAACGGCAAGAAAATGATGGCCTATGCGCCGGCTGAGAACCTGGTGGCAGTCGCCGATGCGCCTCCCACAATCGACGCAACGCTTGAGCAGGCGTATCACTCGGCGGCAATCTACTTTCCCTTTGCCGACTGGATTGTCGCCGATCCTTATAAGGAGATGTCGGAAGGGATGCCGCTCGCCTACTACATCGGCCAATCGAAAGTGGTAGGCGGAACGACAACCGACATGGTCGCGTATATCGATCACGGCGTGTTCATAGAAGCTTGGATCGGAGCGGAAGATAAGCTGCCGCGATTGCTCCATGCGGTATACCTCGATGACCCTGAACGGCTACGCCATACCCTGATCCTCTCCGATTGGCAGCTTGACCCGACGCTTCCGGCGGACACCTTTACATCGGCCAAGGCTGCCAGCGCGAACCCGATGCCATTTGCCCATCCACATCCGAAAACTTCTCCGGAAGCCAAGCCCACGGAAAAAGCCAAGCCATCCAAATCGCACAAATAAAAATTGAGGAGGACAGAAAACATTATGAAAAAAATCATCGTTGGTATTGCAGGTCTCATCATCATGCTGCTCCCGTCCGAGATTGCCCTCGCTTTTGGGCGTGGCGGCAGTTGGAGCGGCGGTAGAGGAAATTTTTCAAGCAGTAATCGTTTCGGTGGCAGCACGTCACATAGCTACGGCGGAGGCACGAGTCACACAAACGCGTATGGCGGCAAGACGTCGGGTGAGTACGGAGAAGGGGCGACTCACACGAACACCTATGGAGGCAGCACTTCAGCTCAATACGGGCAGGGCGCGACCCATACCAATGTTTACGGTGGTACTACTTCTGGCGCGTACGGCGAAGGCGCGTACCACACCGGCGCGTACGGCTATGGCACTGCGTATCATCCGCCGACCGCCTATTATGGCTATCATCCGCCCACAACGGTGAACTACTACGCGTCAGGGTGCGCCAACTGCACTGGTTGGGCCGCGGCAGCCGCGGTCACAACTGCGGCAGCGAGTGGCGCGGCTGTCGCTTCAGCAAATGCAAACGCTGCCAACGCTAATGCCAACGCTGCGACCGCGTCAGCCAACGCTTACAACGCCGGCGCAACTACAGCCACGACGAGTCAACCCGCCACGACCACGACAGCGGTGGTTGCAACACCAGGCAACTATTCCGTAGGCCAGATCGTTGCAAAGCTACCTGCAGGGTGTATCACTCCCACGGTTCAAGGCACCACCTACTACTTGTGCGGGAACACCTGGTTCAGCGCTGCCTACGGCGCAAACGGCGTTTACTACCGCGTGGTTTCTGGGCCCAACGGCTAGGCTGTTGTTACCTAACGAATAGCTATAATTATCCTCAGCCCTGAAGTCTGAGGCAACAAAGCCGCTGACTTCCGAGCCGATCGTGGTTTACTACTCGTATCAGGCAAACCCCGCGAGCGGCCGTATGGAGGTCAGTTCGGCGCTGGCGAGGCGACGAGTTTTTGGAAGCGCGGATCGTTCCGGAGCGGATCGAACATCGGATCGAGCCTGAGCAGCGCAGGAGTAGCACCGCCCCGGGATTGAGAGTAATTTCTGTAAGGTGGCGATGGCGCGGTCGGTCTCTCCTACCCGCGCCGCAACTCGGGCGAAGACAAGAATCGAACCGAAACCTTTTAGCGCGTCCTTCTCGATCGGATTCGCGGCCATTGCCTGTTCGGCCAGAGCCAGGGCGGCGGCTTTTTCACCCAGACCCATATTGGTCAGCGCGAGATCTCCAATCACGTTATAATTATCCGGCTGTTCTTTGAGGAAAGGTTCCAGTTCGCGGCGCGCCTGTTGCCAACTTTCCTGAGCGGCGGAATGATCGCCGGCGACTTCTTGCGCCCAGCCTAACCAAAAGCGCAGTTCGCCATTGATGTAGCCTAGCGCTGGATCAGGCTTGGCCAGTATTTCCTTTAGCCGAGGAATGATTGGAGCCGAATGGCGCTCCAGGATCGCTTGGTAAACCTGTGTTTCCAAGGCGGAGCTATTGCCGGCGGTCGGATGCAGCGGAGCTAGGATTGCCGCCGCGCGCGGCAGGTCGCCCTCGGCCTGCGCTATAGACGCCGCTTCCGCGAGGATATTGAGATCGTCCGGTGTAAGATTGAGAACCTGATCAACCTTCCGCAGCGCTTCGGGGAAACGGCGAAGGGAATGGTACAATAGTGCTTGCTGAGTGAGCAGGGAGGCATTGCGCGGGTCCAGCCGCTCGGCTTGGTTGAAATACGATTCGCTTTGGGCCCACTGGCCCCTCCTCCGCGTGACATAGGCCAGCGATTGAGGAATCCGGCTGCTATTCGGGAGGAACTGACGTGCCTGCTCAAAGTAACGCACGGCGCTGTCGTAATCCTTCAGGCAAGCGTAGTGGTAATATCCTTTGGCAATCAGCGCCTCGCCGAGGTGGGGCTGAAGTGCGAGCGCGGTTTCGGCGGCTTGCCGCGCCTCTTCCCGCAGGGTGTCCGTTGGTTGAAGAGTCGATGTGAGGTAGCCGAGCGCATCAACGGATGACAGCAGCGCCCAGGCAAGGGCAAACTTCGGGTCTAAGCGCACCGCTTCTTTCAGATATTTCTGTGCGCCAACGGCGGCGGGAGTGCTTTCGCCTTTCAGGCTATAAGCCAGACCACGCAGATAGGCATCGTAAGCCTCAGTATTGTCCGTCGGTTTAGCGGCAATGACTTCCTTTTCCTGGCCCGTGAGATGCGCGCGTAACTGCTCCGTGATGGCTTTGGCCACGTCGCTCTCGACCGCGAAGATGTCAGTCAATTTGCGATCGAAGATATCGGCCCAGACATGGGAATCCGTGGCCGCTCTGATTAACTGCACATTTACACGGACGGCATCGCCGCTCTTCTGCACACTACGTTCCAGAATGTGGGCCACGCCAAGTTGCTGCGCGATCTCAGGCAGGTTGTCCGGCGCGCTTTTGTAGTGCTGCGTCGAAGTTCGTGAGATGACCTTCAAATCGGCGATCTTGGACAAGCGCGTCAGGATCTCATCCTGAATGCCTTCGGCGAAGTAGGCGTTTTCCTTGTCGCTGCTCAGATTTTCAAACGGCAAAACGGCGATCGATTTTTCGGGCGCAACCGGCGTCGATCGCTCTCCATGACGGGAGAATATCGCGACGACACCGACGATAGCCGCGAGCGCGAGTAACACTGCGGCCGCTACTGCCCGGCGCGCGCGCGTCCTCCGTCTCTTCAAAGCCTGAAACTTTCTTGGCAACTCCGGATTGCCCACGTCCTCTGCATGGAGGCTTACCACCGCGATCCGCACGCCATGTTTTACTTCGCATGCGCCCAAGTCGTGCAGGAGTGGCCGCCACTCTTCGTATTCTTCCAGATCTTCGGCGACGTGTTTGGAAAGGAGAATATGTCCGGCATCGCCACAATCCATCACTCGCTGCGCCAGGTTGATTCCGGCCCCGGCCACATTGGCCCGCTCGTTCACATCGATCACTCCGCTGACTGGACCACTGTGCACTCCCATTCGCAGCTTTAGCTGAGGATGCCCTCTCAAGGCGCGATTGATTTCCACCGCGCATTGCGCCGGGGCTTCCGGACTGGTGTAAAAAACCAGTGCCATACCGTCGCCTGTCGGAATTTTGATTAAGCGATCAGCAGCGTGGGCCTTCTGATATTGATCGCAGCTGCGGACCACCTGAGTTAGCTCGTCGACCAGCGACCGCTGTTGGTTAATCGAAAGCTTCGAGTAGCCCACGATGTCGATGAATAAGACATGCGCGATCTCGAGCTGAATCTGCTTCTTAGCCTCGACCGACATATGGATTGATGCAGAGTAACATCGTCCAGCGAGCGAGTCCAAGTGTCGCCCAAGTGAGTCTCCGCTCACTTATGAGATACAGTGGCAAATGTTCCCGAAGTCGCGGTCGGCGTAGATGTTCTGCAGCTCGTCTGCTACTGTTTCTGCGCCGTTGATGTCCGCCGTGCACAAGGAGGGGGAGCCAATCTCGGTTTACTACCGCCGCAGGCCAACTCCGCGCGCACCGGCTCCTACGCCGTGAAAACCGGGACCAACCCCACCGCCTACACCAATCCAATCGATGAACAAAGCGGTTGCTCCACCGGCCTTCGGCATTGGGCCTTTGATCAGCCTGTAGTTGTAGATCAAATCCTTCCCATCAACGACGGGATGACTGATCTCAACCACGGCAAGTGTGTTGTCGTTGCGTCCCGACTCATAGACCGAAAGCGTTGCGTTGGGCGGGTCGCCGCTGAAGTTGTCCGGACCTTCCTGCGCTTTCCATTCGTCCATGTAGGCAGGCATGGTGAGATGCCCGGCAACGCGCACCGGTCGATCCGAGAAATAGAGTGTCTGCTGGCCCACATTAACCAGCCGCAAGGTCTTGCCGTCCGCTTTGAAATCATCGGCAGTTTGCACGAACATCAATTGCACCTTGCTTTGATCGGTTTTCTTTTCGTTCTCGGCTTGGCTCGTGAACAACACCGAGAGAATGAGCGCACCGGTCAGCGCGATGAGTTTGGTTAGGTTACGCTTATCTTTCATGTTTGTTTTTTTTGTTTGCCTGCTTGTTTATGATTTAAAATTGCTAGAGCCGCCAGCGCACTAATCATGGGTGTTTCCCAAATCTTCCGCTAAAAAATATGATGAGCTTGTGATTTGCCTGCTATCCGTTTTTTGGGAAAGACTTTCCTTTTCTTGTTCAAGACATCCGTCCATTCCAGAGGGGTCAAGGTTTTTGAGCAGCCGGGAGCATTCCGGGCAGACCTTCGCGGATCAACTTTGAGAAATCGGGCGAGTCGTCGGCGGCGCGGGCGCGGGCGTCGATCAGGCTGCGGGCTTTCAACTCCGGGAAAGGGAGTCCGTCGGTCACGATGAAGTGGCGCTCATACATCAATTCGTCGCCTTTGCCGTTGAGCAGGATACGCCAGTCCCACGGCACACGCTCGTTAGGCGGGGGCTGAGCGCGGATGCTGGTGGTGATGGCGTTATACCAGCGCGGTTTGTTGCGCAGGGCATTGAGGGAATGGATGTATTCGAGGAAACGCTCGCGCGTATGCGCCGGCGAAATGGTCGTGCGATAAAGATAGATGTCCTCGTTGCGGAAGTTCGTGCGCACGCGGATAACATCGCGCTCGTCCGCCACGATGTAGATGAGTTCGAATTGCCGGTAGAGCCCGCCGATGGTCGAGTAGGTTTGGCCGAGCTTCGGGCGCGTCTCGATGGAGAAACAGAGCGGCAGCGCGTCAGTAAATTGGAAGCTGACGATGGGATGCGCGATCCAGGGCGAGCCCCAGTAATCGATCGCGAGGTCGATGCCGGTGATCTGCGAGAGGCGCACAGTGCGTGTTTCCCAACGCGGGGTATAGTCGGTCGCCGTCCGGTAGTCACAGTTGCGGACGTTGTGGAACGTGACTTCGTCGCCTTGAATATCGGCCCAGGCGGTCCGCGCGACATCCGGCTGCCAATCGCTATCGTTCGTCGGAGAAAGGGTCAACCACCAGATGAGCACACCGGCAAAGAGCAGGAAGAAGATGCCGAATTTTCGCAAGAGTGGCCTAACGAATAATAGCACGCTCGCCAGGACAATCGCGAGCAGTGCGGCCGCGATTTGATTACCCGCTCCGAAGGGCCCGTCGAACCAGACGGCGCCGAACGCCCAGGCCGCGGCGATGAGGGCAAAGATCGCGCAGAGTAAACCGCCAAGCCAGCAGCCCAGATGCTTCATCCCCGGTTCGTCAATGAGCTTCTCCGATGGAGGCCAGATGTAGACGGAGGATGCGTTTGATTTCGTCGGTGGCTTCGGGCTTCACGAACATAGCGGTGTGCGGATAGGGCACGATTTTCTCACTGCGGGCGGCATCAAGATGCGAGCTCCAGTAGGGCACAACCGTGTCGCTCGTGTCTTTCAGCGGAGCCTTGGGCTCGCCGGCAACGCCGATAATCGAATGGAACGGAACGCGAATTGGCACCTCGTTCATCGAGATGAGCAGCGGATTTTTCGGCTCCAGCCCGTTGATGCTATTAGGAACAAAGCCTTTCCCGAGTCCGGCCGAGGCGGCGGCCTCTTCGATGCTGGTGGTTCCGATGTCGGAAATGACGCGTCCAGGCAAATGAATGAGCGCCGCGCCAATTCTCCCGATAAAATTGACCGCGAGCGGGGCGCCTCGATGGGGCGCGGCAACGAAAATGACCCGTTTGATCCGCGGGTTCGCCTTGAAAATGAGCGCCTGCTTGATCGGAGAATCCGGCGGCAGAGCCATGATTTTCGGCGCATTCTCTTTAAAGATGCCCTTCACGAGCACGTCGCCGGAATCGATCACTTGCAGGTGAGTCAGGTCACCACCGAGGCTATGGTTGATGATCACCATGTCTCTTGTCCTGGGATAGACCTTGTAAACGGATGCGAGAGCCTCGCGGAGTTTGAGTGCAGAATAGGCGATGGGGTCGCCAGTTGGGTAGGCAAAGACCCAGAACTGGAATTTGCCGCGGAGAATGGGATCGGATTCGATGGCCGCCATCACCGGCAGCCACATCTGAGGCACGGACATCAGGCCGTGGACGAAGACAATGGGGATTTTTTTGGGATCGTAGGGCTGGACCAGGAAAAAGCCCTCCTTCTCCAAGTACTTCCCCGGGCTGAGCATTCCGAGAATGCCGATGTCGCCCGGGTTCGGATAATAGCCGAACGGGGCAGTGAAGTCGGCGGCCAATGGACGCTTCTCTCCTGCAACTAAAGCGGAGTTCCGTTTTGCCGGATCATAGAGCGTGAGGATCGCCCGGGTCGGATTGCCGGATCTCGCTGGCTTGGAAAAGTTCACGACTGCCGTCACGGGCGCTGAAACGCCGACCCTTGGCAGGAGAAGTTCACGCGGATTCGGCGGGAGCGACACGCCGACCAGCGCGCCCCCATAACCCGGGAGGGGCGGCTTGGAAACCAGCTGCTGGTTCTTTAGCTCATCGGTCGGGAGCAACTCCGCGAAGAGCGAAGGATCCCAGGCTCCGGACGGGCGATCCGCGCTGAACTCAAGTCGGTAAGCTCCGGACGGACCTGAAAATGTGGCGGGCAGAGAGACTCCGCCCGTGGACTTCCCGACCCGGGCGGCTAGTTCGACGCAGGCGGCATTGTACGTTAACCGATCATCTCCGAGATTCCGGGCAGCGTTGTCGGCCGCGGCGAGACCAAAGCCGATTTGGGCCGCAGGGTCCTTAGCCTGGCGAGCCTCGTTGAGAAGCGCTGCGGCAGGATCTGCCTGTCTCCCAACGTTAGTGGTGGCGCAAGAGGCCAGAACACAGAGCAACGGAAGCAGGGCCAGGGAAGAAAGATTTGGGCGTCTAAGAAAAGACACGATTTAGGCTGGAGATGAGTTAGAGCGCCCGAGCATCGCAGGAAAATGAAATTACTCAAACCACCCTTGAAGGCGTAGTGTGTTTAGTTATGGGTTTTGAGCTCTTATCACTGGGTTTCTTCTTTCCCTCCGACAGTTGTTGCAGAAATTGCCTAGGGGGAGGGTGACGAGGTAGTGGTGGGATTCGTAGACTTAAGTTTCTTAAGAAAGAATGTCTTGATGTCTGTGAATTCTGCTGCGTGGGAGTTGTTTGGAACCACCCTGGCCCCGGATGCATCTACTTGTATGGTTTGATGAAGGGTTCCCGATCCGTCCGTGAGCCAGGCATTCCCTACGGAATAAATTTGCGCACTATTTGCCATTGTTTTGAGCGCAGAAAGCACGATCCCTTTCTGGCTGGGATTAGTGCTGACAGCAAATGCGCGAGTAATGCCGTTCGACGTACGATACGATTTTACTTTCACCGGAAGACGGTCACTGCCGAGCCCGAGTATGGCTGCGAGTTCTGGGGCTATTGATTCTTCAGTGCCTTGAGAAAGCACCCATTGTTCCACTTTGGAAAGTTCGGCTTGGCCGGAATAAGGAGGTGTTGGCGCAGGGCTCTGAGCTAACACGGCGACTGGAATGAGCGCCAAGGTTGCGAACAGTAATTTACCGTAATGCCTTTTCAAAGGCGATTTGTTACTCACTGCCGTGACCTTCCCGCTGGCCTTCCTGTCTTTGTTGTATTTGGACACGTAGGGTTACATCGGTAAAGATCGCTCCTGGCGCTCTCAGTCATTCGAAAACGTTCGCACCCCAGCCCGCTCCCCATCCGCCCCATGAACTCCACTGCATCTCCGCATCCTGGTACATCTCGCCGGTTTCGAGATTCTCTTTAACAAGTTTATTTGTAACACGGAGTTGTTGGTAAGCATGGTACTCTTTGGGTCCGCCAACATAAGAGCGGTTGTGAACCGGGTCCGGGAAAATGTAATATGTCTTCTTCCGTTTCTGGATCATGGTTACCTTGTCCGGCGGAAGGTTTCGCAGCTTTTGCTGCTGAGCGGCGGTCTTGGGCGTGATCACCTTAAAGCCGGAGGCCACCAGCATACTCTCTCTGTTCTGATTACTGGTTTGCGTGGTGGCGCAACCCACGAACAATGCTGTGCATGCAATCGCGACAATGGCGATGAATTTTGCCGCGTCTGCTTTGACTTTTATAGCTATTAGCGGCTTAGTTGGCCAGTCTACCCTCATTAGCATGTCCAGCCTTGAGTAGTGGACTTGCTATCGTTCGCGAACTTCTGCTCGCCACTGCCCGGCTCGCTTCTGCCACTTATTTTTGTCGAGAAACAACGCACAAGCTTGGCCACTTCCTCCCTCAATTGGTTAAGTTGACTTCAAATGCCTGCGCTCCCATGGAGGAGGCCAAGCCTTCGGTCTCGCCGGCGAGATACATGACCACACCATTCTGGTTGGTCAGCTTGGCATGCATCTTCCCTTCGATCAGGGTGAGTCCCCGGCTGATGCCGTGGTAAGTTCCGGAGAAGTCGGAGAGCCTATTCAGGTTATAGACTTTGCCAGTGGCAGAGACCTTTTGGCCGCCCGCTCCACCAACGCCGAGACCAGAGATGGTGAAATGATGTCGCTGGCCGTTGTAATATAGTGTGCCTTTTCCGGCTGCTGCCGAAGCGTAGTAGGCGGCGGACCACTCCTGAATTTTGACAGTGGCCGAGGGTGGCGTACTCGGGGCCTGAGTCATTGATGCGCATCCGGCAATGAGGAGGACTGTGATAGCGGTGAAGGCGGAATTGATGAAATTGGTTTTCATGGTTCGTTAGGGTTTTGGTTGGTTCGTTGATTCAACTGCAATTCTTTTGTCTCTGCGGTGCGATGTCTATAGGACTTTAGGGCAATACCAAGGAATAAAGTACATCGATGGTAAAATCGCAACCGAAACAACGTTATTCGATGCCGAGCGCGGCCTGCTTCATACCTTCCTCCAACTTCTTGATGTCCTCGGGTGACAACTGCGGCCGGTCGATCGTGATCGTCAGTTTGTTGAACTTGGCGGTCAGCGAGAACGGCGGCTTGTAGTCTGCGTCGTTGATGCCGGTGATCGTATCCGAGCCGATGTCGAAACTCTCATCCCACTGCAGGATGATGGGGAGCGTTTTTTCCATCCGTTTCGTGACGATTTCCTTGCCGTCCACCTTCAGCGTCCCGGTGCCCCCCTTCCCGATGCCGGAGAAGTTGTTGAACGCCATCGTGCCGAGGCCGAGGCCGTCATACTTGAAGTCGAACTCGAGAATATGCTGGCCAGGCGTGAGCGCCTCCAGGGCTTCCCACTTGAGCCGCTCGAGATCGAGCATGTTCCAGCAGAAGACCGGCTTGCCCTTGAGCAGGTAAAAACCCCAGCCCGCGAAACGCCCGCCGGAGGTCGCGATCATGCCCTCCGCGCCGCCTTCCGGCACGGTGATATCCGCCGTAATGGTATAAGAGGTGTCGAGCAGGTACGGTGCATCGCCCTGGGGAACGCCGGTCATCGGCCGCGTGTACACGAGTTCCTTCCGCCCGGCGGTGAGACTCGGACGCTGAGCCGCGATTCTGGCCCCCACCGATGCGTCCAGCGGAAAGACCTGATACTTTTTGGCTTCCTCGACGAACATTTTCCTCATCTGCTTGACCTTGTCCGGCTGCTGTGCGGCGATATCCTCGGACTGGTTCCAGCTCTTACTCAGGTCGTACAGTTGGAACACCTGATTGTTGAGCGGGTCCGGGTTGGCCGCTTCGAATGCCTGCCACGGCGCGCGGTCGACCTTGGTGCTCAGGAGCCAGCCGTCGTGATAGAGCGCCCACTGCCCCATCATCTCGAAGTATTGCGTCTTGTGACGGGACGGCACCTTGGCATTCTTTGCGTCGAAGGTATAGGCGAAGCTTGTGCCCTCGATGGGTTTCTGTTTGATGCCGTCCACAGTTTCGGGCGCAGAGATGCCGGTGACCTCGAGCAGCGTGGGCACAACGTCAATGTCGTGGATAAACTGCTCGCGCAGGCCTCCCTTGTCCTTGATGCGCGCCGGCCACTGAATCACCATGTTCTGGTTGATGCCGCCGAACCGGGAGGCGTTCTGCTTGAACCAGTCGAAGGGGGTGTCGAACGCCCACGACCAGCCCGCTGACATGTGGTTGTAGGTGAATTCGGTGCCCCAGGCGTCGTAGAACTTCATCTGCACATCTACGGGAACCGTGACGCCGTTGAAGAACGCCACCTCGCTGAACGTGCCCAGCGGACCGCCTTCGGCGCTGGTGCCGTTGTCGCCGTTCTGGTAGATGATCAGCGTGTTGTCCAGCTTACCAAGGTCCTCGAACGCCTGAATCACACGGCCAATCTCGTAATCGTCGTAAGCCACGTAGGCGGCGAACACCTCAACCTGCCGGATGTAGAGCTTCTTCGCCTCGGGCGTGAGCTTGTCCCACGGCGTGAGCATGTCGCTGGGCCATGGCGTTAACTGTTCGTCCTGCGGAATCACGCCGAGCTTTTTCTGATTCTCGAAGATGCGCTCGCGCAACTTCTCGTAGCCGTCGTCGAAGAGGTGCATCGCGTGGATCTTGTCCACCCACTCCTTGGTCGGGTGATGCGGCGCGTGTGAGGAGCCGGGCACGTAATAAATAAAGATCGGCTGGCTGGGATCGGTCTGGTGAATCCGGTACATCCAGTCAATGGCGTCGTCGGCCATCGCGGTGACCAGATTCCAAGAGGGCTCCTTGCCGGTAACAGGCCAGATCTCCGCCTTGGGATCCGAGCGATCCATCTTCAGGGTGCCCTCGTGACCAATCCACGGGTAAATCTGTGTCGTGTTGCGGAACAGGTTCGGCCCCCACTGGTTCGCGTCGCCACCGACGAAACCGTAGAAGTAGTCGAAGCCCATACCGGTCGGCCACTGGGTGAAGGGCCCGACCTGGCTGGCTTGGAACGCCGGCGTGTTGTGGTCCTTGCCGAACCAGCTCGTCGCATAGCCGTTGTCGCGCAGAATGCGGCCGATGGTCGCGTTGTCCACGCCGATGATGCTGTCGTAGCCGGGGAAGCCGGTGGCCTGCTCGGCAATCACGCCGAAGCCCACCGAGTGATGATTGCGCCCCGTGATGAGCGCGGCGCGCGTCGGCGAGCACAGCGCGGTGGAGAATATCCGGTTGCAGCGCAGCCCGTTGGCTGCGATGCGGTCCATGGTCGGTGTCGGGATAACGCCGCCGAACGTGCTCGGCACGCCAAAGCCGGCGTCATCCGTCATGATCAGCAGGATGTTGGGCGCGCCCTTTGGCGGCACCACACGCGGCGGCCACCATGCTTTCGATTGGAGCGCGTCGTCCTTGATCACGCCGCCAAACTTCGGGGCGGGCGGCGGGAGTTGTTTGCCGGAGATCGTCGTGGTGGCGCCGGGCGAACCCGGCGTCCCGGTGGTTTGGATTTCTGCTCGGGCGGAAGGCGGAATCGCGATGACGGCGACAGCGAGCATCCCGCCAAGGAGGATTCTTCTTGTTGATTTCATAGGTGCTAATCTGGTTGGTTGTTGTTTCTCTGCTCGACGTGAAGAAGCGTAATTGTGCCCCGTAAAGTGTGAAGTGCCAATAGGACTTTAGGGCAATGGCTGTCGCCACGCTAAATCGTTACAACGCCTGCTCGCGAAAGCTTTCGGAGTTAAAACGTTACAACAGGCCAGCAATACAAGGATGAAAGGCAGCGACATCCGAGAGGTGTCAAAGCTTGCTCCCAAGTTGCTTGCAATTTCAGATGAATCCGCGGTTGCGTGACTCCCGCCGGTGCCGCCGCTACGAGAAGAGTTGTCGCTTGCTCGAAGGCAACGCTGGCGTGATAGTTTATTAGCATGAAACTGACAGCAGTCTTCGAACCGGCCAAAGAGGGCGGATATACCTGCTTCGTTGAAGAGATTCCTGCCGCAATTTCACAAGGGGAAACTCTCGAAGAAGCCAAAGCAAACCTCCTCGATGCCTTGAAGCTGGTTCTCGAATGCCAGCGCGAGCTGGCAGAGAAGGAGCTTTCGCCGCAAGCCTTGCGCGAGACGATCGAATTCGCCGGCACATGAGGCTGGCGGACTCGGAGCGGCACCTCCGGGAGCATGGATGCATTTTCCACCGGGAAGGTGGCGCTCACACGATCTGGTTGAACCGCGCACGCCGCAAAATCGCCAGCGTTCCCCGTCATCGAGAGATCAAGGAAGGAACGGTTCGCGCGATTTGCAGACAGCTTGAAATACCTCTGCCCTGAACTGCTGCAAGGCGCCTCCGAGGTCTGCGTTTGTTAGGCTGGTTTATCCCCTTGCGGTTTAAGCCAAGCCCGCGCGAGAAGGACTGTCAGCACTGCGTGCAAGACGACTGCCGGCCATAACAAGAGGCCGGCGAAGTTCCCGGCAAGGCCGAGGTAGGCGAGATACAGCATGACAAGCATGCTGTAGGTCAACATGCCGACCAATGCCAGGCCGGGCAAGCAAGCTACAGACAATCCGATCAAAGCAATACCGGCTACGCGAGCGACTGGGATTGCGGCGCCAGTGAGCTCCGCGCCCAGCAACAGCCTTCCGACCAAGGTCGGTAGGATCAGCAAGGCGAGGCCGGTTAATCCTTCGCCGATTACTGCGAATTTGAACGCGCCTTTCATTCTGCTCTCTTGTTTCTCACATGAATCTCATATGGGTTTCTAGCCCATGCGTCCTCGCACTGCCCAGCCTAGCATAAGCAAGCCGGTAGCGGCAATCCAACTCCCGGCTACTCGCACGACGATGCGTCCCCAAGCCAGTCGCACTGAGGCCACTTGTCCCGCCAGAACCGATACGATCACAAACAACGCGACGGAAACTCCAACAATGCTGAGGCCGAATGCGCGCTGCTGGCCCAGGTCAGTCCCGTTGAGACTGCCATGAAGCAAGCCGAGCACGACCGCGCAGCCAACAATGAGCCCAAGCGGCATTGGTCGATCTGCAGCTACCAAGATTCCAAACGCGATGGTCACGATTGCGGTCGTTACCGGCAAGGTCAACGGCATGTCCGACGACGCGCCGGCGAGCGCGCCGGCTAACCATGCCACAGGCAAGATAAACAAAACTGCTCGCCCAGATTGAGGCCCGCACAACCCGGCGAAGAGAGCCAGCGCAATCACAGGCAGCAAATCC
Organism: uncultured Verrucomicrobiae bacterium; assembly: GCA_963757675.1. GTDB lineage: Bacteria > Verrucomicrobiota > Verrucomicrobiia > Chthoniobacterales > UBA10450 > Udaeobacter. The sequence goes on along the minus strand of CAVWTH010000008.1, from coordinate 52,764 downwards.
TCCGGCGTCACGAAAAGGTGTGTTAGTCCATCGTAGAACGGCCCCAAACCAGTGTTCATCAGGTGAGCATGCGCCGATGGCACGCCTATCATTAACAGCAAGCTCAGCCACAATGCCCGCTTCATGTTAACGCCCCCCACAAAAACACGGCGCCGCCCGCCATTACAACCGCGCCGGCCACGCGCAATACCACGCGTCCCTTCGGCCAGCGGTGAATAGTACCAATCGCGATCCCGGTGGCGTGGAGCAAGCCGGTCGCGACCACGAAACCGATGCTGTAAAGCAAACCGTTCGCACCCGGAGGTAATTCGCTGCCATGGGCGTGCCCATGGAAAATTGCGAAGAAGCCCACCAGAAACGCCGCAGCGAGCAGGTTGGGCTTCGCCTCGCGCAGAACCATCAACCCGAGCGCGATCGCTGAGAGAGCGATGCACACTTCGACGCCGGGCAATTTCACACCCATCAGGCCCAGCATTCCACCAAACGCCATCACCATCGGAAAGGTGACTGGCAACAACCACACGGCCGGTGGTCCTAGTTGCGCGCCCCAAAGCCCCACGGCCACCATCGCCAACACGTGATCCAAGCCGGATATGGGATGTTCAAACCCGCTGACGAACCCCACCGCCTCGCCGCCACGCGTGTGCGCGAACGCGGTCACGGGCAGCAGCAAGAACAGAAACAGCAGCAGGCACCTTCTAGAAGCCATCTCATAAATAAGCTTGCGGCTCCGCCGATTTATTTGGCATCGTCTGCGGAGCAGCCGATCCACCTCAGCGACATAGGTGGAACGCGTTGTCCTCAACGCGTTGGCTAGCACCCGCCGAAGGCGCAAATAGTTTATGGGATGGCTTCTAGTCACCTGATCGCTCCCAACAAGATGGCAGTTCGTTGAATCGTCCAAAACGCGCCGACCGAGCCGACCGCGTAACCGGGCAGCGCCTCCGCCCAACGTGGCCAACGGATTTGCAGTTGCCGGAAAGAGCGTTCGAGCAACACAATCAGCATAACAAAGGAAACCTGGCCCAGCTCGACGCCGACGTTGAAACTCAGCAGCGCCAACGGCAGCTCTTTCCGGGGCAGTCCAGCGCTTGTTAGTGCGCTGGCAAACCCGAAACCGTGAACCAACCCGAAGGCAAACGCTACCACCCATGGATGCTGGATCGTGAAGCTGGTTTCGCCTCGCCAGCAGCGGACGATTTCCGGTCCGAGAAACAGAATGCTCAGCGCGATCGCCGCGTTCAGCGGCGCGATGGGCATCTGCGCATAGCCCAGCGTTGCGATGGCGAGCGTGATCGAATGCGCGACAGTGAACGCGGTCACCGTCTTTACCAGCATCCACCGGTCCTTCACGATTAACATCAACCCCAGGATGAAAAGCAGATGATCCAGGCCGAACAGGATATGGCGAATACCCTGAACGATGTAGGTGCCAGCCACTCCCAACCACGTTTGTGATGCAGCAATCTGAACCCACGGCTGGGAAGGACGGGCGATGGTTGTCCATGTTCTGCCGTCGAGCATCTCGACGCGCACCAGCACGTCAGTGATGGTCACTTGGAGACCTGTGAACTCTATTCGCTTGCCAGCCAGCCCATTCGCTCCGGCGTCGATCCATCGTCGTTCTAGGAGCGAATCTGCCAGTTCTTGCTCGACGGGCTCTTTTAAATTCTTCACATCGCCAGGCATGGTCAGGACAACCGGGAGGCGCATGCCGGCGAGGACCGGTCTCCGCCACAGCACGCTGAATTGGTTAGGTGACGTTTCCTTGATTTCGAGATACGCTGGCCGCGCTTCATGGGCCCGCGCTGTGGGAACAACGAGCACGCTCGCGAGCAGAAAAATGGCAACAAGCCAGAGGCGGCGTTGCTTCGAAGCTGCATCGCCGGGGATGTCAGCCAGCTTGGCTGACCCGGCAGGCTGGCAGCCTGCCAGCCGAGTCAGGCTGGGTAGCCTGACATCCGTTAATCGCCAGCTCTTCAACAGAGCTAGATGGCTTCCAGAACCGGTCATAGCCCTTCCCCTGAGGAAGTCGGAATCTCTTGCTTCGGAGGAGGTGCTGGCGCGCTAGCAGTCTGCTTGTTGGGAGCAGCAGGCAGAAGCACCGTATACTTAGCCCGCATCGTCTGGTAAGCCTTTTGCCAGGCTTGCGCTTTCTGTTCACCCAGCCACGCGGTTTTCACCTCTGATTCGACTTCCTCGAAAGCCGGAACTCGCCCGGGAATAACAGTATCAACGAAGACCAGATGCCAGCCGAAGCCGGACTCGATCGGTCCCTGCCACGAGCCAGGCTTTAGCTTCTCAATAGCAACTGCAAATTGCGGCCCGAATTCTTTCGCAATCGCGCTCGGCGTGCGATCGCCGTAGTAATCCTGGAACATGAACCGGTCTGCCACCGGCGGAATCTGCGGCGAGTTTTCAGGTTGCCCGGCGATTTTCGCCAGCACCTTCGCGGCATCATCGTAAGCATTGGTGCCCCGCTTATCGGGAGAGAAATAAACATGCCGGAAGCTATAGCGGCTCGGCAGGGCAAACTTACTGCTGTTCTTCTCGAACCAGGCTTTCAGCTCTGCCGTAGATGGCTCGTGCGCCGCGGCAACGTCCTCCGCGAGGAACTGCACTTTCTGCGCCATGCGCCGCTTGACAATGGTGTCGTCCTTGTCTAGCCCCATGGCCAAGCCCTCGCGATACAGGACTTCTTCCTTGATTTTGTCCTCTACCATGGCCTGAAATTCCTGTGGAGTTGGTCGACGATGCCATTGTGACTCGAAGTACATCTCCATCGTAGCAAGCTCGTCGAGCGAAAGGACGATCTGCCTGGGCGACTCAATCCCGATGCGCCCGCGGTTGGTGTAGGCATAAATACCAAAGAGTAACACGCCGATGACCAGGAAGTGCAGAAGAGGTTCGCGCAGCCAGCGCTTCACGGCAGAAAAAGAGCGGCTTGGAGTTCCGCCTTTAGGCGGTTTCTCCTCGGAGCCGCGTAAACGCGGAACTCCAAACGTTGAGAAAAGCTCGCTTTTCAACATGCTGCTAGGCGATTCTTTTTAATCCAAGGCCTGCACCTTCTACCTGAAGTCGGCCGCTGCCTTCTGCATGATGTCGGCCTCCACCTTCTCTGCGTCGGTCTCCACCTTCTTAATATCAGTCCCCACCTTCTGCACGACCTGGCTAGCCATCTTCTCGATCAACTCCCGCCGGTGCTCGTCGCGAATCGCCTGGAACTTCTGCTGTTGGTCCGAATTCAGGAGCGGAGTGATCTTGCTATCCACTGAATCGGCGATTTGCTTCAACTGCTCTATTTTCTGCAATGGTTTAAGAGAGGTCTTCTTTTTCAAAGCTTCCAGTTGAGGCGCCGCCTGCTTCAGGATGGGGACAATCTGCTGCTTCTGTTGTTGGGTCAGCCCCAGCTCAATTGAGAACTGGTTGATCATTGCCGTAAGCGGATTGACTGCAAACTGCGGCGTCGGAATGATCTCGTAGTTGGCATAGCCGAATTCGTTGCTGCGCGCGCCGTAATAAGTGTCGCCCAGTTTGTAAATCGCGACCGAAAAAGGATCCTGGGAGATGGGTGTCACCAGTTTGCCGCCTTCAATCTTGTACGGCGTGGTGGTTCCCTGGTAGCCGTCGCGCACGAGGTTGCCCACGCTGCTCGGGGTGTCAGCGCTCTTGCCAACGTGCCAGGCGATGCCCTGCCCTTCTTTCGTATAGGCGACGCTGAACGCCTCACCCGTCACGTTATTGCGTACCCAGAAGGCCTTACCAACGATGAGTGCCTTCAGTTGCGCATCACCCAACTGCGTCGCGCTTTTCTTCTTGAGGTCGGCTACAGTCATGCCGGTTGGCGCGTTTTTGCGCGCTTCGGCGCTCGGCGTGTACCAGATGGGCGAGCTCCAGGCGCGTTCTTGTCCGGTGAGCGGCACGACATCCGGCGCCGGAATTCCGGCTTTTACCGCCTGGATGAGAGTCCAGCGCGGCGTCGGAATCTCCAGCACGCGCACGTAGTAGAACGCATGCAGACTGGAATCGAACTCGGGGTCGGTCCACACGGTTTTGAGTTCTGTCGAGCCAACGCTGTTGGTATAGGTGGCCTTCTCGAGGTCCACGGTGCTCTGGATCGCCGGGACCCTGCCCGACCACTTATCCGCCTTGCGGTCGCCAGCCCATGCCACGTCGAAAATCTTTTCGAAGCTCTGGCCATTCTGCGTCCAGCCTTTAATGATCTGGATGCGATCAAGATTAGCCGAGGTCGGGTCTTTGACCGCCCACACAACAAAGGTCGGAGCCACACCGGGTCCCGTGCCGGTCATGGTAGGCAGGTCGGCGCCCATCGGCACGCCGTTGGCGTAGGATTGATGCACCCAATCTTGCGCGTCGAAGATGTTTTTGTTGAACCCCCAGCCGCCGAAGAACCGCACTTTAATGTGCGGGCCGCTAACACCAAAGGTTTCCTTGCGATACATTGCGTCCCAGATGGATTCGCGGGTGTTCTCCTCGGCCCACACGCCGGTCAGTCCGGCCGGGTTCTCCAGACGCACGTCCATCGTGCCACCTGCCAGGACCCCGGCAAAGCGGTGTTCGACGCTTCCGTCGATTTGGCCGTGACCACCATAGAAGTTGTCGTGACGGTAAGGACTGCCGGTGTTGTGCGAGTCGGAGGCGGCCCCAATACCAAACTTGTATGGGTTGTAGCCCCTGACATCTTGCATAGTGATGCCGTCTTTCAGCGCCTGGCGGCCAAAGCTGCCGTGAATGTGATCCACTCGGCCGACATCCGTAGGAAGACCCAACAGATTGCTATAAAGCTCATAACTAGCGAACTCGTCGTTGGGGGAAAGCAAGGGGTGAGTCTCAGAGGCACCCTTGATCTGCTTAATCTCAACCAGGCGTTCGTTGCGGTCACGGGAAGCTGCCCAAGCCGCGTCGATGGGGCGTCCGAAGCTGTCCAAGTCAATGGGGTACATCCAGCCGTCGCTCAGATTGGCATTGTGCGAGATGGCCAATAGCTCGTTGCCTGCTTTGCGTTGGGCGTCCATCCACTTCCACAGGTCCTCGGGATGCCAGGAGTCAAGCGCGCTGAACGGCATTTCCGGGACGTTCCTGCACTCGCGGAAGAAGATGTTGCGGTGCAGGTTCCGGTTATCGTGTTGCGACGTGTATTCGTACGAACAGAAAGCCGTGAACGTGCCGGGATGGTTGTTCTGGTCGGCGATCTTAACGTTTTCCTTCCAGATGGTGCCGGCCACCTCTGGTGTCATGAAGGCTTTGACAGGAGCACTGCTGGCGAGGCTGAGGAGGTACAGGAAGGCGGCTTGGACCTGTGCCGGATTATTTTGGTCGTGAATAATCAGGCCCTGCGCTTCCGGCATCTTGCTCACCGCCGAACCGGGCGTGTTGGCCTCCTTGGTAACGCCGACGTACTCCGAGTGGTCAGTTACACCCATGAAGTCCATCGGTGTGTCGATCTTGATGTCGTAACCGAGCGGATGCTTGATGGTCTGGCCCTGGGCGTACTTGAGGGCGTCATCCGGACCGGTGACGCGGTTGCCGAACAGCCAGGCATCCACCGACCAACTGGTGTGAATGTGTGTTTCGCCGAAATAGGCGTTGCGGTCGGGGTTTTTCTCCTGCGCAAATGCCGATGCGGCCAACGACGACAGCGTCAATGCCGCGCACAGAGTCGCGGCCCGTTGAAGTAATAGTTTTTGTTTCATGTTTGCGGCTTTCGATTTTGGTTTTGCGGTTCAGTCATTAACTCCTGCGAATGAGCCCGATTTCACCATGCCCGCGGTGATTTGTCCATAGGACTTTAGGGCAATGGCTGTCGCCGGCGTTAAACCGTTAAATCGTCACATCGCTACAACGGGACCGCAGCGAATTTTCGAATCGGCATCCGTTCAGCGCCAAAGGTGCATTCTCATATTAGTCGGCGACCAGACGGATCCGCTGCGGCGAACCTGTGGCGCCGCCTCAGGGATTCAAATCGGTTCCTAATAGGCGCTGAAAGCGCGCCTCAATTGGTTAGGTTAACCTCGAATGCCTGCGCTCCGAGGGAGGAGGCCAGGCCTTCGGTCTGGCCGGCGAGATACATGACCACGCCATTCTGGTTCGTCAGCTTGGCATGCATCTTCCCCTCGATCAGGGTGAGTCCGCGGCTGATGCCATGGTAAGTTCCGGAGAAGTCGGAGAGCTTGTTCAGGTTATAGACTTTGCCGGTGGCAGAGGTCTTTTGGACGCCCGAGCCACCAAGGCCCCCACCAGAGATGGTGAAATGGTGACTCCGGCCGTTGTAATAGAGGGTCCCTTTTCCGTGTTCAGCCTGAGCGTAGTAGGCAGCCGACCACTCTCGAATACTGACAGTGGCCGAGGGCGTTGTACTCGGGGCCTGAGTCATTGATGCGCATCCGGCGATGAGGAGCAAGGTGATACTGACGAAAACGGAATTGATGAAGTTGCTGTTCATGGCTTTGAAGTTTTTGATTGGTTTTATAGGGTTGGATTTTCTCAGTTAAATTACGAATTTTGTCAGGCCGACTGAAAGTTGCCTATAGGACTTTAGGGCAATGGCTGTCAGATCAGTTACAACGTTACAACTTTACATCGTTAATATGGTCCCGGCCCGCCCATTGGTCCCCAAGCTCCGAAGCCTGCGCCCCAACCGCCCCAGAGACTCCACTGCATCGCCGAATCCTGGTACATCTCGGCGGTTTCCAGATTTTCCTGGGCAAGTTTGTTTGTGGTGCGCAGGTCCTGATAATGCCGGTACTGCTTGGGTCCACCGACATAGGCTTGATTGTGCGCAGGGTCCGGGAAGATGTAGTAGGTTTTCCCCGCTTTCTGGATCATGGTGACTTTGCCCGGCGGAAGCTTTTGAAGCTTCTGCTGCTGGGCGGTCGTCTTGGGAGTGATGACTTTGAATCCGGAGGCCACCAGCATGTTCTCTCTGTTCTGCATGCCGGTTTGTGTAGTGGCGCAGCCGAACAACAGTGCTGTAAATGCAACCGCGACACTCGTGAAGAGGGTACGTCTTAGTCTTGTCATGGGTTATAGATTGGTTGTTGATACTGATTTAAGCAACTTTCTTATGTCTGCTTCGGTACGCCGCTAAAAATTCACACCGCCTTGGATAAACGGCCCATTCAAGGCGGTCTTATTGGTAAAACCGCCAGAGACATAGTCGAACTTCAGCCAACGCCAGCCGAGTTGGGCCCAGAACCACCGGCTTACTTGAAGTTCCAGACCGCCCTGAACCTGATAGGCCCAATCCTCGCTTGATATTGGCGTTTTGACGAGTGTTCGCCCCTGACGATGGATTTCGAACGCGGAGCCCGAGTTGGCATCAAATCCACCCACATCGCCTTCCGCATAAAGCGATACGGCTTTCCAGATTTTCACTCTCCCGCGGGCCCCGATAACAGGATCCACCCAATCGATCGAGCCGGAGGCATCCAACTTCTTGCGGATTCCCAGCAATTCACGGAGGCGAGCCAGGCGCGCATCGCCGTTATCGAATATACTTAAGTTGACTTCCTCGTAATTATAGCGGGCGCCGGCAAAAAGAGAGAGGGCTGCCTTATCACAATTGATCAATCGATAACCAATGAACCCTTCGGCAAAGGCATCTTTGATGTGGACATTGGCGTTGGTAAAGAGCAAACCGGGCAGGGTAGCGGAGGCGCCTACCTCTTCGGTACTGACCATCTCCGAAAAGTTCCCATCGCTGATAACGAATATCAGCCGATAACACAATGGGAACGTGAGTCAGATGCCTGAGCAACTGGTCGAAGCTGACATCTACGTTGTCGACCAGTCCCCGAACGCCGGTATCGCCCGAGAGACCGGCAAGCCATCCGGGAACACCGATCCGGATCTCCAGCGGCGACGGAGTTTCGCACCAACTCATCGGCGGAGGCGGAGCTTCCTTTGAATTGTCGTATGGTTCCGATCCCGCGAAAAGACCTGGGGCCGAGAAAAGAATCGCCGCGATCAGAAGGCGGTTAAAAAAATGATTCATCAAGCTTGATTGACGAATGGTGATTGGCTCCTATCGGCAGTTGTCGTTGGTACCCTTGATACCAATTCATCGCACACTAGAACAAACCTTTTTTTGAATTCCTTTGGGCGACGCTGGGATAAGTTCGTCAACGCAATCTAAACAAGTGCAACGTTGTCGCGCCTACTGCCCGATCTATTTATCGGGTCTATCGGGCTTTATGACTGGCAGACAGAGCTAATTTAAGCGGCTGACGCGAATGTGACACGATATCTGCGCTCAGAAGAACGCCGGTATAAATTAGGTTACTAACGAATGCTTCAGAAGGTGATTCCGGTATTGATTTCCGGGCCGTGCGTTATCGCGTCGAAGGACAAACTGTTCTCGGTACTGAACGCCCAGCGCCCGGTAACCAAGCTCTGTAAAGATGTTTCGGGTGAGATTGATGCCGACTACGCCCTCAACCTGCCACATCAGGTCGGCGCCGACGCCGAAACCTCCGATCTGGCCCCGCAGGCCAGTGTAATACGTTTTATTAAAATTGTAGCGGCCATAGAGCCCGATATAGGGATCAAACCAGGAATCGTCTTTTGAGATGCTTTGGTTGAACTTGGTCCCCAAGGTGTACGCGAGGTTGTTCGCAATTTGTGCCGTGGCTGCGTTCACTATTCGATGGACCGCAGCGCGCCGTGCGTCGCCTTCGAGGTGGAGCGCATCTATCCGTGCCTCCAAAGCGGCCACTTTCACCTGGACAAAATGATCAACGATCTGGCCAATGTCGTGTCGAAGGCGCCCGGCCAGGGGACCGTGGGGAATTTTGGGGTGGGTTTGTTCGCCGCCTAACGAGTCGTCGATTTGGCTTTTAATACTGGCCTGGATTTCGCTCTGCACTGCAGCGGTAAACTCGCTGTGGGAGATGTCGTTGTTCAAGCGGGCCTCCAGATCATCGGCGATGTTGTCAACGAATTGGTCGCTCGCGGAAGTGATCGCGTGAGTACGTCCGTGCAGCGTCATCCTTTCGTACAAATTAAAAAAGTGCGTGCCGGCAGCGATTGCGAGCGAGCCCCGCGGCTGGTTGATCAGCCGCCAACTTAATCCGCCGTCAAAATAGGTTTCGTTCGCCAGCACATCCACTGACTGGACAAGCCCGTTTACATTCGATCCAGTCGAAAGACCGACGTACCAGAATTCGGCGTACATCCCGAAGGGACCTTTTTGTGCCTGAGCCCGTATCGGGATAATCATATCGAGGTGTTGCAGAATTTCGTCGAGAGTGATGTCGATATCCGCATTGAGCCCGCGGATCCCGATTGTGCCATTCAGGCCCGCCAACCAACCAGGCGATGCGATCGTAAACTGCCATGGTTCGCTCTGGGTGATTGTTGGCGGAGCGGATTCTTTCGGCTGCAGCTCCAGGGTGCCGGCGGCTACAGAGCCGATGGCGGCAACCGCTGCGCCTGCAAACAAAAACAACCTGATTTTCATCGAGCCGATTTTATGGTCGCGACGTCCAGATTCGAGAAAAATTTCTGTTCATTAGTCGCGGCGGCGAGCATCAAGCTAATAGGAATGTGTTTTATTGGTTTCATTGGTCTTAATCCGATTTTTCTGTTTTGAGATTTTGCTGTGCCTGCTGCGACGCGTCTATAGGACTTTGGTGCCATGGCAATGCCGCGCTGAATGATACGTGAGTCAAAAAAAATCGGCCTCCTGATCAGAGGAGGCCGATTCACTTAACCTATCGGAGAGATTGCTCGCGACTAGTGGAAAAAGAACCGCACACCGGCGCCAACCAAGTGTTGCCCCAGATCGCGACTCTGGTTCGTGTCGATCTGGGTACTTGTATAGTCGAGGTAGTGGTATTCGATAAACGCGCTCCACTGGGGATTGAAAAAGTAATCTGCGCCGGCGACCACCTGCCACGCCAGGTCCGCATGACTTTTCCCCCCGCCAGTGTTGACAGGGACTCTACCAGTTACGGGGTCTACGACCTCGACCCCCGCCGATTCGGCATAGTAAATGCCGACCCCGGCTCCGGCATACGGCTGGAATCTTCCGCCCTCAGGTGCGAATCGCAAGATGAAGTTCGCCATGAACGCGCCCGTATTGATCCAAGTGGTCGCGTTACGCTGCGCTATTACGTCACCATCCGCTTCCCTCAACGTGAAGTTGGCGCCACCGCGAAAGCCATTGTAAAAGAAGTCGCCTTCAATCGTTGGACGAACTACGCCAGTGCCAAAGACGTAACCGAGTTTAATACCGCCGAAAAAGCCAACGTCATTTTTCGGGTTGACTTCGAGAGTGTCTCCGAAGCCAATTACATCCGGATTATCTTGCGTAAAAGTTCGGGTTCCTCCGCGGTTTTGATAGACATTGGCCCCCATGTCGATCGCACCGTAAAAGCCGAGTCCATACATTGGTGGCGGCGGCGGCGGGGCGACCTGCTTGTAGACCTCCGTTCCGGCTTGTAGCGGAGCGGCGAGGAATCCAATCAGGGCTGCGGTTAAGGCAATAGATAACTTTTTCATAGCGGTATGGTGATAACTGATAAGTGCTGCTCTTGTCAAATTAATTTCTTGGGTTGTTTGATCCGAGCCATCATTCGACGGCGGTGCCATTTTCGTCTATAGGACTTTGGTCGTAGGTCTTTGGCGGTAGGAAATTCAACATATAATTAAAGCTACTCGCTGAAATCTGCCGCAGCCTCGACTCCGGTGAGAAACTCGCCGCTCTTCACCCCTTTGATGAAGAAAGCAGAAGCGCCTGCGTTCATCGCCCTCCGACGAACTGACGGATCATCTTTGGCGGTGAGAACAACAACTCGTGTCGAAGGCGAAACGCGCTGCAGTCGCGTCTGCACCTCCAGCCCGTTCATCTCCGGCATAAGGATATCGATCACCGCGACGTCAGGGAAGTGCGCCGCAGCCTGCTTCAAAAATGTAATCGGATCAGTGAAGGCTTCCACCTTCCAACCGGCGGAATCGAGAAGCCGCCGCGTGGATTTAAGAACCGAGGCGTCATCATCCAGCAGGTACACAGCCAGGTTTTCCCGGTTAAGCGCGACCATTTTGAATCTCCCTGATCGCACTCAAAATCGCATCCGCATGGCTACATGGTCCTGCCAAATGCGGGAGTAGAACCGAACCGTGGGCAGGCGCTACATGAGGCATGCCACCACGTTACCGTGCTACATCAACGGAACGCAATACGACCTTAGTCCCGGGTCTGTCGACCGGAGGCACTTCAGCTTTTTGCAGGACCCCCATGAGCTCGGCTACCGAGGTAATTCCTAGCTTCTGCATCATATGAGCACGATGGGTTTTGACTGTCTTTTCAGCCATTCCGAGCGCGCCGCCGATTTGCTTATTGAGAAGTCCCGTGGCTACGAGTTGCATCACCTCATACTCGCGCGGCGTTAATCGACCGAGTAGCGAGCGCGCGTGATTCTTCTCCGATGCGTGGCGGCGCTGTTCGGCGGAGCGAGTGAGAGCGCGTTCGACGCTCTCCAACAATTGCCTGGGTCTAAAAGGTTTTGGGAGAAAATCGACAGCCCCGGCCTTCATTGCCTCGGCGCACATCGGGACGTTGCCGTGGCCAGTGATAAAGACGAGCTGCTCTTCGCTACCGCGTTCGATAAGGTTTTTCTGCAGATCCATTCCGTTCAGCCCAGGCATCTTCACGTCCACAATCACGCATGAAGGTCCGGAATGAGCTGAACGCGCGAGAAACTCGGAAGCCGACTTGAAGAGTTCTGTCTTGTAGTGGGCCGCGTCTAACAATCGCTCGAGACTTTTTCGCATCGATTCATCGTCGTCGATTACAAACACGACCGCAGTTGGAGTCATCATTCTGGAGTTCCCTCGCTGGTTGGCAGATGAAAATAAAAACGGGCTCCCCCGCCATCGGCATTTTCGGCGGCAATGGTTCCGGCGTGTTCTTCGATGATGGAGCGCACGATGGCAAGACCCATTCCGAGACCTTCCTCTTTCGTAGTAAAGAATTGCTCGAAAAGCCGCTCCCGCGTTGTCTCTGAGATTCCGGAGCCATAGTCGCGCACCGAGACGCAGATCGTTCCGTCGCCGTTGCAGTTCGTGGCAATATCCACGATCCGGCGGCTGCGGCGGCGTATCGCGCATCGCATCCAACGCATTGCGCACGAGATTAATCAGCACCTGCTGGATCTGCGTGGGATCGCCTTCAATGGCCGGCAAATCTGGCGCGAGAGACATTTTCATTTGGCAGAATTGTGCGGCGGCATCCGGCTGAACCATGTGCGCGACGGTTTTCACCACGTCATTCAGATTTATCCGGGCGCGAATCGCGCTGCCCCTTTTGATCGCACTCCGCACATCGCGAATGATGTCATGTGCGCGACATCCATCTCCCACTACGTCTGTAAGAATGTCACGTAGTCGTCCCGGATCGAGCCTGCCCTGTTCGAGATATTGCATTGCAGCGGTGGCATTGTTCACGATCGCCGACAGCGGTTGGTTTAATTCGTGTGCGAGCGAGGCGGCCATCTCGCCAAGCAAGCTGACCCGGCTGAGAAGTTCGACCTGCTCCCGACTGCGCCGGGCGTCCTCTTCCGCCGCTTTGCGCGCTGAGATATCCACAACATTCGCCAGAACCAGAAGCCCGTGTCGCGTCTGAATCGGGCTTAACCCAATTTCCACTGGAAATTCACTACCATCTTTGCGACGAGCGAACAGTTCCCGGCCTGCGCCCATCGCCCGCGTTTCCGGCACTTCGAAGAAGTTGGTGCGATCAGTAGCATGCGCGCGTGCGAAGCGCTCGGGTACCAAAATATCAACGGCTTCGCCAATGAGTTCGTCACGCGCGTAGCCAAACAGTTTTTCGACATGCGAATTCACCAGTACGATCCGGCCCTGGTTGTCCACCAGCACTGTCCCGCTGGGCGAAGCCTCGGTTGCCAACTGAAAGAGTTCCTGGGCCTGCTTCCGTTCCGTGATATCCATTGATACACCCACAAGCCGCATTGACTTGCCGTCTCCTTCGGGGAGGCAACGCGCGCGTCCCCCAATCCAGCGGAGATTGCCGTCGGGAAGTAGAATCCGGTATTCAGTTTCGTAGCCGCTTTGAGTCCGTAATGCTCGCCGCATAATCTGATCGCGCGTCCCACGATCATCCGGATGCACATGCTTCTGGAATTCAGCGTACGTGATGTCACCCGTTGGTGGGAATTGAAACAGCTGACGAACTTTGTCAGAAACCCAGATTCGTTGGGTAGTCATGTCGAACTCCCAGACTCCGAGCTGCGCCGCTTCGGCGGCAAGCGCGACGCGTTCTTCGAATTGGCGCAGGCCGGCCTCGCTCTCTTGCAACTGCCGCGCGAGCGCCGCGGCGCGAGCCAGGTCGTGGCTCAGCTCATAAGCCATCGCGGCGACCAAGATTAGATAGAACAAGCTCACAGTCATTGGCATGGAGATGATCCCCCAGGTTACTGCCACGGCTTGCACGGTCGACATGACCACGAACAAAAGAATGCTGCCACCCACTGTGAGAGCCCGCCGCCAGTCGCCCCGGCGCCATACAGTGATCATGGCATCCGTCACGAAAATCACGAACAACAGCAGGCTAAGCTGAGCAATCAGCATCCAGGGATTCGGCACACCCTCTGCAACCGAGACGGATTCTCCGAGGAATGAGATGTGCCGCAGCGCAGTGATCTGCCGATAATTGATATTCGGCGACAAAACGAAATTAAGAATCAGCGACACCGTTCGCACGCCGACAACCGCCCACGCGAGCCATTTTCGGCCGGCCTTTAGGTAAAGGCGCACGAACGCGACTGTGCACGCGATCATCACCCACGCAGAAACGTGCATCCAACGCACCACCGTACCGAATTGCTCGTGAGTTTCGGCCCGCATCGACGCCAACTCCAGTGCGGCAAAGGTCGCCACGGCAATCGCCAGCACGGAAAAAACAAGGTTGGCTCGCGCCGTTCGGTCCTTCCACCAGACGATGACTTGGAGGAACGCCAGCGTCAGGCATGCCCCGCCGCCCACGGACCAAATGACGGTGACCCAGCTCATAGCCTCGTTGTCAATCGCTTTCGAAAGGCTATACCATCACAATCGCGATCACAAAAACCCTTAATATTTGGTAGGAGAAAATTTGTCAGGACTAAACAGCTTGCTCGGAAATCCTAGCTCTAATTGGCGCCATTCTGCGATAAGGATCGGATCGTTGAGCATGCGTCTTTTTTTCCCTTCGCCAAAAGTCTTGCTTTGGTTCTGTGTGCAGGGGCAGGTAACACTTGTTCGCGCGATGCTACGCCAGAGGCAGACTAATCTCGCGACAGGCCGCGTCGCATTAATCGTTCTCCTGGTACTTTTACGGGACATCGTAAGAGCTAGTCCGCCGGAATATCTCGCAGCGAGTCGCGAGCCCGCAGACACCGCGAGCGAACAAGTATCGCCAATTGAAGAACCGTTCTTGCAACCTGCCGGCTGGCGGTTGGACCAACGCAGCACCGAGCCGTTTCTGCGTGATTCCGTCGTTAGTCTCGAGCCGCGGTTCTACTATCGCTACTTGGACGATGCCAATGGCGTGCGGGAAGCTTTTGCCGGAGGTGGCGCGCTGTTCCTAACGAGTGGCTGGTGGCGCGACACTCTCCAGCTTGGTATCGGCGGCTATACAACTCAGCCGCTCGCGACGGGGCGCGATCCTGGCGGCACCGGTCTCCTGCGACCTGATGGCGACGGGCTTTCCGTACTTGGTCAAGCCTGGGGAAAACTGCACGCGGGTCCTGCGACCGCCACGTTGTTTCGTCAGGAGATGGAATTGCCATTCATCAATGGCGACGATAGCCGGATGATTCCAAATACGTTTGAGGCGTATCGTCTCGACATAAAGCCGTCGGATATCTTCCGATTGGGCTTCGCGTATGTGACACGCGAGAAGAGCAGGACCAGCGCAGAATTCCGTCCAATGTCGGAAGTCGCCGGCGTCCCCGGAGTGGATCGCGGCACGAGCGTAGTGGGCTTCCTGATTGGCGCCAAAGGCGCCACTTACATTGGAGCAGTCAATGAATTGACCTGGGATCTACTGAACATTGCGTATGTGGAAGCCAGCAAGACGTGGCAACTGGCGGACGACTTTCAATTGCGCGGCGAGTTGCAATTTATTGACCAGCAGAGTGTCGGTGACGATTTGCTCGGTAGCTTTGCTACCCAGCTCTATGGCGCGACTTTAATCGCAAGTTATCGCAGTGCCGTGCTCAGCGTGGCTTTTACAAGCACTGCCGACGGCTCAAAAATTCTGAAGCCATTCGGCGGGGTACCGGCATTCAATTCGCTCATGATCTCTGATTTTGATGGAGCCGGCGAAAACTCCTGGCGTGTTGGGCTGAGCTACAACTTCGCTCGCATCGGCCTTACCGGTGTTAAGGCTTTCGCCAACTACGCGCATGGCGAACTTCCAGCGAACCAACACGAAGACGAGATCGACGGCACGATTGACTATCGGATTGACCACGGACTGTTGAAAAATCTTTGGCTGCGTCTGCGTTACGCGCGCAACTCACCAAGCAACCAACCGGCGACTGACGATCTTCGCGCGATTCTCAATTACACATTCACCTTTTGACCATCCCAGATGTGACGATCACAGGATAGGCGCGCTTCGATTCCCTCCTCTGCTTTCGAGCGACAACGTTATGCCTTGAATGAAACCCTTTCTGATGTAATGACCGTCCACTTCGTAATTACGTCATGAAGTTTCTAACCATTCTCGCGATCTCTGCCGGCCTTCTCACCGCTTCTCAAGCGATGGAAAAGCCGTCCTTTCACACCAAGGGCACACCCACGGGCAAAGCAACCGGGCAGCTCAAGCCCGGCGAGTACCTGGTGGAAGCCGCAACTCTCTCCCAGCGGGCCTGTGGTCGTGCTTGTGAGTATTCCGCAGCAGACCATGCATGTGTATCGCAACGGCATTCTGATTGGCCGCTCGACCGTGAGCACAGGCACTAAAGGCCATTCCACACCCGGAGGCATATTCAGCATTCTGGAAAAGAAACAGACGCACCATTCTAAAAAGTATAACAATGCGCCAATGCCGTACATGCAGCGGCTTACCTGGAGCGGCATCGCCATGCACTCCGGTCACTTGCCAGGTCATCCGGCCAGCCACGGCTGTATCCGCTTGCCTTATGATTTCTCGGAATTGCTCTTCAAGGCAACGGCCAGGGGCGGCACCGTCGTCATCGGTGACGGCAAAACGCCAACGCCGCATCTTGCCTCAAATCCTGGTTTGCTGCTTGCGCCAAAAGATTTCACACCGGAAATGGTCCGCCGGCTGGAAAAGGATGAGTACGACTGGAAGCCCGAGCGAAGTCCTGTGGGACCGATCACGATTGTTGTGAGTTCGGCCGATCAAGCGCTCTATGTTTATCGGAATGGTAACCCCATCGGACGCGCCGCAGTTGAGATTGTTGGTCGTGGCCTCACCGGAAGCGATCTCGGTAGCCACGTGTTCACATTACTTGAAGGCAGCACCGGCAAGCCAAGTCAGCTCGCACCCGGACGCGAGGCCGGCAGATGGATGCGTGTGGATAGCGAAGGTAAGCCCGTTGAAGCCGAGCAGATCGCTTCTAGAATTCGTTTCAACACAGAGTTTGCCCAAAAGCTCGCCGATGAACTGAAACCAGGCACAACCGTCATTGTGACGGATGAGCCAGTGGTCCGAAATCCAATCCCGGACTCCACATATTTCGCCGCCAACTGATCCTAATCTGCTGACTAGACTCTGCTCGCATTCCCAATCAGGTTAGAAGCTGCCACGCGCACCCGGGGGTCCGACATTCGATAAACACTTCGATCAAGCAAGTAATGGATGAATCCCGTGGCGAAGCCCAACGCCACCAGCGCAGGAACCCAGGTCGATGTCCGCAGTTGCATCGCAAACGCTCCGAAAATCCGGTCGCCGTAGTATGTGCCTGTCTCGCGGTTTGCCTCCACCTCGAAGACAGGCAGTAACGTTATCGACAACAATATCAGGAAGAGCAGAACCGCCCATGGCCGGATATTCAACGTGTGCAGAAACCGCCGCACAGCGCCGCTCGTTGGAGTCGGTTCTGCACAGGGTGTTTGCGAAGCCAGGCCGGTAGCAAGTATCCAGTGCTGCGATGTCCAGATTACAAGGAAGAGAAACAAACTGCGAGGACGAAGAGCAAGGCCCACCATCATCGCAATCCCAACAATGTACAACACGCGTGGCAACGACCACCGTGGGGTGCGCAGTTCCACGCAAAGCATTATTGCTGTCGCAATGAACAGCGCCAACGTTGCCCCGACGCGGATTCCCTCCTGCGCCGAGACGATCGAGGTCAGAAACGACCAGCGATCGACCCACTGGTCTTGGTAGGCGACCGCTCCAGCGAGAATGTCGGCGATGAAAACAAGTCCGCCGCCTACGGTCAGTGCGAACAAACGATCCAAACGCCTGGTTTGGAGGCATGAACCGCGCTCTGCTCGCGAACGGTAGAGCGAAAGTGCACCGAAATGTTGCGCGGCGAAATGGTACGTGACACAGGCGTAATCGACGATCGCCAATGCAATCAGTCGCTCCTCACGCGACCATGGCAACGCCGAATCTGCCGGGAGAAAAAGTGCAAAACATCCTGCCGTAACGAGAAGCGGAAGGACGACGAACCGGATTGGCTGGTCGCGCAGAAGAGGCCGGTACGCTTCGGTGCAGTACGCGAGATAGGTACTCGACAAGCGATGCCCAATCCAAAACAGGGCAGTCAGACCGAAGTAAAGCAGATCGAGTGGACTCGACTCCGGATTAGAATACCCATGGGCCAACCACAGCACGATCGGCGCCAGCCAGAGCGCGCTGAGTATCCAAAACCCGTCCCAGAGCGGTCCACGCACCCAGGGCGACGGACATTCCCGCACCCGTGGGGCTGCCGTTGCGATCTCAATTACGGCGGCGGGTGAGGAAAGCTCGGCCATTCGAGCGATTGCTGAGGGGGCCGTCGGCGGCGCACTCAGATTTATTTATCAGGCAACCCCGTTATCTCTGGATTTGCATGTCAACGCCGCCACCAGTGGCGTTGACATCAAGGCCTGTTTGTGTGGCGGCAAGGCGGACTATCACACCAGCCTGATTTGACATGAGGGTGCCAGCCTTCCCTTTGACAATAGTCACACCGCGGGTGCCCTCGGCACCGACATTATAATGACCGTTGAAATCTTGAAGATGCTTTAGGTTGAAAACCTCGCCATACGCGGAAACGCCTGTCATGCCGACTTTGCCTATCGATAGTCCGTTCACCTTGACCGGATAGTTTTTGCCCTTGTAGGTGAGCGTCCCTGACCCCCACCTGAAACCGATTCCAAGGGCGAATGAACCCCCGCTCAGCCGCAAAGTTGCGTCTGGTCCAGAGTGTTGAGTAGCCGCCTGCGTGAATCCTGTCATCCCTCCGACGACAAGAAGCAGAATTCCGATTTTCTTAATGTGATTCATAGTTGTCTCCGTTTACTTGTTTGCGGCAAAATAATGTTTCTCTCTGACCGTTTCCATTGGACGAAAGTCTCATATTGCTCGCCAGTAAGACTTCATCTATACGTGGAGGCAAGGGTTGAACAGCAAAAACTTATGAAATCAACAAGCTGCAAATTATTCCGTCGCGTAATCGCCGTCGCATGCGTCGCGTCGTTTCCGATCGCAAACTCCGCCGTTGGGCAAACGTCACCGCCGCAGCCGGCTGAATCCCAGGTTATGAACACAACGGAGCAGACCCCGAAGCTTGCGAGCGACGAATTGGATTCGCTGGTCGCGCCGATCGCCCTTTATTCAGATCCGCTCCTGGCGCAGACGCTGGCTGCTTCCACTTATCCACTCGAGATCATCCAATTGCAGCAGTGGATGGACCGGAACAAGAATTTAAAAGGCAAAGCGCTGGCGGACGCCGTGGCAAAGCAGCCGTGGGACCCAAGCGTTCAAGGATTGGTAGAGTTTCCAGACGTGGTGCAGCGTATGGCCGGCAATGTCCAATGGACGACGGACTTGGGAAACGCATTCCTGGCGCAACAATCTGACGCGATGGACGCAGTCCAGCGGATGCGAGCAAAGGCCCAGGGCACTGGGAACCTAAAAACCAGCGCGCAGCAGGTGGTAGAGACCGAGACAGTTCCCAGCGGCAAACAGGTGATCAAGATCGAGCAAGCGAACCCCGATGTTGTCTATGTCCCGTCGTACGACCCGACGGTCGTTTACGGTCCGCCCCCGCCCCAGTATCCTTATTATCCCTACACCTATCCGGGCTACGTGCCAGGGACGGCTTTGATGTGGGGAGCGGGAATTGCGGTGGGTGCCGCTGCTTGGGGCGCTTGGGGTGGCCACTGGGGCAATTGCGATTGGAACGGTGGCAACGTTAAGATCAATAACAATTATAATTACAATAAGAACAACAATTTCAACCGCAATGTCAGCCGCCAGGGACAAGGTAATTGGCAGCACAATCCGCAACATCGCGGAAATGCCCCCTATGGCGACCGAAATACTGCCAATAAATTCGGCGGACGCGGTCCGGGTAGCGCCGGTCGTCCCGGTGGTGCGGGTGGCGTTGGTGGTGTCGGAAAGCCCGGCGGTGTAGGTGGCGTTGGTGGTGCCGGAAGACCGGGCGGCGCTGGTGGTGCCGGAAGACCGGGCGGCGCTGGTGGTGTTGGAAGACCCGGTGGTGCCGGCGGCGCGGGTAGCGTCGGAAAGCCCGGCGGTGCGGGTGGCGCTGGCCGTCCCGGTGGCGGTGCTGCGGGAACTCGCCCGGGCGGCGGAGCTGGTGCCAAACCATCCACGCGCCCAGCCGGCGGTACCGCTAAGAACCAAGTCGGTAACCGCAGCGCATCGTCACGACCTAGTTCCGCTTCTCGCGGCGGTGGAGGATTTGGCGGCGGCGGTAGTGGAAACCATGCGCGAGCCAGCAGCAGCAGAGGCGGCCACAGCATGGGCGGCGGCGGAATGAGCCGCGGCGGTGGCGGTGGCAGGGGCGGTGGTGGCCGGGGCGGCGGCGGACGCAGGAGATAACCGAACGACCAAGGGAGAAAAGACTATGAAAACAAAACGAAACAATGTGATTTCATCGAAAATGATCGCGCTCGCCGCAGCGGTCCTCGTAACAGCCTTTCTCGCGCCGGCCTCCGTGGCAGCGGCGGAGAAAAAGCAAGCAGGCGCGCAAGAAACACCCCAACCAGGGCAAAAGGAATTCGACACGCCGAAGCAGGCGGCCGACGCCCTTATTGAGGTCGCGGCGAATTTCGATGTCGCCGCCGCGAAGGAAATTCTGGGCCCGGACGGCGAGGATATTATCAGTTCCGAAGATCCGGTGATGGACAAGAATCGGGCGACCGCTTTTGCGAACAAGGCAAAAGAAAAAACGTCCGTCGAGATAGACAAGCAAAATCGGAATCAAGCCATTCTGGTAGTCGGTAATGATAATTTCCCGTTGCCGATCCCGATCGTGAAGCAAAAAGGGAAATGGTTTTTTGATACGAAAGTAGGTCGTGAGGAAATATTAAATCGGCGTGTCGGCGCCAACGAGCTGAACGCAATCGAGATTTGTCGTGGTTTCGTCGAAGCCCAACACGAGTATGCCATGGACAAGCACGATGATTCGAAAGTGAATCAGTACGCTCAGCATGTCCTCAGCACGCCTGGGAAGCACGATGGTTTGGCATGGCAGAATCCGGACGGAACGTGGGAAGGTCCGGTCGGAGAAGAAGTCGCCAAAGCGTTGCAGGAAGGCTACAAGGCTGAGCGAGGCACGCCTTATCACGGTTACTACTTCAAGGTGTTAAAGGGGCAAGGACCCGCGGCGCCAATGGGAGAGATGGACTTTATGGTCGGTGGGGCAATGATCGGCGGATTCGCGCTGGCCGCTGCGCCCGCTGAATATCGAGTGACCGGAGTGATGACATTTATTGTTGGGCCCGACGGAGTCGTTTACGAGAAGGACCTCGGACCCGATACGTTGAAGACGTTCCAGAGTATGGACAGGTACAATCCCGACAAGACCTGGAAGGTAACTGAGGATGATGTCGAGGATGACTCACCAGAGCAGGGTTCCGAATCGCAAGGACAATAAGTCTAACGACTGACAGCCGTAGCTAGCCGCATGGCTGACCGGCTACGTCGTTTCGGAGTACACCACGCAATTCTGCTGGTTACGTTGAGCCTTGGCAGCAATGAAACTATTCCGGTTCATGTGCTATGCGCTGGCCTCGACCGCAGCCGTTCTGTGTGTCGCCTGGGCATTTGGCGCGCTCTATTTTGATTTTCCAAAGGCAGGCGGGCTCGCAGCGATTGTATTTGCAGTGGTTGTGCTGGCTGCTGTCGTACTTGTTCGCGGGAAACTGCTAAAGCTTGCGGTCATCTTTGGGGCATTCGTGGTTGTGGCTTCGTGGTGGCTGACGTTGAAGCCGAGCAACGATCGCCTTTGGCAACCGGATGTTGCGCAGACAGCCTGGGCGCAGATCAATGGCGACGAGGTCACCATTCACAACGTGCGGAATTGCGATTACCGCACCGAGACCGATTTCACGCCCCACTGGGAAACGCGCACGGTCCGGCTCTCGCAGATCACTGGCATGGATGTGGCTATTAATTACTGGGGTTCCCCCTGGATCGCACATCCCATCGTGAGCTTTGAGTTCGCTGACGCGCTTCCGCTCTGTTTCTCTATCGAAACGCGAAAGACTATTGGACAGAAGGACTCCACGTTGGAAGGTTTTTATCGGCAGTACACGCTCATTTACGTTGTGGCCGAGGAGCGCGATTGCATTCGTTTGCGCACTAACTATCGGGGAGAGGATATTTATCTTTACCACACGCTGGCTTCCCCAGCGCAAACGCGGGAGAGATTTCGCGAATACATAAGCACCATCAACGCCCTGCACGAGAATCCGCGTTGGTATAACGCCGTTACCAGCAACTGCACCACAAGTATTCGCACCCAGCGCGCGGCTAAACTACGTGCACCATGGGATTGGCGCATACTCCTTAATGGAAAGGCAGATGAAATGCTTTATCAGGATCATGCTATCGCCACGGGTGGGCTGCCTTTCACTGAACTCAAGCAGCGTAGCCTGATTAATAGTCGCGCCCGCGCCGCGGACAAGGATCCGGATTTCTCGCGCGTCATCCGCGAAGGTTTGCCGCAGAGCAACTAGCAAATCCCGAAACGAACCGCGTATCTTCGATCTTCACATATCGCCCAGGATTTAGTATCCGAATCTCCAGTAACGATTCCAAACTAATGACAAAGCCAATATACATTTTTTCTCTGACGCTTACGCTCGCAGCGACTGTTGAATGTCTCGCGCAAACGCCGGAACCGTTTGAAATCCGTCGCGCTGAAGTCGCATTTGAAGAGCTGCCGGAGCTCAAGGCGAGCGAGATCCTCAAACCGGAATTACTCAAGGGACCGCATTATGTGGTGCGTGATCCGGTCCCGACAGCATCCGGCATGAATCAGTTCACGATCGATTCAGACTTTGGTCTTTTTGAAGCGGACGGAAACCAAATGCTGCTTCAACGGCTGAAGGAGATCGAAGCAATCGCGCAGCTGCGGGAGGTTTCGAAGACGGACGAATTTAAGAAATCACTAGTGGCCGCTGCAAAAAGTCCGCTTAACTCCGCCCGGAACATTGCCAGGGATCCGGCGCAGGCGATTTCCAACGTTCCAAAGGGAATCATGAAATTCATGGGGCGGGCAAAGGAGACGGTCGAGAATGTCGGGAAAGGCCGCGGCAGGGACGAGGGCGAGGGGAACAGGATGAAGGACGTCATCGGTTACTCGGATAAGAAGCGAAAGATCGCGCTCCAGATGGGGATCGACCCGTACAGCACCAACACCGTGCTGCAAAAGGAGCTGGACGATGTCGCCTGGGCTTCGTGGGCCGGTGGATTCACGTTTAGCGTCGCTACTTTTCCAATAAGCGGCCCAATAGGAGCAGCGCTCACCGTGACCAATCTTAACAGCACGGTCGACCAACTGCTGCGTGAAAAATCGCCGTCAGAGCTCGAGCAAATCAATCGCGCGACATTCCGCGCCATGGGCGCGAGTGGCGCTGATATCGAACGAATCCTTCACGGCGGCGCATTTACGCCGACGCAGACAACCACTCTTGCGGTCAATCTGAAGGCGCTAAAAGGCGTAACAAATCGCGGCGCATTTGTGAAAGTGGCTGCGCAAAGAAGCTCCACCGATGCAGACGCTCTCTTCTGCGTTGCTACTGCCGCTTTGATGAATCAGATCAACGAAAAGACTCCGATCGCTCGTATCGTCATGCTCGGGGACTTTCCGATCTGCATCGCCAAAGACGGAACAGTAATTGTCGCATTACAGTGGGATTACGCCGCGTGGACAGCAGGCGCTGCGCAGTTCACCAGCGATGTACAAAAGCTCGCTGCGCAATCGGGCGAAAATAAAAACATTCTCGTAGCTCTGTCCGGACAAGTCTCACCGCGATTACGCGAAGAATTGGAAAAGCGCGGCATCACATTGCGGGACCGGCTCGTTCCAGATCCGCTCAAATGATCACAACGGGCTAAGGTGACTATAGCTAGGTTACTTAGACGCCCTGAGAGCGGCTAACCCGCCAAGGCGTCAATCGCCTTCCATTCTTCCGGCGTTAATTTGAGCTTGGCGGCAGCTACGTTTTCTTCCAAGTGCGCCAGAGACGACGTGCCGGGAATCGGCAGCATTACTGGCGATCGCTCCAGAAGCCAGGCCAGTGCCACTTGAAAAACACTTACGCCGTGCGCCTTCGCCGCGGCATTCAACGGGTGTTTCGGTTTCAAACCGCCGCCTCCTCCGATGGGAAACCACGGCAGAAACCCAAGCTTTTCCTTTTCGCAATACGCCAGGAACGTCTTCCGATTTGCGGTCCTCAATATTGTAACGGTTCTGCACACTGACGATCGGAACAATTTTGCGCGCGCGGTCGATTTCTTCCTTATCCACATTCGATAATCCAATGTGCCGAATCTTTCCTGCATCCTGCATTTGCTTGAGCGCAGCGACGGACTCTTCAATGGGCACTTTCGGATCGACCGTGTGTAATTGATACAAATCGATCCGCTCCAGGCGCAGGTGTTTCAGACTTCCTTCCACCGCTTGCTTAAGGTGTTCAGGTCGGCAGTTCGGCACCCATTGTCCAGGTCCCGGACGAGTGAGTCCGCCTTTCGTAGCAATAACCAGTCCCTTTGGATAAGGATAAAGCGCTTCGGCGATAAGCAGTTCGCTTGTATCCGGACCATATGCGTCGGCGGTATCGATCAAGTTCACACCCAATTCCACTGCGCGTTTGAGAACCTTTAGCGCGTTCGGTCGATCGGTTGGCCAACCCCAAATGCCTTGCCCTGTGACGCGCATCGCGCCAAAACCAAGCCGATTGACGGTGAAGTCGCCGCCCAAGTTAAATGTCGGATTTGTAGCCATGTTTGATGATGTTGACGTGTTAGCTCCAAGGAGCACATCGGATTTCCCCGCCAGAAGCGAGGCCCCACTTATCAGACTGATTCCAAGAAATCTGCGCCGAGTGACGCCGCGCTCTTGGTTCGCTGCAGCAAGGTCATCCGTCATGAGGCGCAGGGATACGTTCCTGAAAACCATTTTCAATGCAAGGAGCTGATGTCCTTTGTTGGCGCATGACAACGTCGAATGCGTCTTCGAAATTTTTACCAAAAGCAAGAATGCCGCCTTCATGCCCGGCCATGACCAAAATGTTTCTGATTCGCACGTCGCTTACCTTGAACAGACGCATGATTTCGTACGCCATTTCCGGTGTGCCGTAAGCAACGGCTTTGGAACTCGTCGGGGCGCGATCCAGCAGCGTCGCCCACAAATCTGAATGGTGACAATGAATCACCGCGGACGTCGTAGGATCGCATTCGTAAATCGCGGCGTGCGTCAACGATTCAGACGAAGGGATCGCAGAACCTTCGTAGCGGACCCAGTTCTTTTCGAAATCGTACGCCACGACTCGCACGCAATCCGCGAGCGCCAACTTGGGGAGACCGCCAGTCGCCGAACCGGTGACGTAAAATTTGTTGGTGACGTCATCCCGGACACTCAGGTTACCGAAGCCGATCCCATTTGAGTCCACGCCAATCATATGCAGCTCACGAAGTTTCTGTCTGCATTCGTTTAATTCCGCAAGCTGCTCGAATGGCGCGATCTCCGCGCGTGCGCGCTCGGATGTGAACTTTACGTACTGGCTCATGGCGCGTGCTCGGGAAAAAGCGAGCAAATGCTTTTCTCGCTGGCTTCGCATACCCCGCGCTCGGTAATCAATCCGGTCACCAGATGCCTCGGTGTAACATCAAACCCGTAGTTTGCAGCGGGACTTTTATCCGGCGAAATCTGCACTGCGACTTGCTGTCCATTAAACCAGCCGTCGGCGCGTTTTACTTCTTCCGCGCTGCGTTGTTCGATCGGAATTTCCTTCAATCCGTCCCGCATTTTCCAGTCGATCGAGGACGAAGGTAGCGCAACGTAGAAGGGAATGTTGTTGGCCTTCGCCGCCAAAGCCTCGAGATACGTGCCAATCTTGTTCGCAACATCTCCCGTGCACGTGGTGCGATCGCTCCCCACGATGACCAGATCGACTTCGCCGCGTTGCATCAAATGGCCTGCGGCGCTGTCGGCGATCACCGTGTGCGGTACGCCGTGCTGGCCCAGTTCCCATGCAGTGAGTTTCGAGCCCTGGCTTCTGGGTCTGGTCTCCGTCGCCCACACGTGCAGCGGCAGTCCGTTGTCGTGCGCGTCGTAAATAGGCGCAGTCGCCGAGCCATAATCAACAAACGCCAGCCATCCCGCGTTGCAGTGAGTAAGCACATTGACCGGTCCGGTCTTCCTGTGCGCGATCTCGCGAATAAGCTTCGAGCCGTGCCGCCCTATGATCCGGCAATACTCGGCATCTTCATCGGCAATAAGCTCGGCTGTGCGGAGCGCCAGGGCGATCTTTTCCTCTGCGGTCTTGCAACTGGCGATATTCTGTAATTGGCGCTCAATCGCCCAGGTAAGATTGACCGCTGTCGGTCGTGTTGCTTTGAGCTGAGCTGCCGCGCGACCCATGTGCTCGTCAAATGCATCATGCATCCCGGCTTCGATTGCCGCCAAATACATCCCATATCCTGCGCTGGCGCCGATCAAACCCGCACCACGCACATGCATTTCGCGAATGGCGATCGCCATCTGCTCGACCGTACGAATTTCTTCGATAACAAAATCGTGCGGCAGGAAGCGCTGATCGATCAGCTGGACCACGCGTTGCTCATCCGGCCTAAGCCAGATCGTCCGGAAATGTTTGCCACGAACCTTCACCAGTTGATTTTATGATTTCTGCACTTTCAACTTTCAGCAGTGCGTTGCCAACTTGACGGCTTTAAGCCGTCAAGTTTTCAGCTATTCTCAATCAGATTGCTCGCGGTTGGACCGGGCCGCGTCACGTGTTAAACATCAATTCCCATAGGCACCGCTCCGGGGATGTCCTCCCACCCCGCACGCTTCCAGAATTCAACGCCGCCAAAGTTGTTGTCGGCTACCAGGATTATGACGCGCACCACGCCGGTCGCTCGTAACCGTTCCAAACATTCATCCACGAGACGCTTGCCGAGCCCGCATCCGCGATACGCCGGATCAACGGCCAAATGATAAATGTGTCCGCGGCGGCCGTCGTGTCCGCACAGCACGACGCCAACAACCGCCGATCCGTCAAGGGCCACTCTGCTTAACCCCGGGTTCCGCACGAGAAATTGGGCAACGCTTTCTCCGTCGTCGCCCTCGGCAATCTCCAGACCCTCCACCCGTCGCCAGAGCTGCAGCGCGGCATCATAATCTTCGGTGGAGAATTCCCGCGTAATGATCTTGCCACTCATTGTGTGTTTACGATTCTAGCACTGGAATGGAGGCTGCTCCTTTTCTTAGCTGATCAAATTTGAGCCCAAGTAAAATGTTACGGGATTCATCACACGATTATGAAATGTAAATTCGCACTTTGCTTCTTGATAATTATGGCCGCTCTGGACGCGAAAGCGCAGCCGAAACCTTCGGCAACATTGATCGTGACCAACGCTGCCGTTTACACCGTGGATAAACAGCGTCCAAAAGCCGAAGCAGTAGCTGTGATCAGTGACCGCATCGTTGCCGTCGGCTCGCATGCGGAGATCGAATTGTGGCGCGGGCCGCAAACGAAAGTGATCGATGCTGAAGGCAATTCGTTGCTGCCCGGATTTAATGACGCGCACGTGCATTTCATACAGGGCGGAGCGCAACTTGAGCAGGTCAACCTCGTCGATGCCCCAACCCCCGAGGAATTCGTGAAACGCATCGCGGCGCAAGTGGCCAGGACGCCGAAAGGTGAATGGATTCTCGGTGGACGCTGGGATGAAACCAAATGGGCTAAGCCGGAGCTTCCGACGAAAGAGCTGGTCGACCCAGTCACCCGTGACACGCCAATTTTCCTCGAGCGCTACGACGGTCACGAGGCGCTTGCCAATTCCGCGGCAATGAAGTTGGCCAGCGTGAACGCCAAAACTGCAGACGTGCCCGGTGGCGTAATCGTACGCGATGCAAACGGAAATCCCACGGGCGTTTTCAAGGACGCTGCGCAGGGGCTGATCTCCAAAGCGATTCCACCGATGTCGCACGATCAACGGCTCCGCGCTGCTCGCGGCGCGCTGAAACATGCAGCGTCGCTGGGCGTAACAAGCGTGCAGCACATGAACCCCGAGTTTGCCGACGTCGCTGCTTATTCCGAGCTCGCGGAAAAAGGTGAACTCACAACGCGCATCTACGCGGCGCCGATGGAAACCGACTGGCGCGACCAGGCTAAGGTCGGCATTCGTCACGCTTGGGGCTCGAGTTCTCTGCGACTCGGCGCCGTCAAAGGCTATGCCGACGGCTCGTTAGGCTCGCGGACCGCTTACATGTTTGAACCGTTTGCCGATGATCCGGGCAATCGCGGTCTGTTGAGCGACGAGATGCATCCTCCCAGCGCTATGCGCGAACGATTAATGGAGGCGGACGGCGCTGGATTACAATTGCGTGTTCATGCCATCGGCGACCGCGCGATCTCCATGATGCTCGACATTTTCGCCGATATCGAAAAGGAGCACGGCTATCATTACCAGCGTTTCGCCATCGAGCACGCGCAGCACATGGCGCAAAAAGATTTCGAGCGTTTCGCGAAGCTCCATGTGATTGCTTCGATGCAGCCTTATCACGCCATTGACGACGGCCGCTGGGCCGAAGCGCGCCTCGGTCACGATCGCGCGCGTTACAGCTACGCGTGGCGCAGCTTTCTTGATCACGGCGTCACGCTCGCATTCGGAACCGACTGGCCGGTTGCGCCGCTCGATCCGATGCTGGGACTTTACGCCGCCGTCACACGCGCCACGCTGGACGGGAAAAATCCCGGTGGCTGGATTCCGGAGGAAAAAATCACGCTGCCGGAAGCGATCGAAGCTTACACCATCGGCGCGGCATTCGCCGAATTTCAGGAGCGCGAGAAAGGCTCGATTTCGCCCGGCAAACTCGCCGACATGGTCATCCTTAGCGACAACATCTTTGACATGAAACCGGAAGCCATTCGCAACGTGAAAGTGAAGACCACGATCTTCGGGGGAAAAGCCGTGTACGGCGAGCGGTGAATGCGCACTCCCACCTTGGGTCCACTAAGATGCGGTCGCGCTCGCAGGAATAAAATTTTCCGGTTCGGCGAATCGAAGTCGTTTCCGTAATTCGTGCCGGAGCAGCAAGAGATTAAAGCACATCTGAAGAACGATAGACCCGACGGACAAATACCAGACCTGTCGGATTTCAAAGCCTGGCGTCCGCGAGATGAGCACCGCAGGTACGGCAAACAGCACCAGCCGTGTTAACGAGCTAAACAGCGGCGGCAGCGTGTTGCCGATTCCCTGGAACACGCTGGAAGTCGTGAAAACAATTCCCGCCGAGATAAAATTCAATGAGACGATACGCAGGTATTCGCTGCCAAAGGCAATCACTCGCGGGTCGCGCGAGAAAATGCGGATCAGTGTCGCGGGTGCAAGATACGTAATCAACGTGAGCATCAGCATCATTAGCGATGCGATGCCTATCGCCGAATAGACCGAATGCCGGACTCGATCGGCGCGGCGGCCGCCAAAGTTTTGACCGACGACTGGCGAAACTGCAAAGCTGAGTGCCACTACCGGTAAAAAGAGCGCCTGCATCACGCGCGCGCCAATTCCGAAACCAGCCTGAGCCTCCGGTCCGAAGCCGCGGATGATCGCGTAAACGAGCACGATGTAAACAAAAAGCAGCAAGAACTCCGCGCCGGCGGGCACGCCGATCCGCAGCATGCCTCCCCAAATCTTTGTTTGCGGGTGAAACAGCGGGAATCGGAACCGCACGTAATGATATTTCTTTTCGAAATAAATTAGCATCAGCACATCAGCAATCAGAATCGAAATGAAGGTGGCGAGTGCCGCACCGGTCACACCGAGCTTTGGCCACGGACCGATTCCAAAAATCAGCAAAGGAGCGAGCACGATGTTGAGAAACACACTGAGCACCTGGAACCCCACGGCCGGCTTGATGATCCCGGTGGCGCGCAGCGCCGAACCCAATGCCACGAGAGGGAACTGAAGTAAGAGCCCGGGAAGAAACCAAAGCAAGTAGGCCTTTGCCAAAGTCGCCGTAGATGCATCCGCGCTTAGCCAATCACAATACGCAGGGCGCAGAATGAAGCCGACGACACCCAGCGCAATTGCGATTACGATCGACATGACAAAAGACTGATTGAAGACCAGCTCGGCTCGCGGCTGATCCTTTCTTCCGGCCGCCTGCGCGATCAACGTGGTTGTTCCCACGCCTAGCATTTGTGTGAGTGCCAGCACAATCATGGTGAGATTGCCGGCCACACCTACCGCGGCAATCGCTTCTTTCCCGAGGCGTCCAACCCAGTAAAGATCAGCCAACAAATAAAGGGTCTGCACCAGCATGCTCGCCGCCAAAAACGCGGACATATGCAGCAAATGCTTTGTGACTGAGCCCTGAGTGAGATCCTTCATTCGCCGCGAAGCTTCGCTCAACTCCTCGGCTGCTCAAGATTCGAAGGAGTCACACTGTAGCCACGGCCCTGTGGGCCGTCCGGTGCGTGCGATGTGCAGCGCAATAGGTGACCGGCCACAGGCCGGTGGCTACAACAGTATTTCTGAGACGCTTTTACAAGCTGAACGTGGCGCACCCGTCGACATAAACCTATTTGCGCGGCAAATCACGGAGTGAAGCGGGTGACGGACTGTTGTTCCAATCCATCAGCATCTTTTCCATTTTCGGACCGTTTTGATTTAGCCAGGCACTCATTTGGTCGCCCACTTTCGCACCGTAAATGCGATGCGAATAGACAATCGAGCATCCGACGCCATCCACTAATTTGAAACGAGCAAACGCCACCTCGATGAAGTTTGGCCGGCCAAAGACCACCGCGATGAAATGCTCCGCCGGGCGATCCGGTGTCCGGGGAACAGAATTCGTCCTGAGCACCCTGGCTCCATGGCTTTTGTAATTTTCCAGGACCGCGTTTGCTTTCGCTGCCAGCGCGTCCCCATCATGAGCGCTCGGATAAACGTTCATCGTGATCAAGTCCGACCATTTCTCGAGGTCCTGTTGACCTTCAGGCGTGAATTCATGCTGATCATTCTGTGACCAACGGTGGAAATAATCGACGCCCCCGAAAACGAACGCGGGTTTTCCACCTGTAGCGGCGGTCTGTGACCGCCGATCTTCCGCTGTCGCAGAAGCGCCGTGTGCATCGAGCGGGATGCACCCGAGAACGATTAACGCAAGAAGTTGAACGACGTGACTTCTCATAAAAGACACACTCATGCTATCGCAGCAGGCGGGGGAATGGGAGGAGGAATTCCGGCAGAGACTCGCTTTTGCCAGGCGGCCCGATGAAGGATCAGAACGATCAGCCAACCAACAAAAGTGAACAGGCCGCATGGAAGAGTGACAAGCATCAACCAACCCAAGACGCCGAGCGAATAGAGGAAGTGGCCATAATCCTGCCCGTTAATGATGCACGGATGGACCGAACCTTCGTCCACTTTGCATCCGTACGCGTTCGCAACAGCGCCGCACAACATCACTGATCCTATCGGCGCAAACGCGAACGCAAAGATCACGAAAAGCGCCAGCAAGTACCAGATCCATGGAAATCGTTTTTGTGGTTTGCCGTTCATAATGGCGATTTTGACCTAGTGGATTTGCTGAACGATCCCGCGTTTCTCGGCCCAGTCCCAAAGCGCCGCGAATTCTGCAGGCGGCGGCTTGAGCGTTTGCCGGAAATGCGCCTGGTGAGCCATCAACATATTCCCGAACGTCATTCCGTCAGTTCCGGGCCGATTCGGGTCGGCCCCGCGCTCGAGCAAGAGCAGCGCGTCTGCGTAGGCGAGATTATCGTCGAGGCCCATTGCCGTTCGATAAAGAAGTAACGGATAACCGGCTGAGTCCGATCTGTCTTTGGGCATCGCGGAATTGACGTCAGCGCCGTGATCAAGGAGCAGCTCGAGTCGCGATCTCGCCTGATTTTGGTAGTAACCCAAATACCAGTTCATGAGAATTATGGGCCGGCCAAACTCGTCGCGCGTGTTAGGGTTTCCGCCCGCCTCCAGCATTGCGCGGAGAACCGGCGCCGACGCATGCACCGCGTTGGCCATCGCGAATGAGTCCCTGTGACCATTGGTGTAATTCGGGTCGGAGCCGAGCGAAAGCAAAGTTCTAACCGCCTCGACTGATTCCGGGCGCCGCCACGATTGCATCACAGCGAAGTTGAGCAGCGTCGCGCCGTCCCGCCCAGGCGCCTGCAAATCCGGGACGCCCTTTGCCGCCGCACGGATCGCGTCCGGATCGTTCTTTACGATGCCCTGAGCCACAGCCAACAGCGCCGGTTGATCGCCAAAGTCCCATTTTCCCGAGTCCAGCAACGCCTGGAATTGGCGGCGATGTTTCTCGCCCTTTTCCATATCCGTGTAAAAAGCGATGAACAACCACACCACACCGCACACCGCTATGAGAACCACAAGCGCGACAGCGCCGATCGCCCATTTAAGTACCGTTCGTGCTTTCACTCTTTAGCCACAGATGAAGACAGATCGGAAAAGGATTACAAGCCTGCGGTGATACAGTCTCTGTAGGGCGTCTGTCTCAGACGCCGTCACGCTGTAGCCGCTTCCCTTTGGGAAGCGCTGGCCATATTTAGCATGCGTGCAACCACACGTCGCCCGCAGGGCGACGGTTACAGCAAACTACAGCAAGCATTCACTTCACTGAACATACGGTCCGCGGACTCCCGCCGTTTGGAGCCCTTTTGCTGCAACCAATCAATGCAAATCAGTGTTAATCGGTGGCCAATAGTTTTCAGTGTTCTCGTACGAGCTTCTCGATCTCACTCACCACCCGATCGAGTTCATCGATGAGATCGGCATGATCGCCATGCCGACGAAACGCAGTCACAAGCGTTCGGTAATACCACAGCGTGCCATCCGTCTTTCCGCTGAACCGCTCGAATACCTCCGGACCATGTCTTCGAAGCTCAGCCAATATCGCGCGCGTGTTATGCAACTTATCTGACGCCGACACCAGCCGCGTCGAAGAATCGGTGTCTTTGAGATGCTCTATGTAAGCGTGTTTTCGTTCCAGCCACGGCGGCTTTGGCGTCTCGTACGTGTCTGTGCAACCATCAACGACCCCGGCGACGTCATCGCCAAATTTTTCCCGGATATCGCGCAATCGTTCCGCACCGCCGCAATCTTCCACCGCATCGTGAAGAAGCGCGCCGATCGCTTCGGTTTCATTCGCACCGTATTCCAGCGCGATAGCCGTAACGCCAAGGATATGCGCGGTGTACGGAATCCCCGTTTTCTTCCGCATCTGATCACCATGCGCCTTGGTTGCGTAAACTAACGCTTCCTGAAACTTCGCCGACAGCTTCACGTTCGATGTTCGATGTTGGATGTTCGGTGTTTGGGCTTCCCTTTAACGGCCCGGATGCGTTTTGTTGAACCCGTCCTCGTAACCGTGTTCGAACGCCAGGTTCCAATCCGATTGGTTCCCCGATCCCTGCTGCTCGAAATATTTCTGGGCCATCATGTTCAGTGCCGCAGGCGTCGGCAATTTTGCGTCGCGTGGCGCCTGCTCTCCCGCCTTCTCGCCGATCCAATACGCCTGCCGTTCCTCCGGTGTGCGGCCGTGAGCGGCGCGATGCGTGTAAAACGCCGTCACACCACACACGATAAACGCTGCCACTGCCATCATCACAAAAAACCGAACTGGTTTGAATTCTCTGGGCATAACTGGAGCTAGCCAATCACACGCGATTCTTGTCGGCAACACTTCATCTCAAACGTGACGTGGGACGGTCAGTCCGCACATTCTTGCCACGCCGGAAATCAAGTCACATCGTATTGTTAGAAAGGCCCACCAAAGGGCAAAACGCGTTGATCTGTTCGACAGCACCTACAGCCACTTCACCAGGCAAGTCCTGGAAATGATCCGCGAAGAAACATTCGGTCAGGACATCGGCCAGAACAGTTGGAATACCGTCGAGGAATATGATCGTTTCCTTTCCTGGTTAGATCTTCAACGTGAGCATCACGTTCTTGAGGTTGCCAGCGGCTCAGGCGGACCCGCATGCTATCTCGCCGATCAACCTGGGTTGTCGGGTTACGGGAATCGACGCAAATGAAACAGGAGTTGCTACGGCTGCTCAACGAGCGGCCAATTCGAATCAAGCCGATCGGGTAACGTTTACCGTCGCAGACGCGAATTCGCGGTTGCCTTTCGTTGATGACTCGTTCGACGCGATCCTTTGCATCGATTCGATGAATCATTTTCCCGATCGCCTGAAAGTGTTTCAGGAATGGCGCCGCATCCTTCGCCCTGGTCGGCGTGCCGTTTTCACTGATCCAGTAGTAATTACAGGGCCGGTGACCAATGACGAATTGGCAATGAGAAGTTCAATTGGTCTTTTCCTATTCGTGCCGCCCGGCATCAACGAACAGCTCATTGAGGCTGCAGGGTTGCATTTGCTGAGGCAGGAAGATGTAACTGCAAATGCTGCTCTGGTGTCCGGACGCTGGCACGAGTCGCGGCAACGCCATAGAGATGCCTTGATAAAAATCGAAGGTGAAGAACGCTTCGCCGGCCTTCAACAATTCTTTGCGACTGTGCATCGCCTTACCAGTGAAAGGCGGCTATCAAGAATCGCTTACCTGGTCGAAAAACAGGCGAAGTAATCGTTTCAAAATCTAGCTCGCTTGCAATCTCGAATTTATTTTCGATTTCGCGATCCGGACTTTGCCGGCACAATGCGCCCGAGTCGCCGCGATCGAGCTGCTTCTCCGCCTTAATCAGTTGCGCACCGCTTCGGCGAAACGTTCGAGATACCGTCTTTGTTGCTCCTCAGCAGTCGGTTTATTCGGACCGAGATCGAATTCGACCTTTTCTAGCGTCCCTCTGAATACTTTCGGCAGGATTTTGGCGTACCAAAGTTTCGGCACTACGGGTAGGCCGTTGTCGGTTCCGATGTCCATTCCGGCGTAAAGGCTGAAGCGCAGAGGCACGGTGTGTTCGAGTCTGCCTTCGGCCTCTTGTTTGCCATTTATAAACAGTCGGCCCGTCCCGCCGGTGGCGAATTCGCCCGGTTTGTCTGCCGTGAATTCATAGCGCACATTGACCTTTCCTTTCGGCAACCGGTCGCGCGAGTCGAGCGTGTCGAGTTTCAGACCGAGGAAACTGTAAGTGTAATGTAGCCGATCACCCTCTACGTAGAGAGAAAAGCCACCGAGAAAACTGGCCTCGGCGACGATGACGCCGGCGACTCCAGGGAGCAGCATGTCACGGCCAGGATTATAGAGGTCGGCACTAATGCTGAACGAGCGATTATAAATCGGAGGAATCATACCGGCAGTGATGTTTTCCGTGCCGGGGTAGTAGGTAAACTTGGTCTCCTTCGTTGTGGGCCACGGGAAACCATAAAAACCCGCAAGCTCGGCCAACAATGGCAAGACCTGGTATTTTTCCGCCTCGGACCAAAACAGTGCTGTCAACTCCCGCACCTTGTCCGGGTATTTGTCGGCGACGTCATCAGCCTGCGAAAAATCCTCATTTAGATTGTAGAGTTCGCACTTCACGTCGTCCGGATTCCATTTACCGGGCGCGAACTTTGCCAGCGTCGCAGGATCAACTTTCCAGGGAATCCGCGGCATTCGCCAACTCGCGATCCAGCCGTCCTTGTACATGGCTCGATTCCCGAGAATGGCGAAGTATTGCTGTGTGTGTCGCGACGGCGCTTTCGCGTCGTCGAACGTCGGCGCGAAACTCACGCCGTGCATTGGCATCTGCGCGACACCGTTGACTTCCTTCGGCGCAGGAATGTCGGTGACGTCGAGGAGCGTCGGCGCGATGTCATTACAATGGGTGAACTGGCTGCGCAGGCCACCTTTGTCTTTGATGCGTTTCGGCCAGGCGATCACCATGGGGTTGCGGATGCCCCCGAGATGCGATGCGATTTGTTTCCCCCACTTGAAGGGCGTGTTACCGGCCCACGCCCACGCCGCTGCGTAGTGCGGATCCATGTCCGGGCCTCCCCATTTGTCCAAACCTCCGTACTTTTTGATCGCCTCCAATTGCTGATCGGCAGTGAGTGGGATGCCGTTCAAGACAACAGACTCGTTGAACGTGCCGGTCTCGGCGCCTTCCATGCTCGCGCCGTTGTCGCCCCAGATGTAAATGATGAGCGTGTTGTCGGCGATCCCCAGATCTTCAATCGTCTTCACTACACGCCCGACGGCAAAGTCAGTGTTTTCCTGGTACCCGGCGTACACCTCCATCTGGTGGGCGTAAAGTTTTTTCACGTCTGCCGGGACACTGTCCCACGCTGGGAACGCCGGATCGCGGGGCGTGAGTTTTGCGTTGGCCGGAACCACGCCAAGTTTTTTCTGACGCGCGTAGGTTTCCTCCCGCAACTTGTCCCAGCCCATGTCGAACTTTCCTTTATACTTGTCGCTCCACTCCTTGGGGACTTGATGCGGCGCGTGGCTCGCACCGGTCGAAAAATAGAGAAAAAACGGTTTGTTGGGCGCGACTGATTTCTGGTTGCGGATCCAGGCAATCGCATGATCAGCCAGCGCAGGATTAAGGTAGAAATTCTTTTCCTTCGGCACTCCGATGATTGTGTTGTTTTCGGTCAACAGCGGATCGAACTGGCTGTTCTCGGCACAGAGGAAGCCCCAAAAGTAATCGAAGCCCATCGCGTTGGGCCAATGATCAACCGGACCCGCAGGGCTCTGTTGGTCGTCTGGGGTTAGATGCCATTTGCCGATGGCGGCAGTGCTGTATCCGTTGCCTTCCAGAATTTGCGCGATGGAGGCCGCGCTTTTGGGCCAGTTCGCGCTGTAACCAGGCCAGCCGCCTTCCAGTTCCGCGATAGAACCGAATCCAACCGCATGGTGATTGCGTCCTGAAAGCAACGCAGCCCGCGTCGGCGAGCACAGCGCAGTGACATGAAAGGAATTGTAACGCAGACCTTCGGCAGCCACCTTATCGAGCGTCGGCGTCGAGACAGGACCGCCGAACGTGGAAGGATTACCGAACCCGGCGTCGTCGATCAGGATAAGGAGAATATTCGGTGCGCCCGCGGGAGGTTCTATCTGTTTGGGGAAATCCTCTACCGAACCTTCCAGTGTTCGGTTAGCGACGCCTTTGAATGGCTGTGCGGGAGCCGGTAACGTGCTTCTGTCCCATGTCGTGTCCGCGCCAGGTGCTTGTTGCGTCCCCCACAGCAGAGCAAGCGAAATCATGCCGATATTCCTTATTAGTTTTCGCATAGTGTGGCCCTCGATTGAATTCTCCTAAAACGGCGAAGGGCGACCCAAGGCCAACCTTCGAGCCGCATGATGAATAACATTTCTACTACCATGAGGCGGACTCCGTCAACGCTCCGTATGCTTGATCGCTGGAAATTGATAAGACCGGCGTGGTCACCCATCACCGACAGAGTTCTTCACACTACGAAGATGATTTGAAATGAGGCTCGATGTGAAAGAGGAAAAATGAAGCTTGGTCGGATTCCGTCTTGACGGACACCATCAATCGCGGATTCAATAACCTTCTCAGCGATCCGATGCGTGGGGGAAGAATCACAAGCGAAGAACGATCGGCGATCAGCACGTACGTCGGTGCTGGCATCGCGATCGTGCTCGTTTTCGTTGGGGTCTACTTCTTCTTTCTGACCCAGAAAGTGAAAAAGGAAACCACCACTTTCGATCCGAACCGCCCCGTCCCGAGCGACGCCGTCTTGAAAAGCCGCTTAAAGGCCGAGGAATATGCCATCGTGCGGGGAAACGGCTCGCAAACACCTTTTCAAAATGACTTCTGGAACAACGAGAAGACCGGCGTTTACGTCGATGTCATTACGCTCGAACCTCTTTTCGCTTCAGTCGACAAGTTCGACGGCCACATCGGTCTGCCCACGTTCACCAAGCCCATTTCGAAAGATGTCCTGATCGAGGTCCCCGACAACTCAGATGGGATGCAACGCACCCAGGTGCGCGACAAGCGAAGTAATGCCCGCCTTGGCTATGTTTTTGCCGACCCGCAGTCGCCCACGGGCCGGCGTTACGTGATTTATTCCGCCGCCCTCCATTTTGTTCCGATCGAACAAATGAAGGCCAGAGGGTACGAAGCCTACCTTCCGCTCCTCGAAAAAAAATAGCCTCGGTGCGGCGGTCTCCAACCGCCGATCTTGTGACGCTCAGAGCGCGCTGCAGGAAATTTGTTCCGTGGATCGGCCATTTTTTGGGCAACTTCGCGATAATTGTCGCGTTAAATCCGCGAAACAGCAGAAGGGAATATCTGATCATGGGAAAAATTCTTATCGTTATGGCGTTGGCGGTGTTGGCATTTGCGTTCGGATCTGCTCTGCGCTCGAATGCCGGCACCGAGATGATTGAGGCTTACCGCGCACCCGCGCGAACTTACAACTACGCGCCACCGCCACCACCGCCGCCGCGTCCTGTCCTATACTTTCGTCCGCCGGTGTTTGGCCTCGTCGTCGCGCCGGGCTTTGGCTATTACGGGCCGCGGTTTTACGGGCCACACCGATACTATGGCCGCCACGCTTCCTGGCGCGGGCGTCATCAACGCTGGCACTAGCTAAAGGTCTGTAGCCGCTGGCGATAACCGCGGCCTGAGTGCGTCCCGGTTAGCGAATTACTTCTCTGATTCTGTTTCGATTTCCGGAAATCCCGCCTGCTTTAATTGCTGATTCAACGCGGGAAGATCGGATGCGAGTAAATTGTGCCACGCGTCCATCATCGGTCCGACTTTTGTTTCCAGATCCGCCACGGCGGTCTTCGTCGCGGCTGTCGGCGCAGCGTCCGCCGCTTGGATGTCGTCGAACAGGTGCGTCGTCGATTCCAAAACGAAAAGCGAAGGCGGAGCACCTTGCCGCGGATGCGGCGGCCCAAACTTCATGAGTGTTTGCCCAAAGGCCTCAAGCTTTTGCGTGACATCAGGTTGCTCCGCCCCACGTGCTTTGAGTTTCGTTAGCTGCTCTGCGATATCGTCGAATTTCTCACCGATCGGCGCGAGTTTGAGCCGGAGCTGATACAACTGCCACGAGAGATCGAACTGTCTCTGAAGATCGGCGGCCGAGGTTTTAACGCGCGGATCCATCGCGACGGTCAACGGTTGGCTGAAAGTCTTGCCGTCGGCCGTTAACACAATCGCGTATTCACCCGGCGCGACCCAAGGTGATGTCGCCGCCGGTGCCGTGTTGCGATACGTTGCGGCGATCGGAAACTCGGGTTCCACACCGCGAACCGGCGTGTAATGCATGTCCCACAAAAACCGATGCATGCCTGCTTTGGTGGAAACCGATTGCGGCGGCCGAATCCAGTAGCTCGGAAATCTCAGCCGCTCTGGCTTCGCCTCGACCGGCACATCGGTGCTCGAATATTTTCTGACTACATCGCCTTTGCCGTCTTTAATTTCGATCGTTACCGGGCCACTCGCGTCTTTCGAGAGGAAATAATCGATCATTGCGCCATCTGGCGGATTTTGCCCGGCGGGTTCGTCTGGCGGCAATGGCGTGTCGGTGTTCAGGTTCGCGCGAACGCGCAACGCTCTCTGCGGTTTGAACAAAAGATCCGCACTGTAGCCGCGGGCGCTGACCGCGGCTTTGTTTGACGTCCCAAGTGCACCGGGGTCGACGCCCCCGGCTACAGGATTGAGTTGCCGCAAAGGCGTGATGTTGTCGAGGATCCAGAACCCGCGACCATGCGTCGCCACGATGAGATCGTCATTCTTGATAATGAGATCGCGCACGGAACTCGCTGGTAGATTCAATCGCAACGACTCCCAGTTCGCGCCGTCATCGAACGAGACGTAAACGCCTTTTTCTGTTCCGGCGAACAGGAGGCCTTTCCGCACCGGATCTTCGCGAACCGCGTTGACGATTTGGCCGGCCGGTATTCCGTTCGCGATCTCTGTCCACGTCTTGCCGCCGTCGTGCGTCGCAAAAATATGCGACCGCATATCGTCGATCCGCATGGTGTTCACCGCCGCGTAAGCGGTGTTCGCATCGAAGTGTCCGGCGTCGATCAGCGAAATCTTCTGCCACGCCAAAATGTTCGGCGGTGTCACGTTGCTCCAGGTTTTTCCACCGTCGGTAGTGAGATGAATCAAACCGTCATCGGTCCCGGCCCAGATCCGCTTCGCGTCGAGCGGTGACAGCGCAACAGTATAAATCACGCCCCGCCGGTGGGCCTGCCTTGTTGCGTCCTCCTTGTATTTTCCAATGCTCGTCGGCAGCTCGTAATCCGGTCGCGACAAATCCGGACTGATCTTTTCCCAGTGATCGCCACGATCGCGTGTTTGCCAAAGCGTGTTTCCGGCAAAGAAGAGCAAATGCGGATCAAGCGGTGAAAAGACTACCGGCTCCGTGCGCAGCATCCGGAAGTCTTCTGTTTGCACCGGCACCGGAAGTATGTTTTGCGCCTGGCCGGT
This sequence comes from uncultured Verrucomicrobiae bacterium, assembly GCA_963757675.1. GTDB lineage: Bacteria > Verrucomicrobiota > Verrucomicrobiia > Chthoniobacterales > UBA10450 > Udaeobacter. The sequence continues at coordinate 12,685 of CAVWTH010000008.1, read as the reverse complement.
GCGGCGATCGAATCGTGTCAGCTTACCGCCGATGATGATGTCTGGATCGAGCGGATCGGCAACGACGTAACCGTATTCCTCCGCGGCAACGGGTCGCCAATCGCGAAACGTGATCTCGCCGTCATCGCCGCGGCTTTTGATTCCAACCGAACCGCTTTCCTGTTGGCCACTATAAAGCCGATACGGAAACGTGTTATCCGCGCTGACGTGATACAACTGCGCAGTCGATTGGTTATACCAGGAGCTCCAGCTCTTTCCGCCGTTCACGGTGACGATCGCTCCCTGGTCCGAGCCCAGAAGAATCACATCGGGATTATTCGGATTGATCCAAACGTTTTGATAATCGTCGCCGCCGGGCGCGCCGCGCCAGCCGTCCCACGTTTTGCCGCCGTCGGTCGATTTCCAACAAACCACACTCGCCGAGTAAACAATCTGCGGATTTTTCGGATCGAACCGCACCACCGGCAGATCGCCACCTCCAATTCCGAGCCCGGGCCGCGGATCATCAGTCGTGCCGTGCCAGGTCTCGCCGCCATCGTCGGACCGGTAAAGTTTCGCAATCGTTTTTGTTCGCACTGCCGCGAATAACGTTTTCGGCGCGCTCGGCGCAATCGCGAGGTTCGCCTGCACGATATTGTTCGGCAGCCCTTTGGTTAACTGTCTCCACGTCTTGCCGCCGTCGACAGATTTGAAAATGCCGCCGCCATCGCCGTTGAACACGCCGTTTTCCCATGGGCCTTCGCGCGATTCCCACAGTGCCGCGTAAACAATCTGCGGATTGCCCGGATCGATCTGCACATCGCTCGCGCCGATGTTCTCGTCCCGGTACAGCACCTTCCCGAATGTTTTTCCGCCATCGAGCGATCGATAAACGCCGCGTTCTTCGTTAGGCCCGTACGGATGGCCGGCTACGGCAACAAAGATGCGGTCCGGATTTTTTGGATCGACCGCCAACTGTGCGATCTGCTGGCCATCGCGTAATCCGAGGTGCGCCCACGTCTTGCCGGCGTCAGTCGATTTATAAATGCCGTCGCCGACCGAAAGGTCCGGCCGATGCAATCCTTCCCCGCTGCCGACGTAAATGATGTTCGGATTTGAAATGGAAACCCCGATCGCACCGACTGATGCGGTGGGCTGATCGTCAAAAATCGACTGCCACGTCCGGCCGTAATCAATCGATTTGAAAACACCGCCGTTCACCGGCGCCATGTAGAAAACATTAGGCTGTGACGGAACGCCGCAGATCGCGCGTGTCCGCCCGCCGCGATAAGGTCCAATGTTCCGCCAGCGCAGAATCGAATCGAACTCTCCGGCACGCGCTTGCCCAATGCCTAAAACAATCGCAAAACCAATTACGATTGCATTTCGAATCGATCGCATAAGTCGGCCATTTTCCTCCGCTATGAAGAAACCCGCAACAACCTCACAATCTCTTGTCTAAATCCAGATGGAGGTGCAGGCGCATCGAATCGGGAAGGGAAACGTATGAATCCAATGCCGGCATACGGCGCGAGCTGGAACCCGGCTCCCGCAAAATCTGTAGAGCGCAGCTTGCGCCAGATCAGAACTGCTATTGTGGAAAAATCTGCATGTTCTGAAAGTCAACCTCACCGATAGGGTAATCGGACGCGTACCGAGCTGAGTTGTTGGTGCGCGGGATGCGGAGCATATTGGGAAAGTCTAATGAAAGATTCTGTCGTCAGAGGATGTCTGTTGCAGCTTCTCTACGAACGTCGAAGCGAAGGTTTCCTTCCGTTCGGGCGGACTGAGGAAGCGGTCCCGCCGCCAGGAGGTATTAATCGCCGCGATTGGCTGCGCTCTGTGGCCCAGCTTTCAGAGTATCGTCTCATAGACTGGACTCCTCTTGAAGACAACAGCGGGATGGGTTTGCTGTCCGGCGTTGCCAGGATAAACGACTTCGGAGTGGCAGTGCTCGAAGCTGGCGTTGCACCACCGATCTCGATCTCCCTCGATAAGAGCGGACGAACCAGCCTTCGCCGGAAGCAACAAGCGCCGGTTGCCGCGAGCACGCCGCAGCAACAGGCGATTACGGAGGCAGTGGAGAAAGTGATCAGCGCGATCGATCAATCCGATGTGTCGGTACGTGAGAAAAATCAGGCGAAATCTTTGTTGCGAAAACTGCTGGGTAGCAAAGCAGCCGCCAAAGTGTTGGGCGCTGGCGCGCAAGCCCTCGTCGCGAAGTATTTCACCGGATAAAGCAGGGTTATCCGGGGCACAAATCACACTGTCGTAACTCCGGAAAGCGATGCGAGAGTAGCACCCGCGGCGCCCGCGGGAGCCCACCACGTCTGGTCGCCGACGATCCCATCCACGTGGATAGCCCGATCTTGTTGGTAGGCCTTGACAGCGGTTTCAGTCTTGGGCCCGAAATCACCGTCCACCGGACCAGGATCGGTCGCGGGAGTTGAATACTTCTTGAGACCTTCCTGTAACGCTGTCACCACACTGCCTGACGCACCTCGAGCTAATACCGGCGTATTCGGGTCGGCTGGCAGCGCCTGCCACGTTGCTGGCCCAACGATGCCGTCCACCACCAAACCTGCACCTTGTTGGAAATCTTTGACGGCCTGTTCCGTTGTCGCATCGAAAATGTCGGTGATATTGCCCGGGCCGAGCGCTTTGGTCATTACAAAGATACGTTGAAGTCTTCGCACGTCGTGGCCAGTCGAACCGGCGCTGAGTGTTGGGCCGCTATTCATAATTTTGTTGGGGTATGCTCCAGCCGTTTATGTCAGCCTTACTTTGCGAAGAACAATCTGTCATTCAAGTGAAGTTAGGTCGCTGTGGCTGACTTCGGCGTAAACGTCTCCACTCAATTCTCAACTATCCACAATCGTATTCTTCGGCTTTCTTTTGCCGATGTCGGAAACCAGGATTTTCGGTCAACGTATCCGCGGCGTACTGGCGCCGGTCGTAACCCCGTTCAAAGCCGATCTTTCGCCTGATTCCGAACGATTCGTCACGCATTGCCAATGGTTACTCTCGCAGAACTGCGGACTCGCAGTGTTCGGCACCAACAGCGAGGCGAATTCGATGTCAGCCAAGGAGCGAATGAAATTGCTCGATGCCGTGGTCGTAGCCGGCATCGATTCCTCCCGCATGATGCCGGGCACCGGTTGCTGCTCGATCACGGAGACAGTCGCGCTCACAGCGCATGCGGTAGAGCACGGTTGCTCCGGTGTGCTGATGCTACCGCCATTTTATTATAAGAACGTCACTGAAGAAGGTCTCTACCGTTACTTCAGCGAAGTGGTGCAACGCGTCGCCGACACGCGTTTGAAGATTTATCTCTACAATATTCCATCGGTGGCGATCGTGGCTATCACACCAAAACTGGTCGAGCGTCTCCTGGAAGCTTATCCGAATACAATCGCAGGGATGAAAGACAGCTCGGGCGATTGGAACAACACCAAAACTTTTCTCGACGCGTTTGTGGTCAAATCCGCCCGTGCGGCTCGCACTTTCGATGTGTTTGTTGGCAGCGAATCGTTCCTGCTGGCCAATATGCGCAATGGCGGTGCGGGCGCGATTTCCGCGACGGTCAATGTAAACCCGGCAGCGATTCACGAACTGTATGTGGAATGCATCAGAAGTCAGACATCAGACATCGAACATCAAACATCAAAAATGGAGCGCCAGCAGGCGCGATTAAACGTCGTGCGTGAGGTGTTCAGTAACAGTAAGTTTCCGTCCATGATCGCGGCATTGAAGCAGGCGATTGCGATCTACCGGAACGATCCGGACTGGGCCCGGGTGCGGCAGCCGCTGGTCGAGCTCACGATAGAGCAGACAACGTTGCTTGCTGCGGACTTGAAAGCGATCGGATTCACGATGCCGGGCATCATGTTCTCAACGGGCCTGGTCACGTTGTGAACAAGAACGGCGAAGTGATCCGAACCGCGATCAAACCCGGCACCCGTGTGCGTGTTTACTACGCAAACATGGGCGACCTGCGTATGGTTGACCGCGTCGTTGTCGATCGATCCCGCGCGCGACCGGATATCACCAATAAAAAGCCACACGATTCCCTCAATCCCGCGGCTTTTTTGGTCGGCACATCAGCGCTGACGGCAACCTCTCTCGATCACGTCGATCTGCTTGCTGTAGTTGCGGCTGTGTCAGCGACAATACCTGTATCGGCAAGGCCTGTCGCTTGCGATTCCCGGTGTAGCGGCGGCTATTTCTCCGCCTTCTTTTGTCCTTGGCGAGCCGGAGCATCGCGCGAAGGCTGCTTGGCGAGCGCGAGGCGCTCCGTCTTTTTCCGGCGTCTTGCGCGTTTCCTGGCGTTGTCTCTGCCTTTGCTGTGTCCCATAAGCCTCAATTTTTGACCGCTTGTTGCGATGTCGCAACCGGACGAAATCGAGGCCTGCGCCTTCGACGTTGTTGCTGCTGCGTTACGTGCGATTTTGGCGCCGGCGTCTCTTGAACTTTGCTCGCTCGCTCATCCGGCGCTCCCGCCTGCGACCTGGCTGCTTGGCCGCCTACCCGCGCGGGTCCCGCGTCGCGCGCATTCATGATCTCGAATGTCCGAAAGAGCGGGCCCAGATCGATCACCTCGTTCGCGGCTGATCTCAATATGTGCCCGAGGTTCGCGGCGACTGACGCGACTTCCACCCGGATCCCGTGTCGGCGCAGCTTGGTGGCGAGATAAGCGAAATCGGCGTCGCCGGTCACCAGAATCACAACATCCGGCCGCATCTCGATGGAAAGCTCGAGCGCGTCGATCGCCATCATCACGTCCACGTTTGCCTTGTAATGACCTTCCTCGGCGGGTGCCCCATCTTTGGTCACGACCATGAATCCGTTGGAGCGCAGCCAATGGACGAACTTGTTTTTCTTGTCCCGCTCCTCCTGCCACGTCGGAATGGCAGGCGGCAACCCTGCATAGACCACCATCTCGATCAGATCATGTCTGCTGTTTGGCCCGGCCAGAAAATCCCGGAGCTTTAACCAATCGAGCCCGCGTCCCGCGGTCCGCACGGAACTGCTGACGTTCGATTCATCCACCAACACCAACACCCGGGAACGAGCGTGAACATCTGAATCTTTCTTTCGCATCTGGATACGAATCAACTACATCCGCACCCTTCTAGCGAGCACTACTTCTTCAGATCAAACGACAAGGGAGTTTCCGGGAACGGACGACATAGAAGGTAAAGGCGCGACGGTAGCGACGAGCAAGCGGGGGCGCGAGCGAGTTTCAATGGTGTTCGCGGGGCGTAAGACATGGACGGGAAGCCCGGAAGCTTAGCGATTGGGAGTTGTTGAATGGAGCCGGCGGAAAGCAGTGCGACATAGATGTGCCAAAGGACAGGCGGAGTCCGAGAACTGGGGAGACAGAGTCAATCAACTTCGGCGGCTACGGTGTCGGCATTCGCCACCATCGGGTGTGGGTGCCGTTTTACCTTGTACAAATTATCTCTCGACTATGCTGCATCGTCCATTTAAGGATTTGGAATGGCACAAAGGAAAGAAACACCGACACCGCCGCCTGAGCCTCCTCCTCAGGGGCCTGCTGGTCACTAGCCAGTCGCGATCTTCGGCACAGTCCTGCAAGCGCCTTTGAAATACGGTGTCCGCCGGGTTCCGCCGCGCCTGGAAGGCCGATGATTGCGGCCAGGGCGGCGCGTTTAACACGCCTGACTTGTAACGTGGAGCGCCTTCTATAGCCGCTGTCGCTGACAGCGGTCCCGTTTACCCGGCGTCTATCATAAGCGGCTTGTATCTTGGAATCGCCGTCTTTGTGGTAGAACAGGGGTGGGCGTGAGATCCGGTAAAGCGGCAGGTCATGATTGCCAATCAAGACCGCTCGTAAGTTCGATCCACGCCCTGCCCTTGGCGCCAAGTAAAACTCGAACAGTTACTGGAGCGACCAAGCCGGCCCAACCCAAGGGCGGTGCCGGCCTGGCCAGCTCGCATTTACAAGCAGGAGTTACTTAACCCATGAAGCAAAGTGTTGTCTATATCGGGATCGATGTGGCCAAAGCGCATTTGGATGTGGCTTGGGCGGGAACATTTCGTCGCCTGCCGAACGAGCGGAGCGGCCACGCCGCATTAGTGCGCTGGATCAAGCAAAGTGCTATGCCAGTGCAGTTGATCTGCGAAGCCAGTGGCGGCTATGAGCAAGCTTTGCTCGAGAGCTTAGAAAAGAGCGAAGTCAAAGTTACTCTGGTGCAAGCAGTGCGTGTGCGCCAGTACGCGCGGGCGGCTGGCGTCCTAGCCAAGACTGACAGGATTGATGCCAAAGTGCTCGCTGCTTTTGGCAGCGCGATGCAACCGCAGCCAACCTCGCCACTCTCTGCCGAGCAAAAGCGTTTGCGTCAATACGAAGCACAGCGCCGACATCTGAGCAGGACTTTGGTTGCAGAAGAAAATCGTCTTGCCCAGCTTAGCTGCACGAGCTGCGGACTTTAAGTCGCAGCCTAATTAGCAAAATTAAAAACCAAATTAAGACACTCGATCGACGCATCGGCGAGCTCATCGCGCAGGACCAAACGCTCTGCGTCAAAGCACAAAAGCTCACTGCAATCAGCGGCGTCGGTACGCGCACGGCTGCGCTCTTGCTTGCGCAAATGCCCGAGCTTGGCCAACTCAATCGTCGTCAAGCCGCTGCTTTGGCCGGCCTGGCGCCATTTAACCACGACAGTGGATCAATCCGCGGCAAGCGCGCCATCTTCGGTGGACGCCGCGCTCTGCGCAGCGGACTTTACATGGCTGCACTTTCGGCCGCTCGCTTCAATCCGATCCTGTCGCGCTTTTACCAACGTCTGCGTGCCAAAGGCAAACCGCACAAACTCGCTCTCACAGCAGTCATGCGAAAACTCCTCCTCGCTCTCAATCACTCCCTCAAATCCGAACCAATCCTCGCTTGAAAACAACACAGTTACTTACGATGCATGAGTACGCGCGCACTGTAGCGGCAGGCGTGTCGCCTGCGAGAGCTGAACGGCGAGTTGGGAAACTAGCGAGTCTCAACGGAGCGACCGGAGCGAGCGACGCAGACCGTAAAGCCGCGAGGGGTAGCGGCGAGTTAGTGGGGACGCGAGGGGCCTAGATGTGCAAGCGGATACGGCGAGAGAGCGAGAGCGAGTGAGTCAAGACTTTCGAAGTTTAGACGTGACCTGTGCTTTCAGCACTCATGGATGATGCAAAGTGGACATCGCGCCGCTAATTAGCGCCGCGAAGATCGAGGCGACGATGAGCCAAATGACAACGATCGCCGGTAGGAAGCAGCAGAAGACAACGAATGCGGCTGCCATCCATTTGAACATGATCTTTAGAACCGATCCGAACGGAATATCGAAATCGACGACTGAAACGCGTTGCGCCGACAACGAAGGTATCGGCGGCGGTTTGGCAGGCATGCTCTGGTCCTGAGTCGGTGGTGGCAACTGGGTTCCGTATTTCAACATCGGCAGATAATCGTCGACCGATTTCCAGTCGCCGCGGTCTGCAGGTTTACATAGCGTGTTTCGATCAATACGCCCGTCCGCGAACATCTGCGCGATTTGCGCTTCCGCGTATGGCCCTTCTTCGAGGCCGGCGATTTTCAAGTGAAAGGATCTCACGGCTTATAAGATTTTGCCCAACAATGCCACGCCATCTCACTTAGCGGATGCGGTTCGTCAGAGAAAGATCAAAAGCGCTCCCTGAGATTCGTGATAAACGAAAATGTCTCAAATGCTCTGCTCGCGAACGGAGCGAATGGGTTGAGCGACATAGAAGGCAAAGCTGCGAGGGAAGCAGCGAGCGAGTGCAGGCAACGAGCGAGTTTCAACGAAGCCGCGGGGGTCGCGAACGACCATCCTTCGTCCCGCACTCGCAGGACCTACGGCTTGCCAAGCATAGATGGGCAAACCGACAGGTCAAAGTGAGTAGGAGCGCATAAGTCAACAATCTTCGCAGTTCGGGAGTTTAGAGACCGCCCGGCGCTGCCTTTCCTAATCACTCGCCATGATGAATAGCGGCTGCTTTTCGAAATCGGTGTAGCGTGGACGCAGGCGCTCCTTGTTATAGTACTTGTCCACGTTGACCGTTTTCTTGGTGCTGATCACCGCTTCAATGGGCACGTTGTCATAGCGTCCATTCTTCAGGACGACGAGCCGGCCGTGGCGGCCACGCAGTATGAGATCGAGGGCCAGGTTGCCGTAGGCCATGGGCACAATCGAATCAATCGCGTCGGGATCGCCCCCGCGCACCATGTAGCCGAGACGCTGGTTGATGGTCTGGATCGGCTTGCCATTGTTGTATTTGGCGGAACGCTGCTTGAGTTCTGCCGAGACCAGGTCCCCGATTCCGCCCAGTTTCATGTGCCCGAACGCGTCGGTCGTCCTGTCGGACAGCACCATTTCGCCGCCTTCGAACATTGCCCCTTCTGAAACGATAACCACTGAATATTTGCTCGGATGATGCGCGCGGTCATAGCACAACAACTCGGTCAGAAGCTCCATGTCGAATTTGCATTCGGGGATGACGCACCGATTCGCCGCGCCCGCCATCGTCGGCAACATCGCAGTGAACCCCGCGTAGCGTCCGAACACTTCCATAACGAGAAATCGCTCGTGAGATCCGGCCGAGGTCCGGAGACGATTCGACAATTCAATCGTCCGGCTGACGCATGTGCAAAAGCCGATACAATAATCGGTGCCAGGCACGTCATTGTCCATTGTCTTGGGTATCGCCACGACCTTGACGCCTTCCTTGGACAAACGGGTGGCAAAAGAAAGTGTGTCGTCGCCGCCGATCGGAATCAGATAGTCAATTCCCAGCCAATCCAGGTTCTTGATGACTTCCGGGGTGAGATCGTTCTTGTCTTGATTGTAGTTTGCGCGCAGCGCTTCAGGTACCTCTTCTTTTTTCACTGCTGACGGATTCGTACGCGAGGTGTGCAGAAACGTGCCACCGGTCCGTGCTGCCTGATTGACGATCTCTTCCGTCAGGATTTGAAAGTGCTCGCTGTTGTCGGCGTGTTCATCACGCACGATGCTGATCGCGCCCAGCCAGCCATGGCGGATACCAACGACCTTATAGCCTTCGCGCAGGGCGCGAACGGTGATCGCGCGGATCGCGGGATTGAGCCCCGGCACATCCCCGCCGCCGGTGAGAATACCGATCGCCCCTTTCTTGGTGTTCATGCGACCGCCTTTGTTGTTTTCTTCGAGCATGCAAAAGGAAAATCGACGGAACCGATTGGATGTGCAAGCGGCATCCCTCAGAGCCCCGGGGTAAGTTTGGACAGGTTAGCGTCCGAACTCGATCAAGAATCCAGCGCGACGGTCACAAGTCGCGGAGGGTCGGGGTGCGGAGCTGGGCGAGCGGAGCATCTATGCGGCACCGTTTTCTAGTCAGCCAACATCAAGTGTTTGACGACGCGACCCCATTTTCTTCCCCTCGGGTATTCCTCGCTATTAGGTCAATGTCTGCGATTGGTATCATATGCCACTGGAGCCTTGCCCCACCTGCGGCTACGCGCTTTCCATCGTCGATCATCATTGCCGTCATTGTGCTACCGCATCGCGGGCAATTCCGTCGCGGCTCTTTGATGCGAAACACGTGCAGCAGATGATTATGGCCGTGGTGGTGTTAAGCGTTGTCGTTTACTTGATCTTCTTTCGCTAACGAAAAGGCGCTGAGAGAACGAATCAGCCTTCGATCGGGGAGCGAGCCGCTACGCTGGTTTGGATCCGGAGGAAAATTGATCCTCTTTGTTCTTGAATAGGATATTGAACGTGGTCAGCGAGCCATAGCAGCGCGTGATGTATTGCTGCAGGTCAACCTTGTCTGCGTCGGTGAGTTTATCGCTCGCGTTCACCTTCTGCTCGAGCACGCGCAGGTTGTTGCGCATCATCACGATCTTGTGAAAGAATGTCTCCAGCGGCACTTCCTTCGACTGCACCGACGCATCAGCCGGGCGCAGCACGAGGATGCCCCTTTGCCACCGGTTCGCGATGCCTTCCACAATCGTTTCATCTTTCTCCAGCCCGAGCGCCTCCACGATAACGTGTGCGGTTTCGCGAATGAAATTGCTCAGCGGCACCTGCAGCTCCGACACCGCTGCGGTCGGTTCCGCCGGGGTTAGCTCGCTCGACGCGGGAGCGATCGTCCGCCGTGCATCATCGAAGGAAATATCAGCAGTGAGCTCGGTGAGGGTTTTCACCTCACCGACGCCGTATTGCGGGTGCCGCACGCGCATCCCAATGTGAAGGCTCTGAATTGGCATCGACATTGCCCAATCTGCACCAGTCGCACGAACTCCGCCATGCTGAGTAAAAGACCGATGGGTCGACCCTCGCATGCATCATAAGCCGCTCTTGGCACGCCGTAGCTAATGTTGCACGGCGGAGGAGGCTACGATGCATGACCTGAATCACTGTAGAGGCAGGCGTGTCGCCTGCGAAAAGCGCGATCGGGAATCGCGCGGGTGGACGGCAACGCAGCCAGGGTAGCTGGCGCAAGCACACGGGTAGTGCGAGTGATCAACGTAAAGCTGCAAGCGTGGGCAGCGAACGAGTTTCAATCCGCTATCGCTGACTGCGGCAGTGTCCTCGGGCCCGTGGCAAATCTCATTTGGGTTTTTGCATTTGCATTGCTCCCACGAGAGCGGGAGTCTCAAGCGGGAGCAAGATTCACCTCAAGCGGCTTATCTTTCTTGAAGCGACGGACACCCATGACGCTGAAGCCGATGATATGACCCTGCGCGTCCACGCGCTCCATAAGCGCATCGTTTTTCGTCTCCTTCATTCTTGCCTCGCGTGATGAGCCAGCACTCGCCCGCCGAGACTTGCGCCTACGAATCTTACTCAGCAGCTTCCAGATCACTCCGCCGCATCACCATGCGACCTTTGCAGTCTACCCGGCGGTGTCCCCCAACGCCGTGTTGCGGAATTGGTTTTCTGGGCGATAGTGGGAGGTCGTCGAAGCCAGACGTACGAAGGAGGAAAGTCAGCCTCCGGTGCGCACAAAAGCAGGTGCGACGTTGGTGCCGTATAGGAGTCAGAATCAATTATGAAAGCCGAACTCGTTGCAGCCGCCTCTGAAGTAATCACTAATAAGCAAATTCTGGTGAACATGGTCTCACGCCGCGTGCGACAGCTTGCGCTCGGTCATCGTCCCCTGGTGGAATATGCTCCGGGACTCCGTGAAGCCGATATTGCGTTAACCGAGATCGCTAACGGAAAACTGACGTTCGAGTCGACCTTCGGTCAGAACGGAACCGCTGAGGTTCCCGCCCGGGTCGTGCTGTTCCCCGATGTCATCGTCGCCAAGAAAGCGGTGGCGAAGAAAAAAGCGGCGTGATCCGCTTTCGGTCGCTACGGCGACCTACGGCGAGCTGGTCGAACGCGGTGATCAGTGATTGGTGATTGGTGATTCGCCACGGCGAATCCGTGTCTCCGCCGCGACCGGATCGGTTAACGGGGAAACGCGCGCTCCAATTGAAACTCGGTCGTTGCCCGCATTGACTGATGTGCTCCCGCCCATTTGAAACTCGCTCGCTCCCAGCTCACTCGCCGCTACCCATCGCGGCTTTTACGTTGATCACTCGCACTGCCCCGTGCTTGCGCCAGCTACCCTAGCTGCGTTGCCGTCTACCCGCGCGATTCCCGATCGCGACGTGTTCTATCTCGCTGATCCCATCAGCTCCATTCGTTCGGTCGCCGCGGCAACCTTTGCCCATCAATGCTGCGCGCCGCTGGGCGGCTCCGTTCACTCACTGCTTCCCTTGCAGTCGGGCGGCTGCCGGATCGCTCATCCCGGTCGTTCCATCGCGGATTGCGAAAAGGCGTCGCCTCATCCCGCAAGCGGGGGACTACGGGGCGGCTTGCGTTTGTGGCTGTTTTGACTGGCGACGCAGGCCCCAGAACAAGTCGCCGGTCATGACGTAGGTGATGATAGCAAGCATCATCAGGAACACGGCGACCCAAAAAATCCAACTGTGGTGCACTCGCTTCCAACGACGGCGATGGGAATGACCTTCGTGATGCTCGTGTTCATGCTTTGCCTCGTTCATCGGTCTCCTGCTTTAGTATTATCGCATCGAACATGAGTCAACGCGGGCAACGAGCGAGATCTCGCTCGCTCCCGCTCGGCTCGACCGCTACCCTCGCGGCTTTATCGGCCATGTCGCTGATCCCATCAGCTCCATTCAGACTGAAAGCCGGGCCTCGCGTTCGGCTTGTTTGGTCTGTAGCCGTAACTGACCGCAAGCGGCGGCGATGTCGTGGCCTTTCTCGCGGCGCAGGGTTGCGATCACACCGTGCTCCCGCAGAATGGATTGAAATTTTTCCTGTCGCGCGCGCGAGGGGCGTGACCATTCCAGGCCTTCGACGGTGTTGTATGGAATGAGATTGATCTTGGCCGAGAGACGGCGTGCGATCTTGGCCAGCTCGCGGGCCTGTTCATCGGTGTCGTTGACGCCCGCGATAAGGATGTATCGAACGTCATTCTTCGTTTTTTCGCCACGTAGTAATCACAAGCTTCGAGCAGGACCTTGAGCGGATACTTGCGATTAACCGGCATGATCTGGCCGCGCACTTCGTCGGTCGCGCCATGCAGTGAAAGGGCGAGACGAAACTGCGTGGACTCGTTGGCCAGCTCGCGAATTTGCGGCGCGAGTCCGCTGGTGGAAACGGTGATGCGGCGGGCGCCGATGCCGAGGCCCCATGGC
>CAVWTH010000007.1:0-51644 GCA_963757675.1 uncultured Verrucomicrobiae bacterium | reverse complement strand
ACGCGGGTTGCCATGAGCATCGCGGTGAAAAGCAGTGCGCCCGCCAGAAAATAAGGCGCTCCTGGCAGGTGAATCGCATTTTTTGGATCAACAAACCACCCAAAGATTCGGAGGAACAACCACGGTCCGATGATGAAAGTGATTGAACGCACGCTTTGCAAAGCGCCCTGCAACTCGCCTTGCTCTCGCTCGCTGACGCGGTGAGTCATCATGCTTTGCGCTGCCGGCATGGAAATGTTCCAGAGCGAAATGATTGGGATCGAAGCGATCAGCCAAGCGCCGGTTTTAGCCAGGCCGGCAACCACCATCCCACTCGCACCAAAAAACTGACCGATGTACAGGGTCCGTTTCTCGCCGAAGCGTGTCACCATTCGACCGGTCAAACCTCCAGAAACAGCGGCGGTCACAATGCCAACGATCATCAGCGAGATTCCGATCATCCCCTGACTCCAACTGTAGCGATAGATGGCGTACAGCGCCCAAACGCTAAAGACGTTGTGGGAAAGATACGCAAGAAACTGGATCGTGGTGAGCCGCCAAAGTTCGTGATGCGAACGCAGTAGTTTCAGCGAGCCGACTGGATTTGCGCGGCGCAGTTGAAACGTTTTTCGCTGTTCGCGCGCGAGCGATTCCGGAACGAAGAAGTAACCCCAAAGCCAGTTCGCCAGGCTAAGACCGGCTGCAATCCAAAAAGCAAGACGCGGACTGACGTCGCCTGCCAATCCGCCAATCGCAGGTCCGAACGTGAATCCAATCCCGAAGGCCACGCCGATCAGCCCGAATGCTCCAGCTCGCTTTTCTTTCGGCGTGACATCCGCGATATAGGCCATTGCGGTCGGAATGCTTGAAGTCGTGATTCCGGAAATAATTCGGCCAAGGAAAAGCCAGCTTAACGTGGGCGCCATGGCCATTACGATGTAATCCAACCCGAGGCCAAGGTTTGACAGCAGGATGATCGGACGTCTTCCGAATCGATCCGACAGGACGCCGAGCAAGGGTGAAAAGAAAAACTGCATCAGCGCGAAGACCACTGCGAACCGGGCGGTCCATTTGGCTGCGTCGGTCATCTCGCCTCCAAGAAAATCGAGGATCAGTTTGGGCAAAACGGGGATGATCAAACCCATCGCCAGTATGTCGAGGGTCACCGTGACAAGAATGAAGATAACCGCTGCCGGGCGTGATTTCATTGGAAGTGGAGGAGGAACGCAACGTTGTAGCGGCGGTTGTGTCAACCGCCGAGGCAGGTTCGACAAGAGCATCCAGGTGGATCGGCTTCTCTGAAGACGATGCCAACGCGTTGAGACAACGCGTTCGACCCCGGCTACTTTGCGCGATGATCCGGCTCTCCTATCTCTCGCCGAAAACAGAGGTGCGCGAGAGTACGCCTGATTGCCGGAAAATTCTCACCGGCAAAGGCTGGCAACGTACGGATTTGCAGAACCGTTATGCGAGCTATTTTTCAACCTATGTTGCCCGCAAAATCGCTCTGCTGGACATCCGGTGTTAAGTGCTGCGAGCTAGCAGTTCTGATTTACTAAGTATGAAAAAAGTCCTGGTAACTTCATTCATCGCAACCGCTGCGCTGGTCGGAATGGCAGGTTGCGCACAGGTAAAGAAACCGGCGGCGCAGGTTAAGGCCGCAGCGGTCGGTTCCCGGTTCGATCAAGTCGGGCGGGTTACGTTGTATGGCGGCGAGCCGTGCACACCACAAATTATGTTCGATTTTCAAGGCACGGGATCAACCGTCTGGCTCGGAGCGCCGATGCACGAAACGAAAATTCTCACTGACGCAGCGAAGAAGAACCGTCGCGTTCACATTTCTGGAAGATGGCGACATGGCGGACAATCGAACTGTAGCTACGTTGAAGTGACTGGTGTGGAGATAACGAGATGAAGCCAAACGAAATTGAGGAATCACAGGGAACATTCGGCCCCATCGCAATTCGCGCGCTGGCCGTCGGCGCGCAATCGATCGGGGCGATTGCCATCGGCGCTGTCGCGCTCAGTGCAGTCGCCATCGGCTTCATTGCCATCGGCCGACTGGTAATCGGGCGCGCGAAAATTAAGCGACTCGAAATTGGCGAGCTAAGAGTAACTCGTTTGCACGTGACGGACTCAATGATCACTCCGCCACAACCAGGGCCTGGTGCTTGAGGTAGGGACGGCGCGCTGCGCCGTCCGGACATCGCAGCGCGATGTCCCTACAATCAGTACCGGTAGTGCTCTGACTTGAATGGTCCCTCGATCGAAACCCCCAGGTATTCGGCTTGCTTTTGCGACAGCTTCGTCAGTTTGACGCCGATTTTCTCGAGGTGCAGGCGCGCGACTTCTTCATCGAGTTTTTTCGGCAGAACGTAAACACCGACTTTGTAAGTGTCGCGATTTTTCCAGAGATCGAGCTGCGCCAGGACTTGATTGGAAAATGAATTCGACATGACGAAGCTCGGATGACCAGTAGCGCAACCGAGGTTCACGAGGCGGCCTTCGGCCAACAGGAAGATTTCGTGACCATCGGGGAACGTGTACTTGTCCACCTGCGGTTTAATATTGGTTTTTTTGACGCCATTGGCCGCGTTGAGCGCATCGACCTGAATCTCATTATCGAAATGGCCAATGTTCGCGACGACGGCCTGATTTTTCATGCGCTGCATGTGTTCAAGTGTGATAACGTCGATGTTCCCGGTCGCGGTTACGTAAATATCGCCACGACCAAGTGTCTCTTCGATGGTCGTGACTTCATAGCCTTCCATCGCCGCTTGCAGTGCGTTGATCGGATCGACCTCGGTAATAACAACCCGGGCACCCTGGCCGCGTAGCGACTGTGCGCAGCCTTTACCGACATCGCCGTAACCGCAAATGACGGCGATCTTCCCGGAAAGCATGACGTCCAGCGCACGATTCAATCCATCGACCAGCGAATGCCGGCAGCCGTAGAGATTGTCGAACTTCGATTTCGTGACCGAATCGTTGACGTTGATGGCGGGAACCAGCAGCCGGCCTTGCTCGTGCATCTTGTAAAGGCGATGGACGCCGGTGGTGGTCTCCTCCGAAACGCCGCGCCAATCCTTTACGATTTCGTGCCAGCGGTAGGGATCCTCGCGCTGAATCTCGAGCAGCAAATCCTTGATGACTTGTTCTTCCTTGTTCGCCGATTTGGTCTTCGCCCAATCGCTGCCTTCTTCCAGCTCGTAACCTTTATGAATGAGCAATGTCGCGTCGCCGCCATCGTCGACGATTAGTTGTGGACCTTTGCCTTCGGGGTGCGAAATCGCCTGATACGTGCTCCACCAATACTCCTCGAGTGATTCGCCTTTCCACGCGAACACGGGGATGCCTCGTTTCGCCATCGCTGCGGCTGCATGATCTTGTGTGGAAAAAATGTTACAACTTGCCCAGCGCACGCTCGCGCCAAGATCGGTAAGTGTCTCGATCAACACCGCCGTCTGAATCGTCATGTGCAACGATCCGGTGATGCGCACGCCGGCGAGTGGTTGTTGCGGCGCATATTTCTCGCGGATCGCCATCAGCCCGGGCATTTCCTTCTCCGCGATGGAAATTTCTTTGCGACCAAAATCGGCCAACGAAATATCGGCGACTTTGTAATCGGTTTTTGTTCGTTCGATTGTCGATGTTTTCATAAAAGGATTTCTTCAAGTTCATCCGCAGATTTCGCAGATTTGATCTGGGCAAATCTGCAAAATCTGTGCGGATTATGTTGCTGCTTTTTTCAGCTCTGCGGCCTTATCGGTTTTTTCCCAGGTGATATCGGGATCATCGATTTTGCCGAAGTGTCCGTAGTTCGTCGTCTTCGAGTAAATCGGTCGTAGCAGATCGAGCTGTTTGATGATATCCGCTGGTTTGAAGTTGAATGCGGCGAGCACGGCGCGTTCAATTGCTTCCTCCTCCACGGTGTGTGTGCCGAACGTGTCGATGTGCACGCTCAACGGCTTGGGATGACCGATGGCGTATGCGAATTGGATTTCGCATTTTTTCCCCAGACCAGCGGCAACGACGTTCTTTGCCACCCAACGCGCCATGTACGCGGCGCTGCGATCCACTTTGCTCGGGTCCTTTCCAGAAAACGCGCCGCCGCCGTGCCGGCCCATCCCGCCGTACGAATCGACAATGATTTTGCGGCCCGTCAAACCCGTGTCGCCCTGTGGACCGCCGATGACGAAATTGCCGGTAGGATTAACGAGAAACTGCGTTTCCCCGGTCAGCATTTCTTTCGGCAAAACTTTTTTGATTACTTCCTCGATGACAAAGCTGCGAATTTCGGAATGTTTCACGTCCCGCGAGTGCTGCGTTGAAACGACAACGCAGGAAATGCCGATCGGTTTTCCGTTTTCATAAATGACTGACACTTGCGATTTCGCGTCGGGTCGTAGCCAGCCGACTTTTCCGCTTTTGCGGATGCGCGTAAGCTCGCGACCAAGTCGATGCGCATACATGATCGGGGATGGCATTAGCTCCGGTGTTTCGTCACAGGCGTAACCAAACATGAGCCCCTGATCGCCGGCCCCTTGTTCTGCGGTTTCCTTTCCCTCCACCGCGCGCGCATCCACGCCTTGTGCAATATCAGGGGACTGTTTCGTGATGATATTTTGGATCGCAATCTTGTCTGCATGAAAAACGTCATCGTCATTTACGTAGCCGATCTCGCGCACTGTTTCGCGTACGATCTGCGAAATGGGAATGACGCTTTCCAGTGGCTCTTCTTCGGGCAAATTCGGAATCGTGATCTCGCCGCCAACGACAACGATGTTGCTCTTGGCGTAGCTTTCGCAGGCGACACGACTATGTCGATCCTGCCGGATGCAGGCGTCGAGGACAGCGTCTGAAATCGCATCGCAAACTTTGTCGGGATGCCCTTCACCGACTGATTCGGAGGAAAAAATATAACGGCGAGACATGGCGTACAGAAACAGTGATTGGTTACAAGGATTACAAAGTTAAATCGGAAACCCGACGGGCGTGATCATGACTGCCATTGTAACGATGTAACTCGTTGAACGATTTCACTATCGTCTGAGCAACATATTGACCAATCATGATGCGTCGATATATCGTTTGCTTAAATCATGGCGTCAACCATTAATTTGTTGCGGTTATTGGCCGATCCGACTCGCCTTCGTCTGCTCTTTCTTCTCGAACAGGAGGAACTGTCAGTCGCCGAATTGCAGCAAGTTCTCGGCATGGGCCAGTCACGTATTTCAAGTCATCTCGCCCAGTTGAAGCGCGCCGGCGTCGTCACTGATCGGCGAGTGGGAAAGAACGTTTACTACGGCGCGAACCACAGTGGACAGAACGCGCAACGCGAGCGCGTGGCGGAAATGACCAGGTTGCTTGCTCGCGACCTGCCGGAAACCTCACGTGATCGCACAAGCCTCAAGCTTGTTCTCCAGAAGCGCCAGGATAAGGCTCGGAAATACTTCGATGAACTGGCCGGCAAATTTGGGCGAGGCTATGTGCCGGGCCGGTCCTGGCAGGCGCTTGCGCACACCCTCATCACTTTGCTCCCGCCATTGACCGTTGCCGATCTCGGAGCAGGCGAGGGGACCCTCTCGCAATTGCTGGCGAAAAGAGCGCGCAAAGTCATAGCCATCGATAATTCTTCGAAGATGGTCGAGTTCGGCTCAAAGCTGGCGAAGAAACATGGATTTAAGAATCTCGAATACCGGCTTGGCGATATTGAAGACCCTCCGATTGCGAAAAACAGCGTCGACCTCGCGGTTCTGAGTCAGGCGTTGCACCACGCGATTCATCCGGAGCGCGCCATCGGCGCAGTCCACCGTATTTTGAAGCGGGGCGGACGGCTGGTGATTCTCGACCTATTGAGTCATCGGTTCGAAAAGGCGCGTGAGCTGTACGCCGACCATTGGCTTGGGTTCAGCGAAGTGCAGCTGCACCAATTTCTCGAGCGACAAGGTTTCCGGCAAATCGAAGTAAACGTTGTGTCGCGAGAAAAGCAGAGTCCGCATTTCCAGACCGTCTTTGCGACCGGCGTGAAGTGAACGCCTGGGCTCGTTTCGTTGTCAGTATCGTAGCGGAAGCGTAGTCTAGACCAACCATTGACCATGACCGGCTTCTTTGATGAAGTGAAGCAGCGCAAGGTCTACCGCGTGGCGGCAGCCTATATCATCGCTGCCGGAGGCGCCATCCAACTGGCGTCCGCTGCATTTCCGGCATGGGAATTGTCAAACTGGGCGCTGCGCTTGGTCATTGTCCTGTTGCTCCTGGGCTTTCCGATCGCGCTGATGCTTGCCTGGGCGTACGACATCACCGCGCAAGGCATTCGAGTAACGCCAACGACAATGGGGCCCGGAACGCATCGCCGCCGGAACATAATCATGCTTGTCGCAGCCGGCGTGGCCATTTCCGCCGCTGCCGGGGTCTTTCTCCTGCCTCGCGTCTCAGCGCACAAGATCGACAAGTCGATTGCCGTGTTGCCGTTTGAAAATCTGAGCGACGAAAAAGAGAACGCCTATTTCGCGGACGGCATTCAGGATGACGTCCTCACGAACCTGTCCAAGATCGGCGACCTGAAAGTGATTTCCCGGACATCGGTTATGCCGTATCGGGGGAAAGGATCCAGCGCTCGTGAAATCGGGAAGGCTTTGGGCGTGGCCACCATTCTCGAAGGAAGCGTCCGCCGCGTCGGCAATCGGGTTCGCGTGAATGTGCAGTTAATTAATGCTGACACTGACGAGCACCTGTGGGCGGAAGACTACGATCGGGATTTGACAGACGTTTTCGCCATCCAAACTGATCTGGCACAAAAAATCGTACGCGAACTGCAGGCGAAGCTGTCACCCACAGAAAAGGCGCAGATCGAGCGCAAGCCCACGGAAAACAGCGAAGCTTACTTTGCGTTTCTCCAAGCTCACGAATTGTCCATGCGTCCGGACAAATTTCGCGCCAACATGGAAAAAGCCGAGCAACTTTATGAGCAGGCAACAAGACTCGATCCGAACTTTGCAGGAGCGTTTGCCGGACTGGCATGGGTCGAAGATTGGATGTATCACAGCTTTGATCCAACTCCCGCGCGGAAGGAAAAGGCGCGCGCCGCAGCCGAGGAGGCGATTCGCTTGCAGCCGGACTTGCCGGAAGGACATCTCGCGCTCGGCTTTTATTATTACTATTGCGAGCGCAATTATGAGAAAGCGCTGGACGAATTTGCGATTGCGAAACGAAGTCTGCCAAATAGCGCGGAAGTGTACCTGGCGATTGGAGCGATTGAGCGCCGTCAAGGCAAATGGGCAGAGTCCACAGCCAATCTGGAGAAAGCGGCATCCCTCAGTCCGAAAGACGCATTTGTCCTCATAACTCTCGGCGATAATTATCGGGCCAACAATAACTTCGACGCCGCAGACAGGACTTACGATCGCGCAATCGAAGCTGCGCCCAGCTCATTAAGTGCGCGCGGGGCGAAGGGGAAGCTCGCGCTGGATTTAAAGGGCGACTTCCGCGAGATCGAGAAACAATTGACGCAAATGGCGCCTGGGGACGATCCAGAAGGACTCGCGGCGCTTAGCCGGGTAAGGATCTTGATGCTGCAACGAAAATTCCCGGAGGCCCTCGCGGTCCTAAACCAATTGCCGCAGGAGGTCTTTAATGATGACACTGCGTTGGTGTCAAAAGCCTCTCTTGAGGGCATGTTTTACTTGTTTCAGGGCGACAAGGCGAAGGCGCGAGCCGCATTCCAGCGAGCACTTCCAATTGCAGAACAATCCCTGCGCGAGAGCCCCAGCGATGCTGCTCGACACATACAACTTGGTTTCATTCTGACAGGCTTGGACCGCAAGGAAGAAGCCATCGCTGAGGGAAAACGTGCCGTCGAGCTAACGCCAGAATCGGCGGATGCCTTGACTGGTCCACTGCTCACTGCTTCGCTCGCCCAAATCTACGCTTGGGTTGGCGAAAAAGATCAGGCCTTGCAATTGGTCGACCATTTACTCCAAACCCCGAATGGAGTCACGGTATCGATGTTGAAATTGGACCCGATGTGGGACCCGCTTCGCGGGGATCCGCGCTTTCAAGCATTGATCGACGGGCACGACACGAAAGCTTAGCGTCGGCTTCCGGTTTCAGTGCCAAAACGGCCCTTGTCGTGGATTGTGCGAGAAAAATTCGCAAAAGCGAACGACCGCCATGTGAAATGAACGACGCTTTTCATTTTCGTGTCTATACTTTCGCCGTTGAGCTATAGTCCTGGCGAATCAAGATCTGTTGCTATGAGCGGCTTCTTTGAGGAAGTTAAACGGCGTAAAGTCTATCGGGTAGCGGCGGCCTACATCATTGCTGCGGGCGGCATTGTCCAACTGGCTTCGGCCACGTTTCCGGCGTGGGAATTGCCGAACTGGGCGCTGCGCCTTGTGATTCTATTGCTGCTCGTCGGGTTTCCAATCGCGCTCATTCTTGCGTGGGCGTTCGACATTACTCCGCAGGGCATCCGAACCACGCCCGACACCGCCTCGCCGAGGACGCGTCGTCGCCGCAACGTGATCGTGCTGGTTGCGACCGGCGCGATTATCTCCGCCGCGGCAGGATTTTTCCTGTTGCCTCGAGTCGCAGCGCATAAAGTCGACAAGTCAATAGCGGTGCTGCCGTTTGAAAATTTGAGCGATGAAAAGGAAAACGCCTATTTCGCCGACGGCATCCAGGACGACGTGCTTACGAACCTGTCGAAGATAAGCGACCTCAGGGTGATTTCGCGCACGTCCGTAATGCAGTACCGCGGCCGGCCGACGAATGTTCGTGACATCGGTAAGGCGCTGGGTGTCTCCAATATTCTCGAGGGCAGCGTGCGCCGCTCAGGAAACCGGGTGCGCGTGAATGTGCAGTTAATCGACGCCAACACCGATGAGCACTTGTGGGCCAACGATTACGACCGCGATGTGACGGATGTTTTTGCGATCCAGAGCGATCTGGCGGGCGAAATTGCAAAGGCCTTGCAAGCGAAGCTGTCGCCCACGGAGAAATCGCAGATGACGCGGAAGCCAACTGAAAACGGCGAGGCTTACCTTGCGTTTGTGCAGGCGCATGATCTTTCCTGCGCTTACGAGGATCCGGCAAAACTAAAACAGAGCGAACAGCTTTATCAACGTGCCGTCGACCTGGACCCAAACTTTGCTCTCGCCCTCGCGCGCTATTCGCAATTGGAAAGCTGGATGCTGCGCACACACGAGGGCACACGGGAACACCGTGCCAAAGCGCGCAGCCTGGCCGAACGAGCTTTGCAATTGCAGCCTGACCTGCCGGAGGCGCATCTCGCGTTGGGATTCTCGTATTACTACGGCGATAACGATTATGACGCGGCGCTGAAAGAATTTGAAATCGCGCAGCGGGGACTGCCTAACGAATCGGAAGTTTATCTGGCCATCGGCGCGATCCAGCGCCGGCAGGGAAAATGGGCGGAATCCACTGCAAATCTTGAGAAGGCGGTGAGTTTGAATCCGAAGGACACCTGGCCGTTGCAAAATCTCGCTTTCAATTATCAGATGCTTCGAAATTACGATGCGGCCAACAAAACGGTCGATCGCGCCCTCGAACTAAAGCCACAAGGAATCGGACTCTGGGACATCAAGGTCAAACTTGCCATCAGCGAGAAAGGCGACTTTAGCGTGTATGAGGAAGGGTTAAAAAAATTGAAATCAGTGCCGATGAGCAGCGAAGAGCGACTCATGATTCTCGGTGACCAGGCCAATCTTCTCCTACTTCAGCGCAAGTACCAAGAGCTTTTGCAGCTCAGTGCGAGCTTACCGGACGACTCATTCGCGACTGTTCCGGGTTCGCTGGCCCTGAAGTATTTTGCGATCGGCATTGCTCAAAAAGACTTGGGCGATGATGCGGCGGCTCGCACTGCGTTCGTCAAAGCGAAGAACATTTTTGAAGAGCAACTGAAGCAAAAGCCAGATGACGCGGATTTGCACGTTCAGTTAGCGAAACTGCTCGCGTGGCTTGGCGAAAAGGACGCCGCCATCGCAGAAGCGCAGCGAGCCACTGATTTGCGACCGGAAACCAAGGATGCATTCGAGGGTCCGCGAACAACGGAGGACGTTGCGCAGGTTTACGCGATTCTAGGCGATAACGCTCGCGCGATCGAGTTGCTAGACGGATTGTTGAGTCACCCTAGCGAAGTTACTTTGCAAACGCTTAGGCTTAATCCGGCATGGGATCCGATTCGGAATGATCCGGGGTTTCAGGCGCTCTTCACCAAATACGCCGGAAAAGCTTAATCCGCGCGCAGACTAGTGCGACTTCGCTATGCTGTCCGGGGCTGCGCGCAAATGGTAATGCCAGGACGCATCACACTTCGAAAGCGCTTCGCGCGAAATCTGTGCACCGTGTCGCTGCTCGCGATTGCCGCGTCCGCGCAGGCGGAGTGGAAGATTCTTTCAACCGAATCGGACTCGGGCCGCGCAGGAATTGAACATCGGCACGTGGTTCTGGAAGACGCCGCTGCCCATCAGCGGGCCAATATCGATGTAGTAATTTTTTCTGCGAAATCGTGTGCCTTGCGTGTCATCGATAATCCGGAGGGCGAAAGCCTCGGGGCAATGATGAAACGAGAAAAATGCCTGTGCGGTGTGAACGGCGGTTATTTCGACACGGATTTCAAGCCGATCGGCTTGCGAATTACTGATACCAAAAGTTTTTCGCCGTTACGCCGGGCACGTCTGATTACGGGCGTGTTGCTGCAATCTCAACGGGGAATCGACGTCATTCGTGCCAGTGAATTTTCTCACACCAAAAAAATCGTCGCTGCAATTCAGTCCGGGCCATTTCTCGTGGAACGAAGCGAGCGCATCCGTGGATTGAATGATTCACAGCTGGCGCGGCGAACTTTTGCCGGAATAGCAAGTAATGATCGCGCATTGCTCGGCGTATGTTCGGAAGTTTCGCTCGCCGAGTTGGCAAACATCCTCGCCACGGCACCCCTCGCTCCCGATTGCAAGATCCGTCGAGCGATGAATCTGGACGGTGGTTCCTCGAGCGCCTTCTGGTTCGCGCGCGAGAACGGCAGTGCATTTTCAATTCCGGGACAAAAACCGGTGCGCGATTTTGTGGGCGTTGTTTCCAAATAGCGGCTGGTGTTTCACAAAAACGCCCTGCAATCTTCTGATCTGCGTGACCTTTGGATTTCAATGAGAACATTTGGCGGATTCAGATCGGGTGATGATTTTTTTTACGGCGAAGTGCGCGGCGACGAAGTACAACGACTGGCGCAGCCTTACTGGCTCGAGGTTCAGCCCGCGGGCGAAGTGCGGGCGCTCGCAACCCTGCGGGTCGATGTTCCAGTCGCACCATCGAAAGTGATTGCCGTCGGACTAAATTATGCGGATCACATCGCGGAGATGAAACGTACTGAATTCGGCGCTCCGTTGGTTTGGTTCAAGGCGCCGAGTTCGCTGCTGCCGCACAAGGGCCTGATCGAAGTCGCTTTTCCCGAGCATCAAACGGATTTCGAAGTTGAGCTGGCAGTCGTGATCGGCGCTCGCACCAAGAACGTCAGCGCGAACGATGCGCTCCACCACGTTTTCGGTTACACGATAGGTCTCGATATTACTGATCGTGATTTGCAAAAACAGGAGAAGCAATTTGGCCGCTGCAAATCGTTCGACACCTATACGCCGATTGGACCATTCGTATACGCGGATGCGGACGTTCGCGATGTTCCGATAAAGTTGTGGCAGAACGACGAACTCCGCCAGACCACGCGCACAACCCGAATGATCCATTCGGTCGCCCAAATTATTTCATTTGCCAGTCAGTCACTCACACTTCAGCCGGGCGACGTGATCTTGACTGGAACACCCGCTGGTGTCGGCCCAATTCGAGCCGGAGATCAACTGGAAGCAGAGATCGATGATTGGCCGCGCTTGTGCAATAGCATCACGATGGCGCAAAACATTTCGACTGATAACGCCGAAAGAACCTCGGCGACTACGATTTGAAACACTTGCCTTACGTCCTCGAAGTAGAGATATTTCGATTTAAAGATACGGCCCTGCTGCGAGGAAGATATCGCGGAAAAAAATGAAAACTTTTGCTGGACTCCCGGACAAGTTCTCTGCGATAAGGGAAAGCCTGCACCGAAATCGAACCGGTTACTAAACTCGTGCTTCAACTATGAAAACACTACTCACTACCTGTCTCTGTTCACTCGCGTTCGCGTTGGTTTCGCTCGCGCAATCTCCGCCTCCGGCACAAGCACCGCCGGCAACCGGGGGTACGAATCCGGCTGCTCAGGCACCGACCAATCCAGCAGCGGCAGCACAGCAACCACCTGCGACAAATCTCCCGCCGGGGCAGCAGCCGCCGCCGCCAGGAGAACCCGGAGCGGTTGGGCAACCTCCAGCCATGGGCCAGCCAGGAGCGCCGGGCGCAGTCACAAGTCCCGGAGCAGCCGGGCAACCTCCAGCCATGGGCCAACCGGGAGCGCCAGGCGCAATGACGAGTCCCGCAGCAACCGCTGCCACGAGTCCTTCCCTGGCTCCTTCACCCACTCCGGAAGAGCCCGCTGGATTTCTTGCCGGTAACTGGTTGATCGACAAGTTTCACAAAGGCGGTCCGGTGATGTGGCCGATTGTGATCGTGTCGATCGTTGGGCTCACGGTCGTGATCGAGCGATGCTTTTGGTGGGGTGGTCGTTGGTTCCGGCGCGATCCGAAGCGGATCGAGAAAGTGTTTACCGCCATCGAAAATGGTGATACGGCCGAGGCATCCAGGCTCTCGCTTAATTCCCGGGATCCTGTGCTACGAATGCTATGGAATGGTCTGAACCATCAGCACAGCTCGCTCGAAGCTGCGCTGCAAGTCGCCGCAGGCATCGAGATCAAGCGCGCCGGCCGGTTTCTGGTGGTGATGGATACTCTTGTGACCCTCGCGCCGTTGCTCGGTCTATTAGGCACTATCACCGGGCTAATCCGTTCGTTCAGCTTCCTCGGAAACGAAGAGCTGGCTGTGCAAGCGGTGACCGGCGGTATCGCCGAAGCGCTTATTGCCACGGCCTGCGGTCTTGGTATCGCGATCTTTGCGTTGATTCCGTTTAACTTTTTCACCTCTCGCGTGTCTAACTTGGAGTTCGAATTGCAAACGGCAGCTACGAATTTGGAAGTGATGCTCCAAGCTCAGACAGCGGAAAAAGGAGTGACGATCCAGAGCGGCACGCCTTCATCGGCAACGCGCTCTTCCATCTAGAGATCTGCTATGCACGTTGCGTCACCCATTCCACATAAGAAAGCGCGGATCGAGATCATCCCATTGATCGACATCATGTTCTTTCTACTCGCCAGTTTCATGATGGTGAGTCTGAGTCAGGTGCACATGAAGGGCATTAAGGTGAATCTCCCTTCCGGTGTTTCTGGTCAGACGCAAACAAAGCGGGAATATCTCAGCGTCTCAGTCGACAAGAACGGCCATTACTTCTTCGACAAGGAGGAAATGAGTAGTCCGATGAGCAATTGTTGAACCTCCTGCGAAAGCGCGCATCAATCGGCTCCGGACGCGAAGGTCTTTGTTCGCGGAGACAAGGATTCGGTCCACCTGAACGTGGCCCACGCGCTAGACATCATTCGCTCGGCTGGCTACTACAAAATTTCGTTTGAAATCAAGAGCGAATCGCTCAAGGGCGTTCCCGGGCCGCCATCGTGATTTGGGTATGCCAGAAACGCTCACACCAAACCCGAACGGAAGCCAGGCCGCTAATTTATCGGCCACCGCCGACATGGTATTTCTGGACTGCGCTTGGTGCGGCTTTGGCAATCCATCTGACAGCGGTTGCGGTGTCTCAACGGCACGAAGCTCCCGCGGTAGAACTTCCACCTCAACCGCCGCAGGTAGTGGAAGCGGTCCTGGCCCCACCTGAGGCGACTCCGCCGCCGGAAGACATTCCGATCCCTGAGCCTCCACCTCCGCCGGACATTCAACCGGAGTTTGTGGAAGAAAGAACACCGCCACCGCGACAACCGAACGACGCAAAAATTTACGCCAATTAAGTCGCCTGGCCCCATGTCGATGTCGCGAGCGAAAGCGCTCGCTTTATACGCGCCGCGTCCACAGTACCCGTACGAGGCGCGTTCGCGGCACGTCACCGGGAGTGGAGTGATCGTCGCCGAGGTCGATTCAGCCAGCGGCAATGTCACCAGCGCTTCCGTCGCGCAAAGCACCGGGAGTGCCATCCTGGATAACGCCGCCACCAGCGCATTTCGGCAGTGGCGATTTAGACCCGGAACAGTTTCCAGGGTTAGGATTCCCATTACCTTCACCATGACAGGAGCTTCGTACTAGATATGCACCTAGGTTCGCCAGTTCCAAAGAAACGAGCACGGATCGAGATCATCCCATTGATCGACATCATGTTCTTTCTCCTTGCCAGTTTCATGATGGTGAGTCTGAGCCAGACGCATATGAAAGGCATTCGCGTCAATTTGCCAGCTGCAGTTGGACCGCCGCCGAGCGGCGTGAAGGACTTTGTCTCGGTAAAAGTGCTGGAAGGAAATGCTGTGTTTTTCGACAATCAATACGTCGCGGATGACCAGGTCCTGCCTCGCTTATTTCAGCTTCACAGAGCCAACAAGGATATCAAAATCTCGCTCAGCGCGACGCCGATGGCGATGTATGGCGACGTGATCGGAGTGTTGGATAAAATGCGGTCAGTTGGAATCACGAAGGTCGGCTACCAGATCCGAGCGGCTGGCGGCGTAACCCAAACGGCCCCTGCTCCTCCCCCCGGGGCCTCCTCCTCCTGGTCCTTAGCGTAGCTCAAGCTGTCGAAGTCTGACGGCGAGCGCGCGAATCGCTTTAGCGCGATGGCTGATCGTATTCTTCACCTCGGCAGATAATTCGCCGAACGTTTGCTCGAATCCTTGGGAATGAAAATCGGGTCGTAACCAAATCCGCCATTGCCGCGCGTCTTATCAGCAATTCTTCCTTCCACAATTCCTTCAAACGTTCCAAGAAGATTGCCGTTACGCGCTAGCGCAGCGACGCAATGAAACCGCGCCTGACGCGCATCGTCTCCGGCGCCAACTCGCGCAAGCTCCTGCAACAATTTATCGATCTTTTCGTTGTCCGTCGCCTTCGCACCGGCATAACGCGCCGAGTAAATTCCCGGCGCGCCGCCGAGCGCGTCAACCTCCAATCCTGAGTCCTCCGCAATCAACAGATCTGGCAATTTCTTTGATGCCGCGACAGCCTTGAGTATCGCGTTTTCCTCGAAAGACGTTCCGCTCTCGTGGATTTCCGAAATCTCCGGATACGCCCCGAGGTCGCGCACCGTGAACTCTCGGCCCGAGAATAAGCTGGATCTCGCGCGTTTTATGGGCGTTGCGCGTTGCGAACAAAAGCTCGATCACGAATTAAATGAAATCTCGAAATCAGAAATCCAAGAGTAAAGATTTTAGTTTCTTTTCCTGGTTTCCTGGTTTCCTGATTTACCTGTGATGAGCAACGAACGCCGTAAACCGTATCCATTCGATCAGATAGAGCCGAAATGGCAGGCCATCTGGGACGAACGTCAGCTTTTTCACGCGCCCAATCCCGGCGAGAAAGGTTTCGATCCTGCGAAGCCAAAATTCTACGTGCTCGATATGTTTCCGTACCCGAGCGGGGCGGGGCTTCACGTCGGACATCCGGAAGGCTACACGGCCACGGATATCGTGGCGCGATATAAACGAATGCGCGGCTTTAACGTTTTACATCCGATGGGCTGGGATGCGTTTGGTTTACCTGCGGAGCAATACGCGATCAAGACTGGCCAGTATCCTGCAATCACGACGCGCGAAAATGTGGCGAAATTCAAACGCCAATTAAAGCGAATTGGGTTTTGCTATGATTGGCAAAGAGAGGTCAACACGACTGACCCGACTTATTACAGATGGACCCAGTGGATCTTTCTCCAGATCTACAACTCCTGGTTCAACCCGGAGACAAACCGGGCCGAGCCGATTTCCACCTATCGTGGAACTGATCCGGACAGCGTGCGCCTTGCTTATGTCGCTGATGTTCCTGTCAATTGGTGCCCGGAACTGGGCACAGTCCTGGCAAACGAAGAAGTCGTAAACGGAAAAAGCGAGGTTGGCGGGTTCCCTGTTGTCCGAAAACCGATGCGCCAATGGATGCTGCGAATCACGGCTTTACGCAGAGCGATTGATCGATGGGCTTGACGAGCTTGATTGGCCCGAAGGAGTCAAATTGCTTCAGCGCAATTGGATCGGTCGAAGCGTAGGGTGCCGAGATCGATTTCAAGATCGAAAATTCAGATCAAAATATCCGCGTTTTCACGACGCGACCCGACACGCTTTACGGCGGCAACTTACATGGTGCTGGCGCCGGAACATTCGCTGGTCGATCTGTATCGTGACCGAGGAACAGTGGCCGGCAGTTCGGGATTATCGCGAGCGCGCCGCCCGTAAAAGCGAATTCGCACGGACCGAAATGGCGAAGGAAAAAACGGCGTGTTTACGGGCGCGTTCGCGATTAATCCAGTCAATGATGAGCGAGATTCCTATCTGGATCGCCGATTATGTGCTGGTTGGATATGGAACGGGCGCAATCGTGTGGCGTGCCGGCGCATGACGAACGCGATTTGGAATTCGCGGACAAATTTGATCTTCCGATTGTCGTTGTTGTTCAGCCAATAAGCGACGAACCTCAATCGGATTTACCGGCGAAGGCATGGCAATGAATTCACCGTGTCAATGGTTGACGTCCGTCGAAGGCAAAAGTGAAGATCACTGCGTGGCTCGAAGGAATGCGGCCTCGGCAAACGCGCTATCAACTACAAACTGCGCGATTGGTTGTTTTCGCGGCAGCGATATTGGGGAGAGCCGTTTCCGATTGTTTGGGAAAATCGGCAGACATCGCGCGTTAGACGAAAAAGAATTGCCTGTTGTCCCGCCGCCGCTTGGATGATTACAAACCGATGGCACGGGCGAACCTCCGCTGGCAAAGGCAAAAGAATGGATCCGTTACTCGGACAAGGCGTGCGCGAGACAAACACCATGCCGCAGTGGGCAGGCTCATGCTGGTATTACCTGCGGTTCTGCGATCCGCGCGATGACCAACGATTCGTCGCCGAAGAGACCGAACGTTACTGGATGGGCGGCGATAAACCTGGCGGCGTAGATTTGTATGTCGGGCGGAACCGAGCACGCAGTGTTGCATCTGCTGTATGCACGGTTCTGGCAAAAAGTGTTATTCGATCTGGGTTACGTCTCCAAACCAGAGCCCTTTCAGCGGCTCGTGAACCAGGGAATCATCCTCGGGGAAGACAATCAGAAAATGTCGAAATCGCGCGGGAACATCGTTAACCCCGACGATGTGATCGATCAGCACGGCGCAGACGCGTTTCGCTGTTACGAAATGTTTATGGGGCCGCTCGAACAAATGAAACCGTGGAGCACGCGGGGTGTTGAAGGCGTGGCGCGGTTTCTTGCACGCGTTTGGCGCCTGCTGATGACGGAGAACCAGGCAGGCGAATGGGAATTGTCCTTGAGAATCAAGGACGCCGATGCCACGAAGCCACAGCAAAAGTTATTGCACGCCAGCATCAAAAAAGTGACTGAGGACATCGAATCGTTCTCTTTTAACACCGCGATTTCACAGATGATGATTTTCGTGAACGCTTTTACTAACGCCGAAACTATTCCCTTGCCGGCTATGCGGACCTTCCTGATTTTGCTCAATCCGTTTGCGCCGCACATTGCCTCCGAGCTTTGGCAAACGTTAAATACCAAATTCAGCGACGCGCGCGAAGACATCACGGAACAATCCTGGCCGGCTTATGACGAAGGTTGCTCGTCGAGGACGAAGTTGAAATCGTTGTTCAGATAAACGGTAAACTACGCGACCGAATGAAGATGCCGATCCTGGCGACGGAGGAAGAACTCAAAACCGCCGCGTTTGCGCGCCCGAACATCCAGCAGCGAATCATGGGTAAAAACGTGCGCAAAGTGATTGTCGTCCCGAAGAAGCTAGTCAATATCGTCGTATGAAGAAGATCTTGAACGAATTCAAGGAATTCGCCGTAAAAGGTAACGCGGTCGATCTCGCAGTTGGCGTAATCATCGGCGCGGCCTTTGGCGCGATCGTCAATTCATTGGTAAAAGACGTGGTCATGCCGCCGATCAGTTTGCTCAGCGGCGGATTGGATTTCTCAAACAAGTTTATCATTTTGCGAGCCGCCAAAGACGGCTCGACCGCATTCAATACCCCGGCCGACGCAGCGAAAGCCGGAGCGATCACCTGGAACTACGGCAACTTCATTACCATTGTGATCAATTTTCTGATTGTCGCGGCCGCAATATTTCTTGTCATCCGGATCATTAATCAACTGAGACATCCAGCCGAAAAAGCACCTGACACGAAAGATTGTCCGGCGTGCGCGATGAAGATCCCGATCAAGGCGACGCGTTGCCCCCATTGCACAAGCGACCTATCGGAAGTGGCAGCGCATTAAGCCTGTTTGTAGTCCCACAGACAATCGTGTGCGAGTCGAGTTGTCGGCGCTGCCGATGACCGTGACACCCGTTCCGACCTAGGGAATTTCCGTAATTTATCGCTTGCCCTTCGGAATCGAGGCTGGTATTGAGGTTGCGATACTCGATGCCTAGATGCCTTAACCTAGCGCTCGCAGGAGCCTTAGCTTGCTTTGTTGTGGGCTGTGCCACGCAATCGAAACCGACTCTCACTAGTGGGCAGCGGATACCAAAGGTGCGTACTACCGCTTACACGCAGCACGAGGGAGGAAGCGGGGCTCATAACGCAGTCGGCACGTACCTTTCCGGTCGGCACGTGATGAGCGCGGCCTCCGATTGGTCACGATACCCGCTGGGAACGCGCTTCCGTCTCGCCGAAACGAACGAAGAATATGTCATCGACGATTATGGAAATGCGTTGATCGGCACCGACACGATCGATCTTTATAAACCGAGTCGGTCGGAGGTTAGGAACTGGGGTGTCCGCTACGTGGACATCGACATCTTGCAATGGGGTTCGGCGGAAGAGAGTTTGAAAGTCCTCGCCCCGCGTTGCAAACATAATTGCGTGCGTCGGATGGTCGTAGCCTTGCAGAAAAAGAAAGGCAAGACTGTCGCGCAAAATACTCCACAGCGCAGTTCCGTTTCGAACTAGCTGGATACGCTGGCCAGAGTGGCGCTGACCGCCGGTGCGATTCGCGAGTTGCTTTTGATTTAATGCCAACCACGCGGCATTCTTTTGCGCCAATGAAGATCTTTGTCCTTGGCGGCGCGGGCTACATCGGGAGTGTTTGCACGGAGCTGTTGCTCGATGAGGGGCATGAAGTTGCCATTTTCGATAATCTGAGTGAAGGCCATCGTGGGGCCGTTGATTCCCGTGCTAATTTCGTTCAAGGCGAGCTTGACGACCGCGCGCAAATCGAGGCTGCCATTTCCAGTGCGCGTCCGGACGCGGTGATGCATTTTGCCGCAAACGCGCTGGTTGGCGAATCAATGCACAATCCTTCCAAATATTTTCGCAATAATATTTGCAATGGATTGAATCTGCTCGACGCGATGGTCGCGGCCGGCGTCAGGCGGATCGTATTTTCATCAACCTGCGCAATTTTTGGTCCACCAGAGCGGCTGCCAATTGACGAAACCGCGCTGCCGCGCCCCATCAGCCCGTACGGAGAATCCAAACTCGCGTTCGAGAAGATTTTGCGCTGGTACAACGAAATTCACGGCGTGAAATTTGTTTGTTTGCGCTATTTCAACGCCGCCGGCGCATCGGAGAAATTTGGCGAGGACCATCGGCCGGAGACGCATCTCATTCCCACGGTGCTGCAGGCCGCGCTCGGCGAAAGACCGAATGTCGAAATTTATGGAACCGATTACGAGACGCCCGATGGGACATGTATCCGTGATTACATTCACATCGTCGATCTCGCTCAGGCGCACATTCTCGCTCTCGGCCAAACCGCGAGCGGATGCTACAATCTCGGCACTGGTGGCGGTTCCAGCGTTCGAGAAATCATCGAGGCTTGCCGCAAAATCACTGGACGAAAAATCGAGACGATCGAGAAACCGCGCAGGCCCGGCGACCCGCCGCGGCTCATCGCTTCGTCAGAAAAAATCAAAAAAGAACTTGGCTGGCGCCCGCAATTCCAGTCGCCCGAAGCCATTATCGAAAGCGCTTGGAAATGGCATCAGAAGTTTCCACGCGGTTACGAAGATTAAACTGAACGCTGTAGAGTCCGCTGTTCTCAGCGGAAATGCCAATGCTGCGCGTCAAAGTGCTGCGCTGAAGACAGGCCACACTACAGCCTGACGAGCCGTTTGTCTGAGCTTCATCTCAGCGGTCACATAAAGCGGCAGCAAGAGCTGCTTCAACCTGTTCGATTTTCAGGTCACCAAGCCTGCGGTGTGGTGCCCTGAGAACCCGCACATTCATATTGCAAGGCGCCCATGTGTTGGGATCGGTTGGACCGAATAGCAGAATACAATTTGCGCCCGCCGCCGCAGCGAGATGCGAGATTCCGCTGTCGTGTCCAACGAAGATCGACTGTTCGAGCACGGCGGCCAGCTGAGGCAGCGGTAGGCTTTTTGCGAAGCAGACATTTCGGCCGCTCCACTCCCGTTCCAATCGCTTCGTCCGGTCTTCGTCCGCCTCGCCCGAGATTACCACCATGCGTTCGATGTCTGCGAAACGACCCCCTTGTGAAAACAAGGCAATCCAATTTTCCAGTGGCCAGTTCTTTTGCGGGCTGCCGCTTCCCGGGTGAATGGCGACAATTGGTTGTGATGCGTTGCCGAGAAATTCCCGCGCAAACTCTCGGTCTGTCGTTGAGGAAAAAATTCTTTCACTCAGATCGGCAACTTCGATTTCCAACTCCTCAATGGGTTGCGCAAGCTGGCGTGCGGCGTGATCAGCGTTTTCGAGAATTCTTGCGGGACCGCAAATCAGATTTTCAACGTCGCATCGACTCAGATTTTTTTCGAAGACCCGGTCTGGGTCGTACAGATAACTGATGATCAAATCAAAGCTCGCGAAATAATCGGCCAGTTCATGCGGCAGTTCCGAATTGCTCGCGAAAAATCTGCCTAGCGGCCCATATTCGATCGATCGCACCGCCTGTGCGTAGAACCGATTCTCCGCAAGCAAGGCAATGTGTTTGTAACCGAGAATCTCGATATGCGAATGCGGCTGTGCGTTACGCATTGCCTTGAGCGCCGGCAAAGTGAGAATGAAATCGCCGATTGCGCCGCCGCGGATCACGAGAATCCGGTTCATCTTTCTTGGTGTAGCGGCGCTCTCTGAGCGCCGAAATCACTGGTTGACTGCCTTCGGCGGTCGCAGACCGCCGCTACAGTTTAGTATTGCGTAAACGCGAATCCGAGAATCACGCCGCCATAAACCAACGCGAATGCATGCAGGCAACGCCAGCGGAAAACGCTCTTCGCACTCCAGTTAATTTGATCTCGAAGAACGTACGGGATCGCCACCCAGAACAAGCCGGCCACAATCAGCAGGTAAGCAAACACGGTCACCAGCAAGCGGCTCGTTTCGTAACGCAGAAAGGCCGCATCGAGCAGCGGTTCGGCTGCCAGCAAGCAAAGAATTCCAAGAGCGCGCACTGCAAGGAATTCATCCACAAAGAGCAGGGCGAGTACGTAGCCGATTGGTAAAGCAATCAGGAGCGGACGACGGAAGTTGGAAAACTCGCCCATCTGGATAGTGGCCAGCAACCAGAACGTCCATACCAGACAAATGGTGAGCAGCACGATTCCGGCAACGCGAGATCGTGGAAACCGCTGAGCGACACTGGCGAAGTCAGGTTTTATCAAGCCAATCAAGCCGACGGCGACGAGGAAAGCACCCGCGGTAATCCCCGCGCTGTACAGGGAGAAGTGGTAAATCATTGCGTGGAAGTTCATTGATGGCGGGTGAGTTTCGATAAGATAGCGCAAGTTTTCAACTTGCGATTGAGCACGCTACTCAACGAGGGGCGTCCCGTAGAGGCTGAATCCGTTGGCGCGTTCGATTCGCACATTCAGAAGGTTCCCGATGAGTTCGTCGCCTTTGCCTGTCCGCTGTAGTCGTTTTGGCGAAGGCGGGAACACGACGATCTTGTTCGTGCGAGTGCGGCCGGTTAGCCGCGCCTTGTTTGTTTTGCTCGGGCCTTCGCAAAGAACTTCCACTTCGCTTCCGACCAGGCGTTCGAGAATTCGGTGATTCGAATGGTTAACGACCTGGAGCAAATCCTGATTTCGCTCTTCCTTGACGACTTCATCGATTTGATCCGGCATGGCCGTAGCGGGAGTGCCGCGCCGCGGTGAATAGCGAAACACAAAGGCATTATCGAATTGGATTTTTTCGACCAACTCGCGCGTCTGCTGGTAGTCGTCTTCGGTTTCGCCAGGAAACCCGACGATGATGTCGGTGGTGATCGCGATGCCTCGGCGCGCCCGCCGGATTTGCCCGACCAGATCCGCATACTTCTCGGCGGTATACGCGCGGTGCATCGCTTTGAGAATCTTGTTCGATCCGGATTGCAATGGCAGATGGAGGTGCTCGGCAAGCTTCGGCAGCCGCGAGATCGCGTCGATCAGGTCGTCGCGGAAACCGATCGGATGAGGCGAAGTGAAACGAAGTCGCTCGAGGCCTTCGATCTCGTGAACGGCTTCGAGCAACTGCACGAATGGGGATTTGTTGTCGATCTTCGAAAACTCGTGCCGACCATAAAGATTCACGATTTGCCCGAGTAGCGTGACTTCTTTAACGCCGTGCGAAACGAGGTTGCGCACTTCGGTCACAATCTCATCGATGGCACGGCCGCGCTCGGCTCCTCGCGTCTGCGGCACGATGCAGAAAGTGCAATGCATGTTGCATCCTTGCATGATCGACACAAACGCGGTCACCTGCTTCGCCCTCAGCTGCTGGTCACGAATGGTCGATTGCGAACCCGGTTCTTCTGCGACATCGACGATCGAAAAGCGTGGGTCATCCATTCTGCTGTAGCCGGGATCGGTGATCCCGGCTCCGCGTGCCGTCTTCTTTTCCACCAACTCATCCACGTAATCCGCCACGCGGTGAAATTTTTGTGTGCCGACGACAAGATCGACATGAGGCAAGTCCTTCAGCAGAGACGCCCCACGTGCCTGAGCCATGCATCCGAGGAACCCGAACACTATGTGCGGCCGCTCTTTGGCTAGCCGCCCGAGCATACCCATTTTGCCAAGCGCCTTTTGGTCCGCCATGTCGCGCACACTGCACGTGTTTAGCAGGACAACGTCGGCGTATGCCTCATGCGCCACTCGTTCGTAACCACGCGCCACGAGCGAATGGGCAACCTGTTCCGAGTCGCGCTCGTTCATCTGGCAGCCATAGGTCTTGATGAAAAATTTCGGCATGGTTGGGCGAAAATGATACACGGTCGCGCCGCCTTCGCCACGCCTGATGGTCTTTTTCATTTAGCAACCTGGACGGCGAGAAGCTTGATGAAGGTCGCGTAGTAACTGTGAATGGCAAAGAAAAGCTTGAACGGATCAACTCGTGCTTGGCCGGGCGCAGGCTTGACGTGGTAACTTTGAGCGAGAGAATCCACGTCAAGACGCGGACTGTTTTCCTCGTAGCCGCATACTTCGCTGAAACTCTGGGCCCACTGACGATAGATTGCGCCGACCTTTGGCACAGTCGACGTGGCGAGGGCGTTATAAAAAACGCTTACGCAAGCGCGGGCACTGGAACTGTTTTCACCAAAATCGCGGAGAAGATTTTCAGGCGTGGTCGCCAACTCCGTTTGCAGCGCGAATAGATAACGTAAGAACCGCTCGCAGGAGTAAGGCGTGACAGGAACGGGCGGTTCTGTGTGCCAGTGGCCATCTTTGTAGCGCAGAAAAATGTAGAAGTTTCCGTCGCAAACGACTCCCGCGTATCGTTCGATCTTGTGGCGTTCCTGCCGTTGCAAGCCGCTGATGTAGTTTTTGACTTGCTGGATGGCATGGGCATTTGCGCCGCTTTTGTTGCTTTGCCGAAGTGAACACGGAGGCTCGTATTCAATCACCAAGCCGCCATAAACTGTGTCAGCGCGTCCTTCGATGAGGTGATATTCGTCTCGCCAACTAAGGTTGAACTTCAGCTTTCGCGTGATTTCATCCACCGCGCCTTGAAAGGTGATGCGAAGCGTTTGCTCGGGCGTACGCGGTTTTGCCACGGCAAGTAGTCTGTTTGCCAGCAAGCTGGAAGCCGATTTGATTGCGGCTGGATCAATCTCGAACAGATCTGCTTTCACAAAGGTTATTTAGAACAACGAAAGTTTGCTCCGGGTGAGATTCTGTTTTCGCATTTGGAATTTTTACAGAACAAGCGTTCTTCATAGGTCTCTCTACATCATGCGAACGAACCCGACGACAGCAA
Organism: uncultured Verrucomicrobiae bacterium; assembly: GCA_963757675.1. Taxonomy (GTDB): domain Bacteria; phylum Verrucomicrobiota; class Verrucomicrobiia; order Chthoniobacterales; family UBA10450; genus Udaeobacter. The sequence goes on along the minus strand of CAVWTH010000007.1, from coordinate 27,263 downwards.
ACGCATTATCCGCTTTTCAAATTGTCGATCTTTCCGATTAAATCGAGAAAATGAGCGAAGAACCTCCAGCAATCGGGATCATCGGTGGCAGCGGCCTCTATCAGATGGAGGAATTACGCGACGCGACTGAACACAAGGTCGACACACCATTTGGACCGCCGTCGGACGCAGTTGTCGGCGGGAAATTAGGCGGGCGTCAGGTTTACTTTTTGCCGCGGCACGGCTGCGGCCATCGGATTCTGCCGCATGAGATAAATCACCGCGCCAACATTTATGCGCTGCGGTCGCTCAACGTCCGCTGGATCATTTCCGTGGCGGCGGTCGGCAGTTTGCAGGAGAAATATGCGCCACGTGACGTGGTCCTACCGTCGCAGTTTTACGATCGGACCAGCAACCGTGCAGCTCATACGTTCTTTGGTGACGGGATCGTTGCCCACGTTGGGTTCGCCGAGCCGATCAGCGCGAACCTGCGCAATCTTCTGGCTGAATCAGCCAGATCTCTCGGAGTTCCGGTCCACAATGGGGGGACCTACGTGAATATGGACGGCCCCGCGTTCTCCACGCGAGCGGAATCGGAGCTCAATCGGCGCAACGGTTTTGATGTCATCGCAATGACCAACCTTCCAGAAGCGAAACTGGCTCGCGAAGCCGAGATTGCGTTTGCGACGATGGCCATGGTTACCGATTACGATTGCTGGAAGGTGGAAGAAGAACCCGTTTCGGCTGAAACAATCATTAGCCATCTAGCGGCAAATGCAGAGACAGCACGGAAGGTGATTGTCGATGTAGTCCCGCGACTCCCAAATGAGCCGAACTGGCCGGAACATTTCGCGTTGGACACGGCTTTGGTGACGCAACGCAAGCTTTGGCCCTCACAGACGGTAGAAAAGCTGAGACCGATTTTGGCGCGGTTGATCGCTGAATAGATCGGGACTTACCTGCGTATCGCGCCGCGTTTGGCACTTGCGTTCCTCAGTAGGGCGCGTCATGCAGCTTGCTCGCGGTGGCGAGTGGCCGCAGATGCTCATGAATCGCGGTCGGCGCGCAGAGGACTGCGCGCCTTAACCTTTGCGATCACTCCCAATTGAATTGCGGTGCGAACCAACTGAAAATCGGAAAATGAAGACGCGTTGCTTTGATCACATCGACTTGCGAGTGAAAGACATGGCTGTGGCAAGAAAGTTTTACGGGAAACTCCTGCCTCAGCTTGGATTCGTTCACGAAAAACCCGGGCGATACTTTCATACTTTTTATTTCGCAGGCGGCGACAAACCGTCGGAATTCTTCTGCCTTAGTCCAGATAAAAACCACAAACCGAATCGCACACGCATCGCGTTTTGGGCCGATACGCGGGAGGAAGTGGATCGGATTGCAAAGCTGGTGCGCGAAGCCGGCGGAAAAAAGCTCGAGGGCCCGGAAATTTGCGAAGGCTACAGTTCCGGTTATTACGCCTTCTTTTTTGAAGACCCCGACGGCAACAAGCTGGAAATTTGCTGCCGGGAAAGTCCGATCATTGCCGGATAGGACAAGATAACTACAGACCACAGGAGATTGCCGTTCTCAGGCCCGTACGGCTTCAGGCTTAGATGCCCCACAGGCGCGTGGCTACAGACCACACATGACGAGACTACCCTTACGCTCAAATAGGTGACACAGCGCTGTAACGTCCGCTGTCTCGGCGGACTTTAGAGGCTGGCAGATTCTGCGCCGAAGACAGCGCACTACAGCAATTCCTTTCGAACAGAGTTTGCCGAGGAGGTAAAGATCGGCGAACAGTGAGATTAGTGAGTCATCTGGCGCATCACGAGCCTGCCATTCTCCAAGAGGCGCGTCGTGTTCGATATCTCAAGCTGATCGGGCTTTTTAAAATCGGTAAGGGCGCGCTGTTGCTCCTGGTGGGTGTTTCACTGCTTTTTCTGAACGCGCGGACTCGCTCGATGGATGCGCTGTCGAATTGGACTGCGGACGAAATCCTGCTGGAGCATAGCAAGACTGTCGCCTACTTGCTGCACAAACTCCAAGCGGTGCTTGCGGACGGCGCGCTGCGCGCCACAGGTTTTCTGGCGCTGTTTTATTCGGCGGTTCTTTTCACCGAAGGAACCGGCGTTTACATGCAGCAACGCTGGGCGGAGTTACTCATGATTTTTGCGACGGCTATGCTAATTCCAATTGAGGTGCGTCATCTGTGGCAGCACCCGGGTCTAATAGGCGCGCTGATTTTGCTGGCGAACTGTTTCATTGTTTGGTTCCTGTATCGCGTGCTTAAACGCGACAAGGTCAAAGCGTATGTCGCCCAGCCGCGGGAATTGGTCGAGACACACTAGACAAATGATTCGTTTGTCAGTTGCGGACACGCTCGGCAGGCCAGCGAACGCCGAATATTTCTAGCGGGAAGATGGGGGTCCACTGTCCATGCAAAAGCCGAAAGTTGATGACAGCCTGACGTTGCTGACGGACGCCGGAAAGACTGAAGCGATCGTCATCGACGTGCTCGATAATCCCGCCACCGAGGAGGGCGTTTTGCTCAAGGTGATGACGCGCGGTTCGTTCGAACAAGGCCAGCAGGTGTGGATACTTGGTCGCGATGGGTCGAAAGTCGGTGCAGCTGTCGAGAAGGTTGTCAAGGAAACTATCGACAAAGAAGTGACGCTTTCGACCGTGTTGCCAGCGTAGCTGGCATAACGTCGTCGCGCGAGATTTCAAGGAACGACGGCTTCCCACCTAAATGGACAGCCGCCCAAGCCCTCCCTCCTTGTAGCAATCCACAGGCTTGCTTTCAGAAGGCCTTTCTACTGTGATTACAGTGTGAGCGCCGCTCCCGATGAGGTGACTTCACTGAGCCAAACTGGTCCGGCGTCTGTCGGCCCGACAGCGTTTACCACGACACACTGGAGCGTGGTGCTGGGGGCACAAGGCGAATCGCCAGCCGCACAGGAGGCGCTCGAAAATCTTTGCCGCACTTATTGGCGGCCTATTTATAGCTTCGCTAGGCGAGAGGGTGCTAACCCGGAGGAGGCGAAGAATATCACGCAGGGTTTTTTCGCGCTGATTCTGGAGCGCAAAGACTTCCAATCCGTGCGACAGGAAAAGGGCCGCTTGCGTTCTTTTCTTTTGGCTTCGCTGAAGCATTTCATGGCCAACGAGCGCCGTGACGCCGCGACGATCAAACGCGGCGGCGGTCGAACGCTGCTTCCGCTCGACGAGATTGAGTCGTTTGGTTCTTGTGAGTTCGATCACGGTGACATGCTGAGCCCCGATTTGCTTTATGATCGCCGATGGGCCTTTACGGTGCTTGACCGGGTGTTCGCGCGCTTGCGCGACGAATCCCAACGATCGCTTAACCCACCGTTGCTCCAACGCTTGAATATGTTGCTCTCTGATGAACCGGAGCGACCGTCACAAGCGGAAATTGCGCGCGAGTTTGGCATGACCGAGAACGCGGTGAAACAAGCCTTTTATCGACTGCGACAGTCTTATCGGCAGTTACTGCGTGAGGAAGTCGCGCATACCGTGGCTACACCTGCTGAAGTTGAAGACGAAATGCGCCACCTCATCGCCGCATTGCGATCATAACGTTCTCGGAATTTTGGTGCAGTATTTGAACGAAGGGATGGCCACATGATGAAATGACCAACACGAGCAGATTTTGTCATCGATGCGGCGCGACCGTTCCTCCGGATTCCCCTCAGGAATCATGCGCTGCGTGTTTGTTTGAGATGGGCCTTGATCATATCGAACCGAGGCATGAACCCGATGCTAATAGGAAGAGTTCACGGCTTCTTTTCTGCGGCCAATTCCTGAAAGCGAGGATCGTTGCGGATTTGATCCCACACCGGATCGAGTCGCAGCCACGCCGGAGTAACATCACCGGCATACGGTATCTGCAGCAGCCGGTTGAGAATGGGAATCGCGTGATCGGCATCGCCCAGCAGTGCATAGATCTCCGCCATATTCTCCTCTTTCCCGACACCGTCCACCGGGTCTCTGGAAGTGGGGTACATTTTTTGTCCTTCGGCGATAGCAGAGGCTGCTTCCCCCAAACCTGCGTAGGCGATACCCAAAGCGCCATGCCACACCGCGCCCCCGCCCGAATCCGGCGCGGCCTTCTCGAGCTCGCGCTGAAGATCCTGCACCGCGCTTTGGTAAGTAGCCCGCGCCGCCACGACATCGCCGGCGCCTCGCTGACCAAGACCTAGAAGGATTTTAAGGTGTCCGGTTGGCTCGCCGCGTTTGGTCTTGGCGGCTACTTCACTTGAGAATGTCTCTATGGCTGCGGCATAACGGCGCTGCAACAAAGCCTGCGCACCACGTACGCGCGGCTCGATACTAGGATTTCCGAGCAGCGATTCCACCGCCTGGAGATCCCCCGTTGCCCAAAGCGCATTCACTTTCTCATCGAGGGCATGTGCATTCGTCGGTTCCCAGGCAAGTACGCGGTCAACTGTTGCGAGAGCTTCGGGAAAACGGCGCAGGCACCTATATATAACCGCGAGAGTGAGGGAACAATCGACATTGCGCGGGTCGAGCTCAATGGCGCGGCGCAGCCCCGCAATTGTCTCGTCCCAATGCAGTAGCCGTCGTTGGGTAAAGGCGATCGCTTTGGTGATATCAACGTTATTGGGAAGGCCCTTTTCAGCTTGCTGGAATTCCTCGAGCGCCCCGGTGTAATCGCGGTGTCCGTAATAACGATAATAACCAAGAGCAAGTCGAGTCTCCGGCAGGTTGGGGTCAAGCGCGAGAGCATGATCCAGGGAATCCTTGGCTGCCGCCAGTTGTGCCGGGGTTACATCGTGTCCAAACCAGTAAAACAAACTCTGCGCATAGGAGAGACGTGCCCACGCCAGCGCAAAAGATGGATCCAACTTTACTGCCTCTTGATATGACTGGATCGTGCGCTCCGCCGCGGACTTATCAAGCTGCGAGCCAGCTGCAAATGCACGACCACGCAGATAGGCGTCGTACGCGGCGGGATTGTTCGTCGGCTTCGCTTCCACCCGCCCCTTTTCCTGTGGACTGAGCGTCGCCCCCAGAGCCCCAGCAATCTCCTTCGCCAACTCGTCCTGCAAAGTAATTGAATCAGCCAGCGTGCGATCATAGTCCTGGACCCAGAGGTGGTGGTCAGTTTGCGCATCGATTAGTTGCACCGAAACCCGAATACGGTTTCCCGACCGCCGGACACTGCCTTCCACCACATTGCTGACACCCAGTTGCTGAGCGATTTCTTTAAGATTGCGCGTGATGCCACTCTTGTACTGCATCACCGAAGTGCGACTAATTACTTTCAGATCCTTGATCTTGGCCAGATTCGAGAGCAGCTCATCCTGAATTCCGTTGGCAAAGTAAGCATTCTCCTTTTCTTCGCTCAGATTTTCCAACGGCAGCACGGCAATGCTTTTGGAAGGAATTGAGCTGCCTGGGGACCGATGCCAGTAGAATGGAAGCGCCAGCGCCAAAACAGCGATTGTCAATACGAGCACCAGAGCGACTGGCGATCGCGCCCAGCGGAGCCATAAAGGAGCAGCGGCCCGTTCCGATTCGGCTTCCAACTTGCGGCGAAAGTTTTTCAGCGCATCGAGGAGCCCGTGTACGCTGGGATATCGTTCGTCGCGATCTTTGCGCAATGTCTTGTCGATAATCTGCTGAAGCTTCGGCGGAGTTTGCCTGATATAGCTCGTGAGCGGCGGTGGCTCCTTCTCAAGAATCGAAGTCATGACCTCTCTCGATGTGTCCCCGGTGAATGGCGCGCGTCTGGTTACCATTTCATAAAGGACTACGCCGAGACTCCAGAATATCGGTCCGCTCATCAACCGGCGCGCCGAACGCCTGTTCCGGTGACATGTAACGAACGGTCCCGAGTATTGAGCCCAGATTGGTCTCAACTAACAATAGCGCTTCGTCTTTAGGCATGGTTGCCGGCGCTTCCTGTTCAGCAAGTTTTGCAACCCCAAAGTCGAGCACTTTCACATAATCGTCCGGCCAATCATAATGTTCTCCGGCTTGATGTCGCGATGCACAATTCCGCCTTCATGGGCAGCGGCCAGTGCGCTTGCCACTTGAATCGCAACATCGACCGCTTCACTCACTTGCAAGTGTTCACGCGCGAGGCGTTGACGCAGTGTCTCGCCTTCGATCAGTTCACTGGCAATGTAGTGCATTGAGTGATCCTGGCCGATCTCGTAAATAGTCAGGATATTTGGATGATTAAGCGCGACTACTGCGCGCGCTTCCTGTTGAAAACGTTGGAGGCGCTCGGCATCGCCGGTAAAACGCGCGGGCAGCAGTTTGAGCGCAGCCTCGCGACCAGCTGTTATGTCGGTGGCGAGATAAACTTCACCCATCCCGCCGCTGCCGATGCATTTGGAAATTTTGTAGTGACCGAAGGTCTGGTCGAGTAGCAAGTCAGATTGCCCAGTTTCAATAATTCTCGTCGCGATGCTGGCAGGTGAGGTCTCGATGAAGGTGCTTGCTCGTTGATGCGAACCGAGGAGAGCTTCAACTTCACGGCGCAACGCCTCATCGCCTGCGCAGGCCGAGTTCACAAATTGCGCAATCTCCTTGGGCTCTTGATCCAGCGCCGCGTGAAAGATTTCCTCAACTGTTTGTAACCGCGCCGGCGTCATATTCGACCCACTGTCGCCATAGGGGTTATGAGGCTACTTCATTTGGGCGGGTTGATGCAATTCTTTGTGCAACCAGGCTTTGGCAAAGACCCAATCACGTCGAACCGTCACGGCTGAGATCTTCATGACCTCAGCAATCTCGTCATGATTGAGACCGCCAAAATACTTAAGCTCCACGACCTGGGCCTTTCGTGAGTCGAGCGTGCCCAGCCGTTCCAGCGCCTCGTGCAGATCCACAATCTCTATTGATTGTTCCGGTGAAAGGATTGCTGCTTCATCCAGTTCTATCCTCGCTGCGCCGCCACCGCGTTTTTGCGCCCGGTTGTTCCTGGCGTAACTGACCAGAATTCGACGCATCCCACGAGCGGCGACGGCGAAGAAGTGCGCCCGGCTCTGCCAGTTTGGACTGGTTTGGTCAGCCAGACGCAAATAAGCCTCGTTGACCAACGCCGTGGTTTGCAATGTGTGGTTGGGACGCTCTCCCTCCATGTAATGATGAGCCAGGCGTCGGAGTTCTTCATAGACTAGCGGGGTTAACTTTTCGAGGGCGGCATCGTCCCCGTGACTCCATTGCTGCAGGAGCTGGGTCACTCTATGCGGCGAGACCGAAAGCTCATCCATAGGCTCCTTTCATACCTATCACCCCACGGCAACTTTCTGCACGCAGAAGCTTTCTGCAAAAAATCTAATTCAGATGATCACTTTGATCCGCCGTTTTCGCTTTATGGCGGTGGGAGGCAACTCCGAAACCAAAGAAAAAAAGACAAAAACATAGATCCAAGAAAGGAAATCAAATGATAAAAAATCGAAACATCACATTCAGAACGATTCTGCCGGTGCTGCTCATAGCCATGTGCCTGGGCTGTTTCGCGGCTTATTCAACTACGGCGGCAAACAGGGGAGACACCGGCCGAACCATCGTCGGACTGTGGCGAGTCCATTACTACGAGGGAGGACAGGAGGTATTTCAATCATTCGATCAATGGCACCGGGATGGGCTGGAGTTCGAAGTCTCAAATATCTTCGGTTTGTCGTGCCAAGGCACTTGGATACACAAGGGACCTGGCACAGTTCAGCTTTTCCACACCGGATGGAACTTCGATGCGAATGGACAGCTCACCGGCTATTTTAATGAGGTACAAACCCTCACGGTCAGTGTGGATGGCCAAACCTACGAGGGCACATGGGACATCAAAAACTACGACGTCGATGGGAACTTCGTCAGCGAGCAATCGGGCGTACTTAATGCCGACCGCCTGACGGTGCAGACACCTCTGTAAACGCCTTGTAAAACGTCGGGCATCGCCAGCAACTGCCCCCTACTCCATGCCAGCCTCTCCGGGCCTCGCGAGAATGAACCGGAGAGGCTCATGGCGTTACTGTGGAGTTGGCGCATCCCATTCACGCCAACCCCGTTTACGACAAACAAACTTAATGTAGCCGCGGGAGCTGGAGTCATTCGAGCTTCGCTGAAGCTACGCCGGAAAAGTCGACTCCAGCTACAGGTCGCTGCTTTTTAAGATAATCGCGCCGGCGTGTTTCATTTCGTCGAGCGGCGCGATCGATGTCACCGGGCGCAAGATCAATGCCGCGGCAGCCATCGACGATGACGTACGTGTTCAACCCGAGCTGGCGTGCGTCGAGCGTGCTGTACTTCACGCAGTAATCCAACGCGAGGCCCATCAGGTAAATGTCTTTGATCCCGCGCTGCTCCAGATAATGGGCCAGGCCGGTGTGACGGCGATGGGCGTTGTCGAAGAACGTGCTATAGCTGTCGATCATCGGATCGGTTCCCTTGTGGAATACGCGAGCGATTCGGCTTGTGTCGAATGCCGTTGCGAATTCTGCGCCGTGCGTGTTTTGAACGCAGTGCACCGGCCAAAGAATCTGTTCAATGCCATCGAGAATGACGCGGTCGCCCGGTTGTTTGCCGGGATGATTTGCCGCAAAACTGCCGTGATCGGGCGGATGCCAATCTTTCGTGGCCACGACGAGCTCGAATCTCTGCTGCAAGTGATTGGCAATCGGGATGATTTCATCGCCGTACGGCACGGCCAACGCGCCTCCGGGCAAAAAATCATTCTGAAGATCGACGATGATTAGTGCATTCATTAACTGTGCGTTCCCGGCTGCTCGCCTCTACCCTCTTGAAAAGGGGAGAGGATGAAGGTGAGGGGTTCCAGCGCGCAGCCGACGCGAACCCTCACCCTACCCTCTCCCTTACAAAGGGAGAGGCGGAAGAGGGCGCGAAATGAATTGTTCACTTAAATTGTTCCTTCGCCCGCGAGATCAGGCTGGACCGTAACTCGTGCAATGATCGTTCGAGACCGAACTTGTAAGGCGCCGCGTCATTCAGTTGCAAAATTTCAGGCGGCGCGCACCTGAGTTGGTTGCGCGCGTGCTCGCGCGAGGTCTCGATGGTCGGTGCAACATAAACCATTTGGCCGGCGCGGAAGATTGGCATCAGCAAATCGGCATAATCAGTGATTTCGGGAATCTGCGTTTTGTTCCCTGTTTCCATTTCCACAATTTCACACGGCTCGGTAAGGCCGTGATCAATTTCATAAATCGCGTCGGCCATGAATCTGCCGTCCCGTTGCCGAAACCGGCGCACCTGCAACAAGCCCGGGCACGAGGTTTTCGCCGATTCCTCGGAAAGTTTGATGCGGTATTGCCATTTCCCGCCGGGCCGCCGCACCGCGCCCAGTTTATAAATCCCGCCGAGAGCAGCATCCGGTTGACCGGTGACCAGCTTCGTGCCGACGCCCCACGTATCGATTTTCGCGCCGCGCCGTTTCATGTCAGCAATGGTGTACTCGTCGAGATCGCCTGAGCAGACGATCTTTGCGTTTGGAAACCCCGCGTTATCCAGCATCCCTCGTGCCTCGATGCTTAACGCGACTTGGTCGCCGGAATCCAGCCGCACACCAATCATCTCGTGGCCTTCTTTGTGTAACTGGCGAGCTATCTCGATCGCATGGCGTACGCCTTCGATAGAATTGTATGTGTCTACCAGAAGAACGCAGTTGTTAGGCATTACTCTGGCATACGTTTGAAACGCCTCGACCTCCGTGTCGAAAAACATGATCCAGCTGTGCGCTTGCGTTCCGCTCACCGGGATGCCGAATCGTTCGCCTGCCTGCAAATTCGATGTGCCGGCGCACCCGCCGATGTAAGCTGCGCGCGCTGCCGTTAATCCGCCATCAACACCCTGGGAACGGCGCAGACCAAATTCGATCACTGCATCATTTTCAGCGGCGAGACAAACGCGTGTGGCTTTGGTCGCAATCAGGCTTTGGAAATTCAGAATCGTTGAGCAAAGCCGTTTCCAGGAGCTGACATTGGATGATCGGACCGCAACACACGGATCAGCGGTTCGTTCGGGAAAACCAACGTGCCTTCAGGAATTGCATCGATATCGCAGGTCAGTTCCAGAGCACCCAGGTAATCTAAAAAACCGGAGTCAAACAGCGGTTTACCGTCGTTGCCACGCTGCGCCGCGAGATAAGCGATTTCTGTTTCTGTAAAGTGAAAGTTGCGCAGAAAATCGATCACCGTCCCTAAGCCGCAGGCGACGGTGAATTGACCGCCAAACGGGTTTTCTCGAAACGTGACGTGGAACGCTGCGTCGTAGTCGTTCACTCCGGCTTTCCAGTAGCCGCAGGCCATCGTGACCTCGTAAAGATCGGTGGTGAGAGCAGAGAAACTGTGAGTCGGATGGCTCCATCATCCGATCGCAATTTAAACAAGCGATGCGGGTTTCGCGAGTTTCTGGGGAGCGCGCGCGTCTCGCGTGCTGGCGAGCGCGTCCCCGCGATCGCGGACTTTCCTTGTGATCTCCTCCCGGAAAGAACTGATGAAATTCAAAGTAAAGCTTGTTTCGGCGCGACGCCGAAACCAGCACGCAAGGGCGCGTGCGGTCCGCAGAGAAGACCGACGCGACTTTCCGCTATTTCCCGTAAAAAGCCTTCAACGAGCGCTGCTTGTTCCAATGTGATTTAGGAACCAATCACTCGCGAGTTTCGCGACTGTATCCAGTGCGCCCGGTTCCTCGAAGAGATGGGTCGCACCGGGGACAATTTCCAATTTCACTTCGCAACGCATTCGATCACGCGCCATCTCATTTAGCTCGATGACAATGTCGTCGTTGCCGCCGACGATAAGTAGCGTTGGCGCCTGCACTTTTTGCAATGCATCACCAGCGAGATCAGGACGGCCGCCACGCGAGACGACAGCGCCGATTAACTGCGGGATTTGCGTTGCTGCCACAAGCGCTGCGCCTCCGCCCGTGCTTGAGCCGAAATAACCAATCCGTAGATCGCGCGTTTGCTCCTGTTCTTTTGCCCACTTCGTCGCGTGCACAAGGCGCTCCGCAAGCAAACCGATGTTGAACCGGTGTTCGCGCGTGCGCAGGTCGATCGCTTCTTCTTCCGGCGTGAGCAAATCAAATAGCAATGTTGCCAGCCCGGCCTCGTTCAGCGTGCGCGCGACGAATCGGTTTCGCGGACTATTCCGGCTGCTCCCGCTGCCATGGACGAAAAGAACGAGCGCGGTCGCATTGTTCGGTATCGTCAGGTTTCCGAAGAGGAGGTTCGCTTCCGGCCTGAATTTGCACTTCCATCATCGCTGCTCCTGTTCGCCTCCAACAACACCGGGGTTTGCGGCGCGTGCCAGCAGGTCGCGGACCTCGGCATCGCTGGTTTGGGAGAAATCTTCATAATACTGGCCCACGGCCTGAAAGAATTCCGGCGTGCTAAGGCAGATTGTTTCATCGGCCAGTTCTGTGATCTCAGCGCACGTGTCACGGGGACCAACCGGCACTGCCACGACGATCTTCGCTGCGCCGCTCTGCCGCAGTGCTTTGACCGCGGCGCGCATGGTGGCGCCTGTAGCCAATCCATCGTCCACGAGAATAATCGTCCGATCGCGAACCTGAGGCGCGTCCCGCCCTTGTCGATAGAGTTCTTCGCGTCGCTGCAATTCAGCTTTTTCCCTCGCACTCACCAGTTCGATCGTCTCGTGCGCATGCGGTATGGCGCGCATCACGTCTTCGTTTAACACCCGCACACCGCCCGACGCAATCGCGCCCGCGGCAAGCTCTTCGAAACCCGGGACGCCGAGTTTGCGTACGATGAAAACGTCGAGTGGCGCGTGCAGACGTTTTGCGACTTCGCAGGCAACGGGCACACCACCGCGGGGCAATCCGAGAACAATTACGTCATCCCGGCCGGCATATTTGCCAAGCTTTTCCGCGAGCAACCGCCCCGCTTCGGTTCGGTTTGCAAATGCTGGTTCCATGCAGCGAGCGGCGCCGTTTAAGTTGTTACGAAGGCGCGCACGGGAAATAATGACTGCATGTACGTTGGGAAAAGTATGCATCACTTTTCGCATTTCTCCATAGCCGAGATCGGCATCCGCTCGAAAAAAACGGCACGCTGCGCCGACGTTGAAAAGCTTTCGGGATAACGCGGCGCCCCAGCCAGCTTTTGCCAGTAGGATTGCGGTTCGGCCAGGGCGGAGGCGATGGCAGATCGGAGCGTTTTGTCTTCATCTCGTCTTGCACTTCCTGGATAGCGCGATCGAGTTGCTGATCTTCGCCTTTAAATTCTTTCGCGGGATCGTTGTCGACCACGATGTCGGGATCTACTCCGTGGCTTTCGATGATCCATTGTTTGCCATCTTTGGAGTAAACTGCGAACTCCGGTTTAAAGAATTGGCCACCGTCGACAAGCGGTAGTGATTCGCGAATCCCAACGACGCCGCCCCAGGTCCGTTTCCCAATGAGTTTGCCGAGTCCAAGCGCTTTGAAGCGATAGGGAAAGATGTCGCCGTCGGACGCGGAGAATTCGTTGATCAACGTGACGATCGGCCCGGTGAACGTTTGTGGCGGATCGGTTTGCGGCATGCCGTTACGCGCAATACCGATCATCACCAGCGCGCGACGCAATCGTTCGATCACCAGCGGCGACACAAAGCCGCCGCCGTTGCCGCGAACATCGACAATGAGCGCGTGCTTGCGGATTTGCGGGAAGTAAAGCTTCGTGAACTCGTTTAAGCCGGGCTGGCCCATGTCGGGAATGTGCAAATAGCCGACTTCGCCACCGGTTTTCTTGTTCACATAATCGATGTTTTTTTGCACCCAATCGAGGTAGTAAAGCGGCCCTTCATCATCGGTGGGGACAACGGTTACGTCGCGCGCCCCGGCGTCGGTCGGTTTGGAATTCACGCGCAGGATCACTTGTTTGCCAGCGGTGCCGATGAGCGCGTCGTAGAGATTCGGCAGGCTCGAGACCGGTGTGTTGTTGATCGCAAGAATGTAATCGCCGGGTTTCACATTTACGCCGATATCCGTCAGCGGCGATCGCGTCTCCTTATCCCAATTTTCGCCCGGTAAGATGCGCTCGATGCGATAGGCGCGCGTAGCAGGGTCTCGGGAAAACTCTGCGCCGAGCAGCCCCAGCTTGACGCGTGGCGTGTCCGGGCGTTCACCGCCGACGACGTAAGCGTGGCCGTTGTTTAGTTCGCCGATAAGCTCGCCCAATATGTAAGTGAGATCGTTGCGATGATTTACGAACGGCAAAAGGGCAGCGTATTTGTCGCGCATCGCTTTCCAATCAATGCCATTCATTGTCGGGGAGAAGAAGAAATCGCGCATTTGCCGCCAGCATTCGAAATAAATCTGGCGCCACTCGGCATGCCGATCTAACTGCATGTCGAGACCCGCGATCTTGTGCTCGTGATCCTTGGTTTCGAGCTTCTCTTTCGGCACGTCGATGATGGCGTAATCTTTCTTGATCTTCACGAGCATCTTTTTGCCATCGAACGTGATCTCATAGTTGTTGACGTCGCCGAGCACGGTTTCCTTGCGATCATCGACGTTGTAAACGCAAAGGTGCGATTTCTTGTCTTTATCTTGGAATAGTTCTTCTTCGTCCTCTCCCACTTCGTCGGCGGCAGTGCGGCGCAGGTAAAAGATGCGACCGTCATCCAGCATCCGGATGTTGCGATAGTTTCCGGGCGTAATTTCCAAACCGAGGATGCGATCCTGGATGCCATCGGTATCCACCTTGACTACGACTGGCTTCTTCGGTTTTTCTTCGGGTTTCTTCTCACCCTTCTTCTGTTCCGGATTTTTCTCTTCGCTTCCTTTGCCTTTTCCTTTTCCCGTTTTTCCGCGGCCTTGCCGACTTCATCGCTCTTGGGTGCGAGCGGATTCGCGGTCTCCTTGGCAAGCGTGACGAGATAAACGCGCTGCATGTCACGATAGACATTCGCGAATTCCTGGTCGCCAAAACTTGGTTTAAAATCGCGTGCGGAAGTGAGCAACAGATACTTTCCGTCATCGCTAAAGACCGGTTCGCCTGAGCCGTACCAGCTGTCGGTGACGGCGGTCTGCTGTTTGTTCGCGAGCGAGTAAAGGTAAATGCGCGGCATTTCGTTCTCTTCAGGGCGCGCCCAGGTGATCCACTGACTGTCCGGCGACCAGTTATAACCTTGAATCTCGCCGTATTTGTCCTGGTCGACGAGCGTCACTGCCTTGCTGGCAACGTCGACATAACGCAATCGTTGCAGCCGGTCACTCCAGAGCAGTTTCTTGCTGTCGGGCGACCACTTTGGCGCGTAGTAGTAAGTATCCGCGCCGTTATGTGATTTGCTGGGGCTCACCCTTGCCATCCTGCGAGCGCACATACAACTCGTTCTCTCCGGTCGCGTCCGAGTTGTAGGCGATCCATTTTCCGTCCGGCGACCAAACGGCGTCGCGTTCGTGCGCGCCTGATGTCTTGGTCAAATTGCGCGGCGTCCCGTTCTTTGCAGGCACGGAAAACAGATCGCCGCGCGCGACTGTGATGGTGCGCTCGCCGTCTGGCGCGAGATTTACTGATTCAAGGTGCTTCGATGCATCTACCAGCCCGCCGCGGCCGCTGTCGAAATCTTCTTTGATCTCGATCGGCACAGGCGTGGCCTGACCGGTGGCAAGATCGTAGCGCCAGATGTATCCGGCTTGCTCGAACACTATCGATTGCTTGCCGATCGACGGGAACTTGATGTCGAAATCGGTGAAATGCGTGAGCTGCTTCGTTTCTTTCGTCGCAAGATCGACGACGAACAAGTTCATCCGGTTGTCGCGATCGGAGATGAAATAGATTTTGTTGTCCGGTCCCCACATCGGGCAGATGTCCTGACGCGGCATTGTTCGTCAGGTTTTCGGTGGTGCCGGTTTTGAAATCGTAGATCCAGATGTCGTCCGCCATGCCGCCGCGATAATGTTTCCAAGTGCGGAACTCGCGGAACACGCGGTTGAACGCCATCTTCGAGTCGTCCGGTGAAAACGAAACAAATCCACCGCGCGGCACTGGCAATTGCTGCGGCAATTCCGAATCCAGCCCAACTGCGAACAGGGAGCCGATGAAGGAGTTGAACGATTTCATCCGCGAACGAAACACGATAAGGGGCTTAGTGTTCTCCCATGCCATCACGATGTTATTTGGCCCCATGCGATCGGAGACATCGTCGCGCCCGAGCGTGGCCGAAGTCGTCAAACGTTTCGGCGTGCCGCCTTCAGCCGGCATCACATAGACTTCTGTGTTGCCGTCGTAGTGCGAAGTGAACGCGATCTGCGTTCCGTCCGGCGAGAACCGCGCAAATGAAGTGTAACCCGGGCCGCTCGTCAGGCGTCGTGCCGTGCCGCCCTCTTTTCCGACCGTGTAAAGCTGGCCTGCGTAACAGAACACGATCTCGCGATCGTTGGTGGTCGGGAAACGCAGTAGCCGGGTCGTGTCCGGCAAGTTCTGCGCCGAAGCAGCTGTTAACGAGGTTATGACGATCGTGATCGAGAGAAAAACAAAGCGAAAAAGCGGGTTCATAGAGTAAAAAAAGCGAAGTGACCAAAGTGCCGTTGAACCAATCGGATGCAATAGCGATTTCAATCTTAGGTTGGATGCAGCGCCGTGGTGAATTGGATTCAGGGATGAGTTCCAAGCGCGGTGAATCAGTCACTTCTTCATCTGACTGCCGGACTGAGACGCGGCACAGCAGCGCATTCGGAATATGAAAAATGGGGTCAAATCCGTTTGATTTTCCAGAGTTCAATAATCGCGTCGATATTTTCCAGTAATATCTTGTAAGGTTTCGTATGAGATTTTGGCGGAAAAATGGCGATCGCGTTTTAGTGGTCGCCATTTTCCAAAGCGTGGCAACCGGTCGGGCAGTACTGCAGAATCTCCATCGCGCTCGGTTTCGCCGCGCCGCTGCGATCCACGCTTCGACCAAAGGCCGGCAGCGGGTCGAGGAACGTGGGATATCGGCGATCGGCGGAGCGGCCGCCGCTGCGGCTTTCGGCCTGGCCCTGGGCGCATTTATCTTCTGGCAGCGCGGAATGCTGGCCGATTACCGGTCGGCCGGGCTTGCGCTGCTTCTCGTTGCGTTCGCGTTAGTCGGCGCGCTGGCCGGCTGGATTCTCGTCCGGTTGCTTCGGGAGCATGTCGACGCGAGCGAGCCTGGCGCGCTGCACCAGCACGATCCTGCCGGGTGAAACGGTGGTCCTGGCTGAAGTCAAAGCCAGCGAAACAGCACGTGTAGTCGCGATTTTGGAGGACGTGGAGGCAGAGGCGCCGGTGACGTTTGCTTTTCATTCGCCGCCACCTTTCCGATTCAAATCGAGCGCACGAGCGCTCGGGCACGAACTGCCTTCGACTCAGCGTCTCGCGGAAAATGCAGCCCGTCTCGCCGCACGCGATTCCGGTCAGCCGTGAAACGAAGCCACGCGGACCATCCTTTCTGCGCCGGTTACGCGAGATCGAGCGCGCGCTGGAATGGACGAACGCGAGTCTCACGATGTCGGCCGATGTCCACCACGCCTTCACCCTTTCGGCGGAATGGCTGCTCGATAACGCCTATTTGATTCGGGAACAGGTGACCCATCTGCGGGAGAGTCTCCCGCAAAAATATTATGGCGAGCTGCCTCTCATCGGCAGTGGACCCGAGGCGGGTTTGCCGCGGGTTTACCAGCTGGCCTCGGAAATGGTGGCCGAGACCGGCGGCGCATTGGAACCGGAGATCATCCGGAAATTTCTGGTCGCTTTTCAGGCGACTGCTCCGCTGGACATCGGAGAGCTCTGGGCCCTCCCGCTGATGCTGCGATTGCAGTTGCTCGAAGGTCTGCGCGCGATCGCGATCCAGGTCGAGCAACAACAAAGTCAGAGCGAGGAGGCGGATTTTTGGGCGAATCGGCTCATCACCGCTGTGCGCCACAGTTCACCGCGGTTGCTCAAAGCAATGGAGGAACTGGTGGAACGGTATCCCGAGCCGACGCCGCATTTTGCGAGCGAACTGGTGGCGCATCTCTACGACGAAGAGGCGGCGCTCCCGATGGTGAGCGGCTGGTTGGAACGCTCGCTCCGGGCGCCTCTGCTCGAAGTCATCCAGCAGGAACATCGACGCCAGGCCGTGCAGCAGACGGCCCTCGCCAGTCTGATCAATAGCTGCCGCCGCCTCGCGCAAGTCCAGTGGCGGGAACTCTTCCAGGCGACGAGCTGGGCGGAGAACGAATTGGCGGCCGATCCAGCCGGAGTCTATGGCCGCCAAAATTTTGAGACGCGCGATCGATGCCGGGGCGCGGTGGAGGAAATCGCCCGCTGGTCAAAGCGCTCAGAACAGCAAGCGATCGATCAGGCGCTGGCGCTGGCCAAGGCCGCGAAAGACGAAGTCGGGCGGCAGGTTGCTTATTATTTGATCGACGCGGGCCGGCCGGCGCTCGAGGGGGCGACAAACGCCAGAGTACCCATGGCTGAACAGTCGCGCCGATGGCTGCGCGCGCACGCGGCTGGCTGGTTCTTCGGAAGCCTTTTCCTGCTTACAGCCGCGATGGTGGCAGCGCCCCTCCTTTTCATTGCCGGGTCGGTTCATGGGCTGACACTGGGGCTGCTGGGATTTCTGCTGCTCTTGCCCGCGAGCGAGCTGGCAGTGCTGGCGGTGAATTATTTCGTGACCTCGATCCTGCCGCCGCAGGTCCTGGCGAAAATGTCCTTCAAAAAAGAGGGCATTCCCGATGATTGCCGCACGCTGGTCGTGGTGCCGACGTTGCTCACCACTCCGGAAGCAATCCAAAACGAGCTCGATCGCCTCGAAATTCGTTACCTCGGAAATACGGATGCCAATCTCCGTTTTTCGCTCCTGACCGATTTTGCGGACGCACCGCGGGAGACTATGCCGGAGGACGCAGAGTACATCGACATCGCGGCCCGCGGGATCGAGGAACTGAATCGCCGGCATGGCACGACGCGCTTCTTTCTTTTTCATCGGGGACGCTCGTGGAGCGAGAGCGAGCAACGCTGGATCGGCTGGGAGCGCAAGCGCGGCAAGCTCGAGCAACTCAATCGATTCCTCGTCGGCGAATCCAGGCCTGAGCTGGAAAAATTTCTCTGTGCGGGCGATTGCGCGCAGCTCGAGGGCATTCGGTTTGTCATCACCCTGGACGCCGATACCCAGCTCCTGCGCGACACCGCCCGGAGGATGATCGAAACTCTGGCGCATCCGCTGAATCAGGCGCGCCTCTCTCCGGATGGGGGCCGCGTGATTCGCGGCTACACGATCATTCAACCCAGCGTCAGCGCCTCGCTGCCGAGCGCCAGAGCGACCTGGTTCTCACGCATCTTTGCCGATCCGCGTGGGATCGATCCTTACACGCACGCCGTCTCCGATGTTTACCAGGATTTGGTCGGCGAAGGCAGTTATCACGGCAAAGGCATCTACGAACTGCAAACATTTCACCGCCTCTTGTCCGGACGATTTCCCGAGGCGCACCTGCTTAGTCATGATCTGCTGGAAGGCAGCCACGTCCGCGTGGGGCTGGCGACAGACATCGAGTTGCTGGACGTTTTTCCGAGCAGCTACATCGCGTGGTGGCACCGGCAGCATCGTTGGATTCGCGGAGACTGGCAGATCATCGATTGGCTGAAACGGCGCGTCCCCACCCTCGGAGGCGGAACGGAAACCAATTCACTTTCCGCCTTCAACCGGTGGAAGATCTTCGACAATTTGCGCCGCAGTCTCATCCCGCCCGCGACGGTGGCGCTCCTCCTGACGGGCTGGCTCTGCACGCCCGCGCCGACGTTGTGGAGCGGGCTTGTGGCGGGCCTGATGTTGTGGCCGGTCCTGACTTCTCTCCTCGCGCTTCTCTTCCATCCGCCGCCCCCCGGAACGCGCTTTTGGCGCGATCCGCGCGATCGCCTGCTGCGCTCCGTCTTTGCCATTATTTTCCTGCCGGATTACGCAGGCATGGCGCTCAATGCCGTTCTGCGTGTCGCCTTTCGGCGAATCAGATCTCACCGGTTGTTCCTGGAATGGGAGACGGCGCTCGACGCTCACCAGCGCGCGAGAAATCGGCAACTGCAATTCGTTCTCCACCGGCTTTGGATCCCGGCTGTCAGCATCCTTCTTTTCGTTGGCGCGCTTTCGCGCGGACCATCGGCGACGTGGGCGGTCGCGCCGTTCCTCTTTTTGTGGGCGCTCTTTCCCTTAGCGGTAATCCTGATCAACCGACCGGCGAAAAGCTGGCGCGGCGGAATTTTGACGGCGGACGATCGCCAATTCCTGCGCACGGCCGCGCGACGAACCTGGAGATACTTCGATGAGTTTGTCGGACCACAGACCTCGTGGTTGCCGCCGGACAATGTCCAGGAAACGCCTGTCCGGGAAATTTTCCTGCGCACTTCACCAACGAACATCGGGCTGTGGATGCTGGCGACGGTGGCGGCCAGCGATTTTGGTTACATCACGATCGACGACCTGGTGGCGCGCAACCTCGGCACGCTCGAAACGGTGGGTCGGCTGGAGCGCTTCGAGGATCATCTCTTCAATTGGTACGACCTGAGCAAACTCGAACCACTCCATCCACGTTACGTCTCCACCGTGGATAGCGGCAATTTGCTCGCCAGCCTGTGGACTTTCGAGACCAGCTGCGATGAACTGGCCACGCGCCCCGTTCTCAATGCGAGCGCATTGCGTGGAATAGCCGACACCCTTGGCGTGCTCCGGCAAATCTCCGCCACCCTGAAGGAAACGGAACGTCCCCCGGCGTTTCGCCGCCTGGCGGAACTGACCACTGGCCAGCCGGTGAATCTGGAAGAACTCATCCTGCGCGTCCGGGCGGCGCGAGAGCCCGCGCACGATCTTCTCCTGCACTTCTCCGGACAGGAAACCGATCGGCCTGCTTATTGGGCGCAACAAGTTTCGAAGCAGGTCGCGGCCTGGAATGCCGTGATCGATAAATATCTTCGGCCGGTCGAAATCCTGATGACGCCACCGGACCAATTGATGTCGTTAGGCGAAGCGGCCCACGAATCCCGGCGCGAAGCGCTCGCCGCCGCCTTTTCGCTGCGCAGCATCGCCATCGAAGGCATCCCCGGGCTCGTCCCCCTGCTTGCTTTTCACGGCCGGCGAGAGCAACCGGAGATTCCTCCCGCGGTGCGCGAGTGGCTCGATCTGCTAGTCACCGAGGTGGAGCATTCACGCCGGAGCGCCTCGGAAGAGCTCGCGCAACTGGACGAACTGATCGCCCAAAGCCAGCAACTGGAAGGCGGCATGGGGCTGCGATTTCTCTACGATGAGGAACGGCGGATTTTTGCCATCGGCTACCAGGTGGCGGAGCGCCGGCTCGACAACTCGTTTTACGATCTGCTCGCGAGCGAGGCGCGCCTAACGAGTTTCCTGGCCATCGCGCGCGGAGACGTGCCGGTGGAACACTGGTGGGCTTTGAGCCGGCCCTTTGGCTCCGCCTACGGACGGCTGCCGCTTCTCTCCTGGAGCGGGACAATGTTCGAATATTTGATGCCGCTCTTGTTCACCCAGACGCACGAGAATTCGCTGCTCGATCGCGCCTGTCAGGACGCGGTGCGCTGTCAAATTGCCTATGCCCAGGAAAGCAGAGTGCCGTGGGGCATCTCGGAATCCGCCTTCAGCGCCCTCGACCGGCATAACGTCTATCAATACCGGGCCTTTGGCGTGCCGGCGCTGGCGTTGAAGCGCGGGCAGGAACACGACCTGGTCGTGGCGCCATATGCCGCGTCCCTCGCTCTCGGCGTGGAACCGGTCGCCGCTGTCAAGAATCTCCGGCGGCTCGCCACCCTGGGCGACTCTGCGCTGCTCGGCCAATACGGCTACTACGAGGCGATCGACTATTCGCGACGGGCCGAACCCGGCGGCGCGGCTGGCATCATCATCCACTGCTACATGGTGCATCACCAGGGGATGTCCCTCCTCGCCTACGACAACGCTCTAAATGACAATGCCATGCGGAGGCGTTTCCATTGCGACCCGCGCATTCGCGCCACCGAGCCGCTCTTGCACGAACACATCCCGGAACAAATCTTACCGACCACCGATGAGGCCCACGAAGAGCGACCCCTGCTCCGGGCGATTCCGATCGTCGGCGCCGCGGTCGTCGCGCAAACACCGGACATCTCCTCGCCGCGCATCCATCTGCTCTCCAATGGAAACTGCTCCGTCATGGTGACGAACTCCGGCGGCGGTTACCTGCGCTGGCTGGATCTGGACGTGACCCGCTGGCACGCCGACACGACCTGCGACGTCGCGGGCCCGGTTTGTTATATCCGGGATTTGGAAGGCGGCACGACCTGGAGCAATACCCATCAACCGCTGAGATCTCCCGAGCGCCGTTACACCTGGAGTTTTACACCGGACAAAGCCGAGTTCCGACGGAGGAGCGGACCGTGTGAGACCACGACGGAAATTGTCATCTCGGCGGAAGACGACACCGAAGTCCGCCGCCTGACCGTGGTAAACACCTCGCCCAAATCGTGCCGGCTGGAGCTGACCAGTTATCTGGAGCTTGCCCTCGCGCCGCACAAGGCCGATCGCGCGCATCCCGCTTTCAATAAGCTCTTCATCGAAACCGAATGGCTGCCGCATTGCGAAACGCTGCTTGCCCGGCGACGTCTCCGCACTCCCGACGAAAAGCCGGTCTGGGCCGCGCACCTCATGGTCCCCGAATCGTCCTCCTCTCTCACCGGCTCGATCGAGTTCGAAACCGACCGCGCCCAATTCCTCGGCCGGGGCCGCACGCCGGCCAACCCTGACGCGCTCGGGCGCAGCCTGACGAACCGGGTGGGTGCCGTGCTTGACCCGATCTTCAGCCTGCGCCGGCGCGTCACGCTCCCGCCCAACCAACGATTTCAGTTTGCGCTCGTCACGATGGTGGCCGACTCGCGCGAAGCCGTTATCGGGTTGGCCGAGCGCTACTCGGAGTTCCATACTTGCGCACGCGCTTTTGAAACAGCGTGGACCCATTCTCAACTCGAGATGCGCCGGCTGCACATCCGGCCGGGCGATGTGCAAACCTTTCAACAACTGGCGGCCCACGTCCTCTTTCCGCAGGCCCAACTTCGACCGCCGCCCGCGCGTCTCGGCCGCCGCGGAGAAGGTCAACGCGCCCTCTGGCGACAGGGCATTTCCGGCGACCTGCCGATCATCGTCGTCATGATCGGTCACCTCCGCGACATCGAAGTCGTGCGCGAAATTTTGACCGCGCATACCTTCTGGCATCTCCGCGGGTTGAAGGCCGATCTCGCGCTCGTGAGTGAGGATATGGCGAGCTACGACGACCCATTGACGACCAGCTTGCGCCGCCTCACCGAAGCGCAGGCGCACATGACCGGCGTCGATCAACCCGGCGGTGTTTATCTCCGCTCGGCGACTAAAATGCCGAAGGAAGAGCTGATCGCACTTCAGGCCGCTGCGCGAATGGTCCTGGTCGCGGCCCGCGGCACGCTCCGCCAACAACTGGCCGCAACCACCCCGGTCGCCACGAAGCCGAGGCGGCTGCCGCCCGGTCGGCAACTCCGCGAGCAGCCCTCCGCGCCCCTGGCTTTCATGGAGCTGAAATACTTCAATGACCTCGGCGGATTTACTCAGGACGGAAAGGAATTCGTCATCTATCTGGGTCCCGGCCGGCAAACGCCGCTTCCTTGGATCAACATCATGGCCAATCCGAAGTTTGGCGCGTTTGTTTCCGAGTCGGGCGCCGAATTTGTCTGGGGTCGCAATAGCCAGAGCGATCGCCTCACGCCGTGGTTTAACGATCCGATCTCCGATCCGCCCGGGACCGCCATTTACATCCGCGATGACGACATCGGCGTCGTTTGGTCGCCCACACCCCAACCAATCCGGGAGAAGGACGCCTATCGCGTCCGGCATGGGCAGGGTTACACCAACTTTGAACACAACAGCCACGCGATCGAACAACGGCTCCTCACCTTCGTGCCGGTCGATGACGCCGGCGGCCAGTCGGTGCGCCTCCAGCGACTGCGCTTGCGCAACAGTTCGTCGCGCCGGCGGAAGCTGACCGTCACCTCCTACGCCACTCTCGTTCTCGGATCCGATCCAGAAGAAACAGGGATGCATGTGATCACAAAATGGGATCTGCAAAGCCAGAGCTTGTTTGCCCGCAACCCCTACGAACCGGTGCTCTGCGAACGCATCACCTTTGCCACCTCCACGCCAGCACCCGCTTCTTTCACCGGTGACCGCGCCGCGTTCATCGGGCGCAACCGCTCGCTGCGCGATCCGGCCGCGATGGAGCACGAACAATTGACCGGCGATACTGGCGCCGGTTTGGACCCTTGCGCCGCCCTGCAGGTGTCGGTCGAGATCGATCCCGGACAAACCGCCGAACTGACTTTTCTCCTCGGGCAGGCGGATGACGAAGAGCAAGCGCGCGCCCTGGTGGACCGATTTCGCGATCCCGCCAACGTCGAAGCGGCATTCCAGGAAACCCGCCACTGGTGGGACCGGCTCCTCGGCACGATCGAAGTGGAAACGCCCGAGCTTTCCACGAATTTTCTGCTCAACCGCTGGCTGCTTTACCAGACTCTTAGCTGCCGCGTCTGGGGCCGCTCTGCCCTTTATCAATCGAGCGGCGCTTACGGATTCCGCGACCAATTGCAGGATGTCATGGCCCTCGTGCAGACTGCGCCCGAGATCGCGCGCGGCCAGATCCTGCGCGCTGCCGCGCGCCAATTCGTGGAAGGCGATGTGCAACACTGGTGGCATCCCGAGTCGGGCGCCGGCGTTCGCACCCGGATCAGTGACGATCTTCTCTGGCTTCCCTTCGTCACCGCGCATTACGTCCGCACCACCGGCGACGACGCCATCCTCGATCAGATGGTTCCGTTCCTCGAGGCCAAACCGCTGGAGGAGCACCAGGCGGAGAGCCTTTCCATTCCGGTCGTCTCTGCCACGCAGGGTTCCCTGCTCGAACATTGCCGGCGCGCCATTGCTCGCGCTGCCACCGCTGGTCCGCATGGATTGCCACTGATTGGGGGAGGCGATTGGAACGACGGCCTCAACCGCGTCGGACTGGGCGGCAAAGGCGAGAGCGTCTGGCTCGCCTGGTTTGAGATTTGTGTGCTTGGAGACTTCGCCGAGTTGCTCATCCTGCGCGATGGCCAGAAGGAAGCACTTGCCTGCCGCGCCCGCGCCACTCAGCTCGCCAAGACAATCGAAGCCCAAGCCTGGGACGGGGCGTGGTATCGCCGCGCATACTTTGATGATGGCGCCCCTCTCGGATCCCGGGAAAACACCGAAGCCCGTATCGATTCGCTCCCGCAAACCTGGGCCGCGATTTCCGGCGCCGGCGACTCCGATCGCGTCGAGGTCGCGCTGCGCTCGCTTGAGGAAAATCTCGTGCGTAAAGCCGACAACCTGATCCTGCTCTTCACACCGCCGTTTGACAAAACCACCGCCGACGTTGGCTATATCCAGGGTTACCCGCCCGGCGTGCGCGAAAACGGCGGCCAATATACTCATGGCGCCACCTGGGTTCCCATGGCGTTCGCCCGCCGGGGCGATGGCGACAAAGCCGTCCGACTTTTGCGGATGCTGAATCCGGTCGAGCGCGCTCGGGAAAAAGAGGGTTGCCAACGCTACAAAGTCGAGCCTTACGTCATGGCGGGCGACGTTTACTCGTTAGCGGGCCACGTCGGCCGCGGTGGCTGGACTTGGTACACGGGCGCAGCGGCTTGGACCTATCGCGTCTGGCTCGAGGAAGTTCTGGGCTTCCAACGGCGCGGTGATGCGCTCACCATCAACCCGGTGATACCGAAGGATTGGGCCGGATTCCATCTCCGATACCGTTATCGGAACACCACTTATCGCATCGCGGTCGAGAATCCAGACCACTGTTCCCGAGGTGTCACCTTGGTGGAATTGGATGGAGTCGCGATAGCCGACAAAATCGTGACGCTACACGACGACGGCGTGCCTCACGAGATACGTGTTGTTCTGGGGACCAAAACGGCGGCGTGAAGATCAACTGGTCGAGGCCGAATTCCCAGAGCGGATATTGTGACGGGTCTCCGGAATCTGTCTCGGAGGCTGGGTTCTTACTGATGTTCTTTTTGTGCTGTTGCTACTCGTCGTTTTGAAAGCCGATTCCAGAGGCTTACCCGATTCTTAGCCACTTACAATCGAACGGCGGAAGGGGTGATGTTGACAGGCCTGCGGCAGTGACGGCCCAATCGGTTTAATGGCGATTCGGGCCACGAGCACCTGAACGCCGAAGAAGCGGGCAAGACCATGCTAGCGGAAGCCCTCGGGTCGATGTTTTGAATTTGTTTTTTTGGGATCGGATGAGCCGTTTTCCAGCCCGTTATTGGATTACGAGGTGTGGGACAATTTTAGCCCCGCAAAAAAGACAACACTCAGAAAAACACAGATCAATCCACCCTAATGAGTTGTCTCTAATGGCATTAAAAGCCAGCATCTACCAGGCCGAAGGTAATCTGCAAGAAGCCGCTAAATGGCTCGTGCAGGTAAACGCACAGACGAATTCGGACGTGGCCGTTCGAATCAAGCTGACCCAATTGAGACTTGAACGAAATCCTGAGGGCATCCGGTGGGTTCAAGCTCGACAAACTCGATTGCCCTTTGCTTCTAGGATTGACAAGGGCAGCAAGCAGGTGGGGCTAGCCTTGGCCCAGCACGTAGCTGGTGACACCGCTCATGCACAAGCTGACGCTGAGCAAGCGCGCAACACGCTTGAGTCGCTCAAGAGGGATCAACCAGAAAACGCCTTCGTCGCAGCAGCGCTCGCCGTCGCTTACGCCACGCTCGACGAGAAGGACTCAGCCCTCAACGAAGCGCAGCGTGCAACCACGCTTTTGCCGAGTAACAGAGATGGGCTGTCTGGACCCGCTTTCGAAGAGAACCTAGCGTTAGTTGAGATGATAATTGGCGAGAATACTCGTGCGATCGCAACTCTCACGCGATTGTTACAAACGCCGTATAGTGGCTGGCTTTACAGTCCAACGCCCATCACGCCAGCACTTTTAAGGCTCGATCCGATCTGGGATCCGTTGCGCGCCGATCCGGTTTTCCAAAAACTTAGCAAGGAAAAGCAGCCGTGAACGTTACAGTCTGCAGGCACTTAGTGCGTCCCTGCTGCCGTGTAGCCTTGCAGTTGAGAATTCAGGCGACGTACAGAACTGCTAGCCAAGGACACGGTCCCAATCGTTCGGCGCAAAGACGCATAAGCGCCTCCGGGAAAACATTGCAGGCTCGGAAAGGAAAAGAATCTCGCGTCGCGAGCTCCGGACTGCTACCACTCTGTCGCTACGTGACGGGTTAGCTGTCGCGTTCTTATGGCGGTGAGGGCGCAAGCCCGTTTTCGTGACGTGGCTGCGCCGACAATCTCAGCAACCGAACCATGGATTCGAGCGGGCGAACCATCTTGGTCGCGGACGCACACCCCTCCTCCCAGTAGTCTTGGTGTACCGCTCGGCGATGGCTGAACTAGAGACGAAAAGCATAAGCGATACGCCCCACGCGACTCCATTTTGGTCCTTAAAGGCCGAAAGCATCCTTGCCCAAGGCGACCCCGCGCGAGCGCGAGCTTCCCTGGAAGGAGCACCCCCCGACGTCAGGGACAAACACACCGAGATGGCTCGAATCGCCTTTTATGAACGGGATTTTGCCAGAGCCACAAGCGAAATCGCTGCCGCCCGTGGCTCAGAGACGCCTCAGGACAGAGAATTTTTGGATCTTCTCGAGGGAACAATCTCCCGAGTGCGAGGGGATGCGGAGAAAGCGATGCTCGCTTTTGAGAAAGCCCGCAACAAGTTGGAGGCGGCTCTGGCAGAACGACCGGACGATCCAGCAATTGTCAGCAATCTGGCTTGGGCCTATGCCGGCTTGGGTCGAAAAGAAGATGCGTTGCGAGCAAGTCAACGGTCGGTCGAATTGATCCCGAGCTGGCGCGACGCCGCAGAGGGTCCGTCTTACGCGAATATGCAGGCTCAGACTCTGGCTTGGGTTGGAGATAAGGATGCTGCTCTTAAGCAGCTGACCAGTGTGGTGAAACTGCCAGGGGGGCCGAGCTTTGGCGAGTTGAAGTTAGATCCGAGCTGGGATGAGCTGCGCGGCGATCCGCGTTTCGACGAGCTGGTCGCGGAAACGGCGCAGCCTATCCCTCTCGACTAGGCAACGCATGAACGGCGACGCTTGGGAGTCGTCTCCCTAAGTCGCTGCCTTAAATAGCGCGCCGCCGCAGTTCGAGCCGGCCCCGCGGTGCCAGTCGAAACAGTGGTCACCGGTGTGGGATTTCGCGCGTCTGAGAAAACCCGCATCCAA
>CAVWTH010000006.1:0-72951 GCA_963757675.1 uncultured Verrucomicrobiae bacterium | reverse complement strand
GAAATTTGCCGCCAATGCCATGTGACGAATGACACAGTCAAAGCCGTAGAGAAGCGCGAGGCAATTTCTATAGCCGCATGAAAAGAACAACTGATGGTCCAAGCAGCTCGTATTGCCAAACTCGCCTATGATCGCGTTGAGGACCAGATCGAGAGCGCGCCGCTACCGCAAGACAAGTTCCAACTTCTGTCCGGTGACGCCACGGCTCATGCGTTCAACCTAAACTTAAAGGTGGAACCAGTTAATATCGTTGAGCACTTCGAGAGACTTCACGCCGCAATCCAAGAGAAGGCGGCCAAGGTCGAGCAGGCAAGAAAGGAAGAAGAGGCCAGTACGACGCGCCACCAACTGGCGCTACCAAGTGGCGAGACGATTGCTGATTCGGGTGCTGAGACCGGTCTCGCGCCGAGCAACAAACGCTTAAAAACGGGCTAAGATTTTCACGGTCGTTTTCTACGGCCTGAATATTTTTGGCTGCAAAACGGCGCAACTCTGCGTAACGCGCTGCGAATGTGAATGGCCGAAGCACCTAGCGTCCGCGAGGCTGTGCAACGCAATGAAAACACCCGCAAAAACTCCTTCTTGAATTAGAAATCCGTCTGCCGCGCACATCTGGACTCTGGCATCAAGTCCGGAGTCAATGAGTTGATTATCATGTACCAGCACCGCCCGGGGTCTCTTTGGCAAGCGTAAGCCTTGTATTCACGTAGCAGGTTATCCTGTGGGCACATGGCAGGGCTTCTTCGAGGCTGTTGATAGGTATGCGTCCGCCGAGTTTCGCTGGCCGCCTCCGCTCTTTCTTTATGAACCAATCCCAAACGGTCCGTTTCCCGCTACGAAAGGCCTAGCAAAGAATTCATTTTCTCCGTGATGCGCTTATCCTTGTTTTCGATTTGTGCCGGGCAAACAATCTTGGTTCATCGTGCATACCGACGAAAAACTCGCGGCGTTTCTGGAATTGGAATTGGTGATTCGGTCCTGCAGAACGCCCAGAGGATTGCGGGAGCGCGTGAAATAACGGTCGACAGATTGTCGCCGTGCTGGTAAGGGTTCTTCGATTACGTCATTTGACGTTTCACCTTATCTTCGGCACGGCTGAATAAGCCGATACCCAAAAGCCCGTGCCGCCGTGGAGCGAACCCACGCCACTCGAAGGCAATCGATAGGTTTAAATAATTTCGCACAATCTTTGAATATACTAAGAAGGAGAATTTTTATGTCACTGATGACGATCGCTGCACGGTTCATAGATGAACCGATCAAACTCGACGATCCCGAGGAGCGCAGGGTTTTGACGACGCTCAAAATGATGTGTGAGGGGGGCTCGCTCGACGGAAAGACCGCCAATTTTGCGACACGCGACCTCTCCTGCGTGGTCGCTGGCCTCCACCGTGGTAATTGGCATTTCTTTGAGACTTACAAGCGCACGATCCGGATCAACCTTCGCAGTGGGCGAACGATCTTTCGCTGCGCCGGCAGCACGGTTAAATCCAACAACAGCAGGTGGTGGAACAGCCTGCTCGCGAAGCTTCACGTCCGTAAGCTGAAGGCCATCGTAATATAAAGCTTTCGCTACCTCATCAGTTACCTCACCACTCTTTGAAATCGCCCGCGTGCTCGTGTGTCTGGATCACGATGCCAGCTTCATCGTAAACGCGAATCACAGCATCATGGGAGCGGCTGCTGTGCTTGGCGTAATCAACTGCCGCGCTCGCGTCCTGATACCACAACCGGCCGAACGGCAGCGCGTCACTGATTAGATCCACGCCGCGATGATCTTTGCGCGGGCGGACTTCGTAAACGTGCATTTGCTACGTTTGATTCAGTTCTGACTTTATGCCAATGTTTCGCTGTGACGCTAGGTAAACGTTCCCAGCGGGAATGGAGCCGATGGGAGTCGAGCGACATAGACGAAGCCCGTAAGGGTGAGCGAGCGGGAGCGAGCGAATCAATCGAAGCCCAAGCTCAGGCACGTTCCTATAGCGTCGTCGACTCGCAAATCATGGAAACCGTTCCCGGCGGGAATGGAGCCGACGGGAGTCGAGCGACATAGACGAAGCCCGAAAGGGTGAGCTTTCGGGAGAAAGCGAATCAATCGAAGTCCAAGCTCAGGCACGTTCCTACTGTGTCGCAGACTCGCAGAATTATGGAAACCGTTCCCGGCGGGAATCGAACCCACATCTAAGGTTTAGGAAACCCTTGTTCTATCCGTTGAACTACGGGAACAAATTGCGATTTTTCTTGTTTGTGTCACCCGTTTGTGTCACCCTGCCCTCTTCATGACGGAAAAACGCGGATTTCATAACGGGAAACGGTTCAAGAAAGTCGGACCGAATCTTTATCGTGATTCAGTCGGTCGTTATTATCTGCTAGTCAAAAGGGGCGGCAAGCAGTTTCGCCGGAGCCTCAAGACGACGGATGCAGCATTAGCGAAACGGCGGCTACGGGAATTTCAAAACCAGGCGGGACGCCTAACTACGGATGGAACGAATAGTTCGATCCGATTTAACGAACTCGCAGAGCGATGGCTCGCGGCCAAACGACCGGACTTGAAGGCAAGTTCAGCGGGTCGACGTGAAACAGCTCTAAAGGCGCTCGCTCCGTACTTCAACGGTCGTTTGGTTCGAGCGATCGGGGCGAAGGAGGTGGAAGCATGGAAGATCAATCGTGGGCCTTCTATCTCACCTCGAACATGGAATATTGAGGTCGAGACGCTGAAACAAATTTTTGTTTATGCGAGGGACACACTGCGCATCGTCCTGGATAGTCCGGTTGAAGGATTGAAGCGGAAGAAAGAGCCAAAAACCGGAATGATGATTCCTTCTCAGGAACAGTTCCGCGCATTAGTGAACGAGCTGCGCTCGGGCCATCGTTCCACGGGAGAAGCGGCGGACCTGGTGGAGTTTCTCGCTTACTCAGGGTGCCGCGTGGCAGAAGCTCGGACGGTTCGCTGGCGCGATATCAACTCTAAACTGGGTACTGTGCTGATTACGGGCGGAGAAATCGGGACAAAGAATCATGAGGCGCGCATTATTCCATTGTTCCTGCCTCTTGGTCGTCTGGTTAACTCGATGAGAAGCCGAAAACCTTTCGAGGCCGATGACGCGTTCATTTTTCGTATCGTAAATGCGCGCCTTCAAATCATGCGAGCCTGTGAGCGGCTTGGGTTGCCTCGTTTCGGCCATCACACAATGCGCCACTTCTTCTGTTCGAATGCGATCGAAGCAGGTTGCGATTTTAAGGTTATAGCCGATTGGCTTGGGCATAAAGACGGCGGCGTGTTGGTGGCTATGACGTATGGGCACCTTCGTAGCGAGCACAGCGCGGCGATGGCAAAGCGAATGGTATTCGACGCTGAAAAACGAGAGATCGAACAAGCGAATGTCGCCGCATTTCCCGTATGATTGATGAGGCAGATTTAGGCGAATTTCTGCGCGGAAAGTGGTACGAGCCGATCGCAACTAAGATCGAAGAATTCGAAACGGACGCAGCGGACGTTTTTCCCGAGGTCGCGGCAGTCGCGGAGCCTAATTCCCCAGACTGGGCGGTTCAGTGTGCTATCAAGGGAATCAAGCCTGTCGGAAGTCTCACTGGTTTGCCTTTCAACGGCAGCTTCGGGGCGGATAATGTCGGCGCGATGGTCGGGGCAAAATCGTCGATTTGCGGAGCCATGGCGAATTCGCACAAATGGGCCTTGGGGATGAAAGCCGATGTAAGAAATAAGTTTGTAGAGGTATTTGGGGAAGATGGCTTACGGGAGGCCCAGGTGGTGTGGAAGAGGTTTGCAGAGAAACTTCATCCCGAATTCGAACGCGTGCGTCGATTCGCAGTGAATTTGTCTATGCAGCAAAGCTACTTGGAAGACCTGGAGTTTCATCGCGGCTTAGTGAAGGGACTGACCTTGATGCAGGAATTACGTAAGACGGTGCGCAAGGCGGTCAAAAAGGCGGAGCAGCACGCACAGAATCGGGCCGCGGTGTACTTCTTTGCGTTAACTGGGGCCGAGGCGATTGAGGCAAATCGCAAGGATATCAGCTGGCCGGAGCTAAGCGAATCGTTCAACGAGACTTTCAATTATCAGGTTCCGATCGACGAAGACACGTTCAAAAAGATTCTCCAGCGCTGCGGCCTTCAGGTCGGCAAGCCTGGTCGCAAGATTCCACTGAGCTAGTAATCGGGACAGCGGACCGGCGTTCGTGTCCTTAGTGCGCCTGCAAACATGGGCGCATGAATGAACAACGTATCTTCTTCGAAGCTCCGAGGCTCGCGCTTACTCGCGTGGAAGCGGCGGATGCACTGGATGTCAGTCCGGCAACGGTAGATCGGCTTGTTAAGCGCGGCCTTCTGCGCCCTTCACGCGCTCTTCGGCGGCCTCTCTTCGCGATTGCAGAGATAGAACGATTCCTACGCGAAACATCAGCACCCGTCGCTGTATGAGCGCGGAGGAGTGCCTGGTGGCGGATGGAAAGAGCGCGGGATGCGGCGCGGTAGCGCCGCTCCCGCGCCTTCCTTGTCTTAAAAGCAGTAGTCTCAATGGAAGAACAAACCGGAAGCCATTGTTTGCAGCACAGCAGAACATGCGCGGCTACGTCAAACAAGTGGGCGAGGACCGGATCGGAGTCTTGACCCTGACGACTGCGGATGAGTGTCGGTCGCTAAGAGAATTTCAGCGTCGGTGGAATTCATTAATGACAAATTTCATTCGTCGCTTCTGGAAAAGCGGAGTGTGGGTTCGAGAGCGGCAGATGCGGACCGGCAATTGGCACGGTCATGCCCTGGTTGACGTTGGTTTTGAGATTCGCCCGGAGTTTCCGTTCGAGGAGGTCGCTCGGCGTAATTACCGGAACGTAGATGGTCGTGTCCGCGATTTGTGGAAGGAGCTGCGGGAGAAAGCGCCACGTTACGGTTTTGGTCGGACGGAACTATTGCCGATCAAAAGTAACAGCGAATGGGCAATCAAATACCTAACGAGCTACCTGGGTAAAGCGCTGTTGTCTGAAAAGACGGTCGGAGAAGAGAAGGCACGGCTCTTCGGAATGTGGGGCTGTGTACGAAGCGCATACTCCCGTTTTGATTGGGTGAGCGGGCGAATAGTGCGAAAGAAAAAGGCGTGGTTAGCCTGGGCGCACGGCTTGGAAGGTGAGGATGCATTTAGCCGGAGCTACGGAAATCGATGGTGGTTCAGGCTGGGTGAATCGCTGATGCGGGTGATCCTGCCGGAAGACTGGTATCAGATTCGGCGGAATGGTGGGTTGGAATGGGATGAGCTGGGCCAGCACGCATATCAGAACGACCTGGAGCGATATAGCGATCTTGATTCGCTCAAATCTCGCCGGCGGCAGTCGCGCTTGGATTTCTTTTTCGCTGAAGGGGAGTGGATGGGCTGCGATTCAACGCTTCAAGCAATGAGTTACGCAATGGAGACGGTTGCGGACATCGAAGAACGGGAAAGGCAGGTGAGTAATGAAGGTTAGATCAAAATTGATCCAGCAGTGCGGATTGTGCGCGAGGTGGACTCATGATGGAGACCATATTCCAAGCGGAAATCGTGATCCGGAAACAGGGATTACGCCAATGGACAACTTCGTCTGTTGGCGCTGCGAGCGTGAGTCCCGAGGAGCGTTCATGCTGATGGGGAGAGCAGGAGAAAGATGGTTGGTGGAGCATGAGCCTCAGATGAAACTGGATTTAGCGGCCGAGTAAGAGTTCGGCGAGGCTGTTCCCCTCTAGACTTTTTGGCTACACCTTTTTTGGGCAATGCCAAAAAGGTGTTCGGGCGTTGTTGCTGGACGGTGATGGCGTCAACCAGACCGCACTTTCCTTCTGCGACCCCGCCGCTACATTGTAGGTGGCTCGTGGGATATCATCCGTACACCGCGCAAGTAAGGCTCTCAATGAAGGCTTTAACCGCAACGCTGTCTTTCCCTCCGCTCATTGCCGCAGGGTTAGAGGGGAACAGACCTCTTTCCTTCCGACTCGCACACCTAGCCTTGTGAATTCACAAACAACCAAAGCGGACATTTGCCGACTACTCCAGTTTTCTACTGAGCACACGGCGGATGAGACGGCGGCCGCGTTTCCCATGTTCGACGACGATGCAATCCGTCACCTATACGCACTTACGCCTAACCAGAGAGAACAGCTCTTGGTGTACCTGTTCGTCGACCTCCTGTTTCCCTCGGCGCATCAGAGGCGGACGGTAGTGCCGACCCCGGTCCGTGGCTGCGATCCAGATAACTCAGGCCCTTCCTCATCGTGGGACATCATTGTCAGACTTTACGAGAATGCTTGACCGGCTCAGGATAAAACGAAAGCCTAAACCTCACATCCCGCCACCGAGAGCGCAGCTCGCCAGAGGTGGCTGACGCCATGAAGCGATCGCAAAAACTCACGGGAACGAAGGCGCTGAACAAAGTGACGGAAAACAAACCGCTGAATCGAAGCATGATCGCGGCGAAGGCGTCGAAGCAGGACGACTTTTACACTCAGCTTGCGGAGATCGAGAAAGAGTTGAGGCACTACGCGAAGCACTTCAAGGCCAAGGTCGTTCTGTGTAACTGCGATGACCCGCGCGTGAGCAATTTCTTTCACTACTTCTCGTACAATTTTGAAAAGCTCAGATTGAAAAAGCTCGCGACGACTTGCTACAAGAATGACCGAGCTGACCTTTTCAGCAGAAACGACTCTGAAAGAGGGATCTATCTGGAATACAACGGCGACAGGAACCGAAACCGCGTCCCCGATCCTGCGGAAATAGGCATCCACGAATTGAGGGGCGACGGTGATTTCCGCAGTGAGGAATGTATCAAGCTGTTGGACCAGGCTGATATTGTCGTGACAAACCCGCCGTTTTCGCTGTTTAGGGAATACATTGGACAGCTCGTCGGGATGAAGAAGAAGTTCCTCGTTATCGCAAACCAAAATGCGATTACCTATAAGGACATATTTCGTTTGATAAAGGGCAACAATATTTGGCTCGGTTATACACATCCGGTGAAGTTTGTGGTGCCGGATTACTACGAACTGCGACAAGTGAGAAGCTGGCGGGACGAGAACGGCACGAATTGGCGCAGCTTCGGAAATATGTGTTGGTTTACGAATCTCGACATCGCGAAGCGGCACGAAGAACTGATCCTGTACAAGACCTACGATCCGAAAGAATACCCGCGATACGACAATTATGATGCTATCGAGGTTCCTAAGTTTGCTGACATTCCGGTGGGGTATGACGGCGCGATGGGGGTCCCCGTAACGTTTTTGGAGAAATATAACCCGGATCAATTTGAAATTCTCGGGATCACGGACCGCGACAACAACTCGGGATTGAAGACAAAAACGTATACGCTTGAGGAGGTTCTCAACCCCGGTGATTTGAACCGACGCGCCGTGATTAAGATTGGTCGCACGTACAAGCCAACTTACGCACGTCTTCTGATTAGAAGGAGAAAATGAACATCGAGTTGCACGAAATCACGGTAGAGAAATTATTCGACGGTTTTTTGGACAACGCGGAGGCGGGAGTTGTGGCATACAGTGGAAAACTCGACATTCGTCCGCCCTATCAGCGGGAGTTCATTTACAAGGACAAGCAGCGGAATGCGGTGATCCCGCCGCTGGACAAAAGAAAGGTTTTTCAACAGGCTCTTAGGAAACCCTTGTTCTATCCGTTGAACTACGGGAACCGAAATATATGCCGGAAGAATAAACGGATTGAATAGAGATGGGCAAGATACCGTTGCGGTGCGAGGCGATTTCTCGAGCGGACCAGCTTCGTGCTCGACTCTCGACAGCCTGCTTGAGAGTATCGTTGCGAGTGGTATTTCCATGTGAATCCATATGGCTGCCGAGGTTAAAAAGGAAATTCAGCTCGAAATCGCGCATGTATTGTTCACAGACATCGTCGGTTACTCGAAGCTGCCTATCAATCAGCAACGAGCGGTAGTCGAGCGCTTAAACGAGATTGTCCGAGGTACGGATGAATTCCAAGCCGCGGAAACGGCGGGGCGCTTGATCAAAATCCCGACAGGCGACGGCATCACGCTGGTTTTTTATCATAGCCCAGAAGCGCCGGTTGAATGCGCGTTGGAAATAAGCCGCGCACTCAAGAAGCATCCGGAACTTCAGCTGCGAATGGGCATACACAGTGGACCGGTCAGTGGTGTCATCGACGCAACTGGAAAAGCGAACGTGGCTGGCGCCGGCATTAATATTGCACAGCGGGTCATGGACTGCGGCGATGCCGGACACATTTTGCTCTCGAAGCACGTCGCTGAAGATCTGGAGGAATACCCTCACTGGCAGCCGCACCTGCATGAACTTGGCGAGTGTGAAGTAAAGCATGGCGTTCGCATCTCCGTGGTGAATCTGTACACGGAGGAGCTTGGGAACCCGGCAGTGCCGGAAAAGCTGAAGGCGGTGCGTGTTGCTGCTGCTGCTGCGCGAAGAAAACGGGCCGCATTCCGATGGCTTTCGGTAGGCATGGTGAGTCTGCTCGCTGTGATCGCCGTGGTCGGTTTTCTCCTTTTCCGTAATAGACGCCCGGTCGAGTTACCAGTTCCAGAAAAAAGCATCGCCGTGCTTCCGTTCGAGAACCTAAGCCGAGATACAGACAACGCTTACTTTGCCGACGGTATCCAGGATGAGATTCTGACCCGCTTAGCCAAGATCGCTGATCTGAAGGTAATCTCGCGCACATCGACGCAGCATTACAAGAGCGCGCCTGAAAACCTGCCTGAGATCGCCAGGCAACTTGGCGTCGCCCACATTCTGGAAGGAAGCGTGCAGAAGAGCGGCGACGCCGTGCGGGTGAACGTGCAGCTAATCAAAGCAGCCAATGATTCTCATCTTTGGGCCGATACCTTTGATCGTAAACTGACCGATATCTTTTCGGTCGAGAGTGAGGTAGCCAAAGCCATCGCCGACCAGTTGCGAGCGCACCTCACCGGTCAGGAAGAACAAGTCATCGCCGCCAAACCGACAGACAATCCCGAGGCTTACGATGCCTACCTGCGCGGCCTGGCTTATACACTGAAAACGGCAACCACACCCGCCAACGCCCTTGGCGCACAGAAATATCTCAGAGAAGCGGTGCGGTTGGACCCGAAGTTCGCCCTGAGTTGGGCGCTCTTGTCATTCGTGGAGGCGCGCGGCTACCTCACAACGACTCTTCAACCAACGGTCGCCCTGCGTGAAGAGGCACGGCAGGCAGCCGAAACCGCGCTCACTCTTCAGCCCAATCTCGGCGAGGCGCTGTATGCCAAGGGATATTACCACTACGCCTGCCTGAAGGATTACGACACTGCGGTGCGTTACTTTGAGCAAGCACGTCAGTTCCTGCCGAATAGCAGCCGGATTCCCGAATCGCTGGCCTATGTCGCGCGCAGGCGAGGCCAATGGGACCAGAGCGAGTCGCACTTCAACGAAGCCGAGCGGCTCGACCCGCGCAACGTTAACATTCTCACCCAGCACGCGATTTCCTATTTCTGTCTTCGGCGTTTCCCCGAAGCGCTGCGAAAGTTTGATCAGGTTCTCGATATTATACCGGACGACGTGGATACCCTCGTGGAAAAGGCGGCTATCGCACAGGCCGAGGGCGACCTGCCGCGTGCCTCGGCGCTCCTCGCTCCGCTGCATCCGAACGCCGACGACTTCGGGGCCGTGGAAACACAAGTTTACCAAGCGATCCTGGAGCGCCGCCCTGCACAAATCATCCCTCGGCTAAAGGAAATATTGGCCAAGCCTGATCCAGCCTTGGGTTACATCAATGGCGAACTGCGCTTTTGGTTAGGCTGGGCGCAGGAAGTCGCCGGCGACCATGCGGCCGCCCAGGAAAGCTGGCGACAGGCGCGCAGCGAACTGGAACCTTTCCTCAAAGAACAGCCAGAAAATTTGGCGCTGATTGGAGATCTCGCGCTGACCAATATGGGTCTCGGCGACAAGGCGGCCGCATTGACTCTGGTCGAGCGCGCCATCGCCGCTGAATCCGATCAAGAAAGACGCCTTGGACGGTCCCGCTACGATCGAGATCCTCGCGCGGGTGGCGGCGCGCATGGGGGAGCCCGACCGCGCCATTGCCGCTTTACAGAAACTGCTCTCGATACCGTGCCAGGGTGCGCTCGCTGCGAACGTGCCGCTCACTCCGGCGCTGCTTCGGCTCGATCCGATGTTCGATCCGCTTCGGGACGATCCGCGCTTCCAAAAACTGGCCACGTCTCCCGCGCCACAAGCGGCAGGCAAATAATTCGACGCGGCGTCGTAGCAATTACGACACCCAACTTAAGGCGAAAACGGCGGTGATTTTGTGTCACCGGTTGTATCACCCGGATGGTTAAAAATGGGCAGATTCGTGATTACTCATGACGAATGTGACAATTATTCAAGGCATTTGAATACACCGATTTGCGCATAGCCGATGACATCAGCGAATTCCTGCAAAACGGCCGTTTTGCCCTTAGGAAACCCTTGTTCTATCCGTTGAACTACGGGAACCGAAATGCATGTCGGAAGAATACACGGATTGAATGCTGTTGAGCAAGTTGCTCACTGCGAGCTGCAGCCACCTCACAGCCCGCTTTGCTCTCGACATCGGCAGCTGACTTGCGATTATACCGTTCGCTAGTCCCTGTTGGGATGTGCGCTATTTCGAGCGCGATCTCTTGTTTTACCTCCGCGGGCATTCAGTGCTCCGGCTCGACCCACGCAACGTCAATCTACTCACCCAGCACGCGCTTTCCTATGTCTGCCTTCGTCGTTTCCCGGAAGCCATGCGCAATCTTGATCAGGTTCTTAATATCACACCGGACGACGTCGATACCGTCGGTTAGAAGGCGGGTATCGCACAAGCCGAGGGTGATCTGCCGCGGGCCTCGGCGCTACTCGCTCCGCTCCGACCGGCTGCCGATCTCAATCAGGCTTTAGAAACACAAGTTTACCAAGCAATCTTGGAGCGCCGCTCTGCATCAATCATCCCTCGGCTAAAGGAAATACTAGCCAAGCCTGATCCAGCGCTGGGTTACATTAATGGCGAACTGCGCTTTTACTTAGGCTGGGGGCAAGAAGTCGCCGGCGACCGTGCCGCCGCCCAGGAAAGTTGGCGACAGGCGCGCAGCGAACTGGAACCTTTCCTCAAAGAACAACCGGAAAATTACATCCTGATTGGAGATCTTGCGCTGATCAATATGGGTCTCGGTGACAAAGCCGCCGCGCTGGCTCTGGCCGAACGTGCGATGGCTGTAATCCCGATCGAGAAGGACGCGGTGGATGGCCCCCAGCCGATCGAGATTCTTGCCCGCGTGGCCGCGCAAATGGGCGAACCTGACCGAGCCATTGCCGCGTTACAGAAACTGCTCTCAATACCATATGAGGGCCCACTGGGTTCCAGCGTGCCGCTGACTCCCGCGCTGCTTCGGCTCGATCCGATGTTCGATCCACTCCGGAATGATCCGCGCTTCCAAAAACTCGCGGCCGCGCCTACGCCGAAGCTGTAGCCGGCGTCGTTGACGCCGACCCGCGATCAGCGACCGCGGCTACAATGTGCGATTCGCAGGAGTGATTGACGCAATCGTTCGCGCCGTTATCTGGTGGGATCGATCACGATGATAAATGGGAACCGGTGAAAATCGGAGTCGCGGGTATAAATCTGCCTGATGCCGTGCTCGCGCATTAACACGGCCGTATGGAGATCGTGCAAGATGTTGCCACGCAGGTGCGGGACCTCGGCAATGACTTCAGCTAACACATCCTGGTGTCGCGAACTGGGGAGCAGCACGCCAGCAGCAGGCGAAACGAGAAGTCTTTGCAGAAAACCCCAAGCCGCTGCGACTGACCACGGGTGCGTCAGGATTCCCGGGTGCGTGCAAACGCGCAAGAACTCGTAGCAGATCGGCCAGGATAGGTACCAAGGCGACGCGCGGACGCGCATCTCCTCAATCCGTCGTCGGCAAGGTTCATGAAACTCCGAGTCCTGATTGACCGCATAAACAAGCACATTCGTATCGACAAGGAACACTCAGCGTCGTCCTTCCATGACATCGTAGAGAGCATTACGGTCTGCAATATCAACCAGGTGTTTCCCTCCATGGAACCGCGGCAATGGAGGCAGCTTTTTCTTTCCTGTCTTCTTGCTGTCGTGAAAAAGCAGCCTCAGCGCCGCTTCGACCAGCTCGGACATGGTCTTACCTTGCCGAGCCGCTTCCCGCCGGAGACGGCCCATGACGGTATCGTCGATGTTAAGCGTCGTCTTCATATGGAAAACCATATCCATGATATGGCTATATGTCAATCGTCCGTCGGTTGAAGGTATGCCGCTTTACGCCCGCGCTGCTCCGGCTTGATCCCATGTTCGATCCGCTCCGGAACGATCCGCGCTTCCAAAAACTCGCCGCCGAACAAGCGCCGAAAGAGAGACACTAATTTCACGAATTGTCACCAATCGGACGACGACTCTCGGTTTGATTCGTGTTGATTCGTGAAATTCGTGTCTAAAATCGTCGTCTCGCTGGCACCGAAGTGACCGACCTCGCCGCAACGCTAAGCAGGTTGCAGTTTGCGCTCGTTCTGAATGACGATCGTCGGGTCCGGATTGCTCGGCGGCACTGGCAGGCCCTGCTGACGAATCACCTCGACGTGATCTGCCATTCCTGAGAGTGCCTTGTAAACGCAGTTCTCGATAGAATGGCTGATGCCTGTGAATCCCTCCAGATCCGGTGAGTAGAAGCCAAAAAAATAATTTTCGATTGCCGATTGCAAACAGCGGAAACGGCGGTCTGCCCACCAAACGTGGCCGCAGTAGCACGGCACGATCCTTAGGCTAGGCTGCAAGTACACGGCGATACAGCGCCTCATATTGCGGCACGATGCGATCGGCTGAAAACATCTCGCGTGCCCGATTGCGGCTGCGTTCACCTAGTTCTCGCGCCAGATTCGGAGACTCGATCAGCGTGTCCAAGCGCGGCAGCAGCGGCGCTTACATCGCCAAAGGGACATAGAGGATAAGATTCTCCTAAAACTTCTGGAATGCCGCCGACATGGAAGGCTACGACCGGTTTGCCATACAGCATCGTCTCAAGAATGCTTAGGCCGAAGCTTTCGTATTCGGATGTGTAGAGTCCCGCATCAGCGGCCTGCAAATATTCGTCCACGACAGCTGTGTTTTGACGAAGAATCACACAATCTCGAAGGCCCAGTTGATCGAGCAGCGTCTCGTAAGGATCAAATGGGCCGCCTGCCAGAATGAACAATCTAAGGCGCGCCCGGTTCTTCGACATGGCAATCGTCCGCAATAGTAGATCGATGCGTTTAACGGGTCGCAAACTCGACATGTGCAGCACAAGAAATTCGTCGGTTATGCCGAGCTCGCGTCGAACTTCCTCACGGCTTCGCTTCGGTTTATTCGGCGTGAAGAAATTCGGAATGACTTCAATCGGTCGTTT
Organism: uncultured Verrucomicrobiae bacterium; assembly: GCA_963757675.1. Lineage (GTDB taxonomy): Bacteria > Verrucomicrobiota > Verrucomicrobiia > Chthoniobacterales > UBA10450 > Udaeobacter. The sequence continues at coordinate 59,521 of CAVWTH010000006.1, read as the reverse complement.
CAAGACCGAAAGCTTTCCTGCGTTTGATTCCGAAGACTTTCCGAAACTGCCGTGACCGCATCGGAATGCACGAGGGCATGTTCGATGGCGGTGCGGTAATCAGGATCCTGCCCTAGCAAAGTCGTGTCGGTTCCATGCAAAGTGGTGACGATGCGCGGAGCTGACGCGCCTAACATCTGCGAGGCCAAACAGGCGGCGAGTGCGTGCGGCACCGCGTAATGAACATGAAAAAGATCGAGCTGCTGCGAACGCGCCACCTCCGCCATTTTCACCGCGAGCGGCAAAGTGTAGTCGGGACACGGAAACAAAGGGTTATGCACCACGTCCACTCGATGGAAATGAAGATTGTCTTGCGGCAGATCCAGCCGAACGGGTTGGGCGTAACTAAAAAAGTAAACTTCATGACCGCGGCGCGCCAACTCTGACCCGAGCGCCGTTGCCAAAATCCCGCTCCCGCCAATCAACGGAAAACAGGCAATGCCAATTTTGAGCGGTAGCGATTTCATTACAGCTCCGTATAAGCTTTGCCGAAGTCGGAAATCTCGTCGCGATTGACGAATTTCACCCCGGGAGCATCCGCTTTGTTGATGTAGTGCTGCTCGCTCGCGCCGGCGACGTAATGTGTGCATTGAATCACTGATTGCATCCAGGAGAAACGCGTGTCGCGGGTCGGGCTGATTTGCTCCGGACCAAATTCGTCCGCCAGGAATCTCCACGAACCGATCGCCTCCCTTGTGCAGCAACAATTTTCCGTCACGGCAACGTGCACGAACAATCTCACCTTCATAACGCTGATCGACGAAATAGTCCGAGACCGCCACGGCGCGCGCCCGGAACTCCGGTGCGCTGGATCGCTCGACCCGCACGCCTTTCAGCAAACCCATTCGCGCATACATCTCGAGGCAGAAATCGGCGACGTTCGAACACTTCGTCTTCTTGAACTCTGCGACCAGGGACTCGCTGAACATAATTTGGAAGTTGGCGCGCAGTTTTCTCCTGCCATTCCGGCAAAACACGTTTGGCGTAGAGCGGCGAAAACTGCTTTTGGATCCGATTCTCGAACTGAAAATTCAGAGCTACATCCCGTTTGCTGTGTTGGTCTCGCAAAATCGTGATCGTTTCGCGCGGATCATGATCGCTGTCGTGAAAGAAAAAGACGATTTCTCCTCCGATTTCCTTTTGCAGACGGCGCGCGGTCAGAATCTTAGCGACCAAAAATCGCTTTGGAAAAAATCCGCACGGCTGCTGGCCGAAACAAATAATCGGGTGATCCATGTCTCAAAATGAGCGTCATACCCCGGCCGGAGTGTCCGCGATGCGAAAAATAGTTTGCTGCAGGATCGGGGCCAAAATCAGTACGGCCGCGCATCCAATAAAATTATACCAGAGGTAACCGATATTCGTCGTCGCGAATAGGACGAACACGAGCGTTTGCGCAAGGAGCGCTGCGAAAAATACTGCCGAGCCAGTCGACCCGACGAATAAAGAAAGCTGCCAGGAAAAGACCGAGAATGCTGCCGTAAAAAATCGAGCCCAGAATGTTGCCAGCTTCGATGAGATTCTCGACCAAACTGGCGAATGAAGCGATGCCGATGGCAACCAAACCCCACGCTGCAGTCAACGCTTGCGCCGCGACCACATAATGATGGTCGCTGGCGTTCGGACGAATCAATGGCCGATAAAAATCGATCGCAGTGGTGGAGCCGAGAGCATTCAGAGTTGCCGCCGTCGCTGACATAGTCGCGGACAAGATCACCGCGATGAGTAATCCGACAATTCCGTGCGGCATCTGTTGAAGAATAAAAGTAATGAACACGTAATCCGATTCTTTGCTCTTTGGGTCCACGCCCGCTTTCACGAGAACTGCCTTCGTTTGATTGCGCAATTCGCTGGCTTGTGCCTCGAGCTGGCGCAGTTTGGTCATCGCCGCATCGCGGTCGTTTGGCGATGCATCGGAAACAGCGCGAATGGCAGCGCGTTTTTTCGTGAATACCTCGTCGAACTGCGTCTGCAACGCCGTTAACTGTGGCGCATAGCCGTTCTCCAACGCACGCTCGTACGCAGGTTGATTAAAATAAACAGGCGGTTTTTCGAATTGGTAAAACATGAAAACAATCGCGCCGAGCAGCAGAATGAAAAATTGCATCGGCACCTTCACCACCGCGTTGAACAGCAATCCGAGCCGACTCTCTTTGAGCGAGCCGCCGGCGAGGTATCGTTGGACCTGGGATTGGTCGGCTCCGAAATAGGACAGCGCGAGGAAAAAACCTCCGATCAGGCCCGACCAAAAGGTATATCGCTTGTGCGGGTCGACCGAGAAATTGACGGCCTGCAGCTTGCCCATCTTGCCTGCAACCGACAACGTGCTTTCAAGCGAGAGATTGGGCGACAACCGGTAAACCGCGACGGCAAATGCAATCGCCATGCCGACCAGAATCACGATCATCTGGTAGCGTTGGGTGATGCTTACAATTTTCGTCCCGCCCATCACCGTGTAGATGATGACCAGTCCCCCCGCGAGCCAGATGGTCAGGTTCAAGCGCCACCCGAGCAACGCAGACAGAACAATGGCCGGGGCATAGATGGTGATTCCAGCAGCGATGCCTCGTTGCACCAGAAACAGAAATGCGCCGAGTAACTGGGTCTTTCGATCGAATCGTTCGCCGAGGTACTGATAAGCCGTGTAAACTTTCAGTCGCTGATAGATCGGAACGAAGACTGCGCACACGACGACAAGCGCGAGCGGTTGCCCGAAATAATTCTGGATAAAACCTATGCCGCTCTCGTAAGCCTGGCCCGGCATCGAAAGAAACGTGATCGGCCCTGCCTGCGTTGCCAGCACGGACAAGCCGATCGTGGCCCAGCGAATACTTGCGTCGCCTTTGAGATATTGGCCTAACGAGGCACTCCCACGCGTCCGCCAAAGCCCGTAAAGCGGAATCGCCAGAATCGTGGCGATGAGAACAAAATAATCCAGCCGGTTCACGAAAACCGGACGGTGAAGAGGTAGAGCAGCACTACCTCCAAAGCAAAAAGGGAAAGCGCGAGGCCATACGCTTTGGGCCAGGAACGAACATCCGGCGTTGTCTATGGCGTCCTGTTCATTTTCCCAGTGACAACATGTTAGCGAACAATCGATAAGCCCCCGGAACGCCTGCCGGCAACTGCCGAAACCAGGAATAACTCGTGTACACAAAGAAACCTTTGCCCAACCTCGCAACGAGCAGCCCACCGTCGAGCGGCTTTTCCTTTGGATCGTTGCACGACAGGACCGGTGTCCAGGCAGGATCCCATTTGTCAGGAAAATAAAGTCCGCGTTCCTGAACCCATCCCTCGAAATCTTTCGATGTGATTTTGTTTGGGGTGGTCATGACCGGATGATTCGGCGCGAGAATGCGAACCTCCGCATTTTCGTCAGTGACACGGTCGCGCGAAATCTCCAATGGATACGGCCCGAATTGCTGAGTCTTAAGGTCCGCCAGGGTGTTGTACTGCACGATCACAACTCCGCCGTCTTTCACATACGCAAACAGCTCGGGTAACCAGTTGGAGATTCCATCCCGTGTGTTGTAGGCACGGATACCCAGCACGACGGCAGAGAACTGCGCGAGATTCTTCGCTGTGATCTCCGGTTCGCTCAAAATTTTCACTGAATAACCGATTTGGCTGAGACTTTCCGGGACATCATCCCCGGCGCCGGGAATGTAACCGATGCGATCGCCTTTTTTGCGGATATCGGCCCTAACAAGTTTAGCTTCCGCGGGTGGCATCAGTGTCTGGACGCCGATGTGCGGGTACGAAATGCGCACGCGATCGAACGAATAGTCGTGGTTGTCGGTCGAAACGATGGCTCGCAACACGCCTTCGCTATTTTGGTCCGGTGGTTTGACGGTGAACGTGGCGACCATCTCCGCATCCGCCGTTTTCAAGTCTATCGGGACAGACGCCGGAGAGACTTCCCATCCCTGCGGCAAAGCGAGTTTCAGTTCCCCTTTCACGGGACCGGTGGCGGCCGTGACCTGGACCGAAACGGGTTTTGGTTGGTTCGTGGGGAATACAAACACACTGTCCGCGAGCTTCGCGAAAACGGGTGGCGCAATCACTAACGGCCGTCGCACTTCGCCCGCAACGGGATCGACGGTGCGGTACTTCGTGTTCAGCAAATAACGGAGTTCCTGTCCATTGACTTGCAGCAGTACCTCGACGGGAACGGTGGGCGGATTCTCCGGCAGGCCAATAAGTTTTTGGTCGTCGACATCGAAGGAACCGAGCATTCGATGTTTACGAAGCCAGTATGGTTGAGAATAGGGAGTATCCTCGGGGATTTTGCAGGACAGATCTTTCGTAACGAGTTCGTTCGAAGGAAGCGCCGAATCAATTTTCATCGAGTCGCCGGTGTTGGGAAATTGTACTTCCTGCAGTGTAACCGGAACATTTGAGCGATTGATTGCCTCCAGCTTGATCGTCGCCGTTTGGCCAGGAGTGAACGTTTCGTTTGCTGTTGACGCTTCTACGTGCAGGCCGAGACACGCTGCGATGATCTGGTCCAATTCGGCCTTCTTCTCCGGGATCCAGGATTCATCCTTAATTCCGCTCATGGTCTGCCGCAGCTTCAATAACTCAGGCACCGATGCGGCCGGATCGGCGGGATTAAATTTCGAAATGATCTGACGAATTTCTGCCGCGATGGAATCCGAATTGGGAACGCGCGACCAGCTCGTATCGACGCCTTCGAAAAGCGAGCTCATCATCGGCGCGCCTTGCAACAGTTTGAAATATTCCTTTCGCTGCTCCCCGGCGCGGGGGGCTGCCCACGCCCTGGCTCTTGTGCATGCTCAGACTGGCCGCCGCGATTTCCGTGTACGATTTTCCCAGAAGCGGATTGTAACCGCCCGCTTCCAAAACGGTCAGACCTGTTGGATCGAATGGGAGATTGCGGTTCCTGAAGAAAAATGGAGACGTGTTCCAAACCAGCCGCGTCGCGCGCCACGGCTTTACGAAAGCCAGTTGTTCCGGGAAACGATTTGGGTCGGCGGCAGCCGAGAATGCTTCCTGCGCCAGAATGGCTGACGCGGTGTGATGGCCATGCGTCATCTGATCTTCGGGACTAAACCGCGTTACGATTACATCCGGCCGAAACTTCCTGATTACCCAAACCACATCGGACAGAATCTTGTCGTGATTCCAGATGCGCAGACTCTCTTCAGCCGTCTTGGAAAACCCGAAATCGATTGCTCGTGAGAAGAACTGTTTGGCATGGTCGATCCGCCGCGCTGCCAGCAACTCTTCTGTTCGAATAACGCCAAGGCGCTCGCCCAGCTCCGGTCCGATCAAATTCTGACCGCCGTCCCCGCGTGTAATCGAAAGATAAGCGGTCTCATAGAGTGAGCCGTTCGCCCACAACGCCATGAGATAGGTGTTTTCATCATCCGGGTGCGCTGCGATGTAAAGAACCCGACCCAGCACGTTGAGCTTTTGTAGCGCAAGCTCAATCTCGCCGGCGTTCATCTGTTCTGGGGCCAATAACGGTGGTGCAACAGCCGAATTCGCCGTGAACACGATGGCGAGCATTACCACCGCAACGGTCGCTCGCCAACAGTGCCCAATCCTGCCGTGCGTCAGGTGCAACGTCGCAATCCCGGTTGTGAACGTCCCGTCAAGCTATCGTCCCGGTCCCGAGAACAGGGCGCGCTACTTGTTGATGTCCTGCTTCGCGTCGAGTCGGTCGACCAGTCCCTTGATTGCTTGCTTTTGCGCCTCGCTAGGAGCAGCAGCCAGTGCCTTTTTAGCGTCGCTGGCCGCGCCTGCAAAGTCACCTGCTGCAGATTTAATGCGGGCCTGTGCCAGGTATCCGTAAACTCCCTGCGGAAAACGTTTGGCGACGTCTTTGAAAATCTCCATCGCTTCAGCCTCCTGCTTCTGACTCTGCAAACGCCGACCATACGAGTAGAGCTGCACTGCGCTGGCCATTTCAAGCGCGTGGTTCCAAGTCGCTTTCGCTTCATCCGGCCGATTCAGAGCTTTGAGAATGTCCGCTTTGGTGCTGAGATTATCGAATCTTTCTTCATTCTGGATTGAGGCATCGGCCCAGCGCAGCGCTTGATCGAGATCAATCTTTCTGGTTAAACAAAATTGCGCCGCTTGGTCCAAAGCCTGCCAGCTATACTGAGCGCGTCCTTTCATTTGCTCGCGGATGTTCTGCAGCGTCTGGTCCGAATCCTTGATCGAGACGGTGAACGGAACGCCTAATTTCTCCCACTTCAGCGTCACCGCCGTTGAATCTGGTTTCAAATCGTCGAACTCGAATTCGAGCGCCTCTTTCTCCCCGGCGAGAGGCCTGCGGTTTCACATCCACCCGCAAAGCATCTTCCTTCTGGTCGTAGCTGTAGCTTCCCCACGCGGTGTGGGTTTTTGAAAAGATCACCGTCCACGAATCCGGGTTCGGGATCATGTGCAGACCATAGATTCCCTTGGGCAAGGGTTTCCCCTCTACCGAAACCGGATCGCTGAATTCAATCGTCGTATTTTCGTTTGCTCCCGCGCGCCAAACTTTGCCGTACGGAACGAGCCCTCCCCAAATCTTTCGCCCTTTCACCAACGGACGATGGTATTTGACTGTAATATCCGTCAGCGCGATGCGCTGTTTGACCTCGGCAGCCTGGCTGACTTCGGGCAGGTTTAAATCGTTTTGCGCAGATACAGTCCCGCCAATTCCGACAACGGCCAGGTAACCAACAAACAACCTAAGGGTAATGGTTTTCATAGATTTGCCGATTACCCTTCTCAGATTTTCGATTCTCCGCTACCAATAATTCAGGGATTTTCGGTCCTGCCGGTGACAGGGCTGTAAGGCGAACGCATTCTTCGCGACTAATGAGTCAGAAAGGCTCTATGAAAACAAAAAGCACACGCTTTGATCGTTTAGTCGCTCGTTATTATCCCGCGGTTTACAGCTTCGCCGCACGATTCACCGATGATCCTCGCGAAGCGGTTGCATTGACACGGGAGGCATTCAACAGCGCTCGCAAACCATTGCAAAGGACGCGTAATCAGACGGCAATCGCGACGGTGTTGATCTCTGCGGTTCTGCGCACGGGACTTGCGTCCACCTGATCTGGATTTTGGTTACATCTAACTTTGGATTGGCTATGCTCGCGATGGACGCAGCATGAAGCTTTTGTCGGTCAACGTCGGACTTCCGCGCGAAATCGAATGGAAGGGCCACATCGTCCGCACATCTATATTCAAAGCGCCGGTTTATGGCCGGGTTCGAGTGGCGAAGCTCAACGTCGAGGGCGATCAGCAATCTGACCTGACCGTGCACGGAGGAATCGACAAGGCGGTCTACGTCTACCCCTCGGAGCATTACCCATTCTGGCACAGAGAACTTCCTGGTATGGAACTCCCGTGGGGAGTTTTCGGCGAGAACTTCACAACGGAGGGCTTGCTTGAGGACACCCGTATTGGTGATCGCCTTCGGATCGCTTCTGCAGAGTTCGTGGTCACCCAACCCCGAATGCCGTGCTTCAAACTCGGCATTCGCTTCAACCGACCGGACATGGTGAAGCGTTTCCTGGAGAGTGGCCGCACCGGATTCTACCTTGCGGTTGCCAAGGAAGGAGAAGTCGCCGCTGGCGACTCAATAGAGTTGCTCGAACGAGAGGAGCACAATGTTACGGTCGCCGATGTTGTGAATCTGTATGGCAGAGATGCGACAAACCAGGATATGTTGCGCCGCGTAAGCCAACTACCCTCGCTTCCGGAAAGCTGGCGAGAGTACTTTCGTAAGCGCCTTTGGAACCCGGACGATCGATAACCGGCAGTCGGCGACCATTTGGTCGAGCGGATGGGTGCTGGGCGATCCGAAAAGAGAATGACGGCAGCGATCGCCTGACGGATAGGAGTTGTAGCCGGGGGCGCTGACCCCGGCTAGTTTATCCTCGAGAAATATGAAACCGATTCGAGCTCTTGTGATTGCTCTGCTCATAGCTACGTCCAACTTGCTGGCGGAGGAGCCGGGGTCGAGGCTCCCGGCTACAACATTTGAGAGCGCCAAGACGCAAAGCTCGCTCATCGAACTATTCACGTCGGAAGGGTGTAGCAGTTGTCCGCCGGCAGAAAAATGGCTCAGCGCACTCAAATCGAGTCCGGCGCTGTGGAAGAAGATCGTCCCGGTCGCCTATCACGTTGATTACTGGGGCCGTCTCGGCTGGCGCGATCGCTTCGCCAAACCGGAATTCACTTCGAGACAACAACGTTATGCCGCGGCCTGGGGCGGCGATTCCGTTTACACTCCGGGTTTTGTCGTTAACGGGAAGGAGTGGCGCAGCTGGTTTGGCGGCAATGCGATGCCAACATCCTCGACCAAGGTTGGCGTGTTGCGTATATCGTTAGGCAACGATGGAAAACTTAGCGCCACTTTTGTTCCGGAGACAACGCAGCCGCGGGCTTTAGCGTTGAATGTGGCACTGCTCGGGAACGATCTCGAATCGGATGTGAAACGCGGCGAAAACAGCGGCCGCAAATTGCGCCATGATTTCGTTGTTCTCAATCTCATCAAGGTCGACATGGCGAATGAATCGAACCGTTGGACTGGATCGGTTGCGCTTCCCATGCGAACCGGCAACGACAAACCCGGCGCGCTTGCGGCATGGATCACCGAAAGCGGGACACCCATTCAAGCGACCGGCGGTTGGTTAAAACCGTAGCTTCTTTTACGAAATGGAACGAACGATCCAATTCTTGTTAGGCGTGAGTATTTGCATCGCACTTTCCGCATGCTCTCGCGCACAGCCCAGCAATCTCGATGCGGCGCAAATTCGTGCGAAGCTGGACGCTATTCCTCTCGACCAGAAAGTTAATCTCACGAACAAAGAATGGCTGGTCATACTGTCACCGCAGCAGTTCTACGTCATGCGTCGGTCCGGCACAGAGCCGCCGTCCCTGAACGGTAACGCACTCGATCACCGCAATGGCATTTACGTTTGCTCCGCGTGCGGCAATCCGCTTTACAGCGCGGAAACGAAATTCAACTCTGGTACGGGCTGGCCGAGTTTTTGGCAGCCGATCCGCAAAGAAGCAGTCCAGGAAAACAGCAAGTTCTCAGCGATCTTTGGAGTGGAAATTTCGTGCGCACGCTGTGGATCGCATCTCGGACATGTCTTCAACGACGGACCGCCGCCAACCGGATTGCGTTACTGTATGAACGCCGTCGCGTTGACATACCGTGAAGGATCGCCCGGTTCGGCAACGGCTTTCCCGCGGGCGGATCAGAACCGGCACTTGATCACCGACTCTCAGCTGCAACTCATGCTTGAGGATGCTTCGTTTTTTCTGCGATCATCGAGAGTCACGCGCCTACACCAGTCGCGGCGCTCTGGCATAACTGGCGGCAATATTCAGCCGCTGCGCTATCGTATCCGTTGGCTGATTGATGTGCACCGTCTCGTTTCTTCCAAAACCGCGTGGATTTTACCTCGCGATGAATCGCGATGAAAAACGGGACCGCTTTGCCGCTCTTGCGCCTGGCGTGGTCAAGTCTGGCCGCCGCCGCGCTGTTTTTCCGCGCGAGCTGACCGGCGGCACTTGGATTTCGGCAAATGACGCCGGTGTTTGTCTCGCATTGATCAACTGGCACCGAATCGAACGCGAGCCGAAGAACGACCTGCGCAGCCGAGGATTAGTCGTTCGGGAACTGGCCGGAAAATCTACTGCCGATGAAATCGCGGCAGAGTTGAGGAAGTTACCGCTTCGAAAACTCCGACCCTTCCGTTTGATCGCCGATTTCGCTGGTGCTTTCCTTGTAAGATTCCCTACCCTTGCCGCGACAAATCGAAACATGGCTACGCAAGACATCAATCGACCGGTTTTTGTTCCGGTCGTTATCGGCACAGCGCGACAGGGTCGCCTGACCGAGCCGGCGGCCAACTTCGTTTTCGGTGAAGTATCAAAGCGCGGTGACATCGAAACGGAATTGATCGACATCCGGAAAATTCCCATCCGCATGGATGACGCTGGTGAAGCGCTTAAGGACAGTCAGTTCTCGGCTACCGTGGCGCGAGCCGATGGACTGATCCTCGTGGTCCCGGAATACAATCACAGTTTTCCCGGGCTGCTGAAACACGTGCTCGATACCAACCTGAAGGAATACATTCATAAAGCGGTCGGTGTTTGCGGTGTTTCAGCCGGTCCGTTCGGTGGCGCGCGCATGATCCAGAGTTTAGTCCCGGTCCTGCGCGAGCTCGGCTTGGTCGCAATTTTCTCGGACGTCTATTTCGGTTCAGCAGGAAAACTTTTCGATTCAACAGGCAAGATCACCGACGCAGCTTACACAGGTCGCGTGGGAAAATTTCTGGATGAGCTAGTCTGGATGTCGCGCGCGCTTCGGTACGCGCGCGAAAATCTGTAGCCGGTGGCGTCGACCCCGGGGGACCAGTAGCCTCGCCTTCCGCTGCCTAGGTCAACGCCCCCGGCTACAGCCATCCGCTAAGGCTCGCTACGGGCCTAAAGACATTGAAAGCAGCCTTCCGAAACTGACGACGTTCGGCACAGGCGAGGCTACAGTTTCAGCAATTCCGCGAGTTGCTTGGGATCGGTCACGGGCGCTTTGCAGGTGAAATTCTGACACACGTACGCGGCGGGTTTGCCGTCGACTGCCGACATTGCGCGGATCGCTTCATTTTTCTCGCCGAGATACTTCTGGCCTTCGCCGCCTTCTGCCAGAAGCACAATTGTCTTTGGCAGAAAATGGCGATGCACTTCTGTAAGCAGTGCTTTTGTTTCAGCAGCATCCTTCTTTCCGGCGATCACGATCTGTCGTGGTTTGCTTAACGAGTAATCGAGCGCAACCAGCATTTGTGGCATGCCGCTGGGAAAATGCGAAAGCGTGGTGGCAAATGCAGCTATTGTTTTGCGTGCGCGCTCCAACATGCCCTGGTCATTTCGAATCTTTGATAACCGCAAAAGATTCAGTGCGGCAACGGAACTTGCAGCCGGTTCGGCGCCATCGTTATCGTCTTTCATCCGAAGGAAGACGCTTTGGTCCTTGCCACTCGTGCTGAAGTAGCCATCGTTCTTCTCGTCGTAAAACAGGCGGTCCTGCGTCCCCTGCAATTCGACCGCAAGCTTCAGCCATTCGACGTCGAACGAGGCTTCATAGAGATCGAGAAGACCCTGGATAACGAACGCGTAATCGTCGGCAAACCCTGCAACGTCGCTCCGACCCTCACGGTAGTTGCGATACAAGATGTTCCCCGAGGGATCGTACAGGTTTGTCTTCAGAAAATTCGCGGCGCGCGTTGCAATTTCCAGATAGTGCGGATCGCCGAGGACTTGCGCGGCCCGGGCGTACGCGGAAATCATCACGCCGTTCCACGCAGCGATGATTTTATCGTCGAGGTGTGGTCGCAGCCGTTTGGCGCGAATGGCAAATAACTTATCGCGGCTTTGCGCCAGCGATTCGCCAATCTCCTGTTCGCTTTTCTTAAAATGCTCGGCTGTCTCTGCGACCGTGTGCCGCTCGATCAGAATATTTTTTCCGCGGAACTCATCGTGCGGATCGCTTCCTTCCGGTACATTGCCGTGTGGCTGAACGCCATAATGAAAATCAAAAATCTCCGCAGAATCGCCGAGCGCGTCGTCGATTTCTTTCTTCGTCCAAACGTAGAAAGCGCCTTCTTTTGTCTCTTGATGGCCGCGGTCAGCGCCCGCGGCTACAACAGGGCTGTCGGCATCTTCGGCGGAGTAAAAGCCGCTTGCCTTCGAGGTCATGTCGCGGACGACGTAATCGAGAATGTCGCGCGCGACGGATTCGTATTGTTTATCTTTTGTGATTTGGAACGCGTCCAGATATGCGCCCGCAAGTTGTGCCTGGTCATAAAGCATTTTTTCGAAGTGCGGCACGTGCCAGTAACGATCCACTGAATAACGATGAAATCCGCCACCGATATGATCGTGCACCCCGCCAGCCGCTATTTTGCGCAAGGTGAACAGCGCCATATCGAGGGCGTGTTTGCCGGCATCACTTTTAGGATCACGCGCATAAAATCGCGTCAGAAAATTTAGCGTCGCTGGACGTGGAAATTTCGGCGCGTTGCCAAAGCCGCCTTCTTTCGGGTCGTAGCTGCGATCGAACTGCTTAAAGGCGGCATCTAAAACTGCAGTGTCGACCTTGCTTTCGCCTCCAGCTGCTGATTGAGATTCGCGCAACGCATCAACGATCTTGCTCCCCTGCTCCACAATTTTGTCGTGATCTCTCTTCCAGGCTGCGGCGATCCGCTCCAGCACGCTTTTGAATGCTGGCTGGCCGTATCGGTCTTCCGGCGGGAAATAGGTTCCGCCGACGAACGGCTTTAGATCCGGAGTTAACCAAACGCTCATCGGCCAGCCGCCCCCGCCGGTCGTCGCCTGCACAAACGTCATGTGAACACGGTCAACATCCGGGCGCTCCTCGCGATCGACCTTAATGTTGACGAACTCACGGTTCATGATCGCCGCCACTTTTTCGTCCTCAAACGATTCGTGCTCCATCACATGACACCAGTGACATGTGGAATAACCGACCGAGAGAAAGATCGGTTTGTTTTCGCGCCGGGCCTTGGCGAACGCTTCCTCGCCCCAGGGGTACCAGTCCACCGGATTGTGCGCGTGCTGGAGAAGATACGGCGACTTCTCGTGCGCAAGCCGGTTCGTGTGCTCGTGTTTTTCTGTAGCGGCGCCCGGTGAATGCTGAGGACCGGTCGGCGTCGGGTCAGCAGCGCTATGATTTGCTGTCACTAACCACGTTAGCGCGAGGATTGCAAAGCGGAAGCAGGTTCTCATGACGGTCCTCACTGCATGGTGAGAGTTCACACTCTTGTCATTCCGAGCGAAGTCGAGGAATCTCTGGCTGGTTTTTACATGCGGAGTGCGAAAATCATTCAAGAGATGTCTCGACTCCGCTCGACATGACAAAAGATGGACACAACGCATCTCGTTCTTCTTTTCCTCGCAATTGGAATAATCGCGTTTCTTTACTCATCCGTCGGCCACGCCGGTGCATCGGGCTACATCGCAACGATGACCCTGTTCGGGATCGCACCGGCGGTGATTCGTCCGACTGCGCTGGTGCTCAACATTCTGGTCGCGTCCATCGGCACGTTCCAGTTTTGGCGAGCGGGACATTTCTCGTGGAAATTATTCTGGCCGTTCGCGCTGCTGTCCATTCCCGCGGCGTATCTCGGTGGTTACTTGCAGCCGTCTGCTTCGATTCTCAGGATTCTGATCGGACTTGTGCTGCTTTTCTCAGCGGCGCGCCTCGTGTTTCGCCGGAGCGATCCGCCGCAGACCTTTCCTCCGTCGCGGCCGGTGGCGTTAGGTGTTGGAGCAGGGCTCGGATTTCTTGCGGGGCTGACAGGAACAGGAGGCGGAATATTTCTCACGCCGCTATTGCTGTTTTGTAAGTGGGCTCATATTCGGCAGGCCGCTGCTGTTTCAGCGCTCTTTATCTGGGTGAACTCGGTCGCTGGGCTGGTTGGTTACGTCACAAAAGTTCATTCCATCCCTTCGCTTGGATTCATTCTCGCAGCGGCAGCAATCGTCGGCGGCATCATCGGCTCGCATTTGGGGAGCAGACGTTTTGCTGTCCGAGGGATTTCGCTTTGTCTCGCGACGGTCTTGCTTATCGCCGGAATAAAATTGATTTTTACCAGGTAGCGGCGATTGACCTCAATCGCCCGGGCGGTTCGGGTGAACAGCCCCTACCTTGAGCTTCGGCGCGGTTTCCGGTGACCAGGGATTGGATGTGTAATCGGATGCGACGATTTTATCGGCGTACCGGTTCAAAAGCTGGCAAAGCGCTGCCACATCGAGCCCATGATGCCACGGGGAGAAGGTCGCCAGATTTTGCTCCGCCAGTCGGAACAAACGCTCCGCCGGCGGCAAACGCCTGCTGTGCTTGGCATGCAGCGGATGTTGGAACCTTTTTTGAAGATGAACGAAAGCCCCGGCGGCCTGGATCAATCCCTTGAAGAAGTCCGCGTCGCGCGATTTCGTCTCAAGCCAAAGCTGTTCCAAAACGTCGTGCGCCTCATAGTAACGCTGCTCATTCCAGCAACGGAAAAACGCACGGTAATAGGGGTGTGTTGCTACTTTTGTCTGGTCCGGGTCCACATCTTCACCAGTCGATTCGGCCACCCATTGTGAAATCCTCTCGCGTTTGTTCATGGGGCGCTTTAATTTGGTTGCAGCTCAGAGAATGAGCAAACCACCAATCACCAACTCTTCCGAGGGACATTCTCACTCATTTGGTGTCCCTCGCGCCGGAAAGACCGCCCAAAGTGCGTGTGGTTTGCTGCCGCACAAATGAGTGCCGCTACTCTGGCAATTGTGCTGGGCGCCATCGCGATCTTGATCTTCTGCTCTGCGCTTTTCTCCAGAGTGGAAACGGCGCTCTTCTTGCTGAAGCCGCATCAACTGCGCCGGCTGGAGGAGAATCACGCCAGGCTTACGAGTTTCATACAGCTCTTCCGGGAAAATCCGCGGCGCGTCTTGAACGTGCTGCTGCTGGGAGACGGGTTGGTCAACGTGCTGCTGGTTGTGTTGTGTCTTTTCTTCGTGTGGGAAGGCCCTTTGGCAGGGCACGTTCCTCAATGGCTCGTCGGCATCCTGATCTTCGCTGTCGTGGTGTTGCTCTGTGATTTGGTGCCGAAACTTGTGGCGCTCGCGGCGCCCTCCAGACTCTCGGCCATAGGCGCTTTCACGCTGCAAATCGCGATGCCGTTTCTCGACCGAATCGGCCGGGGACTAGAGACCGTCAGCGATTTTGTGATCGATAGCTTTACCCCAGCGCATCTGCGCAATCGTCCGCGCTTCGGCGATGAGGAACTGGGAACACTGCTTCAAATCGGCGAAGAAGAAGGCGCGTTGCACCAGGGCGAAGCCGAAATGATCCAGGAAATCATTAAGCTGGGGGATAAAGCGGCCAAGGATTGCATGACGCCGCGCGTGGACAGTTTCATGCTGCCGGACGACTTAACTAACGAGGATGCAATCGCGCGTTTGAAGGAGAAACGTCACCGCCGCGTGCCCGTTTATGCCGATACGCCTGATCAAATCCTCGGGATCATCGACGTTAAACTGTTCCTGCTCGATCCAACGGAACACTACACCGAGAGACTAATCGCCCCCTCGTTTGTCCCGGAGACAATGCGCGCGCTCGAGTTGCTTAAGCTTTTTCTCACCCGTCCCCAGGGAATGGGCGTCGTTGTAGACGAATTCGGCGGCATCGAAGGAATCATCACCATGGAGGATCTGGTGGAAGAAATTCTCAGCGACGCCGTGCCCCGGGACGATTCAACCTTTTACATCGAGCCGCTTGGGAACGGCAAATTCCTCGTGAGCGGCAACGCGCGTCTCGATGATTTGAGCGAATATCTCGGTTTTCAAATCGATGCCGAAGGGATCGACACCATCGGAGGATTTGTCTTTACCCGTCTGGGCTACATGCCCTCGTCCGGAACAAAGCTCGAAATTCCGGGTCTCGCCATTACCGTGCGTCGAGCGGGACGCAAAAGAATCGAAGAAGTCCTGCTGGAGAAAACCACAAACGTATTCGAGGCGGCGGCATGACGGCAGTGCTGATCATTTTTTGTTGCTGGATCGTTTCGTTTTTCTTCAACGGAATCGAAAGCGGACTGCTTTCGATCGATCCAGTGCGGTTGCGGCAAAATGTAAAGCGCCGCGTGCCGACCGCTTTGCAGTTGAATCGCCTGCTCAAGCAACCGGAACGCCTGTTGGCGACCGTTCTGCTCGTAACGAATGCAGCGGATATTGTCGCTCTCCTCTTGCTGACCAGTGAGTTGGTTCGCTTATACGGCTATGCCGGATTTTTCTTCGCCCTGGTGATTGCGCTGCCGGTTTATTTGTTTGTGTTGTCGGTTCTGCCTAAAGCGTTGTTCCGCCGGTTTCCATTTCGCGCGCTGGCCCGACTTGCGGGCGTGCTCGAATTCACGTCGATCTTGTTTTCTCCCTTGCTCGAAGTCGGGGCGCGACTCGGCAAGCTACTTCTGCCGAGTCAGGCTGCGAAACGGCGCCGCCTCTTTGCCGCGCGCGAAGAACTGAAACAGATCACCGCACAGAGCGAGCGAGAGGGTGCTCTTACTTCAACCGAGCGCGCAATGATCCACAGCGTCGTTGACTTTCGTGGCACCAAAGTTCGCGACGTGATGCTGCCCTCGGCGAAAGTTGTCGTGCTGCATTCCGGCGCGTCAACGCAGCAAGCGCTGGAGCTTAGCGCTTCTACGGGTCTTGATCGTCTCCCTGTGGTTACACCCGAAGGTCAACCGGCCGGACTAGTCAATGTCGTCGAGATCCTGTTCGACCGAGACGAAAACAAACCGCTGGGCAATTATGTGCGGCGCATCGTAACCACTACGGATGATGAGCCCGCTTATCTCATCATGCAACAATTGCGCGCTGCACGCCTTGGCCTGGCAGCTGTCGTGGATGGAAAGAGAAATTTTCGCGGTATCGTGGCCACCGAAGATTTGGTTCGCCGCCTCGTTTCGCAGAGTAGTGCTTAACACCAACTACGCGATTTATCCGCCAATCCGGCGTCGTGCTCTGCGCACCGATCTAATCACTACGAGCCAGAAGGTGGTCTTCGTCGCCTAAAATTCGGGCGCAACTTACCAGTGCAACGTGCGAGAAAGCCTGCGGAAAATTTCCCAACTGTCGCTTTGCGCGGGGATCATATTCTTCGGATAGCAAGCCAAGGTCGTTGCGCAGATCAAGCAGGCGCTCGAACAATTCTCGCGCTTCCTTTTTCCGGCCGAGGAGGTGCCAGCAATCCGCCAGCCAGAATGAGCAGGGAAGAAAAACTCCCTCGGTCCCGGGCAATCCGTCCACGCCTGTTTCCTGCGGCCGGTACCGTTGAAGCAGGCCTTCATACATTAATTCGCGTTCAATTGCTTCGATGGTACCCCGGATGCGCTCGTCAGTGATTGGCAGAAACCCGACCAGCGGCAGTGTAAGCAGACTCGCGTCCAGCGCGTCCGACCCGTAAACTTGGGTGAATGTGTTCTTTTTTGGGTTGTATCCTTTGTCGCAAACTTGTGCGTGAATTTGCGCCCGAATTTTTTGCCACCGACCGACGTGCTCGTCCGCGGCGCACTCGCAGTTCTCAACCATTTTAATTGCGCGGTCGAACGCCAGCCACGCCATCACTTTCGAATGCGTGAAATGTTGGCGACCGCCGCGTACTTCCCAGATTCCTTCATCCGGCTCCTGCCAATGTGATTCCAAAAATTTCATCAGCTCAAGCATGAGCGCCCAATCGTGTTCGGTCATCGTGATTCCGGCACGATCACCCAGCCATACGGCTGCCAGCACTTCACCGTAAACGTTGAGCTGAAATTGATTTGAAGCCGCGTTGCCGATGCGCACCGGCCGAGAGTTTTCATATCCCGACAGCCATGGAATCTCATACTCGTCGAGGCGGCGTTCGCCATGCACGCCATAGATCATTTGCATTTGCGCAGGGCTACCCGCGATGGCGCGTAGCAGCCATTCCCGCCACGATTCCGCTTCCTCCCGATAACCGGCGCGCATTAACACGATCAAGATCAACGCCGCATCCCGCAACCAGCAGTAGCGATAATCCCAGTTGCGCACGCCTCCTATCTGCTCTGGCAATGAAGTAGTCAGCGCTGCGACCAAGCCGCCAGTCGGCGCATACGTCAGGCCTTTAAGCGTGATGAGGGAGCGCACCACCGCTTCGCGCCACTTGTTTTCGCTTCGAAACTGCTTCGCCCAATCGGTCCAGAATTCTTCTGTCTCCCGCAATGCGTGCTCGGGATTTATCTTTCTCGGCGGCTCTTGGTGAGAGGGGAACCACGTGAGCACAAACGGGATCCGGTCTCCTTGCGTGACGGTAAACTCGGCCACCGTGGTTAAATCTTTTCCGCGCGTTTCAACCGCCGTTCGTAAGATCAAAGCATCCGGTCCAGCGATTGCCTCCAGTCCGTCGAAACGCTTACGCCTCCGAACCCACGGCACGATCTGCCCGTAATCGAAACGGATGATCAGTTCCATCTGCATCAACACCTCCCCGCGCAAACCTTCGACGATCCGGACGATGTCTGGATCCTTGCCGCGCGGCGGCATGAAATCGATCACGCGCACCGCGCCGTTTTCCGTTTCGATGTCCGTCTCCAGGATGAGCGTATCGCCACGGTACCGGCGATGGGTCTGCTTGATCTGTTCCGTTGGGAAAATCCGCCAGTGCCCGTTTTTCTCATCGCCCAGCAGCGAGGCAAAACACGCCGGGGAATCGAACCTCGGCAAGCAAAGCCAATCCACGCAGCCGTCGCGACTCACGAGCGCACCGGTCTGGGTATCGCTCAGAAAAGCGTAGTCCTCGATCCTTGTATTTTCCTTCGCCATTTTATTCCTGCTCGTGTTCGTGCTCCTGCTCAGTTTGTAGCGTGCCGTGTCTCAGCACACAACTCTCCGCGCCCGCGGGAATCCGGTGAGGACATCCGTCTTCGCCGAAGCTACGGCGGACGAGCGGAGCACTACAGCAACATCCTCATTGGTTATTGTGCTCCTGCTCTTGCCGCAGGTCGCCGGCCTGGGTGTCTCGTTGTACTCATTCGGAATTTGCCAGCTTCGCGATCTCCTCGCGCGTTAATCGAAACACCGTCCACTCATGCATAGGCTGCGCGCCGAGCGCGCGATAGAACTTGATTGCCGGCTCATTCCAATCGAGCACCGCCCATTCCATCCGGCCGCAGCCGCGATCGCGCGCGATCTTCGCAAGCTCCACGAGCAACGCGCGACCATAACCTTTGCCGCGCTTTTCCGGCTTCACGAACAAATCTTCTAGATAAAGCCCAGGCCGTCCAAGCCATGTAGAAAAATTGTAGAAGTAAACCGCAAACCCGACCGGCGATTCTCCTTCAAACGCCAGCAGCACTTCCGCCGCCGGTTTTTCGCCGAATAAAACATCGACGAGCAGTTCTTCGGTCGCGACGACTTCGTCCGGAGCGCGCTCGTACGTCGCCAGATCACGAATTAATTCCAGGATTGTCGGCACGTCGTCCACGCCCGCCGGACGAATCTGGAAATTTTCAGGCGTCTTCACCTTACTGATAGCTTTAGGCAATCAAAACTCCCTCGCCACTACCCTTATTTCATCGCTCGGCCAATTCGATCCAATCCTTCGGCGAACATTTCTGTGTTTACGCCCATGCCGATTCGAAAGCGATTGGGCATTTCAAAAAAGCGGCCGGGCACTGCTGAGGTGTCGAACTCCGCTCGTAGACGCTCTAGAAAAGCGTCAGCATTTCCGTTCACTAATCGCGGAAATGAGGTCGTGCCCCATTTCGTTTCCACCGCAGAAATGGCCGATTGCTGTTTGAGAAAATCGCGAAGCAAATTGCGATCGGCTTCCACTATTCCACGGGCTCTTTCCCGAAGCAGATCTAGATGCTGGAACGCGATGACACTAAGAAGCTCACCGGAGAAAACCGGCGTCGCACTGTAAAGATCGTTCAAGCGGCGCATCTTCCGTGCGAGATCAGCCTGCGCCAGAATCCATCCGCATCGCAGACCGCTCACACCGTAAACTTTCGTCAAACTGCTGGTCACCACGAATTCAGGCCCGAGATGGAATGATGTTCGCGGCGTGTTTTCGTAAACCGCGTAGAGGTAAACTTCGTCGACGAGCACGAGTGCGCCGATGCTTCGCGCGATGTCGCCGATTTCCCGGAGGACCGATTCCGGCGTAAGCACGCTCGTTGGATTGTGGAGATTCGTGAGCACAATGAGACGCGTCTTAGGAGTCACGCAACGGCGAACCTCGTCTGGACCAATCGCCCACCCGCTTTCTTCAGTGCGCCGGAAACGTTTCACGTTTGCTTCCAAGTAATGCGCAACATCGAGAATGGGGCCGTAGGCCGGGTGCTCGATTAAAACTTCGTCGCCAGATTCAAGGATCACGGCCATGGCAAGATGATTCGCCATAGATGTGCCAGCGGATTCCACGACGCAGTCCAGATCGACTCCATGATGGGCCGCGATCGCTTGCTGCAACGGCGCGTAGCCGTAGCTGTCATCACCGTTGATCTCGAGTTCTCTTATACCAACGGGCAGTTCACGAAGAGGGAATGACGCCACGCCGCTGGTCGCGAGATTAAACCGCGCGCGGCTTCTCGTTTTGGACCAATGCATGTAATCGGAGTGCTTGTGTCTCATGACTGGTACCTCGTGCTGATCGTCCTTTCGAAAAGCTACGTCAATCTCCGGCTCCATGCCGCCTCTCCCCTAACTGAGGGGAGAGGATTAAGGTGAGGGGTGCTTTGATCCCGAACGTGACCCTCACCCTCCCCCTCTCCCTGCCAGGGCGAGGCGACCCCTGTTCGCGTCGACTGTTCCATCTGCTGAAAGCTGCGATCTGAGAATCACGTATTGCTACCGTCGTCTCAATTGTTCTGCACTCGTCTTGAATCTGCTCCAAAAATAATAAACGGGAAGCCCGGCCAGCATGATGCACAAGGCAATCGCACTATTACGCGGCGAGGCGAGGATGGCGCTCACGACAATTCCCAAACACGACAACACAAAAATAGCTGTCGTGAAAGGGTGCCCGGGAGTGCGGTACACGAGCAGCGCCTGCCCCAATGTGATGCTGGCGAATGACAAACAGTGATGCCGCCGTCATTCCGAAAAAGATGAAATCGACCGTGACCTCGAAATTCAAAATCTCGCCATACGTTCCGGAACAGGCGATAGCGATTGCCGCCAGACCCTGGAGAACGATTGCGACTACCGGCGCTTCGGATTTTCCGAACAATTTGCCGACGCTCTTAAAGAAAAGTCCGTCCCGCGCCATCGCGTAGTAAACACGCGGTGCGGTGAGCATGCTTTGGCTGAGAAATCCGAGCGCGGAAATTGTGATCGCGAGCGCGATCCAGCGGGCGCCGCTCTCACCGAGCGCGATTCGCATCAAATCGGAAGCAGGCGTTGTTGTCGCATCGAGCCCGGTCGAGCCGAGCACGCGCAGGCAGGCGAGATTCACCGCAAGGTAAAGCACCACAACACTAGAGACACCGAGCAACAATCCGCGTGATAAATCACGGCGCGGATCTCGTATTTCGGCTGCGACAAAAGTCGCCGTCTGCCATCCGCCATATGCAAAAGCGATCGGAACCATCGCCGCACCGATGCTTTTGAGAAGATCAAATGAGAACGGCTTTTCGACTAACGACGTCGATGCTTCTGACGCATGACCGCCAACGGCAAAGCCAATCATTACCAGCGCCGCGATTGCGGCAATTTTCAGCAGCATTAGAGCGCTCTGCACGTTGCTTCCGGCGCGCGCTCCAAAACAATTGATGCCGGTCAGTGTGAGCAGCGCTGTGGCTGCGATGGCGCTCTCGTTCCACGCGGCGCCTGTGAGCGCGCGAAAGTAGAAGGCAAAAATCACCGCGACTGCGGCCATGCCACTGGTCTGCGTGACCAAAAGCAATCCCCATCCATACACGAATGCCACTGCCGGATGATACGCTTCGCGAAGATACACATACTGGCCGCCTGCCGCGCCGGGCAAGAGCGTGGCGAGCTCAGCCCAGATGAACGCACCGCACATCGCGAGCAAGCCGCCGAGCACCCAAACGCCGAGAATCAAAAACGGCGTGTGAACGCGGTGGGCTACTTCGGAAGGATTAGCAAAGATTCCTACACCCACGATGCCGCCCATCACGATCATGGTGGCGTCAAATAACCCAAGCTGACGGCGGGGTTTTGTCGGCGTTGTCATTTCGAGCGGAGCGAAGCGAAACCGAGAAATCTCAAAATGTCATTCTGATTTTCGCGAACAATCGCTGACGATTCCTGGACCCCGACGCCAACGGAAACAATTAGAGATGTCTCGACTTTGCTCGACATGACAAATCAGGAAGCTGGAAATGTGAATGTTCTCACTCCGTTCCAGCCGCCAACTTGGAGATTCTAAATTCAGGCGTCGCCTCGTTCTGATGCGCGCATCCCGCAAGCGTCTTGACAGCCAAGGTAAAGTCAATCGCGTAGAGTAATCGCGCACGTACGCGCTCCCATGAAATCAACCGCTCGTGTTTGTTCTCCAGCACGCGCCGGATTTTTTTTGGTGATACTCGTTGTGGCACTTGGTCTCGCCGCGGCACGGGCACAGAACGAACCGATCCTCGTGCCTGACGCCGTCGATTATCAGAAGTTGCTGCCGATTTTGCCGGAACCGCTGTCGGGTTGGACTGCGGATAAGCCGGAGGGTTCAACCGAAGACGTGGGCGGATTCAGGATCACAAATGTGCACCGCGATTACCACAAGGGCGACGGAGAAAAGGCGCCGAGCGCTGCCATTAGTATCCTCGATTCAGTCGCCAACCCTGATTATGTCAGCACAACGACCGAAGCGTGGAAGAGCAACAGCGAAAACAGCGAAGGTTACGCCAAATCGGTGACCATCGATGGCAGCCCGGGCTTTGAAACCTTCGAGAAAGACACGAAACACGCTACTCTGTGGGTGATGATCGCCGATCGTTATTTCGTCCAGGTCGAGCTGCAGAATGAGGAACCCGCCGAATTGCAGGATTGGATCAAGCGAATCAACCTGAAAAAATTAGCGGCTATCAAATAGCTGGAATGCACATGTCCTGCCACAAAGAGCGAATAAAAAAGCAAGTCGGTCGCACACGTGGCGACGTTTGGGATCGGCTCTATCGCTTAAACCGGTTCGTCGCGAAATTTCTGCGGCCACAATCAGCGGACGATGGACACGCCATACGAAAGGTTGTTGGCAAAGCTCGCCCGGGCTGAGATTAGGTTCATCATCGTGGGCGGCGTGGCCGTTGCTCTGAACGGCTTTGTGCGCACCACTGAAGACGTGGATATTCTAATCGAATCATCGTCTGAAAACGTCACCCGACTGCTCGGTGAACTGGGAAATTTCGGTGAAGGCCACGCGCACGAGCTACGTCCAGTCGATTTCAGTGACACTGAAGGCGCGATACGGATCATCGAGGACTTTCCGCTCGATGTGTTTACGATCATGCGCGGCAACCGCTATGCCGATCTGATCGGCGCGACCAAAACAACGCGAATTGCTGATATTGAGGTGCGCTATCTCAACGCCGAAGCACTCATTGCGCTCAAGAGCGATTCACAGCGTGACCAGGACCGCATTGACGTATCTGCCTTGCGATCCTTGCAGGAGGGAAAGAGCCCATAGCGGGTTGCTTAGCTTCCCTTTGTAGTTGGCGCCGTGGAACCATACAGCCGTGGCGGTTCGCACAGCGAAGCGGTTACAGTTTATTGCTTTTTCTGTTCGCGCAGCATCGGCACAAACCGTACCGGCAATGTGGCGCTCTCCTTCAGCTGACCGTTTTTCTTTTCGAGCAGGTACAGTTGTTGGGCGACTCGCTCGCCAACGGGAATGACCATGCGCCCGCTGTCTTTGAGTTGATCAATCAACGGTTGCGGAACCTTGTCCGGCGCACAGGTCACAATAATCGCGTCGAACGGTGCCTCTTCCGGCCAGCCCTGGTAACCGTCGCCGGCTTTTAGATGCACGTTTTTGTAACCGAGACGTTGCAACGTAGCTTCTGCAGTTTTCGCCAGCGGCGCGACGATCTCGATGGTATAAACGTCCGCCACGAGCTCAGCTAAAATCGCGGCCTGATAGCCTGAACCGCTTCCGATCTCCAAAACGCGATCGCCCGGTTTCGGCCGCAGTTGTTCGGTCATAAACGCCACGATGTACGGCTGCGAAATGGTTTGATCGTAACCGATGGGCAACGGTCCGTCCCGATACGCGTCAGCGCGTTGATCCGCAGGCACAAATTCCTCGCGCGGAACTTTCGCCATCGCTGCCAGCACGCGTTCGTCCTTAATGCCGCGCGGCTTCAGCTGTTGCTGGACCATTCGCTGGCGCTGCACTACGAAATCGGCAGCTGAAGGGGCCTGTTGGCCGCAGCCCGTCGCAGCCATCGCAGCAAGAAGCACGTACTGCGCGAGAATTCGCATTCGTGAAAAGATAACGCCGCCCGTGAGGCTGCGAAAGCAGTGGCCTGCGTCTTTGGACGATTGCCTATCGCACCGCCGTCACGGCGTTCATGTGGCGCAGGCGGTCAGCCAGCGTTTTCATCACATGCGTCGCAAAACGCGGCGTCTGCTGAACGAGAAAGTGAAACCGGCGCCTGTCGATTTGCGCCAGGCGGGATGCTTTCGTCGGCATAGCATTGGCTGTGCGCGGAGTGTCATCGATCAACGCCATCTCGCCAAGCAGCGAGCCCGGGCCCGCAGTTTCGAGCAAATTCTTCGTGTCCTTCGTGTGCTTCGTGTTTAATTCCCTTTTGTCATTCCGAGCGAAGTCGAGGAATCTCTGGACCGAATGTCTGACGAACGAAAAACATTAGAGCAGCGCGAGCAGATGACGGATATCGAACGTCTCCGCCACTCCGCGTCTCACGTATTGGCCACCGCGATTTTGAAAATCTGGCCGGAAGCGCAGTTCGCCGCCGGACCGCCGGTGGAGAACGGCTTTTATTACGACGTTGATGTTCCCCATCGCATCTCGCCGGACGATTTCGAAAAAATCGAGGACGAGATGAAAAAGGAAATCAAAGCGAATCATCCGTTCGAACGGATCGAAGTTTCCCGGGATGAGGCGCTCGAACTTGGACGCAAGGGCAGACTCGCAGGGCTAAGCGAACGTGCCCAGCCCAGCAAATACAAGCTCGACATTATCGAAAACATTCCGCCGGACGAGAAAATTTCGCTCTATTGCAGCGGCGATTTTATCGATCTTTGCGCGGGGCCGCACGTGATGCGCACGGGAAACATCAGCGCGTTCAAGCTCACGAACGTGGCGAGCGCGTATTACAAAGGCGACGAAAAGAATCCGCAACTCCAGCGCGTTTATGGCACCGCGTTCAAAACGAAAAAAGAACTCGACGACTACTTCGCGATGCTGGAGGAAGCGAAGAAGCGCGACCATCGCAAGCTCGGAAAGGAATTGGAGCTATTCGTTTTCGATGACGATGTCGGCCCGGGCTTGCCAATGTTTCTGCCGCGTGGCGCGGCTATCGCCGAAGAACTGGAGAAACTAGCCAAGGAAACCGAGTTCGCTGCAGGGTATCAACGCGTTCGCACGCCGCACATCGCGCGCGAAAGCCTCTACAAAAAAAGCGGTCACCTGCCCTACTACGCTGAATCAATGTTCCCGCCGATAGAAGTCACAAAAGATTACACAGACGAGCTGAAGGCAGCGATTGCTCGTAAAGAGGAACTGGATCGTGACTTGAAGGAGGCAGTGGATGTCGTTGCAAGTGAAGGCAGCTCCCCGCTGTCGATTTATGAAAAGCGAAATCGCCTCGAAGAAGAGATGGGCGCTTTAGAAGAGAAGCTTGATCAGGCAAGAAGCAGCACTCGTTACTACCTCAAGGCGATGAATTGTCCGCATCATCACAAGTTGTTCACGGCGATTCCACGCAGCTATCGCGACCTCCCGTTGCGACTGGCAGAATACGGAACGGATTATCGGTACGAGAAGAGCGGCGAGTTGTTCGGACTCATGCGAGTGCGCTCACTGCAGATGAATGATGCCCACCTTTACATGACGCCGGACCAATTCGAAGCGGAATTCAATGCCGTGAATGAAATGTATCTCGGCTATTTCAAACTCTTCGGGATTGACAAATACCTCATGCGTTTCTCCACGCACGATCCGTCCAAGCTCGGCCAGAAATTTGTCGATGAACCAGAGCTTTGGAAAAAGACCGAGGAGATGACGCGCAGCGTTTTGAAAAACTCTGGAATCAATTATGTCGAAGTGCCTAACGAAGCGGCCTTTTACGGCCCGAAGATCGACGTACAAGCGTGGAGCGTGATCGGACGCGAGTTTTCTATCGCGACCAACCAGGTTGATTTTGCGCAGCCGCGCAATTTTGATCTTCGCTATAAAGACCGCGACAACACCGAGAAGATTCCGATCTGCATTCACCGCGCGCCGCTGGGTACGCATGAACGTTTCATCGGATTTTTGATCGAACATTATGCCGGCAATTTCCCGCTCTGGTTGTCACCCGAACAGGTGCGCATCCTCACCATCACTGATGATCCGAAGTTACTCGATTATGCGCGATCGATTCTGAACGAACTGCGCGCGCACCAAGTCCGCGCGGAAATCGACGAAAGCTCCGACAAGATCAACGGCAAAATCCAGCGGGCTGAGCAAATGAAAGTGCACACCATGTTCGTGATCGGAAAACGCGACATGGAAGCCAATGCCGTCAGCGTGCGCGTCCACGGCAAAGGCAATCTCGGCGCCAAGCCGCGAGCCGAAGCGATTGCGGACATCCTGGGGGGAATCAAAGAGCGACGCTCCTAAACACCGGGCCTAACAAGCTTGCTGTGGGAAAAGGTCGGCCGCAGCGATGGAAAAGCGGCACAGCAGTGCCGCACTCCAAAACGTGGCCGACAATCCAACCACCGTTTGTCGCTTGCGTTTTGGAGTGCGGCGGTGCTCCGCCGCTTTGTTCTCAGCTTCTCGGCAACTTTGAGCCGATCGGCGGACGCGCCTTGTGCCAGTCTGTGCTTTGCTCGTAGGCATGCGCGATTTGCAAAATGCGGGCTTCATCGAGTGCTTTGCCTAACAACTGCAACCCGATCGGCAGACGATGTCCGTCCAATTCGGCGAAACCGCACGGGACGCTGATTCCGCAGATCCCAGCCAGGTTTGCTGCAATGGTGAAAATATCGGCAAGATACATTTGCAACGGGTCAGCAACGCGTTCGTCTAACTTGAAAGCGACTACGGGCGATGTCGGCGAAACGAGTGCATCGACTTTCTCAAAAACCTTTGTGAAATCCCGGCGAATCAGTTCCCGCACTTTTTGGGCGCGCAAATAATAGGCGTCGTAATAGCCGGAGCTCAAAACGTAAGTGCCAAGAATGATGCGCCGTTTCACTTCCGGCCCGAAACCTTGCTCACGCGTTCGGCCATAAAGATCCAGCACGTCTTTAGGATTTTCCGCGCGATATCCGTAACGCACACCATCGAAGCGAGCGAGATTCGCCGAAGCCTCGGCAGTGGCAATAATGTAATAGACCGCGACTGCGTATTCTGTGCCGGGCAACGAGACCTCAATGATTTCTGCACCCAATGAATTCAACTGTTTCACCGCGGCATCGATTGCAGCTCTCACTTGTGGATCGATTCCTTCGATGATGTATTCCTTTGGCAGGCCCAATCGGATGCCGCGCAAATCCTTTCCGCAGCTCGCGACATAATCGGGCACGGGCTGGTTGATCGAGGTGGAGTCTTGCGGATCATGCCCTGCGATCGCGTTCATGATCAGCGCGGCGTCGCGGACGGTTTTCGTTAACGGTCCAACTTGATCGAGCGACGAAGCAAATGCGACCAGGCCGAATCGCGAAACCCGCCCGTAAGTCGGTTTAAATCCCACTGCGCCGCATAGCGCAGCCGGTTGGCGGATCGAACCGCCGGTGTCGGAGCCGAGCGCGCCGAAGGCTTCATCTGCCGCGACTGCTGCTGCTGAGCCACCGCTGGATCCTCCGGGCACACGCACCAGGTCCCAGGGATTGCGCGTCCGTTGCACGGCCGAATTCTCAGTGGACGAGCCCATGGCGAACTCGTCGAGGTTGGTCTTGCCAAATGGGATTGCGCCAGCTGCTCGCAATTTTTGAATCACGGTGGCGTCGTACGGCGCGCGATAACTGTGCAAGATTTTCGATGCACACGTGCACGGCTGACCCATCACGTTGATGATGTCTTTGATTGCGATCGGAACGCCTCCGAGGGGAAGATCGACCGTTGCGTGTTCCGCCTCTTTGACCGCAGCTTCGATGTCGAGCGAAAGATAGGCGCCGATATCTCGATCGACCGCTTCAATGCGCTTTCGCAACGCGTCGATCACTTCGCGCGGCGAAACTTCGCGGCGACGCAACAGCAATTGCAGATCGGCGATGCTCAGCGCCGGCAAATCCTTCCCAGTCATTCCACGACTTTTGGGACAATGAAAAGGCCGTTTACCTGCCGCGGCGCGTTGCTCAGAGCCTGCTCCGCCGTGAACCAATCGCGCGGCGCATCCTCGCGGAGCACGTTAAAAGCCGCAAGCGCGTTCGCGGCTGCGTCCACGCCACTGACATCCAGCTCGCGAAGTTTCTCCGCATACTTCAGTACGTCATCGAGCTGTTTCTGGAAAACTTTCGCCTCGTCTTCTGTCAGATTGATGCGCGCAAGCCTGGCAACGTACGCAACATCGAGGTCCGAACTTGCGGCCATGGCAGGCGCCTCAAGGATGCACGTGGCTAATGAGCCACATGACTGCGACTGCGAGCGCGGCCAAAAGGATTAGGAAAACGATCTGGCCCTGCCGTCGCTCTTTGCGAAGCGCGCGAGGCCGGCGGGGTCTTCGACCAGTGTCAAACGCTTGCGGAGCGTCCATTGCGATCGACACATGAAATCGCCTTTCAATGGGAGCACCTGCAGGGACGCGTTCTGGAACGTCTGCTGGGGATTTGATCTGTGCAGGAGGCGGAGTTTGTGTGACTAAACGCTCGAGAGTTTCGACCTTCTCACGGAGTTCCGCTTCTTGTCGTGCTATCTCTTGTTGCCTGCGATGAAGCGGCGGGGCCGGTTTGCGCGAACGCCGAAACATCGCGATTACCGGCTGGCCATCCAGAAGAAAATTGCAAGGGCAACAACGCCAAAAAAGATCAGCGGCAAACTGAGCGCGAGGCCGATCTGCAACCAGTCAGAAAATGAACGCGCGTTGCTGGTTTCGTAAGCGTCCGGCGTCGTATCAGGTAACAACGTCTCCCCGTTACCACCGCCGGCTGCTTGTAATCGGCTGCGGTGGTCATTGTACTCGGTCCGCGCATCATCGACGGTGCTCAAAGCTCTGCTTAGTTCCTTATGCAAATCCGAAGGATTCCAATTCCTCGGATCGATCGCTTCAATCAACTCCAAGTGTTGCGCGAAACTTTCACGGGCTATACGGATTTGCTCCAGCCGGTTTTGCGCGTTGTACGCTTCGCGTTCGAGCACAACCAGAGCGCGCGTCAATTTATCGCTCATTTCCGAGCGGCCGTGTTCCAATTCGTCCTGGCGCCGGCTTAGCTCTTCCAGTTCGCGTTTCTGCTTTTCGATCTGCTCCTGCTGGCGCTTGAGTTGAAGCAATTGCTCCTGCGCTTTTTGCACCTGGTTGTCCAGATGCTCGACAGACGGTGTTTCCTCAGTCAAATCGAGCATTTGTTCAACTGGTCGGATTTTTTCTGCCATGATCGCGATGCCGTCCAGGCTCGTCGTAGCGGATATTAGATGGCTCCTTTGAGAATTCCAGAGATTTCCATCGATAGCGCACAAAAAATTTCGCAGGGAGAATTGGCAAATCCGAGAGGCCGTAGTGTCCGCTGTCCTCAGCGGAGGATGCTGGTCTTGTCCAGTGCGCTGAGGACAGCGCACGCTACAGGAAGAGCCCAGGCATCACCGCCCAGGCATCATCTCGAGAAGAAAACCGATGAAATATTCGGTTTCGGGAATTGTAGGCAGAACCGGATGATCCGGCGCTTGCTCGAAGCGGCGCAGTCGTCGAGCGGAGCGCCGCGCGTCCACGAGTGCGTCAGTAATCGTTTGCAAGAATGCCTTGTCATCTACGTGATGTGAGCAGGAAAACGTCGCCAGCAATCCATCTTTCGATAAGAGCTTGAACGCGCGCATGTGCAATTCCCGATAGCCGCGCAAGGCGTTGCGCAGTCCGCTTCTCGTCCTCGTAAACGAGGGCGGATCGAGAACGATCAAATCATACTGTGCGCCCGCTTTTTCCGCTGCGCGGAGGAATTGAAACACATCGTCCTGCGCCCACGCGATGTTTAGCCCGTTCCGCGCAGCGTTCCGTTTCGCGGCGGCGATGTTCTCAGAATTCTCTTCGACGCCTGTCACTTCCGCTGCGCCTGCGCGTGCGCACGTCAACGCAAATGCGCCCTGGTTTGTGAAGCAGTCCAGGACGCGCCGGTCGCGAGCATGGCCCGCAACTGTTCCGTAATTGTGCCTTTGATCGAGATAGAAACCGGTCTTGTGTCCACGCAACACGTCAATTTCGACCTTCACGCCTTCGATTTCGATCGGGACTTGCGATGGAATTCCTCGCAACACTTCACTGCGCAGTTCCAGTCCCTCCGCTTTACGCACCGGCGCGTCGTTTCGCTCGACGATGCAAAATGATTGTAGGGCAGGCGCTCCGCCTGCCAGTTCGGTCTTGGCAAGCGAGGCGCTTGCCCTACAAAAAACGTGTTCGATCGCGTCCACGATCAAATCCTTTCGCATGTCCATCGCCAGCGTGAGCGTTTGCAAAACGAAATGATCGCCATAACGATCGATGACCACGCCGGGAAGACCGTCGCTTTCGCTCCACACTACGCGGCGCAATCCCGGATCGATATTTCGCCGGTCGCGATACTCGGAAGCTTGCGCAAGGCGGCGCCGGAAGAAATCCGGGTCAAGATCCTGCCGGCGCCGCGAGAAACGGCGGGCAACAATTTGCGACTTTGAATTGTAAATGGCGCTCCCGATCAAATGGTCCCTGCCGTCCTTGAGCGAAATCACATCGCCATCCGCGGGATCTCCGAAAACCTTGAGTACTTCACTCGAAAACACCCAGTCGTGTCCGTGCAAAATTCGCGCTCGCGGTTTGATTACGATTCCGGCCATGAAGAGAACAACGTCCAACGCTCAACGTTCAACGTCCAACGCTCAACGGGCGATTCGGAATTGGGCGTTGAAAGTTAAGCGATGACCGTTGAGCATTCGTGCATGCAAATCGCCACGCATTCCTCGATCGATCTCCCGGGCATTAAAAAACTGCGCAGCGGCAAGGTCCGCGAAGTATTCGACCTCGGCGACACACTGCTCTTTGTCGTTACGGATCGCATCTCGGCCTTTGACGTGATTCTGCCCGATCCGATTCCGTACAAAGGTGCGGTGCTCAACCAGATTTCCGCGTTCTGGTTCAAGCGGTTCGACGATATCCGAAACCACTTCATAACAGCGAAATTCGATGAGTTCCCGAAAGAGTTGCAACCGTTCCGCGAGCAACTTGTCGGACGTTCGATGATCGTGAGGAAAACCAATCCGTTGCCGGTGGAATGCGTAGTGCGGGGTTATCTGGCTGGTTCCGGTTGGAAAGAATATCAGGAATCGCAGAGCGTCTGCGGCATTAAGCTGCCGGCCGGACTCAAGCTGGGATCGCAATTGCCCGAGCCAATTTTTACTCCTGCAACGAAGGCGGAAACCGGTCACGACGAAAACATCGACATGAAACGATGCACCGCGATCCTCGGTGACGAGCTGGCCGAACGCGTAAAGACGTTAAGTCTGCAAATTTATTCGCGCGGACGCGATTACGCCGACCAGTGCGGAATCATCGTCGCAGACACTAAATTCGAGTTCGGCACCGTCGACGGAGATTTGCTTTTGATCGACGAATGCCTGACGCCGGATTCTTCGCGTTTCTGGCCGAAAGACCAGTACACCGTCGGTCAGAGTCCGCCGAGTTTCGACAAGCAATTTGTGCGCGATTATCTGGAGACGCTCGATTGGAACAAGACCCCGCCCGCCCCGCGTCTGCCGAAGGAAGTAATCGAAAAAAGTTCCGCGAAATACATCGAAGCATTTCGCCGTCTAACGAACAGCGAAATCGCCGACGCCTAGGTTCCTCTTCTATGCGATATGCTTTTGACAGATGTAATGAGTTTGGCGCTAGCGCGAATCGTGAAACTGAAATAATTGCCGCGGCATCACAAAAAATGCGGGACGGACTATCCTCGGAGTCCCAGGAAAGTACCTACGAGATAGATTCGATTACGAGCGACTTTTCCTCTTTCAATTCCGCTACGGACGCTTCGATCTTCGCCCTACTGAAATCATTTATCGGAAGTCCTTGCACGATCTCCCATTTTCCGGCGCACACACGGACCGGGAATGACGAGATCAATCCCTGCTCGAGGCCATAGTTTCCGTCCGAACAAACAGCCACACTGTGCCAGTTGTTGGCTGGCGTATCATTGATGAGCGAAGAAACTGTATCGATGACGGCATTGGCTGCTGAGCCGGCCGAAGAGAGTCCGCGCGCCTTGATAACAGCGGCGCCGCGTTGTTGCACCGTGGCAATGAAGCCCTCCTTCAACCATTTCTCGTCGCCAATCACTTCGTTCGCCGGACGGCCGTCGATCCTGGCGTTGTAGAAATCGGGATACTGAGTCGAAGAATGGTTTCCCCAGATCGTCATATTCGTGACCGAATTAATGCTGACGCCGGCCTTGTGCGCGAGCTGCGCACGGGCGCGGTTTTCATCCAATCGCGTCATGGCGAACCAGCGGTCGCGCGGAATTTCCCTCGGCGTTGTTCATCGCAATCAGACAATTCGTATTGCACGGATTTCCGACGACGAGCACGCGCACATCGGCCGCGGCATTTTTTTGAATCGCCTTACCTTGCCCGATGAAAATTTTGCCGTTAATCCCGAGCAGATCTTTCCGTTCCATGCCCGCCTTTCGTGGCACGCTCCCGACTAACAATGCCCAATCAACGTCGCGAAAGCCTTCATCGAGATCGGCCGTCGGTATCACCGATTCAAGCAGCGGAAATGCGCAATCGTCCAGTTCCATGACCACGCCTTCGAGCGCGCCGAGCACGGCAGGAATCTCGATCAAATGAAGCCTGAGGGGCTGATCGGGCCCGAACATCTGGCCGGAAGCGATGCGAAACAGAAGCGCGTAACCAATCTGGCCGGCCGCGCCGGTGACAGCGACTTTAATCGGAGTTTTCATGTGGCAATTAGGCACAAACACGTTGCTGAGCAAAGCCCAAGCGTGGACCTGCGCTGGTCGCGCCTCCTAAATAGCGCGTCGGGTCGAGCAAAGTCGAGACATCCCGCCAAAGGTACCTGTAAGCTGCGTGACGGGATTCCTCGACTTCGCTCGGAATGACAGGAATGGAATCAGCGGTAAATTCTGAACGCGATGTATCCGACGAAGCTAAAGCAGATCATCAACTTGTTTGAATCGCTGCCCGAAGATGAACGGCGCGAGACGCTCGTGTCATACGCCGACAGCGCGAAGAAACGGGAACCGCGGAAGGGCGAGAATTTTGATCTGGTTGATGTACGCAAGGACGAGGAATGCACCGATACCGTAGGCGTTTATCTCCACGTGGACGAAAGCGGCGAGGCGCACATCCGCATGACGCTTGGCCCGGAGGTACAAACGCTCACCCGCTCCATGGCATCGATTCTTTGCAAAGGTCTGGAAGGCGCGACTCCGCAGGAAATTCTCGATCTCCCCAGCGATTTCGTGACGCGCATCGTCGGGGCCGAATTGGTGCGGGTTCGCAGTCATACGATTTATTACGTGCTCACACGGATCAAAAGCATCTGCAAGGTATGGCTGGATCGCCAGCGTATGGCGCAGGTGGCATAAGCAAACCCGGACAAAGTTCACGCGTGAACTTCGCCTGATTTGATCTATCATCGGCGCTGCGCAGATGCCGCGAAATAACGAGCTCAGAAAAATCTTGTTGATCGGCTCCGGTCCAATCGTGATCGGGCAGGGTTGCGAATTTGATTATTCCGGTGTGCAAGCGTGCAAGGCGCTGCGCGAGGAAAAGTACGAAGTCGTGCTGGTGAATTCCAATCCGGCCACGATCATGACCGATCCGGAATTTGCCGATCGCACTTACGTCGAGCCGATCACGCCGGAGGTGATCGAGGCGATAATGGAACGCGAAAAGCCCGACGCGATTTTGCCGACGCTTGGCGGACAAACCGCGCTGAATGCCGCGATGGAATTGAACCGAAATGGCGCGCTGGCGCGGCACGGGGTGAAATTAATCGGCGCAAACGCACAGGCGATCGCGAAAGGCGAAGACCGCCAGTTGTTCAAGGAAGCGATGTTGCGCATCGGGCTCGACGTTCCGCGCTCGGGCATAGCGCGTTCGCTGGCAGATCTCGACCGGATCGTTGCTGAAATCGGAACATTTCCTCTGATTATTCGTCCGGCATTCACTTTGGGTGGGACGGGCGGCGGGATCGCTTACAACCGGGAGGAACTGGATGCCATCGCCGGGCGCGGCCTCGATCTTTCACCGGTCCGCGAAGTTTTGATCGAAGAATCGCTGGTTGGCTGGAAGGAATTCGAGATGGAAGTGATGCGTGATCGCATGGATAACTGCGTGGTCGTTTGTTCTATCGAGAATTTCGATCCCATGGGCGTGCACACGGGCGATTCCATCACCGTCGCACCCGTGCAAACGCTCACGGACAAAGAATACCAGATGATGCGCGACGCCGCCTTCGCGGTGATTCGCGAGATCGGCGTCGAGACCGGCGGGTCGAACATTCAGTTTGCCGTGCATCCTGAAACGGGGCGCATGGTCGTGATCGAAATGAACCCGCGCGTGTCGCGTTCCAGCGCGCTGGCATCGAAAGCGACGGGTTTCCCAATTGCAAAAATCGCGGCAAAACTCGCGGTCGGCTACACGCTCGACGAAATCAAAAACGATATTACGCGGGAAACGCCGGCCTGCTTCGAGCCGACAATTGACTACTGCGTAGTGAAAATACCGCGCTTTACGTTCGAAAAATTCCCGCAAGCAGACGCGACGCTTACCACACGAATGAAGAGTGTCGGCGAAGCGATGGCCATCGGGCGCACGTTCAAGGAAGCATTGCAAAAAGCGCTGCGCAGCCTTGAGATCAAACGCTTCGGCTTGCTAGGTGACGGCGCAGATGGAGATGTCGATATTGAAACGCTCCGGCTGAAACTGGCGACCCCGAATGCCGAACGAATTTTCCACATCGCGCGAGCATTCCAAAAAGGCGCAACGATTGATGAGGTTTACGAGCTTAC
Source organism: uncultured Verrucomicrobiae bacterium (assembly GCA_963757675.1). GTDB lineage: Bacteria > Verrucomicrobiota > Verrucomicrobiia > Chthoniobacterales > UBA10450 > Udaeobacter. The sequence goes on along the minus strand of CAVWTH010000006.1, from coordinate 24,583 downwards.
GAAGATTGACCGATGGTTTTTGCGAAACATTCATGAGCTCGTCGCTGAAACGGGCTGCTTGAAGACAAAGACATTCTCACGCGCAAAGAAATTCGGTTTCTCGGACCGGCAATTGGCAGTCGCGCGAAGCGCTTCAGAAGACGCAATTCGCTCCAAGAGAAAAGCTGAAGGAATCACCCCCACCTACCGCCTCGTGGATACCTGCGCGGCGGAGTTTGAAGCGTATACGCCATATTACTACTCGACCTATGGCGATGAGAACGAGCGGCGCGACAGCGGCAAACGCAAAATCATGATCCTGGGCGGCGGGCCGAACCGGATCGGCCAGGGAATTGAATTCGATTACTGCTGCGTGCATGCCGCGTTCGCCCTGCGCGAGCTCGGATTCGAAACCATCATGGTCAACTCGAATCCTGAAACCGTTTCTACCGATTACGACACCAGCGATAAACTTTACTTCGAGCCGCTAACCCTCGAAGACGTACTCAACATCCACGACCAGGAAAAGCCGGAAGGCGTTTTTGTTCAGTTTGGCGGACAAACGCCGCTGAATCTGGCCAACGGATTGAAGGCGGCAGGCGTCTCGATTCTTGGGACGCAGCCTGAAAGCATCGAGACCGCGGAAGATCGAAAGTTATTCGCGGCGATGCTGGACAAACTTGGCCTGCGCCAAACTCCCAATGGATCGGCGACGAGCACCAAGGAGGCGGTCGTAATAGCGCAAAAAATCGGCTACCCTGTGCTCGTTAGGCCGAGTTTCGTTCTCGGTGGCCGCGCGATGGAGCTTGTCTATACCGAAACCGATCTCAGACGCTACATGACAAACGCAATTGAAGTAACGCCCGATCGCCCGGTGCTCATCGATCGCTTTCTCGAAGACGCGATTGAGGTCGATGTCGATTGCATTTCCGACGGCGAAACGACCGTCATCGGCGCGATTATGGAGCACATCGAGGAAGCGGGAATTCACAGTGGCGACAGCGCCTGCGTGATCCCAACATTCTCGTTATCGCAAAAAGTTCTCGACGAGATTTCCTTCGCGACCAAAGCAATGGCCCGCGAGCTAAACGTGTGCGGCCTGATGAACGTGCAATTCGCCGTGAAGGGCGACGACGTTTACGTTTTGGAAGTGAATCCGCGCGCCTCGCGCACCGTTCCGTTCGTCAGTAAAGCGATCGGTGTGCCCGCTGGCAAAGATGGCCGCAAAAGTAATGACCGGAATGTCGTTGAGCGAACTGGGATTCACGAACGAAATCGTTCCAAAGCATTTTTCCGTGAAAGAAGCGGTGTTTCCGTTTCTACGCTATGAGGGCCTGGATATTTCACTCGGACCGGAGATGAAATCGACCGGCGAAGTGATGGGGATCGATGTCGACCTGGGCCTTGCGTATGCCAAATCGCAAATGGCAGCGCCGCCGCCGTTGCCGAAAGGCGGAAGAGTTTTCATCAGCGTCAAAGACGCCGATAAGGAAGCAATCATCCCTGTGGCGCGCGAATTTCTCAAACTTGGTTTTGAAATTGTTTCCACCGGCGGAACGGCAGAAGCGCTGACCAACGCGAAGATCAAAGTGACCAAGGTTTTCAAAATTCATGAGGGACGCCCCAACGTGCTTGACCGCATCAAGAACGGTGACATCAATTTCATCATCAATACGCCTAGCGGGAAAATTCCGCGCGAGCACGAAGTCGTCATTCGCAACGCAGCGCTCGCCGCGAAAATTCCGATTATGACCACGGTGCGCGCTGCGCTGGCCAGCGCCAATGGCATTCGCTCACTGCAAAAACGAAAAGTTCAAGTGCGAAGCCTGCAGGAGTACCACATGTGAATGACCAAATCCGAATGACAATTAGCCAATTCCTATCTCTATGAAATCATTAGTGCTTACCTTTGTAATATTGAGTTCGGCAGTTTTTGCCGCCGACGAAAAGAAAGAGAACAAAACTCCCATGAATTCATCAAACGAAGTTGCAGTGATCAAGACGAGCGACGGCAATATGGTCGTGCAGTTCTGGACTGATGCCGCGTCGAACACGATCGACAACTTCAAGAAACTGGCGCAGCAGGGCTTTTACGACGGGACGACTTTTCACCGGATCGTCAAAGGATTCATGATTCAAGGCGGCGATCCGAATTCGAAAGATCCGGCAAAAGAAAACAGCTACGGCGAAGGCGGGCCGGGTTACAATATCAAAGCCGAGTTCAACGATCATAGTCATGATCGGGGCGTGATTTCGATGGCGCGCGGGCCGGATCCGGATTCCGCCGGCTCGCAGTTTTTCATCTGTCTCGCTCCGGTGCACCGGCTCGACCATCAATACACGACGTTCGGCAAATTGATTAAGGGCGACGACGTGCTGGAGAAGATCGGCGATACGCCGGTCACAGGAAACAGCATGGGCGAGACCAGCAAGCCGACGAAGCGCGTCGTGATTGAGAGCATCAAAATCGTACCGGCTAGCTCGGTGAAATAACACCTGCTTGTCATCCCAATCGAAGTCGAGGAATCTCTCGCTGTTAGAATTCCTGAGATGTCTCGACTTTTCTCGACATGACAAAGATTGCCCTCATCCAGATGCAGTGCAGCACGGAGCCGAAAAAAAATTTTGACCGTGCCACTAAATTTATTCGCGACGCTGCGAAGCAAGGCGCCCGTATCGTCTGCCTGCCGGAGCTTTTTCGGTCTCAATACTTTTGTCAGACTGAAGATCACAAGAATTTCGAATTGGCCGAGGAAGTGCCGGGAAATTCAACAGCAGCATTGGGAGAAGTGGCGCGCGAAACCGGCACAGTGATTATTGCGTCGCTTTTCGAGAGGCGCGGCGCCGGAGTTTACCACAATACGGCAGCCATCATCGACGCGGATGGAAAACTCCTCGGCAAATATCGCAAGATGCATATTCCCGATGATCCGCTGTATCACGAAAAATTTTATTTCGCCCCGGGCGATCTCGGCTTTCAGTCATGGCAAACAACACACGGGAAGATTGGCGTCTGCGTTTGCTGGGACCAATGGTATCCGGAAGCGGCGCGTCTCACTGCATTGCGCGGCGCCGAGATTATTTTTTATCCAACGGCGATTGGCTGGCATCCGAGTGAGAAGGAGAAATTTGGAGCCGCGCAACATTCGGCGTGGGAAACGATTCAGCGTAGTCATGCGATTGCCAATGGTTGTTACGTCGCGGTAGCGAACCGCGTGGGACAGGAAGCGCCTGCCGGCGGAGACGGCATCGAATTTTGGGGCCAAAGCTTCGTATGCGGGCCGGACGGCGAAATCATTGCAAAAGGTTCGGTGGATCAGGAGGAAATTGTAGCCGCCGATGTGGAATGGACGCGCGTCAACGAACAGCGAACGCACTGGCCATTTCTACGTGATCGCAGAATTGATGCCTATGGCGAGGCATCGAAGATCGGATTGATTCGAAAACGCACCTCTAATTCCAGGCTGCTGCCGAGACTTGGAGGAAAAGTTCGCAATGGCGGCGACCGTACATCGTGCCACGGGAACACGCATGTTTCGAAATTCTGTTTCACTGTTATGACGAACAAGCGCGCTGTTTCGAGTTTGTCCTTTGTGCTAATGACTACCGGTAGCTCTCAACGTCCATTGCGCCGGCCGTGGTATCGGCCTTCTTTGACAGTGCAAATCATGATCGGGCTTGTCGTCGGCGGCGTGGTCGGCTGGCTTCGGCCCGATTGGGGAAATGCCATCTATTTTTTGCGCGACATCTTCATTAACCTGATCAAATCCATCATCGCGCCGCTGGTGTTCTCGACCATTGTGGTGGGAATCGCAGGCGCCGGTGCTCTCCGCAAAGTCGGGCGAATGGGAATCAAAGCGCTGATCTATTTTGAGATCGTCACTACGGCTGCGCTGTTCATTGGATTGGCAGTGGTGAATTTAACGAAGCCCGGCGTCGGGGTCACTCTCGCAGCCACCAACCTCAACGTGATCAAAACAATCGAGCAAAGTCATCCGAAGACGTTGGTCGAAACGATCGTGCATGCGTTTCCATCGAGTGTGATCGAAGCGATGACGCGCGGCGATGTCTTACAGATCGTCGCGTTCAGTGTGCTTTTCGCGCTGGCAGTCACAGCGGTTGGAGAAAAAGGAAAGCCAATTGTCCGCGCTATGGACAGCCTCTCACAGGTGATGTTCAAGTTTACCAACTACGTGATGATGTTTGCGCCAATAGGTGTCGGCGCGGCGATGGCTCACACGATCGGCACGCAAGGCCCGGGCGTACTCGTGAATCTGGGCAAATTGATTCTGTCTCTTTACCTCGCCCTGGTCATCTTTGTTGTCCTTGTCTTTGGACTAGTGATTTTCCTTGTGCGCGTGCCACTACGGCAATTTGTGCGGGCAGTGCGCGAGCCTGCTGCGCTCGCATTTGCCACCACGAGCAGCGAGTCGGCGTTGCCGAAGGCGATGGAATCGATGGAGCGTCTAGGCGTGCCGCGACACATCGTTGGGTTCGTTATGCCGACGGGTTATTCGTTCAATCTCGACGGCTCGACACTCTACCTTGCGCTCGCTTCGGTGTTCGTGGCGCAAGCTGCTGAAACGACCACGGGTTGGCACATGAGCTTTGGTCAACAAGTGGTAATGATGCTAACGCTCATGTTAACGTCCAAAGGCGTGGCAGCCGTCCCACGCGCATCGCTCGTTATTTTGCTCGGGACTCTTAACAGCTTTTTGCCATCCGGCTTGGGTCCGATCGGGGTTGCGATCATTTTCGGCGTGGACGAATTGATGGACATGGGTCGCACCTGCGTGAATGTAATCGGCAATTGCCTGGCGACCATAGTGGTCGCCCGCTGGGAAGGCGAATTCGATGATACACGTGCGCTTGTGTTTGGTACGCCCGCCGAAGCCGAACTGGATTTGAAAACCGGCAAGGTGGCCTTCGCCGATGCCGTAGCGCAAGGCGATTGACAGTTCTGTACAAGTGGCGCCGCGGGCGCTTTTAAGGCCTGCCGACAGTTTTCGCCTTTAACGACAAGAATTCAGAGCATCGACAAATCAGCGTGATTTCGGCTAAGCTGGCTTGATGATCGCAGCTTTGCACAGTTTCGCCGAAGCAATTTATCTGGTGCAGATTTTCGCCACTGCTTTTCTGGCGATTCTCTTCCTCCAATCAGGGATTGATAAGATTGTCGATCGCAGAGGAAATCTCGAATGGCTCGAAGGACATTTCGCGAAGAGTCCACTGGCGGCCTTCGTTCCGTTGCTGCTGACTGCGCTCACGATTCTGGAGGTCGCGGCCGGCGGGCTGAACGCCATTGGATGCATTCTGGTAATTGTCTTACACGACTCAACTTTCGGCTTCTACGGCGCGGTGCTGGCTGCAGTTGCAATCCTCGCGCTATTTTTTGGACAACGTATCGCTAAGGATTACGCTGGCGCAGCGGTGCTTGTTCCCTATTTTCTGCTTACCCTGGCAGCAATTTATCTACTCGCGCAGGGATAACGAGTGAGAATCCGCGCTGATCTTCCAGAGGGCGTCGCACGGACAGGCGCAATTACAAAGGATTTAGGAATGACATCCACCCTGATCCCTGAACCGTCCGAGCAATCTCGTGCCGGCGACGTTCTGTTGCTGCCGATAGCGGCGCTCGCATTCTGGGCGCTCGCCTGCGACCTTGTTCTTATCGCCAGATGGCCAACACAAACGATCACGAGGTGCTTCTTGGTTTGGTGGCAGCCACGGGTCCCTGGCTCATACAAAGATCCAGTATAAAGGAACGCGTAGTCACAGGAACTGCGCTTTCAGCCATCATTGTAAGTTTTGCTTGCACCTACCAGAGAGTCTCGATTTGCCAAGGGATCCGAAGCTCGGCATTGGTTGGAAATCGCCGACGGAATGTCAATTCGCTTGTGTAATACAGGCGGCGCTGCGCAATGGCAGGCATTTCTCGATCACGTAATGCCACTGGAGAAAAGGAACCGCTGTGCTTGACTGATAGGTTCGATATTTCTCGCCAGAATGCCTGCGCAAACCATCAGGATTAGCGGTGCCCGACAGCACAATCTCAAGAACCTCCACGTGGAAATTCCGCGGGAGAAGCTAGTGGTCATTACCGGTTTAAGCGGTTCGGGGAAATCTTCGCTAGCGTTCGATACTCTTTATGCAGAAGGGCAACGCCGCTACGTCGAAAGCCTCTCCGCTTATGCGCGGCAATTCCTCGATCAAATGGAAAAGCCGGATGTCGATTTCATCGAAGGCTTGTCGCCTGCCATCGCCATCGAGCAGCGCAGCGCCGGCGCAAATCCACGATCGACCATTGCGACGACGACTGAGATCTACGATTACCTGCGGGTTTTGTTTTCCGCCGTTGGTCAACCGCACGATCCGCTCACCGGCCGACCACTCACCCGCCAGACGCCTCAACAAATCGTCGATCAGGTGATGGCGTACAGAACCGGGCAGCAAAATCATTGCACTGGCGCCACTGATCGAGAATCAGTCCGGCGAATTCCGTGACGTGCTTGAAAAACTTAAGCGTGAAGGATTCGTTCGCGCACGTATCGACGGTCAGTTAACCGAGCTGGATCGGCCCGAACCGATTCGGCTCAAGAAAGGAGAGCGGCACACCATTGAGGCGGTGGTTGATCGGTTAGTCATCCGTGATGGCATTCGTGTGCGCCTGACGGACTCAATCGAGACGGCTCTCAAATGGGGCAACAACCGCATCGTCGTATTGCGACAAACATCAAGAACATCGAATGCCCAACATCCAACGTCCAACATTGAATCAGAAGGGTGGGTAGAATACCGCTATTCCACAGATTACGGAGACGCTGAGACCGGCTTCAATTTGGGCGAGTTGACGCCCAGACATTTTTCGTTCAACAGCCATCTCGGGGCCTGCTCAGCCTGCCATGGTTTAGGAACTCAACTCGTCATGGATCCGGAGCTGATGATCCCCGATCAGACGAAAACGCTGGCGGAAGGAGCAATTACGCCATGGCGGCGCGGCACAAAACGTATGCAAGCCTATTACCGTCATCTTCAAACCGCACTCATTAACCATTTCCACGTGGATGAAGACGTTCCGTTCGGCGACCTGCCCGACTCGTTCAAAGCCGCGCTGTACTTCGGCACGAATGGCGAGCCGATCGAGATGGATTTCGCCACCAACGGCGAAAAGAAGATCAGAAAACCCTTCGAGGGAATCGTGCCGCAAATGCAACGGCTTTATGAACAAACACAGAGCGAGTTCACGCGGAATCGCATTCGCGCATTCATGACACGCGAGCCGTGCAAGGTATGCGGCGGGGCAAGGCTCAAACCGCAAATCCTCGCCGTTACAGTCAAGGATCGACCCGCCTCCGCCGAGGCTACGGCGGGCAGGCGAGGCCGCGAATTAAATATCCACCAGTTCAGCCAGCAAACGGTGGAGGACGCCCTGCAATTTATCGGCGGTCTCGACCTGAGCGAGCAGCAGCAGACGGTCGTAACGGACGTTGTCCGTGAGATCCGGTCGCGTCTGCAATTTCTCGTCAACGTCGGGCTAAACTATCTCACGTTGAATCGCGAGAGCGGCACGCTTTCCGGAGGCGAAGCGCAACGGATCCGGCTGGCCACACAGATCGGCTCCGGTCTGGCAGGCGTTCTCTATATCCTTGACGAACCGAGCATCGGTTTGCATCAGCGCGACAATGCCCGTTTGCTTGGAACACTGCGAAAACTGCGCGACCTCGGAAATTCCGTCATCGTGGTCGAACACGATGAAGAAACGATTCGGGCTGCCGACCACATTATCGACCTTGGGCCTGGGGCAGGGCCGCGTGGTGGCGAGATTGTGGCACAGGGAACGCTCGAGAATGTCGTGCGCGCGAAGAATTCCCTGACTGGTGATTATCTCTCCGGACGCGTGCGCATTTCGATTCCAAAACAGCGTGCCCATCCGCGACCAGACGGCTGGCTTACCGTCGTGGCCGCGAGTGAGAACAACCTGAAAAAAATCGATGTTTCATTTCCTCTCGGCTGCCTCACGTGTGTGACTGGTGTTTCCGGCAGTGGCAAATCGAGCTTGGTCGACGACATCTTGCGACGTGCGCTTTTCCGGCATTTCTACAACTCAAAAGATAAGCCGGGCACTCACAAGAGGATCCGCGGACTGGAACAAATCGACAAGGCAGTTGTGATTGACCAAGCCCCGATTGGCCGGACGCCGCGGTCGAATCCGGTCACATACACGAGCGCGTTCAGCCCAATACGCGAGTTGTTCGCGCAACTGCCCGCGGCGCGGGTCCGCGGTTACGACGCAGGTCGTTTCAGTTTCAATGTCAAAGGAGGTCGCTGCGAAAACTGCGAGGGCGGCGGCTTAATCAAAATTGAGATGCATTTTTTGCCAGATGTTTATGTGGAATGCGAGGTCTGCCACGGCAAGCGCTACAACCGCGAGACTCTCGAGATCACGTACAAAGGCAAGAATATTGCAGATGTGCTTGATCTGACTGTGGACGAAGCCGCCCGTTTCTTTCGCAATATCCCCGGCATTTCGGAGAAACTAAATTCACTCCTCGACGTGGGCTTGGGATATCTCCGACTCGGACAGGCCGGAACGACTCTTTCCGGCGGCGAAGCTCAACGGGTGAAACTTGCTACGGAGCTTGCCAAGAAAGCGACCGGACGCACTGTTTACATTCTCGACGAACCTACAACGGGATTGCATTTCGCCGATATTGAAAAATTGCTGGAGGTCTTGATGAAGCTCCGCAACGCGGGGAACACAATCGTGGTGATCGAACATAATCTCGAGATGATTAAGTGCGCCGACTGGATCGTCGATTTGGGACCCGAAGGAGGCGAACGCGGCGGCGAAGTCGTAGGCGCTGGTCCTCCCGAGATCATCGCGACTGTTTCGCACAGCCACACAGGGCAGTTTTTAAAGCCAATCCTGGAAAGAAAATGAGAACGTTCTAAGACTCATATGTCTCACTGGTCTTATCGTGGCAATCGCGCCGGGCGTCCGCGCAGACATCTCTACTGAAATTGTCCATGCCAGCGCGCCACTTTCGGAGGGCGTACCAGAGGTGGCCGTGGTTCGGTTGCAGGCATTGTTAAATAAAAATCTGTCTGAATCGGAATGGCGAGCAGTCGCTGAAAAGCTTACCGAAGCGCAAATAGCCGCAAACGAGCCGGAGAACACTCTGGTTCTTTTGGCAGATGCTCGGCTACGCGATCTCCCATGGGCGAGATTCTGGCGCGCCCAGGCGCTGGCAACTCTCCACCGCTGGGCCGACGCTCTGCCGCTCTATCAGGAACTGATAAACGCAACTTCGCCGTTTCAGAAATCAGCGGTCTTTGGAGCCGGCGAAACGCTGCGCGCGTTAGGAAAACGCCAGCAAGCGCTGATAAAATTTAATCTGCTCCTTCATGACCCGGAATGGGGCATCCGAGCACAGTTGCGCGCAGCCGAGCTATACATTGAATTGGGAAATGCTTCCGAGGCACGCCGCCTTTTGGAGCAGATACAACCAGCCTCGGTTGCAGAACGGCGTGAACGGCGCGTGTTACGCGGGCGATTGGAACTCCTTTTGGGACGTCCCGAACGAGCCATCGGAATGTTTCAAGCGATCCTGAAGCGACCGGAGGGAACGCCTCACCCCATTCTGATCGCTGCCCTGTTCGGCGTCGCTGAGGCGCACTTGCAGCTCAAGACGCCGGAGACGGGAGATGACGCACTGGAACGTTTCATCGACCGGCAGTATGCAGACTCCGATCTCCCGTTGGTGTTTGAAAAACTCGACGAGCTGTATCGTGCCGAACACAAACCGTCGCGCAACGAACTGGAAAAGTGGGTGCGCAGACCGGAACAACCGCGGCGAACATTTGCCCGGTGGTATCTCGCTCGCTTGGAGATTCGCGCAGGCCGGAGGGACCGAGCCCGGCAATTGTTTGCAGATCTGCGGCGCACAGGAATGAAATCGCCGGCGATTGCTCCTGCTCTTTTGGAGTTTGCAGAATTCGAGACGGACGACGGCCATTTTGATCAAGCAGTCGCAATCTTGGACGATGCGCGGCTGCTGCACCCCGAGCCGGATTTGCTGACGAGGATCGATTTTTTATCTGCGCGAGCGCAGTATCTGGCGAGGCGATTCGATACCGCGACAGCTGCGTTTGAACAAATTGCGCAGCAAGATTCTCCCTGGGTGAAAGCGGCGCTCTTTAACGCATCGACCGGCTGGCTACAGCTCGAAAATCATGTTCGTTTTGTCGCCGATTACAATCAACTCGAAAAGCAGGGCGGCGACGAACAATCGCTGGCCGACTTGCGATTGGAGGAAGGTTTGATGCAGGCCGCTAAACACGACCAAAAAGCCGGGGCCTCCCTGCAGCGATTCATTCGCGATTTTCCAAAGAATCCCCGGGTGTCGGAGGCTTGGGTAAGCCTGGCGGAGCTGGCGTTTCATTCCTCGCCGCCACGTCTGGATGAAGCGCGCAAAGATCTGGATCGCGCGGTCGCGGCTATACCGACGGCTGCTGCCGCAGAGCGCGCGGATTATCTCCGCATCTGGGTAGAAGAGGCAGCCGGCGGAGATGAATCGAAACTCATTGACCTTGCAAAGCGATTCCTGGAGCAACATGGGCAATCGCCATTTGCTCCGGAAGTCCGAATGAAACTGGCCGAGCTTTATTATCGTCGGCAGGATTTCGCAAACGCGCAGACGCAGTTTGAAATTATTGCGCAACAGAATCCCAATGACTCGCTCGCGGAAAAAGCCCTCTTCTTCGCCGCAGAATCGGCCATGTCGAGCATGAGCGAGCACACAATGGATCGTGCGCTCGTTTTATTCGATCAAGTCGTGCAGAAAAAAGGCGCGATGCGCTGGGCCGCGCGAAACGAACAAGCCGTTATCGAGCGCAAGCTCGGAAAGCCCAAAGATGCTCTGGCCCTGTATGATGAAGTGTTGAAGAGCGATGGTGGCGCACCTGAAAAACGCGAGGCGCTTTGCGGGAAAGGCGACATTCTCTTTGAAGCGGGAGCAACCGACCCGAGTAGTTATGAGCGTGCCATTGAGGCCTATGATCAATTGGGTGCCGATAAGGAGGGGTCGACTCACTGGCGTGACCAGGCGCTGTTTAAAAAGGGATTATGCCTGGAGAAAAAAGGTGATCGAGCGGGCGCGCTTGCGACGTTTTATAAAATCTTGGAAGATGAGTCAGGCCCGGGCGAGCGGCGCGAGCTGTTCTGGTACTACAAAGCCGGGTTTAATGCTGCGCGATTGTTGGAAGAAGATTCAAAGTGGGAATCTGCTGTCGCCATCTATGACAAGCTCGTCGCGGCCGGAGGCAGCCGAAGTGAGGAAGCAAAAGCGCGTCTGAAAAATGTTCGCCTCGAACACTTCCTTTGGACCGACTAATCGCCCGAAATCGCTTCGAATTGAATAAGCTTGCTCAAGATTCGCAACGGGATCAAAGTTCTGGCATGGGAAAAGGAACCAGATTCAGTCGCGGGTGCGGCTGGTCGGTCCGATGTGCAATCGGAGCTTTAGCTCTCGCACTTTGCGCATCGGCTTTTGCTGGTGATGGGAGAAATAACGTAGTGCTGCCTACGCAGCAGGCCCTGCCTACCCACGCGACAAAGAGAATTTGTTACGTGGTAACGGGTGGCTCGCGCATTCCGCAGCGATGCGATCGTCTCTCAGCAATTCCGACCACTGTGGGCGCGATGGATATTTACGGTCGTCGTCCGGGCAGATAAGAGTCCGACGACTTTCCGCGGGCATTGCGCGCTGTCAGGACGGCAGCGCGGTCGGGAGATTATATTTTCTGCGCCAGGCCAGTCACCGCAGGCGCTTTGACCAATTTACAGCGACTTAGTGGAACGCACCAGGCTGTAGCCTCGGCCCTGTGGCGAATTAGAATTTTCTACCTCTCGTTGCGAACCGGCTGCAGGTCCGCACACTGGACGGATTCGTCCTGCAGCGAACCGGTGGCTACACCTTTAAGAAGCCGTCCTGGCTGGCAAGCTCGTTAGGCAAGACTTTGCTGCTGCGATTACAGCTTTGTCGTCGTTGTCGGTAAGCCCCGCGAGAAAGCCGCGAATTCGGCGGAACGATTGACGCAAAAACAGATCTGCCGCCGAGTGGTCCGGTGATGGCGCCCCGCCATTTCGCCCAGCCAACTGAATCTCGCCATCGATGCGGCTGAGAACACACGTCGACGCGAAAAGATCCATCGCCGCGTTCGCGAACCGTTCCTGGACAAGTTGCATGTCGAGAATCGGCTCACGAAATATGATCAACGCCCGATTCACGGCGAAATTAAAACGCCAGATCAACCGGCCGAGCTCCCGCGCCTGTCCGCGCAGCTGTTCGCTTTGGACCGGCACATCGGGCACACGAATCGCCGCACTGAGCCGGTTCTTTCCAGCGGCCCACGCTTTGCTCATCGCTTCGCGCGACGGCTTCATCATCGTGTCATAGATTTCCTTGAACTCCATGCCTGGCCCGCGCATCCCGACGAGCGCGATGAACGAAGTCAGTACTTCGTTTGCGCCCTCCCCGATCTGATTGATGCGCGCATCGCGCATCATTCGTTCCAGCGGAAGATCAGTCATATAGGCCGCGCCGCCATGAACCTGGAAGACATCATTGACGCATTCCCAGAGCCGATCGGTCGTGAAGACCTTCAACATTGCGGTCTCAAGCATGTAATCTTCCAAGCCGCGGTCGATGAACGACCCTGTCACAGTCGTCATCGCTTCCATCGCATACGCGTCAGCTGCAATCCGGGCGATTTTCTTTTTCACCAGCTCGAATTCGCCTAACGTCTTGTTGAACTGTTTCCGCGTGTTTGCGTGTGCGACGGCCAGTTCCAAACAGGTTTTCGCTGCGCCAGTACAACACGCGCCGAATGTCGTGCGCCCAAAATCAAGTACCGTCAGCGCCACTTTTAGACCTTTCCCCATCGGGCCGAGAACATTTTCTTTCGGCACTTTCACGTCGCGCAACGCGAACCGTCCCGTGGCCGTGCCGCGGATTCCCATCTTCGGCATGCGCGCTTCCAGTATTTCGAACCCCGGCATGTCAGGCGTTATGAGAAATGCTGTGACCGCCGTTTTGTCCGAGCCTGGAACCGGTGTGCGCGCCATCACCGTGAGCTCGTGCGCAATAGCCGTATTCGTGATGTAACGTTTTTCGCCGTTCAAAATGAAATGCGAGCCGTCCTCGCTCGGACGCGCTTGCATCTGCACGTTTGCCGCATCTGATCCGGCTTCCTTTTCAGTCAACGCGAATGCGCCGAGCTGCTCGCCAGTGACTAATTTTGGAAGCCACTTCTGCTTTTGTTCGTGCGTGCCGAACAATAGCAACGCACGAATCCCGATGGAGTGGTGCGCGTTAACAAAAACCGATGTCGATGCGCAACGGCGCCCGATTTCCTCCAGCACTTTGCAGTTGGCCATCTGTGAGAAACCGTGTCCGCCATATTCCTTCGGCGCGGTCATGCCCAGCACGCCGATCCGCCCCAGACCATCAATCACGCTGCGCGGAATGTCCGCTTGCCGATCGATCTCCGCCGCATCGAGATGTTCATCCAGAAACTGGCGAAGATCGCCTAGAGTGTGATCCAACTCGACCTGTTCCGCCGCCGGGATGCGCGGATACGGCATTACCCAATCCGCCACGAAATGCCCTTGGAAAAGCCCCTTCGCAAACCCCAGCGCCTGCGGCCCTGCGAAAAGCAGTTCCTCAGCCTGTTGAATCTCCTTCTGTCGCTGTTCGTCGAGTTTGTTCATTCAGTGAAAAAGCGGGCGACGAATTCTAGCCGTGCAGGCCCGCGTGTCCAATCAAGTGCAGCAGGTGCGCTTTGCAGGTCAACGCGTCAGAAAGGCTAAAAATTCGACGTTGGACCTGAGACCGGAACTTCGCCCTCAGCTACATCCCTGACTTGTTCCGCATTCAGTGCAGACGCCGCAGGCACCAGCCCGAATGACTTTGTCGCTGCCGCAGACCGAACAGGTGATGCCCATGAAGATGCTGCCGAGCGCTATTGTCACGCGGTACGATGACTGTACCAGCGCCGTTGCCGTTGCCTTCAGACGTGCCGCCGTTTCCGGGATTGGACGGATGGCCTGTGATGACGTCGATTACTTCCTTCTCGCCCGTGCGCGCCAGGTCGGTTACGGGCCGATTCAGTGATTTCTTCTCAATGTCGGGAATTTCTTTGAGCGGCAGATCCGGTTGATTGCGGTTAGGCGCGGTGGCTTCTTTATAGCCTTTGATGAACTCGCACGCGAGCCAGCGGAACACGTAATCCGTAATGCTGGTCGCGTGGCGGATATCAGGATTTTTTGTGAACCCGCTCGGCTCGAATCGTTGATATGCGAACTTCTTCACCAAACTCTCGAGCGGGACGCCGTATTGAAGCGCGATTGAAGTTAGCGTGCCGACCGTGTCCATCAAACCGCCGATGGTGCTGCCTTCCTTCGACATGGTGATGAAAAGCTCGCCCGGCTGGTCGTTCTCGTAGAGGCCGACTGTGATGTAGCCCTCGTGACCGGCAATTTCGAATTTATGTGTTAACGACGTGCGCGTGTCCGGCATACGGTGGCGCACTGGTTGATCGACCTGGCTGCGCAAAGTGGCCAGTTCTTGTTCCAGTTCCAGAATGCGGTTTTCAAGTGGGTCCGCGTCAGTTGGGCCGGCGTCAACGCCGCCGGCTACAGCAGCGGCTACAGTGCCCATGTCTTTCGTCTTGCGCGTGTTCAAAGGCGCTGAGCGCTTTGAGCCTTCGCGATAAATCGCGACGGATTTCAAGCCGAGTCGCCAGCCTTCCGTGTAGGTGTTCATGATGTCGTCCACCGTGGCGGATTCCGGCAGATTCACGGTCTTGGAGATCGCGCCGCTCAGGAATGGCTGCGCAGCCGCCATCATTTTCAGATGCGCAAGATAATGCAGCGAGCGCTCGCCTTTGAAAGGTTTGAACGCGCAATCGAAAATCGGCAGATGCTCCGGTTTAAGGCCGGATGAAATCCTGGTTCCATCGGCGTCCGTCACATCCTCGATCGTGTCGAACGCATCGATGTGCGCGACGATGCGCTCGATGTCATCGGAGCTGTAACCGAGTTTCTCCAGCGCCGGTTTGATGGTTTGATTGACAATTTTGAGCATGCCGCCACCGGCGAGCAGCTTGTATTTCACAAGCGCGATGTCCGGCTCGATCCCGGTCGTGTCGCAATCCATAAGGAAACTGATCGTGCCCGTCGGCGCGAGCACCGTTATCTGCGCATTGCGATAACCATGGCGTATTCCGAGTTCCGCCGCGTTGGCCCAGGTGCTTGCTGCTTCCTCTTTCAAATGCGCGAATTCCTGCGCATCCGGTATTTGGTGCACGGCGCATTGATGCAGCTCGATCACTTCCAACATTGGGGCGACATTGTCCTTCGCCACCGGTTTCGCCACACCGCTGGCGCGCGCATCGCGATATCCAGGGAACGGCCCCATCGTCCGCGCCAACCGCGCACTCTGCGCGTACGCTTCGCCGGTCATGATCGCCGTGATCGCGCCGCAGAGCGCCCGGCCTTCAACGCTGTCGTAACCGTAGCCGTAGCTCATGATGAGCGACCCGAGATTTGCGTAACCGAGTCCAAGCGTGCGGAAAATGTGGGAGTTCTCCGCGATTTCCTTGATGGGATAGCTCGCGTTGTCGACGATGATTTCCTGCGCGGTGATGAAAATGCGCACCGCCGCTTTAAATCGCTCGACATCGAAGTCGCCGTCTGCGGTCTTGAACTTCATCAAGTTCAGCGAGGCGAGATTGCAGGCTGTGTTGTCCAGGAAAAGGTACTCGCTGCACGGGTTCGTAGAATTTTGCCGGTCGGTGCCTTTGCACGTGTGCCACTTGTGAATGGTGGTGTCGAACTGCATGCCTGGATCGCCGCAGATCCATGTGCCCTCGGCGATCTTGCGCAATAACGTGCGTGCATCCTTTTTCTCACAAGGCTTTCCATCGGTGACGCGGCGCGTCCACCATTCGCGCTCTTCCAGCGCTGCGTCCATGAACTCGTCGCTTACCCGAACGCTGACATTTTCATTCTGATACATGACCGAGCCGTACGCGTCGCCGTTGTAGCTGCCATCGTAACCATGTTCGATCAGCGCCCATGCTTTCTTTTCCTCCTTCTGCTTCGCATCGATGAACTCTTCGATGTCCGGGTGCCAATCTTTGAGCGTGTTCATCTTCGCAGCGCGACGTGTTTTGCCGCCGCTCTTCACGACGTTGGCAATCTGGTCGTAAACTTTCAGAAACGAGAGTGGCCCACTGGGTTTGCCGCCTCCGCTCAATTTTTCCCTCGTGGACCTGAGAGAGGAAAGATCTGTGCCGGTGCCGCTGCCGTATTTGAACAGCATGGCTTCGCTGGTCGCCAGGCGCATGATATCCTCCATCGTATCGCCCACGCTCTGGATAAAGCAGGCGCTCCCCTGCGGATACTCGTATTGCGAAGGCGCGCGCTCCGCTTTGCCCGTCTCGCGATTGTAAAAATAATTCCCGGCGCCAGCACCTTTGCCGACGCCATATTGATGATACAAGCCAACATTGAACCAGACCGGCGAATTGAACGCGCCATGCTGATTCAAGCAAAGCCAGGTCAATTCGTCGTAGAAAATGTCGGCAGCTTCCGCGTCTGAAAAGTAACCGTCCGCTATTCCGCAGTCGGTGATCGTGCGCGTGACGCGATGAATCAATTGCCGCACTGACATTTCTCTTCCGCCTTTGTACGGATCGGTACCGTTGGCGATGTCGCCGTAGAAATACTTCGACACCGCGATTTTCGTGGCGAGCGGGCTCCAGTTCTTCGGAACCTCTATATCTTCCTGCTTGAAGATAATCTTACCGCCGTCGTCAGTGATTTCTGCTGTGCGCCGTTCCCATTCCACTTGATCAAATGGCGCTACAGCGGCATCGCTGAACACGCGCTTGAAGCGGACGCCGCTATTCTTTTTTCTTTGTATCCTGTTTTTCCGGCGTGCGGTCGACCGCTGCGGTTTATTTAGCGAAGCGGGCGGGATTCCAGGCTTTAGTTGAATCATGGCGGTTTAGGGAGGGTTGAGGTTCCGAATAAGTTGAGAATACTGGTGAACAGCGGCGCCAAAAACCTGTGAATACCTGTCAACAACAAGTAATGGCGTGGCTGTCCGTGTGGACACACAAGATGCAGTAAGTTCGGCAGGTATGGCAAGCCTAAAATTGTAACATTTTTTGCCCAGCAAGCAGACATTTCGTCGAAGAGGCGGGCAGGATCTCGCTACCGAAAACCGGCAGCCTGGCGCCGTCCATTTTACGCAATCGCAAAGATACCGACCTCCTAGCCAACAGGCTTGTCTGGTTCACAGTCGATGCTCGGGGCGGCGGTTGCATTCAGCGCTGGATGTTCGACCTTGCACGTCCCGGCGTTTTCTTGTGCCTGAAGGAAGGGTGGCTGAGTCCGGTTTAAGGCACTCGACTCGAAATCGAGCGTGGGGAAACCCACCGTGGGTTCGAATCCCACCCCTTCCGCTGAACGGCCTGATGTGCCGCAGCACGATCAACGTGAGTTGGCAGCGTAGGTCTTCGATTGCGATTTCAACCAGATGCTCAAAATGTAATGGAGCGATGCCGATGGGCGCGGTCTGTGATCGAAGCTTTTCACCCCTTATGGAATATTCAGGCACAGATTTTGGCGAGCGAAGGAGAGTAGCTAATGCCAAACCACAACGGATTCCCCCGATACAAGTGACTCAATTCAGTCACCGCAAATCAGACGGTTTGGCACCCTACCCCTCCTCGAGAAAACTAGCGCTCATTTACCCCCTAACGGGGTTTTACAGTTGGATGCACGTTTATGCGCAAGCGAGTTCTTCAGTGTGCCAGATGCGGTGTCCCACTGAACAAATACATGAAAATCCACCGTCGCAGTGCTCGGCAGGCCAGACGGATACAAGCAGATCAAAGCACATGAAGTCTATCGTTACTCAAATCGGCTTTCGAGTAGCTGGTCTTGGGATCATGCCGATTACAATGTCGTGTTCAAGAACGACCGCGCGTGAAGATCATTCGGAAAGGCCGGGCGAAACCAAGCTTCAATTCGCGGTGACTAACCGTCGCTCGGGCCGATATGGAAATACTTCCAGAATCTGGCCCTCTCGAAGCTTCCGTTGCACGCTGCGCCAGAAATCCGGATGAAACAAATCCGCGTGCTGTTCGAGCAGCGCGGCACGCGCCGGTCCCGGCAGGCAGAGAAAATTGGGAAATTCTTCGGGAAACACGTCGTTCTCGCGCACGGAGAACCACGGCTCGGCCGCTATTTCTTCCTCGTACGTACTGGCCTGCGGCAGATCGCGAAAATTGCAATCGGTTAGAAAACAAAGGTCGTCGTAATCGTAGAAGACGACCCGGCCCCGCCGGGTGACGCCGAAGTTTTTGGTCAACAGATCGCCCGGAAAAATGTTCGACATGGCCAGATCCTTGATGGCCTGGCCGTAATCGCGAGCGGCGGCTGCACTCTGAGTCGCATCGGCTTCGGCGAAGAAAATGTTAAGCGGACGAATGCGACGTTCGACGTAAGCATGAGCGAGGACGACATCGTCGCCTTCCAGCCGCGCCGTCTTTCCGGCCGCGCGGAGCAAATCTTCCAGGAGGCCCGGCTCGAATCGGTTCCGTCGCATGCGGAGATGCTCGAACTCGTGTGCTTCCACTAAACGTCCGACGCGATCGTGCTCGAAGACCAGCTTGTAGCGGCGCATCACCTCGTTTGGAGTGGTATCCTTGGGAAAATCAAATCGATCCTTGATCACCTTAAAAACGACGTCGTAGCTGGGCAAAGTGAAGACCAGCATGACCATTCCGGGCGTGCCTTCGGCCGTTTTGAAACGGTCAGCCGAGGTGTTCAGCTGCGCGATGAAATCGCGATAAAACTCCGTTTTGGCATGTCGATTAAAACCGATTGCGTTGTAGAGATCGGCTAAACGTTTGCGCGGCATCAGCTGCCGCAAGGAATGCACCAGGGCGTGCGGACAATCGGCGTTTACTCGGAAATACGCACGCGTGTATGAGAAAAGAATCGACAAATCCGCTTCGCCGAAGAGCACGGCATCGAGCATGATGCCGCGTTCACTTTCATGGCGCAGACAAAAGGCCAGAGGCAACGCGACACCATTGCCACCATCGCGAATCGCGCGACCGACAAGGTAGGCGCCGCCGCCCCGATAAAAAGCGCGGTTAATCATTTCGAGACGCACCTTGGAGGAATCTCTCTGGCCGCCATCAGGGAATTCCGTCTCGACTCGCTCCGCCGCCAGGCGCACCGAGACACCCAGCTCGTTCCAGCATTCGGCTGTGAATCCGCCCGCTTCGGAGTCGGTTAGCGCCGCTGAGATCAATTCCGGAAGGTCTACTCCGGAGTAAATTCGACGAACGTCGAGTGGAGAACTCGTCGGGGGCGCGTCGAAATCGGAATCGACAAATTCGATTGCTTGATCCACACCTTCAGTTGCAAAAACGCGCCGGGTGAGTGAGTTGAAAAAACTTTCACCAATCTCCCAGGCTCGAGATTGCGCGACGAGAGAGGAATAAACGGCTTTGATCGCGGTCCAAACGTTGCGTTCACGCAAGCGCGGGCCCGTTAGATCCGTTATCTGTGTCGTTAGGTTCGCCAGCACGTTGCCGTAAAGATGAAGCCTCTCGGCCGAATCCGCGTAGCTTCCCTTTAGATCACGAGCTAGAAAACGCTCTCGCGCGCGGCGAGTAATTTCATCAAAACGCCCTTGGTAATTGGCGAAGGCCTGCTGTGCGGCCTCTGCGCAAAGCGCGGCCAGGCGGCTGTCGGTTAAAGCCGCGGCTGGCGACGAAGCCATCTCTGCCCGCTTCAATGAAACTGTTCGTGTTCGGTTGAACCTGGCAACGCCGTCGTGGAGGATAGGCCGACGTTCGATAATCTGAGCATCGTCGTCGAAGCGGCCCGTGCCCACTTCGTGCTGATGCTTAGTCGCACTGTATCCATGCTTTTCAGTCGCGAACTCCGCCTCTTGCAGTTCCGCATACGCCTCCATTCCTCGATCGCGACAGCCTTGTGCGAGTTGAAACATGCTGTAATTGAGCGCGTGGAGACCGGCCAGGGAAACGAATTGGAATTTGTAGCCCATCGCCGCCAGTTCGCGTTGAAACTTTGCGATACTTCCGCTATCGAGATTCAAGATTATTACTTCTTGTATTGGAGCAAGAAAGAATCAAGATCTATAATATACCCACATTTCCGGAAGAACGTGAAGATTGCGGAGGGGTCAAGAGCATTCGACGAATGCAGCGGTTTAGTTCAACGCGCGTTTATCCGCAATGGATCCAGATCCCTCGGCAGCATAAGTTTTGGGGTACGAGACGCAGATGACTCGAAGACTCGATTACCGCGACAGCGTGCTTAAGGCGTACCCCGAGGTCTACACCCCGGCAGCGCTTGAGGCGTTGGAAGTTCTGGCGCCGCTGAACCGTGACCGGCGCGAGCTGATGGCAAGGCGCATCGTGCGGCGACTGACGCGGGAGCGCGGCCGGCAGCGCATTGCCTTCCTCGATCCCCAGGCGCTGATTCCGCGCACGGGCATCCGCGTTCAGGACGCCCGCGACGGAAACTTCGACGGGAGCGAGATTCCGGCCGATCTGATGCGCCAGTGGATCCAAGGCACCGGGCCGGCCACTCGGCCACGGGCGAGCACCGAGAGCGGCCTGCGCAACATCGCTTACGCTCTGCTCTCGGGCGCTGACGGCTGGATGTTCGATGGCGAGGACGCGCTCGGGCAGGTCGATACCATGTCGCTCGACAACCAGCGCAACCTCCAGCTCGCGATCGCCAAAGACCCACGCTTCCTGCGCGTCGCCGAAGAAGTCGCCGCCGAGATGAACCAGTGGGCGCAAAGCTTTTTCGGGCGACCCATCGTCGCCGACTGGCGCCAACAGCTCGACTTCACCACCAAGATCTTCCGCGCGCGCGGTCTGCACCTCGACGACCGCCACGTGCGCGAGAAGGACGGCACCGGCTTTTCTGCTTCGATCGTAGATCTCACGCTCTACGTGGTCAACAACCACCAGCGCCTGCGCGACTCGGGGGCATCGATCGTCCTCTACCTGCCGAAGATCCAGACCGCCGAGGAGGCAGCGCTGTGGAACGACCTGTTCGCGGCGCTCGAGCAGCACCTCGGGCTACCGATAGGCACGATCAAGGCCTACGTCCTCGTCGAGCAGATCGAGGCGTCCTTTCAGTTGATGGAGATCCGCGCCGTCCTCAGCCGCCACTTCGTCGGCTTCAACACTGGGCGGTGGGACTACATCAACAGTGTCGCCGACGCGATGGTGTGGGACCCGGACTTCGTCAACCCCAATATCGACGCCATCGGCATGACCTACGGCTACATGCGCAATTACGAGGACCGCGTGCGCCGGGCCGTGAACACCCCTGATCGGAACGACCGCCGCGCTCTGTGGCAGGGCGGTATGGAGCCCAACATCCCGGTCGGCTCCGCGGCGGGCGTCGCCGCAGGCATGCGCAAGGCGAAGGCAGGCGGCGAGCGCGAGCAACTCGCGGGGGCGAGCGGCAAGTGGGTGGCGCACTGGAAGATGGTGCACATCGTGCGGCCGGTATGGGAGGAAGTCGGCGTGGACAACCAGCTCGAACGCAAGTTCCCACCACTCACCTACACGCAGGAGGACGCCGACGGGCTGGTGCTGCTCGAACCGGCGCCGCGCACCGTCCGGGGCGCCCGCGACTTGCTGAGCGTCGCCCTGCAGTACGGCAACGCCTTCGAGCAGGGTTTCCAGGCTGCGGCGCTCAAACCGGCGGACTTTTTCGGCAACGACGACGTGCTCTATTTAATGGAGGACATGGCGACCGGCGAGATCCGGGTCAGCATCCTCTGGGAATGGCTGCACAAGGGCGCGCAACTTAACGAGGACGACCCGAAGACGGGCGCCAGGGCCGGCGATACGTTCGATTTGGCGCTTTTTGCCCGCCTGCTCGACGAAGAATACGAGAAGCTGCTAGCCGCCCGCAACCGCGACGTCCACGACGATTCGAAGACGACCACGCTGCCCATCGCACGCGAGATCGTCGCCACCTACGTGACCAATCGCGCCAAGTTGCCCTGGTACATCGATCTCCTGAACCTGAACCTGAACAATCACGATCTCGCCAATGCCAGATCCCGCATCCGGTCCTACATCGAGGCCTTCGAGCGAGACGGAACGCGGATCACCGAGAATCTCGATTTTGTTGTGTGAACCAAGGAGTGCCGTTATCAGATCGTTCGAACAGGAAATCAACGAGACCCAAGAGTGGTTCGACAGCTCCCGATTCGCGGGGATCGTTCGCCTGTATACCGCGCGTCAAGTGGTCGAGCAGCGCGGCACCATCGGCCACGACTACACGATAGCGCGTGAGGCGGCCACAGCGTTTTACGATCGCTTGTGCGAACTTTTCGCGGAGCGCAAGAGCATCACTACCTTTGGCCCGTACTCGCCGGGGCAGGCGGTGGCGATGAAGCAGATGGGGATCGAGGCGATCTACCTCGGCGGCTGGGCGACCTCCGCCAAGGGTGGAACGAGCGAGGACCCGGGACCCGATCTCGCCAGCTATCCGCTCAGCCAGGTGCCCGACGAAGCAGCGACGCTTGTGCGCGCCCTGCTCTCGGCGGATCGCAACCAGCAGTATCTGCGTTCGAGGATGACTGAGGCGCAGCGCGCCGCGACGAAGGCTAGGGATTTTCGGCCGTTCATCATCGCCGACGCTGACACCGGCCACGGCGGCGATCCACACGTGCGCAACCTGATCCGCCGCTTCGTGGAAGCCGGCGTTCCGGGCTACCACATCGAGGACCAGCGTCCGGGCACCAAGAAGTGCGGCCATCAGGGCGGCAAAGTGCTTGTGCCGCAGGACGAGCAGCACAAGCGACTGAACGCGGCCCGCTTCCAGCTCGACGTCATGGGCGTTCCCGGCCTCATCGTCGCCCGCACTGACGCCGACGCCGCCAATCTGATCGAAGGTCACGGCGACGAACGCGATCAACCCTTCCTCGTTGGGGCGACGAACCCCGACGTGCCAGCTTACAAGCCATGCTTCCTGGCGTTGATCCAGCATTTTCACGAGTTG
This sequence comes from uncultured Verrucomicrobiae bacterium, assembly GCA_963757675.1. Classification (GTDB taxonomy): domain Bacteria; phylum Verrucomicrobiota; class Verrucomicrobiia; order Chthoniobacterales; family UBA10450; genus Udaeobacter. The sequence continues at coordinate 1,458 of CAVWTH010000006.1, read as the reverse complement.
GGAGTCGCCGAACTCACCGGCCATCTCCTGTACGCCATACCGGCCGGAGAGCACACCGTCGCCCGGGAATGGCTGGAGCGCCGGGGCATTCTGGCGCAGGCCGCCCAAGCCGTGGCGTCGTTGCGGGAGGGGAAAGAGACCTCGATCGCGGCGATGTTCGACCGGATCACCGCCCGCTTCCTCGACGCCTGGGAGGACGACGCCGAACTGAAAACCTTCGGGGAGGCGGTTGCCAAAGTGATCGAATTCCGGTCGAGCGAAGGTGAACCGGTCGAGACAAGCGTCGACGACTGGCGGCGCTTCTCCGCGCGCGCCTCGCTCTACGCCGCCCGCGAGAAGGCGCACGAACTCGGCGTCGACGTGGACTGGGACTGCGAGGCGGCCAGGACGCCCGAAGGGTACTACCAGGTGCGCGGCGGTATTCCGTACGCCATCGCCAAGTCGCTTGCGGCGGCGCCCTTCGCCGACCTCCTCTGGATGGAGACCAAGACCGCCAACCTCGATGACGCGCGCGAGTTCGCCGAGGCGATTCACTCGGAGTTTCCCGACAAGATGCTCGCCTACAACCTCTCGCCGTCGTTCAGTTGGGACACCACCGGCATGAGCGACGAGGAAATGCGAAGCTTTCCCGAGGAACTCGGCAAGCTGGGCTTCGTCTTCAACTTCATCACCTACGGCGGTCACCAGATCGACGGCCTCGCCGCCGAGGAGTTCACCATGGCCCTCAAGCAGGACGGCATGCTCGCCCTCGCCCGCCTGCAACGAAAACTCCGCATGATCGATTCTCCCTACCGCACGCCCCAGACCCTCGTCGGGGGACCGCGCGCGGACGCCGCATTGGCCGCTACGTCGGGGCGCACGGCGACGACCATGGCAATGGGCAAGGGCTCGACCCAGCATCAGCACCTGATACAGACCGAGGTCCCCAAGAAGCTCCTTGAAGAGTGGCTGGCGATGTGGACGCGGCACTACGAGCTCCCCGGCGGGCTCCGCGTCCAGATGCGGCCCCACCGCGCCGGCTCGGAGTTACTCGAACTCGGAGTCTACGACCAGGAGGAGGAGAAGCTCGCCAACGTCATCTTCGCCCCCATCCACGACCGGCGTGGCCGCAGCATCCTCTCGGTACGCGACCAGAACACCTTTGCGGACTCACTGCGCAAGAAGCGCCTAATGACTCTCGTCCACCTCTTCCTGGTGCACCGCTTCAAGGCGGACTCGGTGCACTACGTCACCCCCACCGAGGACAACCAGTACCAGGTCGCAAAGATGAGGTCTCACGGCATCTTCAGCGAGGTCAACACCGAGGTCGGCCAAATCATCGTCGCCGACGTCAACCACCAGCGGATCTCCGAGTTTTTGGCGCCGGATCGGGAGGCGTTGGGGAGGCTGATTCGCAAGGAGAGATAGGGGTTTCGGCGCTCGGCGATCAATCGAGACCGCCGGAACTGACGGAGGCGG